>NZ_CP036423.1:0-619078 GCF_009910365.1 Aequoribacter fuscus | reverse complement strand
TCATGCCATAGGGATGGCCAATCGAGATCGCGCCACCGCTGACGTTGAGTTTATCGTTGTCGATACCGAGCTTATCGCGGCAGTACAGAACCTGCACAGCGAACGCTTCGTTCAGTTCCCATAAACCGATATCGTCCATGGTCAAACCATGCGCTTTTAACAATTTGGGAATCGCAAAAATAGGGCCAATACCCATTTCGTCTGGCTCACAGCCAGCAACCGCTATGCCTCGGTAGGCACCCAAAGGCTCTAGACCACGCTGCTCGGCCAATTTGGAATCCATGATCACTTGTGCTGAGGAACCATCCGACAACTGCGACGCATTACCTGCGGTGATAGTGCCGCCTTCAATCACGGTGCGAAGATTAGAAAGGCCGTCTAATGTGGTAGCACGTACACCTTCGTCTGCTGTTACAGTACCTACCGCAGTGGATTGCTCACCCGTTTCTTTGTTCCACACGATACGCTCGCAGGTAACAGGCACTAATTCAGCGTCATAACGACCTTCTGCGTAAGCTTGGGCTGTGCGCTGCTGCGACTGAAAACCGTACTCGTCCATCGCATCGCGCGAAATGCCGTAGCGCTTTGCTACCACTTCAGCAGTTTGCAGCATGGGCATATGGATATTTGGAGCCATTTTCATTAACTCATCGTCAACCATGCGATGAAGGTTCATATGCTCGTTTTGCACCAACGAAATCGATTCTAAACCACCGCCTACAACCACCGACATACCGTCATCAATAATTTGCTTAGCGCCGGTCGCTACCGCCATAAGACCCGAAGAGCACTGACGATCAAGCGTCATGCCGCTGACGGTGACAGGCAACCCAGCGCGCAAGGCGATTTGACGAGCGACGTTAGTGCCGGTTGCACCCTGCTGCAGGGCAGAGCCCATGATCACATCGTCAACTTCGGCTGGATCAATACCGGCGCGGCGCACTGCTTCAGCCACCGAGGCCGCACCTAAACTTGCACCACCCAAGTTGTTATAACCACCACGATACGCTTTAGCGATCGGGGTACGTGCTGTACTTACAATTACTGCTTCTTTAGCCATGATTCTACTCCGCTGAGATGCCGTGGCCTGCAGCCGCCGCCATCACAAATTTAATGGTTTGTTCACCGCCCGCCTTCAATTCGCGAACAGTATTAAAGTCGTTAATTTGATCCCAATGTGCCGCAATTCCCTCGGGCGTTTGCTCTTCGGGTGGCAACCACATACCTTCGGTTTCCACAATTTTAGCCACTGCATAACCCCCGGCACCCGCCGATAAGATTGTGCGGTTTGGACCACCTTCAGAGACCATGTAAAGCACAGCTGGCGTTACCGTTTCTGGAGTCAATAGTTTGAAGGCGTCCTCTTGAATCAGGCCTTCCGTCATACGCGTCCCCGCAGTAGGGGCAAGCGCATTCACATGAATATTGTATTTCGCGCCTTCTAGCACCAGAGTGTTCATCATACCGATGACACCCATTTTGGCTGATCCGTAGTTGGCCTGTCCAAAGTTACCATACAACCCGCTGGAGCTGGTGGTGACAAGGATGCGGCCATAAGCCTGCTCGCGCATAATATCCCACACCGCTTTGGTGCAGTTGACACTGCCCATCAAGTGCACATCAACCACCAGTTTAAAGTCGTCTAGGGAGCCCTTCACAAAGCTTTTGTCGCGCAAAATACCTGCGTTGTTTACTAGAATATCGATGCGACCCCAACGCTCCATGGTTTCAGCAACCATTTTTTCGACTTGAGCGTAGTCGGCCACGTTAGCGCCGTTGGCCATCGCTTCACCGCCAGCGGCTTCGATTTCCGCAACGACTGCTTTTGCCGCGTCGCTTGAACCACCGCTGCCATCAACCGAACCACCTAGATCGTTTACTACTACTTTGGCGCCACGAGCCGCCAAGGCAATCGCGTGCGAACGGCCTAAACCGCCGCCGGCACCTGTCACAATAGCCACTTGGCCGTCATAACGAATTGTCATATTTCCTCCTTAAGGGGTACCAGGGCCGCTTACGCGGTCACCACCATACCCAACCATTCTGCGATTAAAGCGGGGGTTTCCTCACCTTCGATCTCAACACTTACGGCTTGCTTCGTTAAGAAACGGCCACCATCTTTGGCATCGATACTAACAATTTGGCTATGAGCGCGCACACGCTTGCCTGCACGCACCGGCGCCAAGAAGCGTATCTTGTCAAAACCGTAGTTAATGCCCATGACCACGCCTTCCGGAGCGATCGCATTTTCTTCACACATTTTGACCAACAGCGATAGCGTCAAGAAACCATGCGCAATGGTGCCACCAAACGGCGTCTGCGCGGCACGCTCTTCGTCAATGTGGATGTACTGAAAATCTTCCGTACAGTCAGCGAAGTGATTTATTCGCTCCTGTCTTACTTCGACCCACTGACCTGGCTCAAATTTATGGCCGACGTAATTCGGCAATTCTTCCTTTGGTACAACAATTATTGGCATTGTCATTCTCCTCTTTACGCCAATTTGGCGCATTGATTGATGTGGTAGCTATTATCGATCAACCGTCACGGAACGTGGCGCTCACCGAATCTTGCGCCGCATACTTTCGCAGCTCATGACGGCCCACCACCATACGGTGAACGGCATCTGGACCATCGGCCAAGCGCAGAGTACGCAAACCTTTGTACATGCCAGCCAATGGCGTATCTTGCGACACACCCAACCCGCCGTACATTTGAATGGCGTCGTCAACAATCTGAAGCACCGCGTTGGGAACAGTCGTTTTGATCATCGAAATCCAAACACGCGCTTCTTTCGCGTCGATGTTATCCATTAACCACGCCGTCTTGAGGGTCAGCAAGCGATTCATTTCAATGTTCATTCGAGCATTGGCAATGATATCGACGTTACCACCCAGTTTGGCCAAAGGCTTACCAAAGGCGGTGCGAGTCGTCGCGCGCTCACACAATAATTTCAGTGCTTTCTCAGCCGCACCTAATGCGCGCATACAGTGGTGAATTCGACCCGGACCAAGACGACCTTGCGAGATCTCGAATCCTCGACCTTCACCTAGGATGATATTGTCTTTGGGTACACGTACGTTATTAAAACGCAAGTGCATGTGACCGTGCGGCGCATCGTCTTCCCCAAAAACGGTCATAGGGCGCAAAATTTCTAACCCCGGGGTATCTTTTGGCACCAAAATTTGCGACTGCTGTTTGTGGGTCGGAGCGTCAGGACTCGTCTTGACCATTACAATCATAATTTTGCAGCGTGGATCACCCGCACCCGAAATCCAGTGTTTCTCGCCGTTGATTACCCATTCGTCACCGTCCAAGACTGCGTTGGTCGAGATATTCGTTGCATCTGACGAAGCAACGCCAGGCTCGGTCATCGCGTAAGCAGAGCGGATCTCCCCGTTTAACAAGGGCTCTAACCACTGTGCTTTCTGCGCTTCGCTGCCGTATTTGTGCAGCACTTCCATGTTGCCCGTGTCAGGCGCGGCGCAGTTAAATACCTCGGCACCCAGCGGAGTTTTGCCCATCTCTTCAGCTAAATAGGCATATTCAACCGTGGTTAACCCATAACCGTGTTCGCCAGTTAAAAAGAAATTCCACAAGCCCTGCTCACGCGCTTTGGCTTTCAGGGTCTCTAAAATTTCAGTCTGGCGCTCAGTAAACTCCCAGCGACTGCCAGTATCAACTTCCTTCCAGTATTCATCCTCCATTGGCTCGATTTCTTCAGCAATAAAGGTTTTTACGCTGTGCAATAGCGGTTCAAGTCTTTCGCTTATTCCTAAGTCCATGGTTTTCCCTCTTGTGTTATGCAGCGGACAACGTGGCGTTGTAGTGCTGTTTTAATTCTCGTTTAAAAATTTTGCCGGTCGCAGTTCGAGGCAGACTTCCCTCATGCACCCAAACATAGGCTGGAATCTTGAAAGCGGCAAGGTGATCTTTCAAATAAGCCTGTAAGGACTGCAGGGGCTCTTTAAGTTCGCCGGACACGACCACCACCGCGCCCACTGCTTCACCTAACCGCTCATCAGGGACGCCAAAAACGGCTGCCTCTAACACCTGGGGATGCGAACAAATACCTGCTTCTACTTCAATGCAGCTAATATTCTCACCTCCGCGGATGATGATGTCCTTAATACGATCCACGATGCTTAAAAAGCCATTTTCGTCCAGCTTACCCAGGTCACCGGTGTGGAACCAGCCATCAACGAAGGCTACCGCCGTCGCCTCGGGCTTGTTCCAATAGCCGACGGCGTTAGCCGGTGATTTCATGCAGACCTCACCGATCTCATCTGGTCCTAGGTGGTTTCCTGTAGAGTCGATAATTTTAAACTCAGTAACAGCAGGTACCGCGCGACCCGTACTGCTTGGATTAGCCAAATACAACACACCGCTATTAAAGGCTCCAAGAGCGTTGGTTTCAGTAAGACCGTAACCCAAACCTGGCGCTGTCTTCTTAAAGGTACCCGCAATTTTTTCGACCTGATCGGCGGGGCGCGCAGCGCCCCCAGCAAATACCTCTGCCAGCGTGGACAGATCTCGCGTTGTCGCTTGAGCCGCGCGCTGAAGCTCCGCAGACATGGTGGGTACACCCGTCATCCAGCTGACTTTCTCCAGCTCGATCAGGCGCATGGCCTCTTCGACATCCCACTTGTACATGATGATCAATTTGCGTCCCGGCAAAATTGACAGCATGAAAGCAGAGTGACTGGCAGTGCAGTGAAACAACGGGACTGTCAGCAGGCCCACGGGCTGAACCTTGCCCTGCGGCTCTGCCGGCGCCAAGGCCTCGACTTGCTTTGACGCAACGCCCATCAATAGCCAACTGTACAGGGCCGATAACACCCCGCGGTGGGTGGATAACACCCCTTTTGGATGCCCTGTTGAGCCCGAGGTATACAATATAGTTGCATTGTCATCGACGTCTACGTCGGGTCTTTGCCAGACTAAGGACTGGCCTTCACGCCCCCAATCTTGCACGGTAGGCGCATCAATTAAAGCTGCAGCGCCTGAGTCTGTGGCAACAATATTTAGGTCATACTTATCAATCAAGGGTTTTAAGCGCTCGATCCGTTCCGCGTCAGCTACCACCCACTTGGCGCCCGAATCATCGATGGCGTAATCCAACTCATCGGTCGTCCACCAACCATTCATCGGGACCGCCACTGCACCCATAGCCACAGCCGCAATAAAGGCAATAATCCACTCTGGATTGTTGCGCGACACAATCGCAATGCGATCGCCCTTTTGCACACCCTGCTCGTTTAACTTGGCAGCAAAACCCAGAGCCAGCTCTAGAGCCTCGGTGTACCCAATGCGCTGATCTAAGTAGACCAAAAATTCGGCGTCCCCATGCTTGCGCATAAACTCAAAGTATTCACCCAAATTATTGGGAATAGCAGCATAGACGGGATATTCATAGCCCCTCAACACAGCCCGCGTGACTTCAAAAGGGGCGCCCGGCTGGGTCAATGTGGCGACAGCCTCATCCAGTGGACGGATAATTTCCGTAACATCTGTTACTGCCATTCTAGAAACCGCCCTGCACTGCATAGCGATCTAGGTGGTAATGAAAATCACCCAACGTATGCTCAAGTACACGAGCTCGCTTGATAAAGAAACCGATATTGTACTCGTCGGTCATACCAATACCGCCGTGCATCTGGATGCCTTCGTTAGTGGCTCGCTGCGAAATTTGCGCAAGCTTGGCTTTGACCGCGCTGGCCAAGCCGCTCAGGTCTTCACCGGCGTCGACAGCACGCAAACCCTTTAAAACAATCGCCTTACAAAGCTCGAGCTCAGCAAACAGATCTGCTGCGCGATGCTGCAGCCCCTGAAAGCTACCAATGACTTTCCCGAACTGCTTGCGCTCACGAAGATACCCAACCGTAAGCTCAAAAGCCTCTGTCGACACGCCTAACAACTCGGCCGCCAGGCCAATATTCATCATATCGAGTGCACGCTCTAAACCACCATTATTCAGGCTGTCAGCATCCATTTGCGCTTCGGCCGTTAGGCGCGTATCGATCACCACCGTACCACTGGAAAGAGCGTCGACCATCGACTGATTCCGCACCGACACCTGGTCAGCGGTCACGATAAAGGCTTGATATCCAGAGGCGTCTTTGGCCACAACAACGAAGGCATCGGCACTTATGGCGTCTAACACTTGACGCTTTTCGACCTTAAGCGCAAAGCCATCGCCCTGCATCGAAACCGAGGTGGACAGACTATCGAGATCAAAGTGACTGCCTTCTTGAATCGCCAAAGACATGACAACGTCACCCGCGGCAATTTTTGGGAGCCATTCTTGCTTTTGCGCTTCGGTCCCAAACTGAGCAATCGCTGTAGACGCCATTAAAACCGTGCTATTGAAGGGCGAGACCGTTAAATTTTTACCCATTTGCTCGATAATTAGACCCAATCCAGTAAAACCGTAACCTAGACCACCGTGTGCTTCATCAATGGCGATACCGCACCAGCCCATTTCAGCAATTGACCCCCAAAGCGCTTTATCAAACCCGGCAGTCGGAGGGTTGTCGCGGTGCTTACGAAAAGCCTCAACATTCGCGGTCTCGGTCAAAAAGCCGGCGGCCGAATCACGCAACATGATCTCTTCTTCGTTAAGTACTAATGTCATATTGCCTCCTTATGCGTCTGGCAGACCAAGCACGCGCTTGGCGACAATGTTTAATTGAACTTCCGAGGTGCCACCTTCGATCGAGTTCCCTTTAGAACGCAGCCAAGCTCGGGCTATTTCGCCCTCGTTGTATTCTTCGCCGCTCCAGCCCAAGGCAGACTCACCCTCAACCGACAGCAACAATTCGTTACGGCGCTTATTTAACTCAGTGCCGTAGTATTTAAAAATAGACGACGCGGGCCCTAAACCTTGACCGGCTTTTGCTTCGGCCGTGACCTTTTCCATCGTTGCGGCAAAAGCCAAGGTATCTAACTGATACTGGGCGATTACAGAACGCAAGGTGCCAGCTCGCAAACGGCCAGAGGCGTCTGTACCCATATTTTCTGCCGCACGCTGACCCAGCGTCTTCTTCCCGCCAGCAGCACCAAAACTTGAGATCATTTCGCGCTCATGGGTAAGTAGGTACTTAGCAATGGTCCAGCCTTTACCTTCTTCACCCACCAAGTTCTTTTTAAGAACCGGCACGTCGTCAAAGAACGTCTCACAAAACGGCGATGAACCGCTAATCAGCTTAATGGGGCGAGTGGTCACACCTGGGGTCGCCATGTCGAACAGCACAAAACTAATGCCTTCGTGCTTAGAGCCCGTGTTATCGGTTCGTACTAAACAGAAGATCCAATCCGCTTTGTTCGCATACGACGTCCAGATTTTTTGGCCGTTTACAATGTAATGGTCCCCTTTGTCTTCCGCCCGCGTCGCCAACGACGCCAAGTCGGACCCAGCATTGGGCTCCGAATACCCTTGGCACCAGCGAATTTCACCGCGCACAATCGGCGGTAAATGCTCGAGCTTTTGCTCTTCATTACCGAATTTAAGCAAGGCGGGACCTAACATCGAAATACCAAAACTATCCAGAGCTGGACGGGCACCGATACGCGCCATCTCTTCTCGGAGCACTTTGGCTTCCTCTTTATTTAAGCCACCACCGCCATAGGCTTTTGGCCACTCAGGTACCGTCCAGCCACGTTCGGCCATGCGGTCACACCAAACCTTTTGGTCAGGATGTGACATTTCAGGGTTGCGCCCCCCGTTATAAATATCTTCAAAACTGCGAATAGGCACCCGCATCGACTCAGGGCAGTTTGCCTCTAGCCATGCACGAGCCTCGGTGCGAAAGGTGTTCAGGTCGGACACAATAACCTCCGTAAGAACCTTAGATTTATAGTAGATGAATCATGTCAAAACAGATTTGAACATACAGTATGTTCTAAAGACTCTCAAGTATTTTTGTGCGTGATTCACTTGAGTGAATCGCTTGCTGTTCCAAGTTCACGAAAACGCTTCTTCTGTGACTTTGTACCACGATGCGACACAAGCAAAAACGGCGCCCGAAGGCGCCGTCAACTGAGTTGTGCTGTCGGGGTTACTATCGATCAGAGCACAAAAATTGCGCTCGCCCAATGGCGACAGGCCTAGCGGGATCCTCTTGCCAAGCTTTTACTTGAACCGCGGTTAGGTTGCGGCCTTCACGCATAAGTTCGCAGACGGCATAAACCGTTTGAAGTCGCGCCGCACGCAAGTAATCAATCGAAAAATCGATCAACTTCGGATACTTGGCGGTCTCCATAAAGCTCAGTAGATGCACCGCACTGGCAAGCTCCATAAAACCACTTAAGGCGCCACCATGCATCGCCGGCAACGTTGGATTTCCCATGTGCAGCTCTGAAGCGTGCATCACGAAACGCAGTGGCTCATGGGTCCCAGGGTTCTCCTCAGCCAAAACGCCCATCATGACGGCGTAGGGAATTTCATCCAAAATCGCGTGCGCGGCGCGCTGACTCACAGGGCGATCGAGAACATGATCAAGACTCATCGCTGTTCTCCATAGTGTCGAGCTGCTGTTTGATGTGCGCTTCAGCCATCGCTAGCACATCATCACTTAAGCGCACAAAATTACCTACCGCGTGGGCAATTTCCACATCGCCTTGGCGCACTGAACCCTTCGCGAAGAGCACATTTCGGGTTATCCGGATCACCTCACCTCGTGCAATCAGAGGCTCGTTGACGTTCGCCATTCGCAAGTGATCGACCCGCAAATCGATTGTGGGCGCAAACCCCAGCCGAGGCAACGCCACGCTGGCAGCAATGCCCAGCGCAGAATCGAGCAGGGTCGTAATAGGCCCACTGTGTAAGGCGCCCGTACTGGGGTCGCCAATCAACGCCGCTGTTGGCGTTAACGACATTTCCGCCCAATCATCGCCACAATCCACCAGAGTAATGTTCAGCGCACTGAAATGCCCCTGTTTTTTACGGCCAGTCATTAATTTCTTATGGGAGTTTGCTGCCGCGCTCATATCGAAATCACCACCTAGGCGGACTCTTTGAAGAGCTCACGACCAATCAGCATGCGGCGAATTTCGCTGGTACCCGCCCCAATCTCGTATAGCTTGGCGTCGCGTAACAAACGCCCGGTTGCGTAGTCATTAATATAGCCATTACCGCCCAACAGCTGGATCGCATCTAAAGCCATTTGCGTTGCCTTTTCGGCTGTATAGAGGATCACACCCGCCGCGTCTTTACGTGACTCTTCTCCGCGATCTAGTGAATTGGCCACCGTATACAAGTAGGCGCGAGACGTACTTAATGCCACATACATATCGGCAATTTTGCCCTGAATGAGCTGGAATTCGCCAATGGCTTGACCAAACTGCTTGCGCTCGTGAATGTAGGGTACAACCACGTCCAGGCAAGCCTGCATGATACCCACAGGACCGCCCGAGAGCACCGCGCGCTCGTAGTCTAAACCCGACATCAACACCTGCACACCTCGCCCGACCTGACCCAGCACATGGCTCTTTGGCACTTTGCAGTCTTCGAAGACCAGCTCGCAAGTATTGGAACCGCGCATCCCCAACTTGTCGAGCTTTTGAGCGCGACTAAATCCGGGGGAATCGCGCTCGACAATAAACGCCGTGATGCCCCTAGAGCCGGCCTCAGGGTCGGTTTTGGCATAGATCACATACACGTTGGCGTCAGGCCCGTTGGTAATCCACATTTTATTGCCATTCAATACGTAGTGGTCCCCCGCATCATCGGCCCGCAAGGTCATACTAACAACGTCTGAACCCGCCCCAGGCTCAGACATCGCTAAGGCGCCGATGTGTTCACCGCTGCACAGCTTGGGTAAGTACGTCTGCTTTTGCTCTTCGGTGCCATTTTTACGAATTTGATTGACGCACAGGTTCGAGTGCGCCCCATACGAAAGACCCACTGAGGCAGAAGCCCGCGAGATTTCCTCCATCGCAATGCAGTGTGCCAAATAGCCCATACCTGAGCCACCGTACTGCTCTTCAACGGTAATGCCGAGCAAGCCTAGGTCACCGAACTTGCGCCACAAGTCCATAGGGAACTGATTGGTCGAGTCGATCTCGGCCGCACGTGGTGCAATTTCATTTGCGGCAAATTGCGCCACCATGTCGCGCAGGGCGTTTAGCTCTTCGCTCAAACCAAAATTCAGCGTCGGGTAATGAGACATATCGAATTCCTTATTGTAATCCGTCAGTGCGGGGTTAAAACTTAGGCTTTTTTGCTGCGGGCTTCAAAGGCCGCCAACTGCTCGGGTGTCGCCTCGGCTTGATGATTCGCCTTCCACTGGCTGTAAGGCATACCGTACACTCGCTCACGTGCCGCTTCGTAATCGATACTCTCACCCCGCTCCTCTGCCGCACTGACATACCACTTAGCCAAACAATTGCGGCAAAAATTCGCCAGTATCATGAGGTCGATGTTTTGCACATCTTTATTATCGTCTAAATGTTTCAAGAGACGGCGAAATACGGCGGCTTCGATTTCTGTCGTTTTTTCCATGTTGATACTCCGATACCAAATAATCTCTTAGGATAGCTTATATATAGACCTAGCGCCCAGTCGCATATCGCCATCTTGGGGCAATAAAAAACCCCAGAGGCTTGCGCCGCTGGGGTTTGAGCATGTACCTAGATCGAAGGTTTAGAAATGTCCGGAGATATTAATAAACCAACCTTTGGCGTCGTAATCTAACGCCGTTAAGCGATCGTTAAACTCGGTAAAGTTGTAACCGCCACCAATCGAGAAGTTAGGGCTAAGCTGTACTTCGAGGCCTAGCAAACCACCTTGCTTCTCGTCGCCAATCTCGTCGACCTCAAGCCAGCGATATTCGGCCAAGGCATCCAGCTTCCAGACCAAGTGATAGCGCTCTCGCAAGATACGCAAATCGGTCGTGGCATCGATAAAGGCACCGCTGTCACGATCTACGCGAATCGAGCTGCGTTTGTGGGCTATTTTACCACCCACTTTCAAGCTATCCGTCAAGGCATATAAGCCTTCAAACGAGTAGACCACGCCTTTTTCATCAGCGTACATCCCACCGTTCTGGTTAATCGGATCTAAGTCATAAATGTAAGAGACCATCGCCAAGGCATTAAAGCGATTTGTCTCAACTGGGCGATAAGCAAAGCCCAAATCAAATTCACCAAAACGCGCCGCCTCAGCCACGCGGCTCAGATCCACCGCTTGCGCACCGGTAACTTTCACGGGCGCGCTGGCCGAAATTGTGATTCGAATGTCAGGAGACGTTTCGAACTTGAACAGCGTCGGGCTATCTTCTAAGTTTGAGTCGTCGTCCGACAAATCGCTAACTTCAGTGCCATCTGGACCGGCTGCACGCAAATTTTCAGCAGCCTTAATCCATGCGCCACCACCACCTCTCAACGCCTGCTCCAACTGCCCCTGATTTGCATCAGTTAAGATAACCGCAACGCTTGGCACGCCTGCACGAGCACCATTGCCCGCGTTAATCAAATAAGCCAACCGCTGCGTTGCCAAATCTAGGCGTGTGCCATTGCTACCCGAAACTCTGGCCGTATAGAGCTCTCGAACCCCTTTACCATCACCATCGGTTGTTAATGACCCGACAAGACCTACATCATCAACATCCCTGAAATCCTCGGTAATCGGAACAATAACATCAGTAGGCTGAAGCTCATCTGCCCACCCAATAATACCTGCCTGTGCCCCAGTTGATGCGTCATACTCAAAAGAGTCTGCCACCTGATAAATGAAATTTAGCGCACCCTCAAATTCTGTCGCATCAACACTGCCTGACTCATCATTTGCAAACCACAAATCGGCTCGGCTAGCGCACTGCCCATCAACCGCATTAGCACTTTGCGCCGCTAACACAGAAACCAAATACAGCGCCAAACCCAGTTTGCGACCAACACCGCCAAAAACACTTTTTTTAGCTTTGGGATTTAGGGTTGAGACTCGAATTCTCACAGGGGCTTCAAAGGGCAAACAATTTTTTGCAAGTTATATAACGTTGAATAATATCAATTTATCACTTTTCCTAATTCAAAATGGTTTATGTTAAAACTGTAAGGATTTGTAAGGATTTATTACGATCGCCACCAAGGAGTGATGCAGGTCACACAAACGTCGCTCAGTTGCTCGTGCTCAAACTTGCAACACCCTGAGAATCTACTTACGCTTAGCCAACAATAATCTGTATACAAGGCTACTAATATGTCGGCGAACACCACCCCAAAATGCTGTGTCATTGGCGCGGGCCCCAGCGGCATTAGCACCATCAAACGGCTCAAAGAATTCAACATTACGTATGACTGCTTTGAAGCCTCCGACAACGTAGGCGGCAACTGGTATTACAAAAACCCCAACGGCATGTCGGCCTGCTACCAAAGCCTGCATATTGACACCTCGAAATTCCGTATGGGCTTTGAAGAGTTCCCGGTACCCAAAGACTGGCCAGACTTCCCCCATCACAGTGATATCTTCGGTTACCTAAACGACTACACCGACCACTTTGGCCTGCGCGAGACTATTACCTTCAACACCAAAGTGGAAAATGCACATCGCGAGGACGACGGCCAATGGACCGTACGCACGTCCGACGGACACACTCGCTCTTACGACTTCATGATCGTTGCGAATGGCCACCACTGGAGTCCGCGCTGGCCCGAGCCCGCCTACTCTGGCGAATTTGCAGGGGAGCAAATTCACGCGCACAGCTACAACACGCCCTTTGACCCGATTGATATGCGCGACAAACGGGTGTTGGTGGTAGGTTCTGGCAATTCAGCCATGGATATCGCGTCTGAGCTGTCGATGCGCTTTTTGACCAAAGAGCTGCATATTTCGATGCGGCGCGGCGTGTGGGTATTCCCAAAATACATCAACGGCAAACCTGCCGACAAAGTCATGTTGCCCGGCTGGGTACCCAAAAGCATTCAAAACTGGCTGATGGAAGTCACGGCAAAAAAAGTGATTGGCAACCCAAAAGATTACGGTCTGCCCGAACCTACTTACAAAGTGTGGCAGGCGCACGGCACGATATCAGGCGAGTTTCTGCAGCGGGCGGGCTCTGGCGACATTAAAGGCCGCACAGGAATCGATCGCTTTGAAGGCGATACCGTTCACTTTACCGACGGCACGCAATCAGACTTTGATGTGATCATTTGGTGCACGGGTTACAAAATCGACTTCCCGTTCTTTGACCAATCGCAATTTAAGGCCGACGAGAAGAACAACCCACCCAAACTGTTCAAGCGCTTGTTTATACCCGAGGTGCCCAATTTAATTTACATGGGCTTAGCTCAGTCCTTGCCCACTTTGGTTAATTTCGCGGAGCAGCAGTCTAAACTTGTGGCGCCCTATCTCTTGGGCGAATACGCGCTCCCAAGCGCACAGGCGATGCGCCAAGCCATCGTCGACGACGAAAAGTTCTATACAGGACACTATTACGAAAGCCCCAGGCACACCATACAGCTGCATTTTGACCACTACGCCAAGCGCTTAGACAAAGAAATAGCAGCGGGCAGAATCAGGGCGCGTAAGCAAAACCCAAAAGCGGCTTAATCGAGCAAGGGATTAAACTTAGACCCGCTGGAATGGCGCCATTCACTCGGTGCCTTCACCAAACCATGACGCACAGGGTCTTGATGTACATGGTCGCGCAGCCGCCGTAATTGCGACACCGTATGAATTGGAGTACTGGGGTAATAACTTTTAAACAATCTAAAATTCGCCTTGTGTAAGCGGCGGCTGGCACCAGTGCTGTTCGCGAGTTCCTCGCTAAACTCCTCGCAAAGCCGCCGACAACGATCAATATGCCCGCCCTTTTTCGGAAGCGTCCATATTAAGTGTGCATGATCGGGCAACAATACAAAGGCATGCACCCGAGTGGGAAGCTCTTTTTGGACTTTAGCCAAAGCGGCAAACCAAATATCGGGGTGATCGGTTAGATAGCGCCTGTGATTGTGGCGCAAACGCAGGGTGACATAGTAGGTGCTAGCGATGGCCTGAGTTTTTGGTGGCATTGCAGGATCCTGTGTGAGACAAATTACCAAACTAACCACTTACCCCGCCAATCCCAAGATTTTGGTCGCCATCGATCTCCTTTGCTCCAAAAAGATTTGAGTGCTGCACTCTCGCAAGGCGCACTGAATCGACACAAGCACGTCCACTCAAACAACCGCAAGAACAACGCTGCGGAAACATGGTAATATTCGCGCAAAATTTGCAAGGATTACGCATGCACTGCCCATTTTGCTCTGCTATCGATACCAAAGTGATCGACTCCCGCTTAGTGGCCGAGGGTGACCAAGTGCGCCGTCGCCGCGAGTGCTTTGACTGTAAAGAACGCTTTACCACCTACGAAATCGCCGAGCTCGTCATGCCGCGGATCGTCAAACAAAATGGCGTGCGCGAACCCTTCGACGAAGAAAAACTGCGCGCAGGATTTCAGCGCGCCCTTGAAAAACGCCCGGTAGCAGTAGAGGCCGTTGAAGCCGTAATCCAGCGTATTAAGCATGCGCTGCGCGCCACCGGCGAGCGGGAAGTTGGCTCACGCGTATTGGGCGAGCTGGTCATGAGCGAACTGCGCACCTTAGACGAGGTCGCCTACGTGCGTTTTGCCTCGGTCTACCGCAGCTTCCAAGACATCTCGGAATTTAAAGACGCCATTGACACTCTGCGACACTCAACCGACAGCGACTAGACGTGACCAATCTTTCCGACACAGAACTCATGCAACGGGCCATCAATCTGGCCGAGCACGGCAAGTACAGCGCCAAACCCAACCCCCATGTGGGCTGCGTCATCGTCAAAGACGGGCAGATTGTCGGCGAGGGCTACACCCAGCCCCCAGGCCAAGGTCATGCTGAAGTCATGGCGCTTGCGCAAGCCGGCGAGCAAGCGCGTGGAGCAACCGCTTACGTCACTCTAGAACCCTGCAATCACCAGGGTAGAACCGGCCCTTGCAGTCAGGCACTCATTCAGGCGGGCATTAGCAAAGTCGTTGCCGCCATCGAAGACCCCTACCCCGAAGTTGCGGGCAGCGGATTCGAAGCACTTAAACACGCCGGCATTGAGGTTCGAGTCGGACTCTTGGCCGATACCGTAAAACAGCAGTTGCAGGGGTTTTTACTTCGACTCGAACGCGGCTACGGCCGAGTGCGCCTCAAACTTGCCTGCTCACTAGACGGCAAAATTGCCCTGGCAAACGGCGAAAGCCAATGGATTACTGGCCCCAGCGCGCGACGCGATGTACAGCGACTGCGCGCAGAAGCAGGACTTGTTATTACGGGTGTGGGCACAGTGCTGGAAGATGACTGCCAGCTTAACGTGCGAGAAGGCGACCTTCCGCTCGACCCCAATCTCGCACGCGAGGCAACCGCTCATCAACCGCTGCGTGCCGTCTTTGACTCGACACTCAGAACCACGAATGGCGCAAAGGTATTGAGCGGCGCTCGAACCCTATTTTGCGCAGAGCCCAAAACTACTCGGCCCGACCACATAAACCCTGAAAATATCGTCGAGGTAGCTGCGCTCAAAACGCCAGCTGGGTTAAAAAACGCTTTGTTACAGCTAATGGCGATCGCCCCGGCCAACGAAATTCTACTAGAATGTGGTCCAAGGCTCGCCGGTAGCTGGTTAAACGCTGGCCTTATCGATGAACTTATTCTTTATCAAGCGCCTGTTATTCTTGGTCATAATGCGCAAAGTCTAGTTCATATGGACATAGCGACCATGACACAGCGCCTAAACTTCGGTTTAATCGACACCCGTCGAATCGGGCCCGACTTAAAATTAACGTTCAAGCCCACACATTAAGGCAGATAGGAACACTATGTTTACCGGCATCATTGAAGCTGTAGGCGAAATTGCTGCGATAGAGCCCCGCGGCGGCGATGTTCGTATTCGCGTTAAATCTGGCAAGCTCCCACTGCACGGGGTTCAGCTAGGAGACAGTATTTGCACCAGTGGTGTCTGTTTGACCGTGGTCGACCTGCCCGGAGATGGCTACTGGGCTGATGTGTCTAACGAAACACTGAGCTTAACCACAGTCGGCACCTGGAGCAACGGCACCAAAGTCAACTTAGAGCGGGCCCTAACGCCCGAATCTCGTCTGGGCGGCCATATTGTCAGCGGCCACGTCGACGGTATCGGTACAGTTGTCGAGCGCTATGAAGAGGGCCGCTCATGGCGCTTTTTAATTGAGGCCCCGGCCGAACTCGCGAAATACATCGCTCACAAAGGCTCCATATGCATAGACGGCACCAGCCTGACCGTGAACTCCGTCAATGGCAGCCGCTTTGACTTAAACATCATTCCGCAAACCATGGCTGAAACCGTTATCGGTGGCTACCACGTTGGCACCTCCATCAATTTAGAAGTGGACGTAATCGCGCGCTACCTCGAGCGACTTCTTATGGGGAGTGAGGCCGCCAAACCTCAGGGCCTGAGTTTAGAGACTCTGGCCGAAAACGGTTTTTTAAACCGCTAAGCAAAATTTAGGAATTTCAAAGCATGTTAAACACAGTAGACGAACTGATTGCCGATTTGCGTCGCGGCCACATGGTTGTATTGGTCGACGATGACAAAGACAGCAGTTCTGAAGGGGTCGTGATGGTCGCCGCTGACCATATCACCGCGAACCATGTGAACTTTATGGCGCGCAGAGCCAAGGGCTTGGTGTGCCTTGCGTTGACGAAAGAACGCTGCCGCCAGCTAAACTTACCCTTGATGGCCGAAAACACCAGCGCCGAGAAAACCAACTTTACGCTATCAATCGAAGCGCGACACGGTATCGATACCGGTATTTCTGCGGCCGACCGCGCTTTGACCGTTCAAGTCGCGGTGGCACCCAACGCGAAACCTGAAGATATTGTTCAGCCGGGACACATTTTCCCGCTGACCGCGGAGGACGGTGGCGTTCTAAACCGAGCCGGCCACACCGAGGCAGCCGCTGACTACGCGCGCTTAGCGGGCTGCTCTCCCAGTGCCGTCATTGCCGATATCTTAGCGTCGGAAGGATACTTAGCCGACGGCGAAGCGTTGCGAGAGTTTGCCAAACAGTGGGATTTAAAGATCGGCTCCATCGCCGATCTGATTCACTTTAGACTGAGTAACGAGCGCACCATTGAACGCGAGCGCGAAGGGACGATTCACACTAAGCACGGCGAGTTTAATCTGGTCGCCTACCGAGACCGTGCCAATAACTTAATGCACATTGCACTGACCAAAGGGGCAATAACAGCGGACACAACAGTCCCTGTGCGCATGCACGTACAGTCGATACTGCGAGATATTATCGGCACGCAAGTCGCCGACGTGAATTCATGGGACGCCAGCAGCGCCATTGCCTACCTGGCGCAACAAACGCATGGTGTTGCAGTCATACTAGCCAACGACGAAAGCAGCGACACTCTGCTACACAGTGTCGACATGGCGCTGGGCACACCTGATGCTGTACAACCCAAGCGGACGCCTATTTACAGCCGCATCGGCACAGGGTCGCAAATCCTAAAGGACTTAGGTGTGCGTAAAATCTCGCTGTTGGGTGCGCCAATGAAGTACAATGCGCTCTCGGGCTTTGATTTAGAAGTGAACAGTTTTATTGATCCGAGTGGCACAATCACTCGAGTAGAGGAGTCTTAACATGGCAATCCAAACCGTAGAAGGCAATTTGGCCTCAGGCAAGGGTCATTACACCTTAGTGGTGGGTCGCTGGAATAGTTTTGTCGTAGAGCACTTGCTAGAAGGCGCGATCGACAGCTTGCGTCGTCACGGTGTAAGCGATGAGCAAATGAAAATCGTGCGCGCACCAGGTGCTTTCGAAATTCCTTTAGTGTGCCAAAAAATCGCTAAGGCCGGCGGCACCGACGCCATCATCGCACTTGGCGCCGTGATTCGTGGCGGCACACCTCACTTTGAACACGTTGCCGGTGAGTGTACTAAAGGCATTGCTCAAGTCAGTCTAGAATATGGTTTGCCCATTGCGTTTGGCGTCCTTACCGTTGATTCCATCGAGCAAGCCGTTGAACGCTCTGGCACCAAAGCAGGTAACAAAGGCGCCGAAGCCGCAACCTCTGCGATCGAAATGGTCGATCTCTTGGCGCAGGTAGGCTAAGTGACCAAAACCATTAATACCATCTCGGCCGAGCGACACAAGGCGCGCCACTACACAGTGCAAGCCTTGTATCGCTGGCATATGAACGAGCAATCGTCGACCGATATCGAAGCAGAATTTCGTATCGACTACGATTTTTCGCACGTTGACCTCGAATATTTTCAGGCTTTGCTGCACGGCGTGGTTAAAACCCATGCCTCAATCGACGCCTATTTAGAGCCGCTACTCGACCGTAAGTTGGATGATTTGGATGCTGTCGAACTGGCCATTCTAAGAATGGGCTTGTTCGAGCTGAAAGAACGCTTGGACGTGCCGTTTAAAGTGGTGATCAACGAAGCGGTATCTTTGACCCGCAAATTCGGCGCGACCGACGGTCATAAATACATCAATGGTGTCCTAGACAAAGCCGCCCGCGGTCTGCGCACCGTCGAGCTTGGCTTGTAGATGGGCTGAGGCAAATGCCTAAACCCATGTTCAAAAACCACGTCACTACTTAACGATAGCGCCATGGGCGAATTCGACCTCATAAAAACCTACTTTACCGGTCTCGACTTTGGCAGCAATGTCGAACTCGGCGTGGGGGACGATGCGGCACTACTGCGTGTCCCCGAGGGTGAACACCTGGTGGTGTCTGTCGATACAGCGGTAGCTGGCGTGCATTTTAGCGATCACACACTACCCGAAGTCATCGCCTATCGCAGCATTGCCAGCGCGGTCAGCGATCTGGCCGCCATGGGCGCCAAACCCTTAGGCATTACGCTAGCGCTTACCCTACCAGAGCAAGACGAATGGTGGCTGCGCAGCTTCAGTGAAGGAGTGACCAAAGCCGTTTACATCTTCGACTGCCCCTTAGTGGGCGGCGATACCACCAAAGGTCCTTTGTGCATTAGCGTTACGGTGCACGGGTCAGTGGCACCACAAAACGTGCTTAAACGCTCTGGTGCCAAACTCGGGGATGTCATCTGCGTATCGAACACACTAGGAGACGCAGGCGCGGGCCTAGCGCTAGAACTTGGCGAACTCGATATCGACAACGACGACCACTATCAAGCTCTGCATGATGCTTGGTGCTATCCCCAACCGCAATTGGCATTGGGACAAGAACTGGCAGGCATCGCCACCAGCTGTATCGATATTAGCGATGGCTTACTGGCAGACTTGAATCACACCCTAACAGCCAGCGGTATTGGCGCCGAGCTTTTGTCGAGTCAAATACCCTTGTCGCAAGCCTTACTTGATAGCATGGGTCATCAGCGCGCGTTAGAGCTCGCCCTGCACGCAGGCGAGGACTACCAGCTTTGTTTTACCCTACCGGCAAGCATCACTCCGCCAGACACCTGCAGGGTCATTGGTTTAGTCGTCACGGAACGGACACTTACTGTAGATGGCAAACCGGTTGACGCCAAAGGGTTCTCGCACTTTTAGGGGTGTTTCTAATCGTTGGTTCTCTAGTGGCTAGATTTCTGGCACCCAAACAGACGATGTAAACTCGAGGAAAATTCGCTTTCATCAACACACGACACAAATCATGAAAAGGGAATCACGATGAAGGTATTGGTTGTTGGCGGCTCTGGCCTTATTGGCGGCACTATCGCTTTAGAACTGCAAAAGCGCGGACACGATGTCACCATTATGTCGCGCAAAGCAGCCGAATCTGGCCCACTCGCTGGTTTTAAACACCTAGAGGGAAACTATATCTACGACAATATTGATGATGGTCGCCTGCAAGGCTTCGATGCACTGGTGTTCTCTGCAGCGGCGGATGTCAGAAACATCCCACAAGACGGCTCCATCACACCCGAGGCGTTTTACACCCAGGCCAACGATATTGCGGTGCCACGCTTTTTCCAAGCCGCAAAAGATGCGGGTATCAAAAAATCGGTATTGATTGGCACCTTTTACCCCCAGGTCGCGCCACAGCAGATTGGCGTCGACGCTTACGTCACTTCACGCCACAACGCTGCCCAAGGTGCACTAGCCCTAGCCGACGAGAACTTCAGCGTTTGCGCCTTAAACCCGCCCTTCGTGCTAGGTCATTTAGAAAGCGTTTCCGCACCGCATTTGGATGCATTGGTGCACTATTCACGTGGTCATATCCCCGACATCCCGGTGTTTGCACCCAAAGGTGGCACCAACCACATCAGCACTCACTCGCTGGCCATCGCTACCTGCAATGCGCTAGAAAACGGCGAGAACGGCAAAGGTTATCTGATAGGCGACGAAAACCTCAGCTGGAAGGAATACCTAGAACTTTGGTTTGCTGCCGCCGGTAACCCCGTAGAGCTCGAAGTTCGTGACGAAGAACACCCCTTCTTCCCGAACATCATTCTGTTCGCTGGCCCTGGTGCAACCGTTAGCTTTGACATGAGCGACGAAGACATGGCGGTTCTTGATTACCCGCGCAATCAAATTGCCGACCTAGTCAAAGAAATCGTCGACCTGACCCCGTAGCACTTTTAGTTTGGCATGGTAAGGTAAGCGAACAAGCCCACTAGTGGAGTAAACGCATGAACCAAACGCTTACCATTGCCGGCATGCCTGGGTCACCCTATACCCGTAAAATGTTGGCGGTACTTAGGTATCGCCGCATTCCGCATAGAACCGTTACGCAATACACCGCAGAAGATGAAGCACTCCCTAGACCTAAGGTACCTGTTATCCCCTATTTGGTGTTTCCGGGCGAGGATCACGCTCGATTTGACAGCACCCCCCTAATCAGCGAGCTTGATGCGCGCCACACCGAACGAAAGGTACGCCCTAATGATCCAGCGCTAGCATTTATCGACGCACTCATTGAAGACTACGCCGACGAGTGGCTGACCAAGCCCATGTTCCACTACCGTTGGGCGTATCAGGCTGACGCCGAGCAAGCCGCTGCGGTATTGCCGCGTTGGAGCAACACCACACTCTCTGAAACGGAACTACAAGCCCGAGGCGAACTGTTTGCTCAACGGCAAATTGATCGGCTTTGGGTCGTGGGGTCAAACCAAACCACCGGCCCATTGATTGAAGATAGCTATCACCGTTTGCTGGACATACTCGATAAGACGCTCACTGGACAACGGTTTCTGCTGGGTAGCAGACCTGGCGCTGGCGATTTCGCGCTGTTCGGACAACTCACACAGTTAGCGCTGTTTGATCCAACCCCCCAAAAACTGACTATGCATAATGCTCCACGGATTGTCGCGTGGACTCAGTGGATCGACGATTTATCGGGTATTACTGTTGCCGACGATGGCTTCTTGGCCCTTGCTGATGCGCAAGATCGACTCCGGCCACTCTTGAGTGAGATTGGACGCGTGTATGTCCCGGTCATGCTGGCAAATGCGAAAGCGCTCATCGAAGGTCACGAGCAAGTCGTATGCAGAGTCGATGGTGAAGAATGGGTTCAGAAACCCTTTCCCTATCAAGCTAAATGCATCAAAACACTGCGTAATCAGTTTGTCGCCTTACCAGAGATTCACCAGCGGCAGGTACTCGACTGCCTGAACGGAACCGGATGTGAACCATTGGTCACGGGCTAATTGAACAAAGGCAACATCATGCTGACGCCACGATACAGTAGCTTTTCTTTGTCTAGACCGGTATGCGCGCTGTTGAGTCTGTTACTCATTAGTGCGTGCAGCCCTGTAGAAGATCCAAGTTTACATCCCGAATACGACGAATCTTCAACGATGGCGACGCCCGCAAAACCCGCCACGCCTGCGTCACCCACCAAAAATGTATTCTTTGGCGATCTGCACATTCACACTTCTTACTCTACTGATGCCTACACCATGGGAGTTCGCGGTCTGCCCGATGACGCCTATACTTTTGCCAAAGGCGGGACGATCAAGCACCCCCTGGGTACAGCGATACGCTTAAAACAACCCCTGGACTTTGCGGCGGTTACCGATCACTCCGAGTTTTTGGGTGTGGTGCGCGAGGCGGTACCCGACACCATCCTTGCCAAGCGTTCGATTCGCGAGAGGTTGCTTGAGGACGGGCGCTTGCTGAATACCTGGTTATTTCTGAGAATCGCGCCGGGTTTTAGTCTGAAAGATCTGCAAATAGACAACGTCGACGAAATCGTGCAGACCACTTGGCAAAACACCATCGAAGCCGCCGAAAGGCATAATGACCCCGGGCGCTTTACCGCCTTCATCGGGTACGAGTGGAGCTCTATGCCCAATGCCGAGAACCTTCATCGCAATGTGATTTACCGCGGCAACAGAGGCCCAAGGGTGCCATTTAGCTCGCTCGATTCAGAGAATCCCGAAGACCTTTGGAGTGCGCTTGAGGCTCAGAGAACGCAAGGCCTTGATAATATCGCCATCCCACACAATGGCAACGTGAGTAATGGCCGCATGTACGAAACCACGACTTACCTAGGCGAGCCAATAACGCCAGAGTATGCCGAGCGCCGAATCGCCAACGAGCCCCTCAGCGAAATCTTTCAGGTAAAGGGGAGCT
Source organism: Aequoribacter fuscus (assembly GCF_009910365.1). Lineage (NCBI taxonomy): Bacteria > Pseudomonadati > Pseudomonadota > Gammaproteobacteria > Cellvibrionales > Halieaceae > Aequoribacter > Aequoribacter fuscus. Next base: position 596,525 of record NZ_CP036423.1, on the reverse strand, counting down.
CCGAAACTCACCCTACACTCTCACCCAATGACCCCTTCGCTGATTTTGAAATCGTCAACCAGATGTTGGGGCGTGAAACACAAAACTCTAAGCCCAGGGGCAGCTACATGCGCGACGCTCTTCGCACCGGCATCGAATTTGCTCACGAACGTAACTACAACCCCTATCGCTTTGGTGTGATTGGCTCCAGTGATGGACATAATGCCAGCTCACCAATCGAAGAAGACAACTACCACGGCAAACTGCCCTTACTGGATGGCAGCGCGACCATTCGCTTAAAACAAATGTACCTGTTACCCGAAGAGGCACAGCGCGCTGAGCGCTGGGGAGCGGCAGGTCTAGCGGCGATATGGGCCCGCGAGAATACGCGCGACGAGTTATTTGATGCCATGCGCGCAAAAGAAACCTATGCGACATCGGGCACGCGGATTCAGGTACGCTTTTTTGCGGGATTTAATCTAGACGATGACTTATTGTCCGATCCCAATTGGATCAAAAGTGCATACGCTAAAGGCGTCCCGATGGGTGGCAAGCTTACTGCCAGAGACGACCGAAGCCCCACTTTCATCGTGCACGCCAGTAAGGACGCTTTAGCCGCCAACTTGGACCGTATCCAAATCATTAAAGGCTGGGTGGACAATAAAGGTAAGTCACACGAGAAGATTTTTGATGTGGCGCTCTCTCCTAATCGCGAAGCCAAATTTGATACCGCGCAACCTAACAGTGTTGGAAACACGGTGGACGTCACTTCAGCGACTTACACTAACACCATCGGTAGCCCGCAGTTAAGTGGCACGTGGCAAGACCCCGAATACAATCCGGAACAACACGCGTTTTACTATGCCCGCGTGCTCGAGATACCCACACCGAGATGGTCGACTTACGACGCTAAAACTTTGGGTATTGAGGCGCCTCAACCTACCAGCATTCAAGAACGAGCTGTGACCTCAGCGATTTGGATCAAACCTTAAATCAACCTGCCAAGGCGTGCTGTACAGTGAGCGTACAAGTGGGTTGCGTCAAGCAGAGTCCATCTGCGAAGTTAGTCAAACTTGGGAGTTGCGCAGCAATCACAGGAGGACTCTGCATCAAAGTGGAGGCGTTTTGGTGGCTCAGACGACATGGCGTCTCAACGCTAAATTCACGAGCGAGCCTCACTTAAGGCTGTAACAAAACGCTTATAAAGCCATACGAGGGGCCTACTCTGGTATGATATTTCACCTCAGTAAAGTTTAATCCGGAGCAAGACCCTATGAATTCCAGCAATCCCGAGATAGGCCAACAATGCCTCACCGGAGAAATACGCACTAACTACCATGACATCGGTCAGGGCGAGCCTGTCTTACTTTTGCATGGGTCTGGCCCGGGCGTGAGTGCGTGGGCAAACTGGCGCTTGACGTTTGAAGCACTTAAAGGATCATTTCGTTTGATCGCCCCAGATTTGGTGGGATTCGGTTTTACCGAATTCCCCACTGACCAAGTCTTCAATCGACAAACCTGGTTGGATCAAATCGTGGCCCTGCTCGACCAGCTGAATATCGAAAAAGTAAATCTCGTGGGCAATTCATTTGGTGGATCAATGGCCTTGGCGCTGGCTATTCATCATCCTGATAGAGTGAAACGAGTCATATTAATGGGCTCTGTGGGCGTGCCATTCAAGATTACCCGGGGGTTAGATGCGGTCTGGGGCTATACGCCGTCGCTCGATGGGATGAAGTCGATAATGAACATCTTCGCCTACGACAATTCGCTGGTGGCCGATTCGATTGTACGAAGCCGATATGAGGCCAGCCTACGCGAGAGTACACGTAACGCTTACGAGAGCATGTTTCCTGCGCCTCGGCAACGATGGGTAGATGCAATGTCCCACTCTTATGCCGAAATTAAGGGGATTCGGCATGAAGTTCTTTTGATTCATGGCCGAGACGACAAAGTCATTCCACTTGAAACTTCACTCACTCTGAACAAGCTCATCGAAAAGAGTCAGCTGCATATCTTTGGCTGCTGTGGACACTGGACCCAAATTGAGCACAAGGATGCCTTTTCGCGTTTACTTGAAGACTTTTTCAAAGACAACCTGAGCTGACCTTCAAGCAAAATCCTAGGAAAGAACCGCCCTCACAAAAGAGCAACCCAGTTCTTTCCTGATAGCTCGCTTGGCTTCCCAACTTCCCGCCGCCTTGAGCGGAATTTTTATTTAGGTGTAACCCAAGCAGACGCCCGCAACCCAACCTTTGAGCGCGCCAAAGATTCGTACCACGCCCGCAGACTAGGGTATGTATCCAAGCGGGGCAATCCGTAACGCAATCCGAGGGCTAATCGGGGAAATACAGCACAATCAGCAAGTGAGGGTTGAGGCCCGGCTAACCACCCCCCCTCGTCAATTTTCGATTCAACAAACGCTAGGGACGCCAACCAATTGGATTCACAGCGCGCCATCAGAGCCTCATCCAAATCGTCGGGAGAACCATCGCGATGTTGAAACACCCACTGTTTGGTCCCGTCGCCGAGAACACTATTAGCATAGTCATGCCACTCCCAAGCGGCATTTGACTCTAGATCGAGATTGCGATCAATTGGAGCGACAGCAGATAAATGACGAACAATCTCTTCTGAACCACAGACAATCTCACCTGAGTCGTCTAGGACGGGAACAGTGCCCGCCGGATTCAGGGCAAGAAAGCAATCAGGCTTATGTTGCGTGTCGATATCTTGAAGTTCGAGAGCCAAGCCTTTGAAAGCCGCCACCAAGCGCACCTTCCAACAAAACGGGCACTCCGGCTTATTATACAGTTTGAGGCTCACGCACGATCCTTAGCAACCGAGAGCAAGAGGGCGCGCGCTCTCGAGCGGATGGCAAGGCCGGCGCGAAACTCACTGCCAACGCACCAACGCACCCACGCACCAACGCACCCACGCACCAACGCACCAACGCACCAACGCACCAACGCACCAACGCACCAACGCACCAACGCACTCAAATATACTACACCTCAATCCCGTTTTTCTTCAGACGATAAGCGAAAGCCGGCCGCGTCATACCGGCCAGTCGCGCCGCTTTCGAGACTTTACCGCCACCTCGCTCTAAGGCTTTTAACAACAGCGTCTTTTCAAGATCTTCTAGTCCTAGCTGATTATCGAGCATGTAGCCGGCAATATCTTTCGTGCCATTCACAAATGTTTTCTGATCATTACTGGTGAGGGAGCCATCGTCATCCACTGTATGGCTGGTCTCGACCACCGAACCAATGGAAGGACCCAAAATCAGATCCATGCTGATGTAGCCACCAGACTCGGCCAAAATTAAAGCGCGCTCCATAACATTCTCGAGCTCTCTGATATTGCCGGGCCAGTGGTAGGCCTTGAGCATTTCGAGCCCTTTGTCCGATACACCGCGTACCTTTTTACCGTAAAGCACCTGATACTTGTTTAGAAAGAAATCAACGAATAACGGGATATCCTCTTTACGCTCGCGCAGAGAAGGAATGCGAACCGGAAAAGCACTCAGACGGTAATACAGGTCCGAACGAAAGCGCCCTGCGGCCACCGCATCACTCAGATCTTCGTTCGTTGCCGCAACCAGGCGAATATCAATCTTACGAACGGTATTGTCACCTACCCGCTCAAACTCTTGCTCTTGCAGCACGCGCAACAGACTCGCCTGCGCTCGAGGTGTCAGTTCAACCACCTCGTCTAAGAACAAAGTACCCGTATCAGCGCGTTCAAATCGCCCTGGGCGAGAGGCATTTGCTCCGGTAAACGCCCCTTTAACCACGCCGAACAACTCAGCCTCGATCAGATCCGGCGGAATCGCAGCACAGTTCACGGCAATAAAGGGCTTGTCGGCGCGATCTGAAGAACGATGCAATGCGCGCGCCATGACTTCTTTACCTACCCCCGTCTCACCGAGCAGTAAAACAGAGACTTTACTGTCGGACGCACGAGTCACCATCTTGAGGGCATTTTTAAACGGCTTTGACTCTCCAACGACACCGGCAAGGGTATCGCGCTCCATCAAGGAATCCTTGAGGGCGTTAACGTGTGTCTGCAGCTCAAGGAGTTCGTCTAAAACCGGGTCTTTCTCGTAATAGGACTTAATTTCCTCGTAGTTGTCCCATTCTCTTGCCTCCATTCCCACGCCAATGCAGTGGTCGTGAGCACAGGCGCGGCAGGCAACCTCTTGAAATATGATTTCTTTCTGCAGAAGCGTCGATGTATACCCACTGGCATAGCCCGCCAAATTCCAGCAGCCGGGTTCGTCTAAGATTCCGAGTTCTACCTGGCTGATTTCGACCTCATAAGAATGATTCCAGCACACCTCGCAGTAGAATGGTTCACCGTCTTCACCAAGCTCAAGCTTACAAACCTCGGGCAGAACCATACCGCGTAGCGCATGCAGCTCTGGCCCAATCATAAAACGTTCGAGCAAGGTAGAATTGGGTTTCGAGGTTCGCGCCAGTTCACCGTCAAGCATGCCAAGCTGGTAACCAAGACGAAGAAAAAACGCTTTGGTGCGCTCACGCCCCAGGGTTTCGAGCACTTCTCTTCGAAATTTACCCAAAGCCGTTTGAGAGAAGAGCATGACGCGCTGCTCGTTTAACCAAACTTTTCCCTCAGCCCCCGAGAAGGTGATGTGGGGGATTACCTCATCTACATTTAACTCTGTAGAACCCGTCGACATCGCATAACCTATTTTTTTATTGTCGTTGTGGACTGCTGTATTCACGCGTCCTCTCCGGATTCTATAACAGGCTTACAAAGTTATCTATTGAGGTTTTCTCGCGCTGCCAGTTCGGCTGCTCGAGCTGCCGCTGCTGGTTTCCCCGCGATACCCCACCGCTCGGGTGACACCATATTGCAAACCCCGCGAATCAGAGATCGATCGGCCTCGAAACACTCAACTAATACATCGGTGATTCGCTCCAATACAGCGTGCTGCTGAGAGAGTGGACGCCCTTCCATTAAAAAGGCCTCGAAAAATGGCGCCAGAACCCCCGAGTCAGAGGTCACTTTTCCACCCACCGCGATAAATTCCGCGGGATAGTCGTGAATAAAGATTCTTACTCGCTCAATCGGACTCTCGAGGACCTCAGCGTAGACTTGGCTGGCTCGCTCTAAAAAATGATGAACTTGTTCTTGCGAATAGGCGCTCGTCTGCAAATGCACCTGCATGATAGGCATGTGTTCTCCTATGGCAGACCGTGACGTCTACCTGAATCCATAAATAAGGTACTTCCCGCCATCGCTCTGGCATTCGGGTCGAGCAGTACCGAAATACCCCAGACGATACTCTCGACTGAGGTGAGTTCTTTGAGTGTTGACTCCGAGGCCATTTGCTCAAGCACCTCGCCTATGGCTAGGCCATCCCGATCCGCCCGAGTTTGAGCCACAGCGCGCAATCTCGGAGTATCAGCCGGCCCCGGCGCCAGCATATGCGCGGTGACGCCGCGCTCGCCGTACAGCCAGGAATATTGGCGAACCAAATTCACCAGCGCTGCATTCGCAACACCGGGACCCGCAGCGTAAGCGGTGGGTTCAAAACCATAATGACCTCCAATCGCAATCAACCGCGCGTTTTCGGTGAGATGCCTATCCACGGCCCGTACCAAGCGAATAAATCCACCCACCTTGATATTGAATGCCATATTCAAGGCATCGGTAGGCGCATCAACAATACCACCCGCTGGCGGTACACCTGGCGCGTGGATCACCGCTCGAACAGGGCCGTCTAGACACCCCCGTATCGAATCGGCAGCGGAGTCTTGGCTGATATCGGCTGCGCACAAAACCAATCGGCTCGTGCTGGATGCCATAACCTCAAGATTTGCAAGGCTGCGCGCGACCGCCACAATGCGGTACCCGCGAGCCAGCAAATCGCTGCAAAAAGCTCGCCCCATTTCGCCACTGGCGCCTACGATCACTATAGTTTCAATAGACGCCATAGCCCTTAAGCTCCAGCCTGAATCGCTTGGCGTTCCTTCAGCATGGTTAAAGCAGTATCTTCAATCATGTCCTCTTGACCACCGATCATCTTCTTACGGCCTAGCTCCATCAGAATGTCGCGCGGCGGAATACCATATTTCTCGCCCAAGCGATTCGCGTGAAGTAAGAAGGTAGAGTAGACGCCCGCAAAACCCAGCGTGAGTGACGATCGATCGACACGTACGATGTGGTCCATCATCGGGAAGATGATGTCTTCGGCCATATCCATCAAGGCAAAAAGATCACAGCCCGTCTTGATGCCAACCCGCTCACATACTGCAACAAAGCCCTCGAGAGGGGTGTTACCCGCGCCCGCACCCAAGCCGGCAACGGATGCGTCAATGCGCGTAGCACCAGCCCGAACCGCCTCGATTGAGTTCACTGTCCCCATACCTAGGTTATTGTGGCCGTGGAAGCCAATTTCGGTTTCTGGTTTTAATTCATTGCGAAGCGCGGTCACAATCTCAACCACGTTTTCAGGAATCATATAACCGGCGGAATCCGTCACATAAACGGTCTGAGCACCGTAAGACTCCATCTTTTTGGCTTCTTCGACCAAGCCCGCGGTGGTGTTCAAGTGGGCCATCATCAAAAAGCCCGCTGTATCCATACCCAACTCTCGAGCACAGGCGATGTGCTGTGGCGAAGTATCGGCTTCTGTGCAATGGGTAGCGACATGTACCGCCCGCACACCGTGCTCATATGCGGAGCGAAGTTCGTTCATGGTGCCCAAACCGGGTATCAACAAGACTGACATTTTCGCGCGCGTCAACACGGGCGCCACAGCATCCCAGTACTCTTCGTTCGCGTGCGGTGCAAAGCCATGCTGCAGTGAATTACCCCCTAAACCCGCGCCATGCGATACCTGAATAATTGGCACACCCGCCTTATCAAGCGCAGCGGCAACCGTACGCATTTGCTCGGTGGAAATCTGTTCTTTCTTAGCGTGCATACCATCGCGTAAGCACATGTCGTGGACAATAACGTCACGCACTACTTCATTACTCATTAGGCGGCCCCCTCTAACACAAACTCACCTTTCAAAATTTTCTCTGCGTACATTTCTGCCGTTCGGCAGGCTGCCGCCGTCATGATGTCTAAGTTACCGGCATAAGTTGGTAAATAATCACCGAGGCCAGCGACCTCCATAAACACACCCACTTTATTGCCTTCGAAAACGGGGCCGTTCACCAGCTTGTACCCAGGCACATAGCGCTGTACTTGCTCGATCATGTCCATCAAGGACTTCGTGATCGCTTCTTGATCTGGCTCATCATCGGTTAAACAGTAGATGGTATTGCGCATAATCATCGGAGGATCCGCCGGATTGATGATGCAAAGCGCTTTACCTCTGCGCGCCCCACCCACTTTGCAAACCGCGTTTGAAGTCGTGTAAGTGAATTCATCCAAATTCGCTCGAGTACCGGGGCCGATCGACTTCGAAGCGAGACTGGCAATGATCTCGGCGTATTCAACAGATTGAACACGGCTAACACCGTGCACGATCGGGATCGTCGCCTGGCCCGCACACGAAATCATATTCACGTTCATGGTGTTTTCGAGCTCGTTCAAATTCACCGGAGGTACGCACAAAGGCCCAATTGCAGCCGGTGTCAGGTCAACCATGAATACGCCTAGCTCGTTCAACTTGCGCGAATTTTCGGCGTGCACGTAAGCCGAAGTTGCGTCAAAAGCGATCTGAATTCCATCTGCTTTAACGTGGGGCAGCAGGCCGTCAACACCTTCCGCCGTGGTCTTCAGACCCATATCTCGCGCTCGGGCAAGCCCCTCAGATTCTGGATCAATACCCACCATCCAAACGGGCTCCAAGAACTCACTACGCTGAATCTTGTAGATCAAATCGGTACCAATATTCCCCGATCCAATCAGGGCACATTTCACTTTATTTGCCACAAAAAGGCTCCTCTTACTTCGTATTCGGCTGACTAGCCGACGTTACAGTTTGATACATACATTGCGGAGCTCGGTGTAGAACTCCAAAGAATGAACACCACCTTCGCGCCCGATACCGGATCGCTTCGAGCCTCCAAAGGGCGTTCGCAAATCTCGTAAAAACCACGAATTTACCCAGGTAATACCCACTTCAACCGAGCCGGCGACGCGATGTGCTCGCCCGATGTCATTAGTCCAGATCGTGGTTGAAAGGCCGTAGTCGGTTGCGTTAGCCAGTTCGATCACCTCTTCTTCGGTATCGAAGGGGCGTATGTGACAGCAGGGCCCAAAGATCTCATCTTGCACCACCGATGCGGTCTCAGGCAGATCAGTCCAGATAGTCGGTTGAACCCACGCACCGCTTGCAAGCTCTGCTGGCATATCAGGTACGCCACCACCGGTCACGATCGTGGCGCCCTCATCGGCCGCTTTTTGATAGTAAGACAGCACCTTCGACTGATGCTCTTTGCTGATCAGTGGGCCATACGTCGTACTATCGAGAGCCGGATTGCCGGGCACAAAGGCCTCTGCTTTGTCTTTAAGCGCAGCCACAAAACGATCAAAAATGGGGCGCTCCACATAGACTCGTTCCGTGCCCAAACACACTTGCCCCGTGTTCAAGAACGCGCTGCGGGTGATGCCTTCGATCGCTTTGTCAAAGTCACAATCCGCAAATACGATGCCGGCATTTTTTCCGCCCAGTTCGAACGACACATCGCGAATACCCTTCGCAGCTGCGGCCATAATCGCGGCACCGGTTTGGGTTTCGCCGGTAAAAGTAATCGCGTCCACGTCTTTATGTGATGTCAAAAACTCACCGGTCGAGTTTGGCCCCAACCCGTGTACTACGTTGTACACGCCATCGGGAATACCGACGTCTCGCATCACCTCAGCCAACAGCGTCGCCGTTGCGGGGGTTTCCTCAGAGGGCTTTACAACCACTGCGTTACCGCAAGCCAACGCTGGCCCAACCTTCCAGGTCATTAATAAAAATGGCGCATTCCAGGGGCAAACTACAGCAATTACCCCCTTGGGAATTCGAATTGCGCTGTTAATGGCGCCGCGTCCATCGGGTGTCGCCATCTCAAAGGTTTCTGTCGGCACGTTTTTTATGACGTCCGCAAAAATCTTAAAGTTAGCTGCACCTCTAGGAATGAATACGTGCTCCATTACGTGTTTAGTCTGCCCAGTATCTTGCATCTCAGCGGCCACAAACTCATCGAAACGGCGCGTAATTTCATCAGCAACGGCATACAGCTTAGCAACGCGCTGCTCTACGGTCATTCGCCCCCAAGGGCCCTTCATAGCGGCTTTCGCTGCCTTAACGGCGGCATCGACATCCGCTTTGGATGCTTCGCATATGTCGGCGATATGAGCATTGTTCAGGGGACTGTATTTTGGAAAACGCTCCTCGCTTTCAACAAATTCCCCGTTAATAAAGTGGCGATATAGGCCAGTCATAACAACTCCAATAAAAAGACGGGTGCCGAGCCAGCCTCGGCACCCAGAGAAGACCTAGCGGCCTTTCACACGCATGTTCTGCACAGTGAAGAGCGACTCAGGATTGAGTTCTTTATCCACCTGCCCTTTAAACTGAGCCGTGGTGCACTTCATTTGCTGTACGTTGATCATGGTCACACCATCGTCGATCGAAACACCTGAACCCTTGTTCACAGGTAAGTGACGCTCGGGGTTCGCCTGACCGATGATGAAGGTCTTCCACAACTTACCTGCGGCATCGTAAATATTGGTGCGCGGAATCGTGAAAGTCTGAGCATCGATATAGTGAACGCGTTTGCTCACAGGGTGCCCTTCCATTACGGGAGAAGACTCAAGTACATAGGCCTTGCGCAGCTGCCAATTCACCTGTGGGTAGCATCCACCTTTGTCACCCATGGCCACGACTTGATAACCTTCATCGTCTTGGTGCGTCTCGGGATCAAGCTCCACTTCATCGTGATTGAAGAAGGGCAACATAACATCTTGGGTTCCCAAGTAAGTCCAGTTCATGTCTGAAACACGGCCGTTGTAGCCTTCAAAGTCTTCGATCATGAGCTGCGAGCCAAGGAAGGCGTCGGTAACCTGTTCTGTTGCTAGACGACGAACACGACGTTGGAAGCCTAGGTACAGGTAGCTGTTATCCGCTTTGCGATCATCGATCGAGCGCTGGATCAAAAGCTGCGTGTTTTTAACATCAAACGGCTCAAGCACCTGCACGTAGATAGCACGATATTTATCATCGCCCGGAATCAATTCGGGTTTTGGATCCTGATTGACACGACCTTTAAAGTTCAAGAAGTGGAAGTTGAACTTGAGTGTGCGCTCAATATTGCCCGAATCCATGTCTCGGTACTTCCAGTAGAAAGGGTAAATCGCGGCGTTGTCTCCCCAGTTATAGCCGTACTTGTAGTTCCAGGCGAGTTTTTCCCCCGCGCGAGGATCGTCTTTGCTCGGTTCCTCTACGAATGGGCGACCTGCGACCCAACCACTGATTTGCCCTACTTCCTCGCCCAAGCTGACTTTACCCAGACCATCTGCAGTCGCCTTGACGTAGTTGGGATGCAAATCAAACGAGGTCGTCGCTGTAACGGGCATCTCAGTCCATCCCTTGCTGATGTGATCAAACATCACGGGGTCAAGAATGCTTTCGAACTGCGCTACGTTGCCTTGGTTAATGACCATACCTTCCGACAAACCATTAAAGCTCGGTACGCCATTTTTGTATGGATAGAACGAACGCTGAACATCTTCTTGAGTCGGTGCAGCTAATGCTGAACCGGCTACCATTGCGGCGATGGCGCTCGATAGAATCGTTGTCAATTTCATAATAAATTCCTCATTTTTATGTAGCGCAAACGCTGTACCCAGCCGTTTGCGCGTCGTTTGTTTAGAAGCGGTAACGAATAGTCAACTGAACTTCGTCTTCTTTCTCAGCCATGCCGAGGGGGCCTGAACGGAAACGACCCAGAGGCTCAAACCCAGTCAAACCGGCTGAACCTGAAATCAGGCCATCGGCGCCGTGCTCTGGCAGACCTGGAATAGACGTAGTGAAGGGTCCCCATGGGTTACACAGACGACAATCATCGAACTTCTCGTCGCCACCACCGGTTTTGATGTTCGCACCAAAAATCAATTGCCAGTTGTCGTTGATCAACCAGTCAATTTTCGGAGCAAATACCGTCGCGCCGGCTTTGAAGTCGTGCGCCATGATGAGCTCTGGACTCAAACGGTCGCTCAACCACCAGCCTTTAATCAGGAATGTCGCAATGAAGTTCTGCTCCCAATCAGGCATACCAACAGTGCCCAGCGTCGCTTTTTGAGTTACGTGATCCTGAATCTGCTGACCAAATAGCTGAGCCGACAGCAAGAAGGCTCGCGTTGGGTTGATCGATCGGATAAAGACGTTCTTATCCAAACCTACAACAAAGCGGAACACATCATTTTCTGAGTAAAGCTCTGGCTCAAGCGTATTAGCGAACTCCTCACCCTGCGAGTACGCCGCCTCGACACGAATTACCGTGTCAAGTTCTTGTGAGTAATAGTCAAGTGAACCACCGACCATGTTGACGCGTGGGAAATAAACATCGAACGCAATCAGATGATCCCAAGTTTGCGCGGGGCCACCGGTAAACGCATTAACGACCGGAACACCACCCGCTCGCAATGAGGGAAGCTGCGAACGGTAAGTCATGGCATTAACCGACCAGCCCAAATCTCCGTATACACCCTCGACTTTCAGGCCTAGCTGTGTGTTATCCAGACTCCACTCAGGCATATGGATTTTGCGAATACCAATGGCCTCTGGGCCAAAGTTCGTCGCCAACAAACCTAAGGAGGGATCCGCTGGATCAAATGGCGCAAAGTTGGCAACGGTTCCGCCGTTATCCCACAGATTTTTCATGCCGCGAAGGAAACAGCCGGCATCCAAAATCACGTAGGGTGAGCCACACTGGCCAAGGTTATTAGGGCGAAACTCATCGAAGTTCCACACAATCTGCGCGTTGAGGTCATCAAACGCACCCGTTGGGCCAAAACGGAAATCCGTTTTCAGCATCCACATGGGAATACGAATGTCTTCGAGCTCGTCGTAGATATTGTGTCGCGAGAAATCGACCGGGTTGATGATGTCGAGCACGCGGAACAGGTCGGTTCGACCCCAAATCACCTGCTGACGCCCGAGACGGAAGTTAATTTCATCGTCGCCCTCTAGCAGCAACGTGGCGTCTACATAAAGCTCGCGCAGCCAATCAGCACGATCGCTGTAAAGCTCTGGCATAGCCAGCTCATTACCGTCGAAATCGAGGTAATCGTTCAAACAACCACGGCTATCGGTATCACAGGGTCTCACAGGTACGCCAAAAGCGACGCCGGCACCATGCGGATGCAGATGCTCACCCAATGTGATCATGCCTTCGTTGGGATTGTTCGGGTAGCTATCAACAAAGGTGTTGTTCAAAAGCAAACCGGAAACGGCACCGGCAGGCGCGCCCACGATTTCCTCAACACGAGGTCCCAAAATGTTGATTACCGCAAAATTACCCACCGCAAGACCGCCTGCAGGTCCAATTCCGGGGCTGTTTGCCTCGATGGTTGTCGGTGCACCTAAATTGGCAAGACCGAGTGAGTTAACAAAGGCTTTGCCGCCCGCTTTGTCACCATAGGTGTCTTCGTTTAGCTTGTAGACGCCGTCGTAGGTTACACGAACCGTGCCGCCCACGCTGACATTAGAGAATGGGCCCACATCGCCAACAAACTTGAGCCCTTCAAGCTGAGCACCCGTTCGAAACTTGGTCAACCCGATATCTTTACGCGTATGCGTCACCTGCTCAACAAAACCCGCCCATTCGGTATCATCGGCGATCGTCGGCAAGGAGTTAGCCCCGAAACTCGTCGCTACGACCGTAGCGGCAAGCGCGAGGAATTTAGATTTTGAGCGCATATATTTGCTCCTCTTTCCCTGGTTTTTATTGCTTATTTACCCGGCCGCTGTGAACGCGCCACATTGGCCGGAATTTCAACTTCACCCCCTCTGGTGAATAATGCCGTCCTCGTCTACTTCGACTTGGTCAACAAACTTGGGTTTGAACACCAACACCCAGGCAGGTATCAGCAGCAAAGCTGCAATGGCGTTCAAAATAACCATGACCGACAGCAGCAAGGCTGCGTCCGCCTGGAAACGTAAATCCGACATGAAAATCCACATGACAATCCCCGCAATGAGCGTCATCGCGGTAAAGGTGATGGCGAGACCCGTGGTCGACAAAGCGCTGCGAACAGCCTCCGTCAGAGACCCCATCTTCAGCCGCTGCTCTCTTATGCGGTCCATCATATAGATCGAGTAATCGATCCCGACTCCAACCCCCACGGCGATAATCGGCACGGTGTTGATGTTGATACCCACCTCGGTGATCCCCATGTAGGCGTAGGTCAGCGTGGTCGCAAACAACATGGCCAAGAACATCAGAAGACCCGCATGAAGCGATCCGTAGAAGACCATGACCGACAAGAAGATGAACAAGAACACCAGCGGCAGGACTGTTTTGTTGGTTTCGAAAGCGGCTTCGTTCATCGCCGCAGTCACACCAATGGTGCCGCCCGCTAGCCGAATACTCAGCCCTTCAACTTTGCCCTCGTTCTCGGCAATCCACTGCTTAGCGGTATGAATCGCACGACGAATGGTTTCGCCCTGGTGGTCTTTATAGTAGAACACCAAGTTCGCCACGCGCTCCTCGGAATCGACAAACTCTAAAGTCGCACCGGGGATGGGGCTCGAGGCCATATACGCGAACAGCAAGCCACCGACATACAGATTGTCTTTGGGGATCTGCTGCCACTTGGGATCATTGTTGTGCAGCAGGCGATTCACCATCTTAACGAGGTCAGGCAAGCCCTTTGCACCGCCCACTTCAGGATCGAGCAACATGTGCTTTTCAAGGTCTGCCAGCGCTGCCAGCACCTCGGGGCGCTTCATACCCTCTTTGTCGACAGTCTCTGCCACAATGTAGAGTTCTTCCGATCCCGGGAAGGTGTCATTCACCTTCTTAGACGACACGTTGTAATCGTGATCGCGATACAAAATAGGCGAACCAGGCTCTGACTCTCCGATCATCACGTGCGACGAAAAGACACCGCCGACGCACAGGGCGATTGCAAGCGCCACGATAACCGCTTTGGGTGAACTGCTCACGATCGATGCAGACGCACCTCCCACGGCACGCAGAGCACTCTGATGCAACTGGGTTCGCTTGGGCTTCGGCAGAATCGAAAGCAAGAGCGGCACGCTGATAAGAACCGTGATAATGATGCACATCGCCCACAACGAGGCGTAGTGCGCGAGCTTGGTGTTGAGCGGAATCGAGCCAACGGCAATAAGCAGAAGACCGATCGCATCCGAAACCACCCCCAAGGTGCCCGGGCGGAATAAGCTTTCAAAGGTAGCTCGTGCGGCCTCTGAGGCCACATCGCGCTCACTCAGTTCGGCGTAATATCGCTCGACGATTTGAATCCCGTGCGACATGGCTCGAGCCGATATCAAGAAGGGAATCACCAAACCCAAGGGATCTAGGTTATACCCGAACAGAGAGATAATACCTAAGCCCCAAATGGTCGAGACAAGCACGCCAGCTAAGGGTACAAGCACCCCATAAGCCGAGCGAAAATGCCACACCAGTAAAGACACCATGATCAGTGCCGTAAAGGCCAAAATTTGATAAATCTGATCTTTGTAGTGATAGGCCCAGCCAACCAAAACCGGCTGCCCAGTCGCATAAATTTGAAAGCCCTGCCCTTCGTAACTGGCGCGCAGTTCTTGCAACTGATTAAAGGTATCTTCGTAGTCAAGCTGACCTTCGTTCAGCTGGGCTTTGATTAGCGCCATTTTCATATCGGGCGATACGAGCGGACCATAAACCTGAGGGTTTGCGACCACCTCTTTCTTCAAACTCGCTAGCTGCTCGTCGGACAGTAAAGGGTCGAGCGGCTCGTAATAGGGCTCAGAGACAATGTTACCCATTTCTGTGAGCCACACTTTACGCACCGTCCGATGAGTCAAACTGCTCACAAGGTCGTGGTTCACTCCAGGCAGGGAGTCAACCGCCAGTGTAAGCTCATGGATTAACTTCAGGGCTTCATTACTGAATACCGTGCCCTCTTCGGCTTCGATACCGACCACAATAACGTTGGCACCACCAAAGCTGTCCTTGATTTCGTTGTGGAGCTGAATATAGGGGTGCGATTGCGGCAACAGATCAGCGAAATCGGAATACATTTTGAGGGCAGGGATTTGTGCCGCAAAAAACAAAGTCGCCACCAGCACCGCTGATAAAAGCGTGCGCGGATGACGAAAGACCGCCAGCTCGATGGAGTGGAAAAAATGCGTTACTTTGGACATGCTTACTCACCCCCCTCGGCGATTGGATTTTTATCTTCTGACGAGGCCAGCGGCAGGGTCATGGTTAAACCCCAACCGCCCACTAGAAGCGCCTCACCCGACTCGAGAGCCAGACCGGCCTTGTAGTGAATAGGAATCGGGGGCGCTGCCTGAGACCGCCAAGTTTGACCCTCAAGCTTGAGCAGGCTACCTTGATCACCAAAGGCAAAGAGACCCTGCTCGCTATCAATAAAGCCGTACACTGCGGCGTGTCCCTCGGACTCTTGCTGTACCCAAGTCGCGCCACCGTCTTCGGTAGCAAAGATGATTCCGAGAACACCGCCAACCCAGCCGCGTTCACGATCTGAAAAATGTAAAGACAAAGGGTAAAACTCATCCGCAACGGGCTCGATTACAGACCACTGCTCACCGCCATCGGCTGTTTGAAACACCATCCCAAACTCGCCTACGGCGTAACCAAATTCATCGTCAACAAACTGAAGATTGGTAATCGTTGCATCTTCACCAATACTCAAGTCTTCCCAGGTTTCCCCCTGATCTTGAGTTCGGTAAAAACTTGAAAAAGAACCCGCAGCCCAAACTTCGTTGTCTGCTCGACAATCAACCGACTCAAGCTGCTCAAAGGTGTCGATAGGTGTTACTCGCCACTCGTTATCCGCGAACCACCAGACCTCGTTGTAAAAACTCAAACCAACGACTGAACCATCGGCACAGGCAGCGCTATCGGTAAATGTAGGAGCACGCTCAGCGTCGAGCGTTGTTCGAGTCCATGTGATACCTTCCGGCGATAGTTGACCTTGAACGACAACGCCATCATCGGCAAAAGCAAGGACACCTCCGCCGGGGGTTCTCTCAAGCGCTAAGAACTGATCTGTTCGTCGAATTGGCTGCTCAAGCGTGGCATCAATCCCCGTCATATTTAAGTTCGCTTCGCACCCTGCAAGGATCGAAGCGACAACCCCAATCGACAGAATGTGTTTGAAGGCCGCAGCAGGCGCACGGCGACGCTGGCTCTCGACTGTAGAGCGCTCAAGGTATCTAACCACAATTCCCCCCCTCTGGGTTATTTTTGTTAGTACTGGTTATGTTTTTGTACTGTCTGCTTTGAGCAGGTACAAAGCAATAATAGTGCCACCATGTGGTTTATTTTTTTAAACCACTGTTTTTATTGAAAAAATTAATTTTTCTAGATTTAGATTGAATCCTACCGCGACTCACATGCCTTGCTTTTTTCACCAAATGGTGAACTTTCTGCCACTACTATTCCAACGGCACTCCTAGCGCACTCACCGAATCAACAAACTAACGTAAGACTATTCAATCAGGCCGCATCAAATAATCCACAAGCCTTTAAATATGGGGATACAGGGCACAAAGATGAGACCGCGGGAACGAACTAAACAATTAAGTAAATGCTCAAAACGGCGCCTTCCGCGAGGAAAGAGCTGATTTTTTTTACCAAATGATTAAATCTAAAATTGAGCAACACGCCACCCGGAGACAATAACAAAAAATAATAAGTAATTGATTTTACAATACTTCTCTTAAAATCGATCAAGACGAATGGTTTTGGCACAGCGCTTGCAAACCTTTCAAGCAACCGCCGCCAAACGCTCAACAAGCCAAGCGGAGCATAAAAGTGAAAAGCAAAGAGCACGAACTTATGAGCACGAGTAAAGGATTCGAAGTTATCCAGGGAGCCAAGGCCGCAGACGGCCGTAGCGTCGCAGATACCTTGCCGCGTTTTGTTCGTGTGCGAGAAATCACAGAGAACAACCTAGTCGAGTTCGATTTCGCGATCGGTGAACCCGACCTGTTCGTTGAACTGGTGTTGCCTAAAGCCGCTTTCGACGAATTTTGCATCAAACAAAACGTACAGATGATGACCGAAGAGCAATGCCGAATGGTCGATCAAGAGATGGAAAAGTGGCGCATTGGTGAAGAGGCCTTTGCCAAACGCAATCAAACCGAATCATAAATCTACTTATAAAGAGACGAGGGATAGCCCAATGACTATCGAAATTAAAACAGCAAAGATGGATACGGTACGCAATACCTTCGGGCATATTGCACGCCGTTTCGGCGACAAACCGGCTACACGTTACCAAGAAGCGACCTACGACATCGCAGCTCAAACCAACTTCCACTATAAACCACTGTGGGATCAAGAGCGTGAACTGAATGATCCAAAAAGAACGGCGATTACCATGGAAGACTGGTACGCGTTGAAGGACCCTAGACAGTTCTATTACGGCACCTACGTGCAGAACCGCGCGCGCATGCAAGAAAATGCAGAAAGCAACTTCAACTTTTTTGACAAGCGTAATCTCGCGACCAAGCTTCCAGAAGGCATTAAAGAAAATCTGATCAAGTATTTAATCCCGCTGCGGCACGCCGAACACACAGCGAATCTAAATAACATGTACTGCACCGCCTACGCCAACTACTGCACAGCGGTCGCACAGGCCACGCTATTTGAGGCGATGGATCGCTTTGGCAACGCGCAGTACTACTCGCGTATTGGGCTGTCATTGGATGGCAACACAGGGGACTCTTTGGTCGAAGCCAAAGCTGAGTGGATGAACAATCCAATTTGGCAGGGTTTGCGAGCTTACTGTGAGCGCACGCTGACGATTGATGACTGGTTTGAAACCTTTATCGCTCAAAATATCGTTCTGGATACCCTGCTCGACAATCTCTACTTCGAGCAGTACGACGCCTGGCTTACAGAGCACGATGCCGGCGACATTCTGATGCTGACCGAATTTATGCGGGAACGATCGAAAGAGTCGCAGCGCTGGTCTGACTCTCTCATTAAAACCGTTGTCAACGAGAACGAACAAAATGCAGATCAAATCAAGTCTTGGATCAGCACCTGGCGCATCCGCGCGCAACAGGCGCTCGAGCCTTTGGCTACAGACCTGCTTTCTGAAGATGCGCTCGCTGAAGCTTATGCGGCCCTAGCCGGTCGCCTCAAGAAGATTGGCCTCGCGGATTAACAGGAGAGTACGCCATGTCAAAGGTATTAATAGCATTCCAAGAAAACGACGAATCTCGCTATATCGTTCAGGCGATTGAGCAAGATAACCCCGATGCGACGGTTTACTTTGAACCGGCCATGATTCGCATCGAAAATGAAGGGTCCTTAACCATCAATAAAGCCACCGTTGAAGAGATGATGGGCTGCGACTGGGAGGTTCAATCCATCCACGTCAATCTGCTCACTCTGACCGGTCACATCGACGAAGATGACGACTACTTCACGGTTCACTGGAATAACTAAGAGAAGGATAAGACTATGTCAGCTAAGAAACTGAATCTGAAAGACAAATATCGCTTATTAACACGCGATTTGGATTGGGATTTCTCTTACGAAGATCGTAAAGACGCTTTTCCCTTTGAAGAATTTGAAGGCATCAAAATCACCGATTGGGATAAGTGGGAAGACCCCTTCCGCCTGACGATGGACGCCTACTGGAAATACCAGGCCGAGAAAGAGAAAAAGCTCTACGCTATTTACGATGCTTTCGCGCAAAACAATGGTCACCTCAACGTATCTGACGCTCGCTATGTAAACGCCATCAAGATCTTCTTGACCGCGGTAAGCCCCGGCGAGCTCGCAGCGCACAGCGGTTTTGCATTCACCGGTCGTCAGATGGGCGGCATCGGCGCGCGAATTGCAGCACAGATGCAATCGATTGATGAACTACGTCACATCCAAACCCAGATCCACGCGATGAGCCACTACAACAAATTCTTTGACGGATTTGATGAGTTCTCGCACATGCACGATCGCGTTTGGTACATCTCGGTTGTGAAATCCTTCTTTGACGATGCGCGCTCTGCTGGCCCCTTCGAATTCATGGTCGCTGTTGGCTTCTCATTTGAGTACGTGTTGACCAACCTACTCTTCGTGCCCTTCATGTCCGGCGCGGCCTACAACGGCGATATGGCAACGGTAACCTTCGGCTTCTCTGCGCAGTCAGACGAAGCGCGTCACATGACGCTTGGCTTAGAAATCATCAAGTTCTTACTCGAGCAACATGAAGACAACGTGCCGATCGTTCAAAAATGGATCGACAAGTGGTTGTGGCGCGGCTACCGTATCCTGACCGTGGTCGCCATGATGATGGACTATATGCTGCCGCAGAAAGTCATGTCATGGAAAGAAGCGTGGGAGCTCTACTTTGAACAGGCGGGTGGCGCTCTGTTTAAGGATCTCGAGCGTTACGGCATCAAGATGCCCGACTACACCGACCTGATCAAAGCCGAGAAAGAGCACCTGAGCCATCAGGCTTGGTGGACCTTCTACACCAACAGTCAGGCAACCGCGTTCCACACTTGGATTCCAAGCGACGAAGAGCTCGACTGGTTGAGCGCCAAGTACCCCGAAACCTTCGATAAGTACTATCGCCCACGTTGGGAAATGGCGAAAGAAATGGCTGACAAAGGCGAGCGTTACTACAACGAGGGCTTACCCCAGCTGTGCCAGACCTGTCAGATCCCCATGATCTACACTGATGTGCAAAACGACCCACGTGACATTGTGTACCGCTCAACTAAATATCAAGGCGAACGCTTCCATTTCTGTTCGGATCAGTGCCAGCACATCTTTGAGAATGAGCCTGAAAAGTACGTACACGCCTGGCTGCCCGTACACCAGATTTTCCAGGGCAACTGCGGTGGCCCAGGTGGTCTCGAGAAAGTCATGGACTACTACAAGCTGGATGTCGGCAACGCCAACATGGATTACGTCGGTTCGCCCGACGAAGAACGCTGGAAGAACTGGAAAGGCGTTGCTTAATTAAACCCGGGGCAGAGCCTGCTCTGCCCCACTAACAATAAACAGAGGTTACTATGGCTACTCAAGCTCTTCGCGCCGACTACCACGGCGACAGAAAAGACACCGAGGACAAATTCCACGGCGCCATCTTAGTATACATAAACTGGGACAAACATTTATTTTTCTACTCAGCTAAGGCCTTCCCGCTCGACCCAAACATGCCCTTCGCGGCGGTGCTCGAGCACGTGATTGGCACGCACTTTTGCCAGCACCCTGAGTACAAGAATATTAACTGGGATTCCGTGGAATGGACGCTCAATAACGAACCCTTCACGCCGGTCATGGAAAAAAGCTTGGCCGAAAACGGATTTGATCATAAGTGTCTGCTGCGCTTTAAAACTGCCGAAACTTCAAGCTTCGAAGCAGCGGGTATTTAAGGAATTCCGATGTCGTACCAAGTTACTATCGAACCCACCGGTGAAGTCATCGAAGTCGAGGAAGGTCAAACCATCCTCGCCGCAGCGTTGCGCCAAGGGGTTTGGTTGCCCTTTGCATGCGGACATGGCACCTGTGCCACCTGTAAATGCACCCTACTCGATGGCTACGTCGAACACGGTGACGCGTCGCCATTTGCATTAATGGACATGGAGCGCGAAGAAGGCAAGTTGTTGGCCTGTTGCGCCACGCCTGAGAGCGACTTAGTGATCGAAGCGGATATCGATGTTGATCCCGATTTCGCGGGATACTTAGTTGAAGACTATCAAGCCGAAGTCGCCGCAATTGAGCCGCTATCGCCCACCATCGTTGAAGTTCGACTCAAGCTGGATCGCAGCATGCAGTTCCAGGCTGGTCAGTATGTGAACATCGCCCTACCCAAGGTCGATGGCAGCCGTGCCTTCTCGATTGCGAACCCACCGAGCGTTGACGATGAAGTGACCTTGCACGTGCGTTTGGTACCGGGCGGTGCGGCCACAAGCTATATACACAACGAGCTGAAAGTAGGCGACTCAGTCGATCTATCAGGTCCCTACGGTCAATTTTTCGTGCGCACATCAGACGACAAAGACACCCTCTTTATCGCGGGCGGATCTGGCCTCTCTAGCCCGGAATCGATGATTCTGGATATGCTCGAGCATGGCAGCACGAAGCAGATTTATCTGTTTCAGGGTGCACGCAATGTAGCAGAGCTTTACCACCGAGAAAAATTTGAGGCCCTAGAGAAAGAACACGACAATTTCCATTACGTACCCGCGCTTAATGAGCCTGCAGCCGACGACAATTGGCAGGGGTTTACAGGGTTCGTGCATGAAGCGGCAGAGTCGCATTTTGAAGGTAAATTTGCCGGACACAAAGCCTATCTGTGTGGCCCACCACTGATGATCGATGCGGCCATCACCGCGCTCATGCGAGGCCGTTTATTTGAAGATGATATCCACATGGAGAAATTTTTAACCGCGGCTGACGGGTCGTCTGAAATCACGCGGAGTGCGCTGTTTAAGCGAATATAAGCGATGTTTCATATTGACGTTATCAGCTCTGAAGATAAAAGCTTTGAGTGCCCACCCGAGAAGTCGCTACTTCACGGAATGGAATCTCAAAGTGTAAAGGCAATCAACGTGGGATGCCGGGGTGGCGGCTGCGGTTTTTGCAAAATACGGATTCTAGAAGGCGAGTTTGAAACCAAGAAAATGAGTATTAAGTTCGTCACGAAGGAAGAACAAGCCGAGGGCTTTGCCCTGTCTTGTCGAGTATTTCCACGCAGTGACATGCGTGTAATGGCTGTAGGGAACAACTAAAACACACTCTAAAAAAGGGGTTTTACTATGCAAAAAGGCGTTATTGGAACCGCACACGTGCAAATTCGTGTGTTGGATATGGATGAAGCGGTGACACACTACCGCGATCGCTTGGGATTACTTGAGACAGACCGCGACGCGCAGGGTCGTGTGTATCTTAAAGGCTGGACCGAAGCCGACAAATTTTCAGTCGTGCTGCGCGAAGCCGACGAAGCCGGCATGGACTTCATGGGCTTTAAAGTGCTGAACAATGAGGTTCTCGCAAGCCTTAGACAAGATCTGATTGATTTTGGGTGTAATGTGAAAGATATTCCTGCAGGCGAACTCAATGGCTGCGGCGCCCGCGTTCGCTTCGATTCACCCACAGGTCACATGTTCGAATTGTTCGCCGAAAAAGAAGTCGTCGGACGTGCCACAGGGCATCACAACCCGGAAGCCTGGCCTATGGATTTAAAAGGCATGAAGGTCACCCGCCTAGACCACTGCCTACTCTATGGCGACGACCTCGATGGTTCGCTCGAACTGTTCCGAGATGTATTGGGTTTCTGGCTCACAGAACAAGCCATGGATGGTGACGTCCGTATTGCTCAATTTTTGACTACCTCAATGAAAGAACACGAGATTGCCTTCATCCGCTCAGAGGGGAAAGGTCAGTTCCACCATGCCTCGTTCTTACTTGAGTCATGGGAAGACGTAGGTAAAGCCGCCGACATGATATCGATGTGGGATATCTCGATTGATATCGGCCCAACACGCCACGGCCTAACTCACGGGCAAACTATCTACTTCTTTGACCCATCAGGCAACCGCAACGAAACTTTCGCCGGCGGCGACTGGTATATTCCGGGCATGCCGACCACTACTTGGGATGCAGAGAAACTCGGCAAAGCCGTGTTCTACCACGCGCGTGAACTGAACGAGCGATTCCTTACGGTAACGACCTGATATCGAGGCACCATGAAAGAATGTAAGCACTTTATCGACGGCTCGTTTACCGCGGGCACGTCGGGCTTAACCTTTGAAAACCGGAACCCAATCAACAACCAGGTGATTGGGTTAGTGCATGAAGGTAAAAAAGCTGAGATTGATGCGGCCGTCGCCGCAGCTAAACGCGCTCTCACAGGGCCTTGGGGCAAGTTGACGCTCGCTCAGCGTACCGAGATCTTGCATCGCGTCGCAGATCGCATCAATGAACGCTTCGATGAGTTCCTTGAAGCAGAATGCCTCGATACCGGAAAGCCAAAATCTTTGGCCTCGCACATCGATATTCCGCGCGGTGCAGCGAACTTTAAAGTCTTCGCCGACATGATCAAAAACGTGCCGACTGAAGGCTTCCGTTTGGATACACCTGATGGCGCGGGCGCAATGAACGTAGGGCATCGCACACCGAAAGGTGTGATCGCGGTTATTAGCCCGTGGAATCTTCCGCTACTGTTAATGACTTGGAAAGTGGGCCCCGCTCTGGCTTGCGGTAACACGGTGGTGGTAAAGCCCTCAGAAGAAACGCCCCTAACCACAACCCTTCTGGGTGAGGTAATGAACGAATGTGGCGTACCGCCCGGCGTATATAACGTTGTGCATGGCTTTGGACCGGACTCAGCGGGTGCCTTTTTAACCGAGCACCCCGATGTCGACGCCATTACCTTCACGGGTGAAACGCGGACGGGTGAGATTATCGCTCGAGCGGCCTCGGTTGGACTACGCGACATTTCATTGGAATGTGGCGGCAAGAATGCAGCGTTGATTTTCGATGACTGTGATATTGACAAAGCAGTAGAGGGCACTATGCGCTCCGCGTTTGTAAATTGTGGCCAGGTCTGCCTGGGTACAGAGCGTGTCTACGTTCAGCGTGGCATCTACGAGGACTTCAAAGCGCGCTTTGTTGAAGCGGCCAAAGGTCTGAAGATAGGACCACCGGACGACGCTTCCAGCACGATGGGACCTTTGATCAGCAAAGAGCACCAACAGAAAGTACTGTCGTACTATCAAATTGCCAAAGACGAGGGCGCTACTGTGCTTTTGGGCGGTGGATCGCCGGTCATGTCAGCCGATATGGCAAACGGCTGCTGGGTTGAACCTACCATTTGGGAAGGTCTGAGCGACGACGCACGCGTGGTTCGGGAGGAGATTTTCGGCCCTTGCTGTCATCTTCGCCCATTTGACACCGAAGACGAAGTCATTGCGCTAGCAAACGACAATCCGTACGGCTTGGCCACCGCTATCTGGACTGAGAACACCTCTCGCGCCGTGCGCGTAGCAGAGCAAATTGAGGTCGGCATCGCATGGGTGAATTCGTGGTTCTTGCGGGATCTACGCACCGCCTTTGGCGGCGCAAAACAATCCGGTATAGGGCGTGAGGGTGGCGTGCACTCCTTGGAGTTCTACACCGAATTAAAAAATATCTGTATCAAGCTGTAACAGACAAAAGAGACAAATTATGGAAACAAAACTGATTCATCAGTTAGGTGATGAACTCTACAAAGCCATGGTGGCGCGGAAGACACTCGCGCCGCTGACCACCTCGCACCCAGACATCACCATTGAGGACGCATATAAAATCTCGCTCCGCATGCTCGAAAATCGGTTGGCGGCGGGTGAGAAGGTCATTGGTAAAAAAATTGGCGTCACCAGTAAAGCGGTAATGAACATGTTGAATGTTCACCAACCGGATTTCGGTTTCATGACCAACGCGATGCGTTACGACGGTGAAATGCCTATCTCTAGTACGCTCATTCAGCCTCGCGCAGAAGGCGAGCTCGCTTTTGTTCTAAAGAAAGACTTGTGTGGCCCGGGTATCACCAACGCGGATGTACTGGCAGCAACAGAGGCGGTTCTGCCCTGCTTTGAGGTGGTGGACTCACGCATTGAAAACTGGCAGATCAAGATTCAAGACACGGTATCTGACAACGCCTCTTGCGGCCTTTTTACCGTAAACGAAGCGGCCGCCATCGACCCGCGCAAGCTCGACTTGGCGACGGTCGGTATGGTGGTTGAGAAGAACGGTAAAGTCATCTCTACCGGGGCCGGCGCAGCAGCTTTGGGTAGCCCAGTAAACTGTGTCGCTTGGCTTGCAAATACGCTTGGGCAGTTCGGCATCACATTGAACGCGGGCGATATCATCCTTTCTGGCAGCCTAGTACCGCTCGAGCCGGTTCAGGCGGGCGACGTCATGACCGTTAAAGTGGGCGGTGTCGGTAACTGCACAATCCAATTCACCTAAGCGAGGAGCGCACAATGAGTATTACACTAGATCAAGCTACGATCGCCTCACTCGCCGAGCACGTGGAGAACGCCGAGCTCGAATGTCGCGAGATACTAAAAATCACCGACGACTACCCAAACATGACCTTTGCAGACGCAACGGCTATTCAGTGGGAAATTCGCCGCCGCAAGCTTGAGCGCGGTAACAAGCTGGTGGGTCTTAAAATGGGATTAACCTCTTGGGCGAAAATGAGCCAAATGGGTGTCGAGAAGCCCTGTTACGGTTTTTTGATGGACTACTTTAGCGAAGCCGACGGTGCCGCTATTGACTGGGATCAGTACATCCACCCCAAAGTCGAAGCCGAAATTGCTTTCGTAACCAACAAGGATTTGCGTGGACGCAGTATCACGGTTGAAGAGGTGCTCGATGCGACTGAATTAGTCGTACCCGCAGTGGAGATTATCGACTCTCGCTACAAGGATTTCAAATTTGATCTGACCAGTGTCATGGCCGACAACTCGTCCTCACGCGGCTTTGTAGTAGGTAGCCACGCAGCTGGACCCGGCGATTTTGACTGGTCAACACTGGGCGTAGTGATGGAGAAAAACGGCAAAATCGTGGAGCTAGGCGCGGGTGCTGCTGTACTTGATCACCCAGCCGCCAGCGTCGCAATGCTTGCTGACATGCTCGCCGACGTGGATGAATACATCCCGGCAGGCACTTTTGTGATGACCGGCGGAATCACCGCAGCCGTCTTGGTTGAAAAAGGCGACTGCATCAACGTTCGCTACCAAGGTCTCGGCAACGTCGGTTTTTCATTCGTCTGATACCCGGGGGGGTGTGAATGCGTGTTTTGGGGCGGCTTGATCGCTCCTTTTTTTCACACGTTCTCTTGATCTGCAAGATACGCGTCTAGGTCGTGCGATAAGACCTCGGAGGAACGGTAATGTCTGAGTCCACAAATCAAAGTAACGAGCAGGTGGTCGTCGCGGTCTCACGCACCGTCAAGGCGGGTCATGAAGCTGAGTATGAAGCTTGGGTGTCAAAAATTGCGGGCTTAGCAGCGCAGTTTCAAGGCTACATGGGAGCCAATATTTTTCGGCCATCAGCAGGCTCGAGAGGATACACCACCATCTACCGTTTCGATACCCACGCTCATGCCGCGGCTTGGCAAGCTTCTTCTGAACACGCGCAAACTGTCGCCGAAGTAGCGCACATTATTGAGGGACACGAAAGCCGAAACATCATGTCTGGGCTTGAAGTCTGGTTTGATCAAACAAATGCGACCTCGCCCACACCTCATCCCAGCCGCTGGAAGATGTCTGTGGTGCTGTTCAGCGTTGTTTTTGTCTTGCTCAACACACTGCTCACGGTTTTGAATCCGCTTCTTTCCGACTGGCCTCGGCTCGCGCAAACGGCTTTGGTGGTCGGTATCCAGGTAATTCTAATGACCTACCTGATCATGCCTCGCGTCAACAGTCTGCTGGCCAAATGGCTTTTCAAATAATAAGGAATACACCATGCATGCCCATTTCAAATTAGTCACCCACGGCCTCGTCGCTGGGTTTGTATCTGCATTAACTGCACTATCTGCATTAACTGCACTCACCGCCCACGCTCAAAGCGATTTTAGTTACCCACCCAAAACTAACATCGAACCTGGCACCGTGATTAACCAAAGTAATGTAGACACCTTCGTAGAGTTAGTCGATCCGGCCGTATACAGTGTCATTGCTGCGGGTGAAGTCAGTATCACCACGGGCCCTTACATTGCTTTTCCACAGCACCCCAATTACGTCGGCGCAACGGAGCAATATAAAGGACAAACGCAGCTAGGACCTGAAACGGGTGATCTGATGAACTACCAAAACGGTCGCCCTTTCCCTGAATGGCCGGACATTAACGACCCGCGCGCTGGCGAAAAAGTCGCATGGAATATGCGCTACACCTATGGGCCTGATGAATCAGAGACCCAATCACTGAGCTGGCACTACAAAAGCATGAAAAACGATACGACTGAGCGCACAATCGAGATGTACGGAGCGCTCATGCGGTTTAGCCATCGTCACTCCCGGGCGCCCATGCCCGAACTAGAGCAGAACCCCGCTAATCTTTACTCCGCGTTGTATTTACAGGTCCAGCGACCGCAAGACATTCGCAACACGCAGCTACTGACTTACACCAAGAAAAACGACGGC
This sequence comes from Aequoribacter fuscus, assembly GCF_009910365.1. Taxonomy (NCBI): domain Bacteria; kingdom Pseudomonadati; phylum Pseudomonadota; class Gammaproteobacteria; order Cellvibrionales; family Halieaceae; genus Aequoribacter; species Aequoribacter fuscus. Next base: position 569,221 of record NZ_CP036423.1, on the reverse strand, counting down.
GATGCCGAACAGGCCTGGATCTATCTAACAGCACAACGTCGCGTAAAACGCCTTCCAACGGGTCAGAAGACCGATGCCTTTTTGGGTAGCGACATCATGATCGAGGACTTTATGGGCTACAACGGCCGAATTCGGGACATGAGGTGGGAATACCTAGGCAGCAAAGAGTTACTTGCACCGATGTATGCGTTTAATGCCCTACCCGCCTCCTACAAAGAAAAGAAAGACGATGAACTCACGGTCATCAAATTTGAAGGCAAAGGCGGATGTTTTCCATCGGTTACTTGGCAAGTCCGCACCGTACACATGCTTAAAGCGACCCCCGTGAATCCTTCGCATCCGCTCAAAGAGCGTATCTTTTCAATTGATGCCGAGACCTACGTGCCCTTACTCACACGCATTTACGACCGCCCTGGAAATCTGTGGAAACTCGGCATGGTTGCAGCGAGTGATTCATCGCAGCACGAAGCGAAAAATGAGGACTGGCAGGGTTTAGTCACCGACGGCGTTTCGATGGTTGATCTACAGGCCAGGCATTGCACCACTCTGCAGTTTAGAACGCACATGCCCGCTGAGGATTTGCGTCCTAATATGTTTACAACGCAACAGATGCGTGCGGCTGGACGATAGGATCTGGTCGGATACTCGGAACTTAACAATGATTATTAAAAAAACGGGAACAAAATCATGAACAAACCTATCGATGTCACGCTTTATTTCAACTTCCGAAGCCCGTACTGCTATCTGTTGTCCAAAACGATGTGGCCGGTGTTTGATGACTTTGACGTAAACTTAGTCTGGCGCCCAGTGGGCGGCTGGAATTTGCGCTCTAGTCCTGAGCGAGCCAAGAAAAAGCTTCCAATTGCGCGCCAAGACCTGAAACGCTTTGCCAAGCGCCTGGGAATTCCTGTTAACCCTCCACCGATGGAAACAGAACCCACCCCCGCAGGAGCCGCGTCGTTTTACGCAGAAGCGCAAGGTAAGCTTCGTGAGTACATTATCGAGACCATGCGCGAGGAATGGGAGTTTGGCAACAATATCGCGCTCGACAAAAGTCTGCGCAATATCGCCAACCGCTGTGGGTTGGATGCGGACACTCTGATTGCAGCATCAGGAGACGCTCGGAATTTAGCTATACTCGAAAACAATGCAAAGCTAGCCGATGCGGACGGTGCCGTTGGGGTCCCAACCTTTATCATTGGCGACCAAATTTTTTGGGGGCAGGATCGCGTGGAATTTGTTATCGAGCATCTTCAAGACTTGGGCGCATCTAAGGCGTAACGAAGCCCAGAACGCTTCATCTTGGCAGATCACATGGCTCGAGATCGCCTGCCTTTAAAATTGGAAGCGGGAGGGCAACCTCATTCGAAGAGGGGAGCCAAATCGGCTGAGATACGAACCTTAAATGCATTTCTATTCTTTACAAATTGCTCAACAAACCTTATGCTTCGCGTCCAAATTTTAGGACCATAGCTCAGTTGGTTAGAGCGCTACCTTGACATGAGGTCGTGCTCAGCTATGACATCCTACCAACCTCCTCTGAAAGCCCTATAAATACTGATCTTTCTGGAAATCTCAAAAAATTTATTGTAGTGTTTGTGTTGGGTATCTTTTGGGTATGTCTTCTCGCAACGCCTGATTTTATGCGGACCGACCTTTCCTAAAAGCACTAGCATTGGGTATTTTTTGGGTATATTGCGAGGGAAGAGTGTCGAAGAAGTTTTTCCCCATTGAACCGCTTGACGAAGGCTGTATGCTCGGCAAAAAAGCAACGGGCAAGAACGCTTATTGGTATGTCCGAATGTATTGGAAGGCCAAAGGCGAAAGCGAGTATCGCTCCACCAAAATACCCTACGAAGAGAGCCGAGCAAGCCGACTCAAAGCGAAGCGAAGGGCAAACGCTATTTGGCAAGAATTTTTGTCAGCTGTTTCAGTCGGAGATAACCCCAGAAACGCGAAGTCGGTAAAGAGCGTCGCGGACGACTACAAAAAACAGTACCGATGGTGGGCCAATGAAAATGAGCGACTCGGCAAAGACATATACATCGTCAAAGGAACAAGAGTCGTCAAAGGTCACTCTCCATACTGGTCTTCGGTAAAAGCCGACAAGGCAGATAATATTCTGCGCCACCTTGAAGATTTTTGGGACACGTTGCCAACTCAAGACTTCCGCAAAGTCACGCAAAGAGACTTATCTCGTTTTTCAGAATGGGCGGCTATTAATAGAGACTGGTCTCCCTCTTGGACTCACCAAAACATCACTCAGATCAGAATGATTTGGCGCTATGCTTTTGACGAAGGTTTGACTGACTTTATCCCATCACCTTTTCGCCCCCCCGCACAAACCTCTGAGCGAGCGGGACGACCACTTCAAGCCGAGGAGTGGCTCAAGATGGTTCGCTATGCGCGTGACAAATACGAGGGCATAAGAACTGAGAACAAGGCATCTCAGTATAATAAGGACGCCGCTCTCCAGTTTTGGATATGGTTGAACTTTGTCAGCTGGACCGGCTACCGTCCACCTTCCGGAAAAGTTTTGAAGAATCTGCCTCGATGGGAAGATATAAAAAGAACCAAAGATGGCAACCTCATTCTTCAGAGAAGAGACAAAACACAATATGAAGCCCCTATATTCAAAGAAGCTCATGACTACCTTGAATTCTTGAAGAACTTTCAGAAAGCCAGAGAAATCGACTCCCCTTACATTTTTGCCCACACAAGAGATAAAGCTGGGGTTCATCGAAAAGGAGACCCGATAAAATCTTTCCGCAAACAATGGGAAACAATGCTCAAAGACATAGGGCTTTGGGAAGACTGGGGAACAGCGAGAAAGGACAAACTAGTCCCCTACTCTCTCCGAGGCTTTTTCATCACAATGTCGCTCAATAGAGGCGTTGATGTCCGCAAACTAGCTAAAAGTCTTGGGACATCAGTTCGTGTCATCGACCAAACTTACGACGACTTTCAAACAGAACGAGAACTTCATGAGCTGCTCAAAGGCTCTGGGGTAGCCGATATCAAAAAGGTTTCGTATGATGATGCCGGTTTCCCAATTTTGAGTTGATGAAGCTATGCCAAGACATCGCGGAACATACGATCCAAAATCAGACGAGCCTTATGAGCTTTCGAGAGGCAAGATAGAAAATCTCCTGAAGTGCGAGGCTTGCTTCTGGCTTGAGCGAGCAAGAGGTGTGAAGTTTCCAGGCATGCCGGGATTTCTGCTCAATACGAATACGGACACACTGCTGAAGAAAGATTTTGACGCTTACCGAGGAAAAGGCCCTCATCCAATAATGGTCGCAGCGGGGTTGGAGCATCTTCGCCCCTTTGCTCACGAAGACATTGAGAAATGGGAGAGCTCCCTTCAATTTGGAGCAAGCCCCCACCACTTCAACACACTCCATGAAGAAACTAACATTCTGTTTGGAGGCGGGTTAGATGACGTTTGGGAAAATATTGAAACCGGCGAGCTTCATATTGTTGACTACAAAAGCACGGCTCAAATGCGAAAGGAGCCAAAGCCGCTCGACGAGACTTTCATCGCACCACCCGAAGACCCAAAAGAACCCGACTACAAAGCTGGTTATCGTCGACAAATGGAAATGTATCAGTGGATCGCGAGGCGAAAAGGTTTCACCGTCTCAAACATTGGTTACTTCGTTTACGTTGACGGGCAGCATGTTGGTATTGATGGAATGCTCGACCAGAACGACCCCGCTACGGCTTGGATGAAATTCCAAACTGCTGTGATTCCTTATGTCGGCGATGATAGTTGGGTAGAAGACTCTTTGTTTAAAGCAAAAGAGGCTTTATTGAAGCCTTGCTACCCTTTTCATGCTGATGATTGTGAGTATGGTCGTTTTCTTGAGCAAGTTGCGGTTATTACCTGATTGTGTTTGACCAAATTCTCCAGTTTGCCCAGCATTTGCCGGGCATGTGCGATACCATTAATATTGAACTCAAAAGACTCACACCAAATAGGTAAACGGTGTTGAAGCGCGGTCTCAGTCGCTTACTTTGAGGGCTGCAAAGATAAAGGGTCTGTCAACTCCAGAGCCATAAAAGCGGAGCACAAGCTCTCCTTCATCAAGTCTGTCGAGGCGTGCCATAAAAGGACCAATGGGCTGATCAATGGAGATACCCGAGGATCTAACCCCAACGTCTGAGCAGTTCGTCGCTTGCAATTCACCTGAGATTACACGCAGTGAATTCCTCCAGTTCTCTCCTTTATCACCATGCACAAGGTCATATTCGTCTAGTGCGAGCTGACCGATTTCACCGTTCAAAACACAAGCGCTAGTGTTACTCGCGGGGACTTCCGTAACAATTTTGTAGTCAGATCCAATAACTATTTCTGGCATATCGAAACTGTTAATAGGTTGAAAGAACCAGGGCTGCTCCTCAAATGAATACACATAGTGGTATTGATGGGCAATCACAAAGGGCAAATATCGTCCCGGAATCTCAGTATTCGTTGGCCAACCACGAAAGTCCTCTATCTCCTCAGAGTAACCCTCTGATTCTGACCAGACCGCAACTTGTGCGCCATCGCTCCCGAAGAAAACAATCGACCCCGTACCTTGATCGTTTACATCGGTTTCGATTTGCGCGCGAGAAACCGTTTCGAAGCCCGACGGTGTAAAAAGTCGTCCTCCGCAGTTGAGAGTGCCTGAAATATCTGCACCATTAACACTTGTCTCGCCGAAGCAAATCATATTATCTTGTCGATATCCACGAGTCGCGGCGTCAAATACTGCGTAGCCATCAACGACAGCAGTTAACCCGTCGCGAGAACGAGTAATTTGTAACGACCTTTCATCTTTATAAAAAAATCTCGAACCCGTTACCACCGCATCGACAAGAAATTGAAACGATCTCGAAGCGGTCTTACCGCTTCCGTCGGTGGCCGTAACCGTATAAGAATACTCGCCTGCATCGGTATATTGATCGGAAACAGTACGAAATGTGCCGGCTTTCGAATCAAGAGTGAAATCATACCCTTCGTCTAAATCGGATATACTGTAATTAACCGTTGTACGATCCATATTCGCCACAGAAAAAGATATCGCTATTGTCTCGTCCTGCCAATAATTCGCTTTAACACCAGAGACAGTGACCGAAGGACTCGAAGGACTCGAAGCAGTGTCGATCAACTTGTCGCCAACGCCAACGCCACAGCTCGCGACCAAAAATAATGTGAAAGCAAGAAAACAATTTCGGTATCGAGTCATGGCAGGCTCCTTTGTAATATTACTTCACTATAGCATCTTATAAACAAAATACGACAAGGTTATGGCGGCTACACCTATTAACGATTTGTTAAAAAGCAAAGGCAGCAAGCCCTCGTTGAGGCGCAACACCAAACGCCAGCCGAACACCGCGCAGCCATGACGAGAGAGGTTCACAATGCGTCTGCTGAGATTGAAGACACCTTGCGATAAAATGGCAAAGTAGTCGCGAGGTTGACCTTTCCCCCGATATTAGAGCCATGACGACGATGAGATTTCCAGTCAGCATCTCGTCCGGCACGCTCTATAACTGGAGAAGCAAATACGCAGGCCTTGAGGTCAACGAAGCGAACCAAGCTATTGTTCACTCGGTGTAATGATTAGTAATTGCTTGGCAATATGTTTTGAGATAAGGTCTTTGCTTTATTTAAGCTTTGGAGAAGAACATGCAAAAAAATATTCTCATCAGTATAGCGTGCGCATTCGTCGTCGCGGGGTGTGCTAACAGAGCTTCATCAATCGCTCCCGTCGCGGTTCCCTCCTCTAATTATGCCGGCCTTAGTTGTGCTGATACAAGAACGATGCTGGCTCAAAAACAAGCGATTATGATTTCTCTTGTAAAAAAACAGAATAACGCCGCCACTGGTGATGCAGTAGGTGTAGCCCTTGTACTGCTTCCAGTTGGATCGCTTTTTGGTTCAGATGTTGAAGGCGAACTAGCGCAGGCAAAAGGTGAAGTAATGGCACTACAAGGTGCTGTATCAATCAACTGTAGATACTAAGATTAACCCTCACTCTTGAGCTAATTCGCTAGTCATACAGTTCAATGGCACACACAGATGAACCGGAAAATAGGGGTGTCAATCGGGTACACGAAAGCAAGAGAATGTGTCGAAAGTGAACATCAAAACCGAAATATCGAGTTCCGACTATTTATTTATTAGTCTTGATTATAGTTCCAAGATTGAGGTGCTTGACTTGATATTTCCCTCGTAGTCAGGCAGCTGGAATACTGACTTTTTCGCCATTACAATGCCCATTTCCGCAACTTGCTGAAGAAATATTATATCTCCAGCGTTCGCAGTCACATTTACTTCCGCCCAATTCTCAGCCTTAGAGAGAATTTTATGACCTCCCAGAGTAAGATTAACATAAATATACTGCGATCCTCGAGTGAATCCCATTTCTGAATCTACTTCTGCGACAAAGCGAGATGGCTTCGCGAAGCATCTACAGCCAAAAAGAAATATTAAGCATCGCCCTTCATTTCCGCGCCGAAAAGGCTTTCAAAAAAGACTTTAGATTTACGCAAGAAAGCGCTTTTAATAAAATGAAGAATAAAAGTCTATTAACCGCCCCGGCATAGGCTTAAAATAAGACTAAATTATTGATAATTAAGACTATATTGCGCCAAATAAGACTGCTAAAATAACAACATAAAACTCAAGAAATATGTTGTTATCTCAAGAGCCCACATAAGCTATTGAAAAGGTTATTTATTATGGCGAACCAAGGCAAAGCAAGCGTCCTCAACGCAGAACAGCACTCCCAATTCCTCCATTACCTGGCGACTACGCGCCAAGCCACACAAAACATAGCAATTTACCTTCTTGGATACCGCGCAGGTCTGCGAATCGGCTCCATCGCTGGATTACGTTTAAATGATGTTTTGGACTCAAGTGGAAATCTGAAAGAAGTAGTAGAACTACGACGTGATATAGTCAAAGGACGACGCAACTACGCAGCCTACCTTGCACACCCTGAGCTTCGCAAAGCTCTGATTTCTTATCTCGCCGAGCGCCCTGAAACAGACGTACAGAATCTTTTTGTGAGTCAGAAAAACACAGGCTTCAGCGCCAATGCACTCACTCATAAGATGCTCAAACTCTACCGTGACGCTGGCTTTGACGGTGCTTCTTCGCACTCAGGCCGGAGATCATTTGCGACAAACTGTATTCGGGCTGGCGTAGATATTGTGAGTTTGAAAACTCTCATGAATCATGCCAATATTCAGCAGACGAGTGAGTATGTCGCCACGAATGAAGAGCATCTAAAAACGGCTGTGAGAGGAATCTAATTATGAAGAAACTGGCGTTAGCACTTGGCGTTGGAATTTTTGTTTGTGGTCAGGCAAGTGCTGCTCCTAAGCAAATCGTATGTAGCCATCTGGCAAGCGAGGAAAAAGTCCAATCAATTGCACAGTATGGCTTCACTGGCAAAGCTGGCGATGCGTGGAGAAAAGACATTTATCGTTTTGATACAGATGACTTCGACAAAGACATAAGAACCGGCACCTACGAAGTGTGGTACGGATGGAGTGCGGGTAGCACGAAAGAAATGCAATACACCGTTAGTCCCGAATATCTAGGCTTCAACTCCGATAGCCAATACCCAGCAGACCATCGCATAAGCCGAAAGACTCTCCAGTACCAAGCCGAGTGGGCAAAAGACACAGTGAACTGCGTACTCGAAGATGTCGATACATCAGATAATCTCATCTGAACCAAAGTAGTGGTACGAAGACGAGCCGGCTGTCGCCGGCTTTTTCGTATCTGCGCCCCCGAAATAAGTGTTCGAGAGAAAACAGGAATTGGGTAAAATAAGACTTAACGAGAAGTAATGAGTGTCTCGTTAAGATAATTTGAAAAAAGATTAAGAAAGTTAGAAAAAAGTGTTGACAAGAAGGAATGTTTAATAGAAAATAGGCTAATCAAGTTGAGGAAAGAAGACAAAACGATAAGAAAGCTGGCGAAGAAACCACCAGGGTAAAAAAGACAAACTCCGGTCGCAGAAGATAAAACTGCGTCTAACAAGTCAAACCTAACAAACTTAATGTTGACTTAAATGGAGAATGTCCAAAATGAAAACTGAAACTACAACCTACCTAAACCTAATCCAGACTGCTTTCGGCATCGAGTTTGATGTTGTTGAAAACAGAATGACACCCGCTCTTGTGTGTCCTGGTGACAAATATATCGCGACTTACGCTTTACAAGGCTCCTACAAGACTGACATTCGTCAGCGAGTAATCAAGCCAATACTCGATGCCTGTTGTTCAGGAGATTTCTCTCCTCGCAATGCTCGCCGCAAAGCCGAAAAAGCTCTACGCAAGTTTCGTATTGAGAACCCACTCGGAGCAATACCAACAAGAACTGACGCGGGAACCCGCTTCAACACTTCTTGGTCCATCTTAAACGCTTAATCACTAATCAAACTTAATTTTAGAAATCAAAAGGAATAGAAAAATGTTCGTATCTAAAAAAGCACAAGAAACCTCAATCCAAAAGGAAGTCCGTGGCCCAGTTGAAGTCGAGAAGATCTTCGACAAATACATCCGCATGACAAGCGAGAAAGTCGCAAAGTCATTGTCAGATGCAAAGGGACGGTATGAGCAAGGCCATGCTTATAAAGACCCAAAGCCATCTCAAAACTGGAAGGTGGTCAAACAAGCTGACAGCGTGTCCGAAGAGATCGTTGAAATGTGGATGAAAATTGGCATTAAGAAAGTAGCGATTACCGAAGATGGTCAAACCGAAGATCGTCAGCCAGCAACAGCTGTGGTGGGTATTCTTCAAGACTGGTTGGATATGCTTGAAGGAATGAAAGCCGACCCTCAATCAGAAGCTGCCCAGGAGTTCCATCGAATTGCCATTGAGCAAGCCAAGCCGAAGACTTTGCCAAAAGCAGAGGATAAGACTGGATGGAAGTATGACTCGAAAAGCGATTCTTATATCGCCATCTAAGAGCGGGGCCTAGCGCCCCAGTTTAACCCTTCAAATGTCGTGAAGACACCGCGACACTAAAAAACAAAACTCCGCTCGCGAGGAAACCGCGACAGATAAGTCAAATCAACAATACCTTACTTATTTTTGACGGAGATTATGAAATGAATACAGCTATTGAAAGCAGAATTGTGGGTTATGGAGACATCGCTGACTTTTTTGGAAAGGGTAATCGTCTTTGGTTCGGTGACCTCATTCATCCAGATAACACAGTGGTGTTTAGCGGCGATACCAAATCGGATTTTCTAAAAGCAGTAGGTGAAGCAATTGAGCGTGGCGCATGCAGTCCAGATGAGTTGGGTCGCTTTTACGTTATCCCAATTTTAGATGAATTCTGGTGGTGCGGTGGTGAAGAGGGCGACATTCAACTATGTTCCTTTGACTCAGAAGATGAGATCGCTAGTTTATTTTAGATATGACTTGAGCGGCATTCTTTTGCCGCTTCGTCCGTATAGGTCAACCCTTGCCTTTCGATTGAGTGAGTGCGTCGCTCTTTAGGTCTCAGTTGGATATGAAATCAACTATTGAATATTAAGGATCGTAAGGTTTTAATGTGATTCGGAGTTATTCATCATCCGGGAGTTTCAGGTACATGAAAAAGATATTTGCAGCCGTCCTTTTAATCCTAACGGGATGCGCGACTCCGACTCCGTTACCACAGCTTGAAGAAATCAGACTCCCAGAAACGGGTTTGGAAACCTCCGCAGAGTTGGGCGATACGATGGTTCAATATGTGATTGCCGCGATCCGGCCTTCGTGGAAATTGCTACAACCATATCAATCGATCAATGGTGTGATTACTCCCGCAGGTGCTGTTTTGACTCCTTTTGGGAGCGACGAAACATATGAAAGTTTTGCAGAAGGCGGGCTTTGCAGACATAAAGTAACAGGAGCTTGGTGCGTAGGGCAGACCGCATTTGGAGATTGCAATGCACTGACATGCAGCGTTGGCAGCAGGGAAATTTCGGCTGTACGAGCGGATTGGATAGATACCTCAACTCGCAACATTGATCAGCAGCTTATTTACAACGGTCGTGTGGGATCCAACGTGAAGTTTACCTACCGAGAATTCACGGCAACAGGGTATGCGAGGGATGCCTTTACACAAGATGTTCAGTATGACTTAGAGGAAGGCACCATCATTGGGTTTAAGGGAGCACGCATCGAAGTGCTCGACGCAACGAATCGCAGTATCCGTTATCGTGTTATTGAGCACTTCCCTCCTCTTTAGCGGGAAAAAAATTGAAAAATATATAAAAATCAACACGTTACGAAAAATATATCTTGACATTTTGGTCAAAATTTGAGATAATTTTATAAATTTTTGATATAGGCGACTTCTTAAAAATACTCGCCAAGCCTTCAAAGAAGGGAAAAAGGCAAGAAAGATGAGCCAGCAGCTCAAAGAAGCCTTCTCCATCGAGCACAAAGAGTTTATTGGCTTTGTGTATGAGAAATACAAACACTACCTAGAGCGCCCGCTTCGCCCAAAAGAAAGATCTGAATGGGAGATGCTGGAAGAGAACATCACCTACAAAAAAGATGAGTTATCGACTCTCTGACAAACAATTGTCAGAGCTCGTGCTCCTTGTTTCCGTCCAGAAAATTACAGAAATATTCCCTCGCTACTCTCCGGCAGCGCGAACCATTTATCGAAGATTGGCGAGACACGGAATAATTCACCCGTTGAAAGCGCAACAAGAGTTCAAGCGACAGCTCTTGCTCGCAGCGCCTCCTCACCTTTCGGATAAAGATGCTCAAGCTCTGATTGACGATAAACTTCAACGCCACTTGGAGGGCATGATCGCGTCTATTGAAAAGGAAGCGAAAGAATACGAGGAGAGGTTCCAAAAATGAGTTTATATCTGTGGCAGCCTGCAGATGACGAAGCGCGCCAGGACGGTTTCCGAAAACATTATGTTAACGGCGAGAAGGTGCAACATGGGTTTCCGACATTTCTTCAGATCTTTGCTGAAGAGAAGACGCCTACACCCGAAAACTTCGTTTTAGCTCTCGAACAAACATGGGCTAAAGATTGGAACGTGTGCTTCTCTCAATTTGCTCCACCGAGAGATCAATGGGCTAATTCATGGCGCCGTCTAAAGGATAATCTTGTCGAGTCAAAGATGGATTTTGTTGTTCTCGACTTTGACGGAGACCATCCAGAGATAACGCCTGATTCGACTCTGGAAGAGCGAGTAAGAATCGCAAAGTCAATGCTGCCAATGCTTGAGAACTTAGAGCTCGTAAGCTTCTTCTCGTCATCCGGATTCTATAAGAACACCGCCAAGCCTCACAGAATGAACCTCCATATTGTTGTATGGTTTGATAAACCATATCCGCGAGAACAGGTTCGTAAGTTCCTTCAAAGCTACTCGAGAAGTTCTGACGGAGAATCACTCCTAGACCCCGCAATGTCCGTAAGGACGCAGCCGCATATCGTTGCCAATCCAATTTTTAAGAACACAGAGAGATTCGATCCAAAGGGTCCGCGCGTCATCCTTACTCCTGGAGGTCGCCTGTCACTCGACGACCTCAAGATACCTTTTAATGAGGCCGAAAATGGGCCCCGCGAATCGAGGCTCAATAATTTACAACTTTCCTCCGAGCTTACCTTAAAAGAACAAGAAATCCTTCGCGACCTAGTATCGCGCTCTGATCGAGGAGAGCTTGATGGAATGAGACGAAGCGCTTTTACAACAGCTTTGTGGACGGCGAATTTCTTCAACAATGGCGATACACGAGCGTTTCGAGAGGCCATTAAGTCGGATCCAAAATTACTGAATAATCATGACATTGATAGTCTAGACCGTCATCTACGGGGTCTCATCGAAAACGAGCTCACCGGAGGCGAATTTGGCAGCGAATGGCACAACGTCAAACGTATTAAGCATCTCGATCTTGCAGATTTCGACCTTTCATCGGTACCAAAAGAAGGTGCTGTAATCTGTCTTAAAAGTGGTTGTGGTAGCGGCAAGACTAAAGGGATCATCAAGCGCTTGATGGACATAACGTGTTATCGACGTGCCTTATATGTCTCGGCTTTAAAGGCGACCATCGAACCGGCAGCGAGGGCTATCGACTTTGCTTACTATCTTCAACATGGAGAAGAAGCCAAAGCGGATTGGTGCGTTTCGAATGACCGAGTGGCGATTACTGATAAAAGCCTAAAAGTCTTCTTTGATAGCAACAATGTCTTCTTACCGTTTGATGTGGTCTTTATTGATGAGAGCGAACGCGTAGCACTGAATTCAGTCGATCCCGCGAGCAGAACCCAGGAGCTTTTTACCCTCTGCAGAGCGGCAAAACTAGTCGTTTTGTTGGATGCTGATGCCTCTTGTGACCTGACTGGATGGTTTGCTGGAGAGATAGCGACCAGTAGTGAGAAAGAACTGCTCGCACTCATCAACGATAAGGATTGGATGGGCGAAGGACACTGCGTGTATGCGCTTGAAGCGGAAAAAGACCTTATCGGTATTACTGAGATGCTTCTTGGGCAGGGTGAGCGAGTCTATTTCCACACATCACGCTCTGATCGATATAAGCAACTTTCCGCATTGGCTAGACATTTTCAACAGAGATACCCTGATAAAAATATTCTCGCTTACGATGCCGAAACCGCACCCAAGCGATTAAAGAAAGAGCCGAGTGTTTTTATTGATGAGCTCATAGACAATGAAGGCCTTGATCTCTTAATCGTGTCTCCGTGGTCCAAGATTGGATGGGATTACAATGGCAATCATCACTTTGGTGCTACCGTTGGGCATTACCCACACACTTTCATCACCGCCCCCGACATTTGCCAGCAGATGCGAAGACCTCGACAAACCAAAAAACACTATGTTTGGTTAGGAAGAAGACCAAACGACGCAACTCAGAGATTAGCGGACCTCGACAAGACATTCCCAATCAAACCGGGTCAATTAAAGGCTGACCTACCCTTTTCATTAAATCTGGCAGAGCGTGCAAAGCGGCAGCGGGAACGTCAAAAACGGAATATCCCCTACCACTTAAAGCTCATCATCATCGAGCGAGGCGGGGCTTATAAGCCTGGCTGCTCTACACCAAGAACTGACGAAGGGATTCGTCATTTATTAACGCTTGTCGCTGACGAAGAGCAAGAGAAAGCCATTCATGATCAGTGGAACTGCCCTTTCAAAAAAGCTGAACTTCTATCTCGGTTTGAGCGTGTTCCAAATGACTGGAGCAGCCCATTTGAGGTAGAGCAAAGCAATCTGAGCTTTGAGGAATTCCATGCGTTTTATCATCGAGATCTAAAGAAACGAAACATGGATATTTGTGCGGTGTCTTCAATCTGGTTTCTTGAGCCATCGATGCGTGAGGAGCTAGACGAGAAAGACCAGAGATTCTTCGCCGAACTGACAGGACGATTGCTCGATGAAGTTGATGCCATTGTCCGAAAGTTCATGAGAGGTAGTCATCATAGCTTTATACATTGGCTCAAAGATGATGACTCTCAAGAACTCAGAGTTCTCTTCACCCGAGAGGACTTTCGGGCGGTGAGAGAGCTAATGGATCGATGCTTCATCCGCTATGAACATCACATTCCGTGGCTTGAAAAGCAACATAACACATCGTACGTAAAGTTCTTTCAAGCAATGGCTGAGGCTTTTGACCTTGGATTTGAGTATCTGGAGCCTCAAGGCAATAAAAAAGATGCGAAACACGCTGTGATTCACCATTTTATGAAAACTGAACCTGGGCTTATTAAGCCAAGCAAAGCGAAAAAGATTCCGAACATAAATGAGAAAACGAAAGTCATCGAAGAGCTGCTGAGGGTTAAGCTACGGAAGAATGAACCTCTGTCCCCAAAAGAAGAGGCCTTCCTATGCCACCAGGGCCATCTGATTTGCTTTTACAAGTATAAGTACCCTCACACCGCTCTGGTGAATCAACTGGACCGCGCGGCATCAGAATCTTTTCGATTTTTTAATTTCTCTTAGATCTCTTATGCGCTCTGAATCAAAAAGTCGAGAGAACTTATAGACATGGATTTTTTACAGGAACTTACAGAAAAAGAAGAATGGCAACGGGGTCGATCCGAAGAGCGGATGTCGATGGATGACCTCGTAGGACTAGCTACACATGGCCTTGGACGCTGCGAGAACGAGTGTTTCTCTCGCTCCTCAAGCGGGGAAGATGCTTGCGCGTGTGTGAGAAGCGTTTTTCCAACCCCAGAACATTACGAAACATATCTGCACGCGCGCTCTTTCTTTCTTGAGAGTCTCGCGAAAGAGACCTTCGCTCAATTTGTGAGCGTCGTGTCAGAAGGAGAATTGAATGATTAATCCGACAACTTCCCAATCACAAAGAAATGACTGTCACCATAACGCACCCGAGCCGGCTCAGGATAAGAACGCTTCGTCTTGGCGAGTCACATGGCTCGAGGATGCTCTGGCACATCAGTTGAAGAAGATATGCCGTGGCATAAATCGTTAATGTCTGGAGAACTGAAATGAATCCAGCACCAAGGAATGAACAGAAATATCAAATGATAAAACTCGTTCGGTCGGGAAGAACCTTTACCGAAGCTAAATCTATTATGAAGGCTGCTTCTACGGGTCTTGACCCTGAATACACGTCGACAAAGGACTTGAAGGACCTTGCGAAACTGGAGGGCATCAATCATTTACTAATGACAAGGAAAGAGGCGATCAAGCTAATGGTCCTTCGCTTCCCCCCTCCTCGCGCTTACCCATCTACCCGGCAAGAAGCAATCGCAAAATTCGCGACTGGTTTTCGAGGTCGCTTGCCTTTAAATTGGAAGCGGGACGGTAACCTTATTCGAAGAGGAAAGCCAAATAGGCCACGACCCGGTTCCTCGAGAGGTAAGATCGGTAAAACCAGAGTCATTGGTGCGACAAAGGTTCTCAAGGACTTTGATACTCTTGTAAACACCCTTGCCAAGTTCCAGGAGCAACACGGTAAGCATGATCATGGGGCCGTGAAAAAAGCTTTTAGGTCAATTAGGACTCAGGTCTCGGCAACAGTTGGCAAATCTTGAAACTCCGACGCTAATCCTTTATGATCGCGACCTCGTTTTCATTCCAGAAGCGAGGCGGTCCCTAGCTATTGGGTATCTTTTTGGTATCTATAGAAATAGGCAAAAATGGTTAGCGACTACTAACCCAATTGACCGCATAGAAAATAGAGTAAACCTACAGGACCATAGCTCAGTTGGTTAGAGCGCTACCTTGACATGGTAGAGGTCGGCGGTTCGAATCCGCCTGGTCCTACCAAACATGAAACCCTCGCCTCGGCGGGGGTTTTTTGTTTGGCGCGGCGTTAGCCGCTGATTAGAACCGCCCGGTTCGACACATTCCGACCTAGGAGGAATGTGGTCGCCGGCGCGAAGCAACGGCGCCCCGAAGGGGTGAGAGCGCGAGAGGCAATCGCGCTCGAAACCATCCGCCTGGTCCTACCAAACATGAAACCCTCGCCTCGGCGGGGGTTTTTTGTTTGGCGCGGCGTTAGCCGCTGATTTGAATCGCCCGGTTCGACACATTCCGACCTAGGAGGAATGTGGTCGCCGGCGCGAAGCAACGGCGCCCCGAAGGGGTGAGAGCGCGAGAGGCAATCGTGCTCGAAACCATCCGCCTGGTCCTACCAAACATGAAACCCTAGCACCTACGTATTCCGTAATGCGCCAACGCATTGACAGTTGCTTTAACAAAGCCCCGTTGCGTAAACTCATGACGCCATGTGATTATCCACAAAAGCTACAAGTATCACTTTTCAAATTTTGTGCAATTAAAGAGATCGCAAAATCATGAACCAATATCTTAGGCTCATTAGTATCGCCGGCGTATTGGGCGTCACCGCACTCACTCCGGTAAGTGCGCACGCCACATCAACTGAAATCACTCCACCCGTCGCAGAAAAACGAGCGCACAGTTACACACACCACGGTATCACTATCCAAGATCCTTACGACTGGCTCTATGACAAGTCCTACCCAGTAATAGACGATGAAGATGTACTGGACTATGTGATCGCCGAAAATGACTATTTCCAGGCACATATGGCAGGACGGGCGCCTCTAACAGAGACCTTATTTAACGAAATGAGGGCGCGTATCCAAGAAGATGACAGCACCGTCCCACAGCGCAACGGTGACTACGTTTACTGGAGTGAGTTCGAAAAGGGAGACCAGTATCGTAAACACTGGCGCAAACCTGCGAGTGGTGGCGAAGCGGAGCTGCTGCTAGACGAGAATGTGCTGGCCGAGGGTTTAGAATATTTTCGCCTGGGTGCAACAACGATCAGCCAGAATGGCCGTTATTTGGCGTATTCGATCGATGACACTGGATCAGAGCGATATACAGCGCGAATTAAAGATCTTAAAACAGGACAGCTCTTACCCGACGCACTCGAAAACCTGCGAGGCAATTTAGTTTGGGTCGCAAACGATACCGCCTTGGTTTATGGACCTGCGACCGAGGAGTGGCGCACATTGGAAGCCAAACTGCATGTGCTTGGCACTCCAAATAGTGAAGATGTCACACTGTACCAAGAACACGATCAAAGCTTCAGCGTGGGCACCTCTCTCAGTGCACAAGACGACTGGCTGCTCATTGTAACTGGCGATTACGAAACCACCGAAGTGTGGATAGTTCCAGCTGCCGACCCCACAGCTGAACCGATTTTAGTAAAAGCCAGACAGAAGGGCGTCGAGTATCGGGTGGATATTCGTGACAGTGAGCTCTTTATATTGACCAATGACACGCACGTGAACTTCCGTTTGGCCAGAACAACTCTAGATAAGCCAAATACTTGGCAAACTGTGATTGTCGGTTCCAACGAATTTTATCTGACCGACTTCCAGCTATTCGAAGATTTCTTCGTGACAGAGGGACGTCTTAATGGTCTCGATCAAATCCAACTGCGTAACTATGATGCACCTGGAAAAGCCAGTGCAATCGAGTTCCCTGAAGCCAGCTACACAGCTGGTCTGTCAAACAATCCAGAGTATGCCGTGACGAAACTGCGACTAAGCTATCAGAGCATGGTCACACCGCGAACCGTTTTTGATTACCACATTGCTAACAACACCCTAGAGCAACTTAAGCAGCAAGAAATCCCGAGTGGTTACGATCGGGATCAATATGTCACTGAGCGGCTCATGATAGAGGCTCGAGACGGTACCAAGGTGCCGGTAAGCATTGTCATGCGCAAGGATCGAACAGAGATTCTTCAACGGGCGGCAATCGATGGACCAGGCCCACTGCATCTATACGCTTATGGCGCCTATGGCTACGCCACCCCTCCTTACTTCTCTACTACGAGACTGTCTCTTGTTGATCGCGGCTTTGCCTATGCGATCGCCCATATTCGCGGTGGCGATGATCTCGGGCGGAGTTGGTATCTACAAGGAAAATTATTTGAGCGCACAAATACCTTTAATGATTTCGTAGATGTTGGACGTGGATTAATCAATCAGGGCTATACCGCAGAGGGCCGAATTACTGCAAGCGGAGGTTCAGCGGGCGGGACCTTAATGGGTGCGGTCATAAATCAAGACCCAACTCAATATGGCGCCATCGTCGCACATGTTCCCTTTGTAGACGTGCTAAGTACTATGCTCAACGAGAAGCTGCCGCTCACTCCCAGCGAATGGCCCGAGTGGGGTAATCCCATTACCGACAAGGCAGCGTTCGCCTACATTTTGTCATACTCCCCCTATGATCAGATCGTCGCGCGCGCTTATCCACCCATGCTTGTGACCGCGGGGCTCAACGATCCGCGTGTGACCTACTGGGAACCCGCAAAATGGGTTGCTAAGCTGCGAGAATTCAAGACCGACGACAATCTATTGCTACTAAAAACAAACATGGGTGCAGGCCATGGGGGACAATCTGGAAGGTGGAACTCACTCAAAGAAACAGCCGAGGAGTACGCCTTCATCTTGTGGCAAATGGGAATGGTCGATCAAAACGCGCCGCGCTGAGTTGATCAATCAGTTGCCTCTGTCGCAAGGCCTCCCTAGAACTGTACTGACACAATCTATGGCTGGGGGCGCATTTACAAGCATTAAAAAGGCCGGTAGCAAAACTACCGGCCTCGGTCTTCCTAAGCTGATCAGAAGTTGTAACGCATCGTAGCGCCATACATACGCGGAGGTTCTACGAACGCGCTAAACGAGCCGGTCTGAAGCGGCGTATCGAAACCAATGTTAAGAACAGTCTCATCGGTCAGATTTTTTCCCCAAACTTCCAGCTCCCATACGCCATCGGTATCACCAACACCGATCGTGGCATTGACCGTTGTGAACGAGTCCTGAAGCGTCATAGGATCGTTGTCCTGTCCCGTCGTAAACTCTGAACGATAACGCCAGCTTGCCGCTGCATTCAACACCATCTCGTTGCTAATCGGCGTGGTGTAAGAAACAGCACCAGACCAGGTCACATCTGATACGAAGTTGGGCGTCGCGCCGGTGAGATCCTGATCTGGCACTTCACCTAGGGCTCGAGCTCGCAAGCCAGCAAATTCCTGCTGAGCGATAGTGCTTGATGCGTTACGGAAATCGCCGTACTCGATATCTTGCAGCACCAAACCACCGCTGATGGTCCAATGATCATTGGGCATCCAGACGTAATCCACTTCTAAACCGGCACCTTCAATTTCCCCCGCGTTGCGCAGCGTAAAACCGGCACCATCAAAAGAGTTGGTCTGAAAATCTTCAGTCGTCTGATAGAACACAGTAGCGTTGAGCTGCAGCGTGTTATCCAGTAAGAACGACTTCATGCCTGCTTCCCAGCTTTCGCTGGTCTCAGAATCGAACTCATTATTGGCATAGCTTGGTAAAGGATTGCCGGGTTGTTGACCGATAGTACCGTTCAAATTCAAACCGCCAGCCTTGTAGCCTTGCGCCCATCGAGCATAAACAGAAATTGCATCGTTCAACTCATAGTTGACGCTAGTGGCAAATGAAATGTCATCGTCATCAAAGCCGTCGGCTCCAGGCTCTGAGGCCAAGTGCAACTGCAAAGGACGTAACGCCCAGAAAAGACCATCGGTGCCCGAAAGCGCAACCTGCCGCAAATCTCTTGCCGAAAATGGATCATTCGCCGTAGTCTGGTAAGTCGCATCCTTTTCTTCTTCTGAGTAGCGGCCTCCAACCGTCCAACTCATACGATCACTTAAGTTAAAGGTGATCTGACCGAAAATAGCGATACTCGTCGCGTTATAATCCACACGCTCTTGCGAGCCAGTGCCCACAAGCGTTGATGAGGGGAACCAATTCGCAGGGTTAGCAGCACCACCGGGCGCCACATCACGTACTTCGACTAGACCACTGGCCAAAATATCGGCCAACTGACCGCCTTCAGCAATAATTTCCGCGTCGCCCACCAAGCGCGCAATACCAACTTGCGACAAGTAAGCAGATGCGTCTGGCCCCCACTCGAAGCCTCCCGTCGCGAGAATATCTTGGTCAAAATAGTACGCGCCAACAGTCCAATCGTTGTCTCCAAAGGTGCCGTCAAAGCGGACTTCTAGAGAAATTTCATCGATATCCTGCCCTCGACCTCCGCGCCAAATATCGGCAGTACGCATATCAATATCGCCATAGGGATTTGTCTCAAAAAACCGGTAGGCGCCAATCACCGTCATGTCGATATCATCAGTCAAGGTTGTTTCTAACTCGGCAGAAATACCCCCATCCTTAAAACTATCGTCAGCGCCAGCGGCAGAAGTTCGCGTGCCTGTAAAATCCTGCGCATCAGGATAAGTCCCAGTAAAGGTGACTTCCTGAGGCTTCGTGCTTCCGGGCGTACCGGCTTGCAATGGTTCACCAACAAAGAAATTGGCGAACGCTGGGTTCAACGCACCCAAACCCGTTGGGCTTCCAACCAGTAAGCTTGCACTGCTCGCGTCAAAGAGTTGCTCGGGCACACAGCATCGCTCGTCGGTCTCCGTAAGATCAGCTATGAGACGCAGACTCGTATCATCGCTTAGATCAAAGAGTAATTGACCTCGGACCGTGTAACGATCACGGTCGTTCCAATCTTCGTTACTGAAAGTATCTTCCATGTAGCCATCGCGCTGCTGCCAAGTACCTGACAAACGCCAAGCAATAGTGTCAGTAATAGGACCCGTGACGCCCGCACGTAATTGTGTGTAACCATAATCACCCAAGCTCGCTTGAACATGACCGTTATACTCGTATTCTGGTTTCTTAGAGCGAACGCTGATCACACCAGAGGAAGTGTTGCGACCAAAGAGGGTACCCTGAGGCCCACGCAGAACTTCGATCGACTCAAGATCCACGAAGTCGCCCAATGCAGCACCCGGCCGACCGCGGTAAACGTTATCGATAAATACACCAACAGACTGCTCAAGCCCTGAATTCTGACCCGCGGTACCAATACCTCGAATGGTCAGAATGGATTGAGTCGCACCCGTTGAACTATTAAAAACAAGGCTTGGAGCAACTTGCTGCAGCTCGGATAGATCACGGATTTGCGCGCGGTCCAGCGCCTCAGAACCATATGAAGCAACAGAAATAGGCACTTCCAAAATCGACTGCTCACGTTTCTGAGCAAACACAACGACCTCTTCCAGCAGAGCCGATCCACTCTGTTGGGCGCTGGACATTGGCGAGAACGTTGTTGAAAGTGCGGCCGCAACGATGCCGAGCGCGATAGGTTTTTGGTAAAATACGGGGCGAGAATTAGCACCCGATGGTTTATAGTACGTCATACAGCTTACTCCTACAGTGATTAGTGTTATTGTCCGTCCGACGCGAAAGGCGCGGTGATTCGGACCGTCCGAAGTCTAACGATTTCTGATGCGACAACCAAATGGAATCTGCATCTAAACGCCAAACCAGCCAATTAGATTTAACAGAAGTCAACCTAGGATAAGTGGCTTTGCTAGCTGATTTTCTCAGGCACGGACCAGCCACTAGAAAAAATGATGCAGGTGAAATGAACCGAATAGATTAGGCGCACTCACGTTGCGACCATTCTGTAGCTATGCGGTCAACTGCTGTTCCAACTCTGCAAATAAGTTAGCGACTGAAGAGCTCCCTTGCACTTCGCCAGTTGGGTCAAACTGCCACAACTCACCATCCAAATCAGGGTTGGCGAAATATACGATGCCATGGCGCACGGGGTCTTCGGACTTTTGACTCAGTACCCGATGAACAACCGCACCGACTTGTCGCCCGGAGTATCGGGTTATAAAGTTCAAGGCCTCACCAAAATGAATAGCCAGAAAGCCGGGCTTGACCGCCACGTCGATAAATTCGCCACCCACCTGTATTTGAAGACCGGGCGCCATAACATCTAGAATGGTGACAAAGCCATAATCGGTATGCGGGCGTAAGCCCTGGTTTGGGTGCGTCGTGTCGTAATGCACAAAATTTAAAAAGGCCGTACCACCACCCGACGAGTAGCCACCTGACGCCTGAGCCCAGCATGACTCGGGTATTCCCGATTGGCGCAGAACCTCGGACATCACGATGACGCCGATGTCATCGAGCTGACGCCCAAACTTCGCGATAGTTGGGGGGTAATGCTGACCCCAATGATGGCGACGCAACGCCAATTTGGTTTGTTGGTTATTTTCCAGCGCAATAAAACCCTCAAAATCGCCATAATTGGGAATATTGCGATAGCCACTGTCCGGCTTCGTCAACTCACGGCCAAATTCGCGAGCCGCTTCGACATCCAGCTCATCGGGCACTTTAAGGTAAAAAATGCCAAGGTCCCAGGCGCGATCTAAGTCCTCCGGACTGGCAAACTGGAGCTGCCCTCTGCTTGAAATGCAAGCGTTTGGTAGCTCAGCAGCTCGGTCACGAGTGGGTTGACTAGTCATGAGGAAGATAAGCCCTGGAGAGACGAAAGGCGGTAGGGTAATGCAGGGACAGGCTCATCGTCCACCTGCATCAAAATCAGATACAGCTCAACGCGGCATAAGTTTGAGCAATCTACCTTGGCTATCACCGCGCTCATCCTCAAGCACCCAAATCGCGCCATCGGGACCCTCTAGAGCACTGCGTATGCGAGTACCCATATCAAAACGCTCGACTTCGCGGGCCTCGGTACCAGTAATCTCGATACGCACGAGCGCCTTGCTACCTAAGCCAGATGCCAATGCATTACCGCGCCAATGCGTGAACAACCTACCCTGAACAAAAGACAAATGTCCTGGTGATATGGCAGGTACCCAGCTGATCGCAGGCGCTTCAAATTCAGGGCGGGTATCGTGGTTAGGAATTGGACGCCGGTCGTAATGATCACCGTTGGATACCTCAGGGTAGCCATAGTTTTGGCCTTTAACGATCAGATTCAACTCATCGCCATGTAAGGGTCCCATCTCGATCACCCAAATGTTATCGGCAAAATCTTGCGCGATACCCAGGGGGTTGCGGTGCCCCAGTGACCAGACCTGATCGTACACGCCCCCTCGCTCTGCCAACGGCGTTTGTTCGGTGTAATCAACATAGGGATTGTCGGCAGGCACACTGCCGTCGTCGTTGAGTCGAAGCACTTTCCCGATATTAGCCTGCATATCCTGAGCAGGGGTGAACTTCTGGCGATCACCCGAAGTGATCCACAAAAATCCTTGTTCGTCGAACATCAACCTGTGCCCATAATGCCCGAAACCTACAAGCTTAGGGTACTGACGCCAAATGATTTCAAAGCCGTGCAGAGAAGGCCTGCGTCCTTCGAGATCAAGCCTACCTCGCCCCACTGCAGCCCCGCGCGTGCCATCATTCCCCGCTTCCGCAAAACTCAGATAAACAAGCCCGTTGGTTTCGAAATCAGGATGCAGCACTACATCACCTAAACCGCCCTGGCCACCATAAGCGACATCTGGCACGCCGCGGATGCTCTGCTTTCGGCCATTTTGATCAACCAGCAGCAAGCTACCCTTTTTTTCGGTAACAAGCATGCGGCCATCAGATAAAAAGGCCATAGCCCAGGGGTCGTCAAATGCTGTAACAGCTTTAACTTCGAAAGGTAGATTCTGGGCCACCTGTCCATAGGCAACAGGCATAAACAAGAGATACGCGAGAACCGAATGCAAAAAGACACCCACACACTTAATTTCAAACTTGGTTTTCATCGTTTGAACCTCACTAAGACCGAAACCTACTTCCACGCACAATTTTACTGAAAATTACTCATTAAAGTAATGCAACGACAGAACGGCAGAATCGTGCCCCAAAAACCCACGCAATAAAGACAAAAAATTCTCGGCCCCTCGACTAAACGGGTACAATAACCCAATGCCAAAACCCACCTACCAAGACATTTACGCTCTCGCCTGCAAACGCAAAGGTAGTGCCACGGCAGTGGAAAGTCTCGTGCCTAGATCTTCAAGTCGACAGCAGCTGGCCGAACTCGGTTCAGACCGCTATCTCGCCGAATTCACGCGCAAGATCTTCCAGTCAGGTTTTGTGTGGCGCGTAGTCAACGCCAAGTGGCCCAATTTTGAAAAGATATTTTGGGAGTTTGATATCGAGCGGTTGCTCATGATGCCCGACGAGATGCTTGAGCGTAAGGCCAGTGACCCAGGCATCATCCGCAACTATCGCAAAGTCAGAACCATTCTTGAAAATGCAACGATGATTGCCGACACCGAGCGCCGCGAAAACCGTAGCTTCGGCGAATTTATCGCGGCATGGCCCGCCGACGACATTATCGGCTTGTGGCTGTATTTGAAGAAGCACGGCAGCCGGTTAGGCGGGAATACCGGTCCCTACGCCTTGCGCACACTAGGCGTCGACTCGTTTCTAATGACTGCGGACGTCGAGGCCTTTCTGCGCAATCACGCGATTATCGATTCGGGCACACACAGCATAAGAGCCCTGAAAGCCACGCAGACTTACTTTAACGATCTGCGGCAAGAGAGCGGGCGCACACTCTCAGAACTCAGCCGCTTGGTATCATTGGGAATTGGCAGAAACAACCTACCCCAATAGAGCACCGACGCTCTATCAAAGTGAGGATGGTCAGGGATTTTGGCGTTCGCGAATCTTTTGCATAAACTCATCCTGATTCGCGCGCATATCACTATCCACGCGCTTGCTCACCTCAGAGGCCGCCAGGCGCTCCATCAAGGCAGGTAACCCTTGAATCTGAGCCACGATATCCATACCCAGCACCTTGGGCCCCACAAGTTGTGGTATTGCCATCGCATAACGGCAATAAATATCGGCGAGCGTTAAGGTATCGCCACATAAGAAGGGCCGAAACTCACTCAACTCATTCAGCGCTGCAACTCCACGCGCAACCGTTGCAGAGACCTCCTCGATGACTTGCGGATCAGGTGTTACCCCCATAAGCGCTGCGGGCAACAGACGCCGGGTGCTGAGCTCAATGTACAATTCCAAACACTTTATAATTTGTCGTACCTTCGCTCTGGCGACCGTGTCCTGGGGTAATAAAGGATGCTGTGGATAGGCCTCTTCAAGATACTCTAAAATAGCGGTTGTTTCCGACAAATGCGCGCCGTTGTCCGTTGTTATCGCCGGAACCTTGCCCGTTGGGCTGACTTGGAGCAACTCTGGGTCCGTGGTGTAAACCGTGTGTTCTTCAAACGCGACACCTTTTTCCAACAAAGCATGCTTCACAATGTTGTAGTAATTAGAGTACGCAAATCCATGCAAAGTCAGCATTGGTCAGAATCCTTTTGTGTTTTGATAAATACTTATCTTCTGTAGTAGCAGCAGACATGCAGGGCTTTTAGCTGAGTTCTACACCATCGAGATATTCGATTTCGGGCGCGCCCGAGACCATCGCGGCAAGCTTACCATTCGCAGCGCGAAAGTACTCGGTTTGGCCGTGAGCGGTTAAAGCGGCCTGATCGTCGTAGGATTCAAGCACTTTGTAGAGTTGTGGGTTAGTTTTACTGCGATTCAGTGCGTAAAAACGGCAACCAGGTTCATTTGCGAGCACTTGAGCAGCCAGCTCGTTAAATACCGCTTCAAATTCGTCGTTTTTCCCCTCTTGAACAGGGATACTGGCAATGACACCGATCGGCATACGTAGGTCCTTGTGTTGTTATTGTTATCCAAAGCGAGCGTTTGCCCACAATACATAGTCTAAGCAGGCCCGGTGGCGTTCAGGCTACTCTGTCACAGCCTAATGCCACAGGCTTGCGAGTGCAAACATAACACACAAAAGCGCGAACGCAGCATAGGTTGCCAAACGTTTAGCCTAGTTCAAAAATAAAAAGCATGAGTCTACACATTAGCGATCGATCTCTACATGAAGTCGACATGCCTCTCCCGTGCAACAACTGCGGGCGATTTGTCATTAAAAAAACCTGTCTTTAAATGTCTATCAATAGACAATATGGCGGTTTTCGTGCAGACGAACATGCGGGTTATCAAACATAATTAAGGCATGCCAAGAACTAGAAAATGCAAATCAACTTAGTGGGGAATGTTGGATGCCAGCGTGGCGCTCCACTTTGAGTAAAGCGACCCACACTGCATGATTGAACTGAATTTACCTTCGTTGCTGTACACCAGCGCCACTATCAACCTGGTCATGATTGGCGTTTTACTCCACACACGAGTATACCGTCGGACCTATCCCGGATTTACCGCGTGGACTTTAGCAGTTGTCACTAACATCATAGGGCAATTGGGTTTAATCGCTTACGAATCAAACACTCAATCCATAGCCACTAATATCTTTGCGACCTTTGTGATTGGTATGCCCATACTCGGTTGGTATGGGCTCAGACAATTTCTAGATTTAAAACCCAACATTTTCTGGCTAATGGCTGTTTTTGCTGCGAGCTTCACGATAATTGTGCTGGTATCGCTCCAATCAGAGACCCCATACCCTCGGCGCGCAATCATCAGTATACTTACCCTAGGCTTTTGCTTAGCCGGTCTAATGGATATTCGCAGACATATGTCCAAATTTGTCCAGGGTGGAACCGAACTTATACAGTTAGGTTTGATACTCTCTTCGGCGCTACTGACCGCAAGACTTGTCAGCATTTGGCCGCTACTATTTGACGCTGGACTGCCACTAGAAAACGCGCCGCAAAATGCCTACGTCATTCTGGTTTTAATTTCTGTCAGATTACTTTGGGTTCTGGCATTCATTATGCTTACCCAGCAACGTTTAGAACTGGAATTAGTCCAGTCACAAGCAAAAACTCAAAGCCTCGCGAACAAACTCGAAGAGCTCAACGCCGAGTTGTTCAACGATTCCCGCTCCGATGCGTTGACGGGCTTGGCTAACCGGAGACATTTTGACGAGCAGTTTGCGCGCGAATGGGAGCGACACTATCAATACAAAGCAACCCTCTCAGTGATCGCCATCGATGTTGATCATTTCAAACTGTACAACGACACCTACGGACATTCTGCTGGCGATTCGTGTCTCACAAAAATTGGAGAAACTCTGTCTGACATTGCCAAGCGCTTTAGCAGCTTAGCCGCTCGATATGGCGGCGAAGAATTCGCTCTTCTAATGCCCAGCACAGATGCCCAACTGGCTCAGGTCGCCGCCAGAGAAATTTTGCAAACAATCGAAGACTTGAACTGCGCCTTCCCGGCCTCACCCACAACAAAATCAAGACTCTCTGTCAGCTTAGGGGTCCATACGACTGTTCCAGCAACATCAGCTGTAGCTAACTCGTTCATTCAAGAAGCCGACAAAGCCCTGTACGCCGCCAAACGGTTGGGCCGCAATCAAGTTCAAGTGTACGGACAAGATTAAGACTGATACACGCTAACTCGCTGTTGCTGTCACACAGAGAGTTAACCACCGCGGAGTCTCTGGACGCACCGAGCACTCAATGCGGCCTGAGCGGACCTAGCACATCAACACCGATTCACTATAATTAGGGCAGTTTTCAGCAGGCGATAACAATGAGCAACTCAACGGTAGCACCCACAAAACACTATCCTCCCGTCAGCGATGATATTTTATATGACAATGGCGCTTTAGATCCTATCCATCCCGAAATATACCCTCGTTTAACAGAGTTTAGGTTGGGTTCGACCAATTCCTGGACTCAAGGCCACCCCTACGATTTTTACAAACGGATGCGTGAAGAAGCGCCCGTTATGTGGTCACCGGGTCTCAATAAGACCTCAGGGTTCTGGTCGGTATCACGCTATGACGATGTCAAATACGTAGAACAAAACCCACAAATATTCTCGTCGCAACGCGGCAGTATGAATATGGCGGTCATGCCAAACCGCGGTAAGGCCGAGCGCCTTATGAATGCGGCCTTTAACTCGTTGATCAATTTAGATGGCGATGTACACCGCGAGTTACGCGCGCAACAGATGCCCTTTTTTCTCCCGCAATATGTAGAGCAACTTAAAGAGCGAGTCGGTCAAAAGATTGACCAGCTGCTCGACGACATCGAGAAAAAAGGTCCCGTAGTCGACTTTGCCAAAATGTTTTCAACCCAGCTACCCCTGTTTACCTTGTGCGAGATGCTCGGCGTTGACGAAGAAGACCGGCCGCAAATTGCCAAATGGATGCACTATTTGGAGCTGGCGCCACAGTTTCTGACGCATCCATTTCGTATGTTTTTAGCAGAGCCGATGTTTGTTTTCCGTTTCGAGAAAATGCTAGCAGACATGTTCGACTACGGCGAGCGGGTCATGGCCGACCGCATAGCCAACCCCCGCCAAGACTTGCTAACGACCATCGCCAATGCCTCACTCGACGGCAAATCCATGTCGCAAAGCTACCTTGACGGCTCGTGGCTACTGATTATTTTCGCAGGCAACGACACTACCCGAAATTCGTTATCGGGCACAATTCGCTTGCTCACCCAGTTCGAGGATCAACGCCAGCTTGTGCTAAGCGACCGCTCACTCATTGATCGCATGTCTAACGAATCGTTACGCATGACATCACCCGTGATGCACATGCGCCGCACAGCTATTGAAGACACTGAGATCGCAGGGCAACGCATTGCCAAAGATGAAAAGGTGATTATGTGGTACGGCTCGGCTAACCGGGACCCAAGCGTATTTCCAAACCCGGACACTTTCGATTTAAGCC
This sequence comes from Aequoribacter fuscus, assembly GCF_009910365.1. NCBI lineage: Bacteria > Pseudomonadati > Pseudomonadota > Gammaproteobacteria > Cellvibrionales > Halieaceae > Aequoribacter > Aequoribacter fuscus. The sequence continues at coordinate 541,192 of NZ_CP036423.1, read as the reverse complement.
GCGACAACGTCGAAAAGCATATGGCATTCGGGCTCGGGGTACACCGCTGTCTGGGTAATCGGATTGCACACATGCAGCTCAGCATGGCTTACGAGCGCATCCTTGACCGTTTCCCGAATATCGTCTGGACCGGCAAGCAAAAAATCGAGCCCATTATCTTGGTACACGCGATTTCAAGCTTAACAGCGAACCTCTATGGCCATGGCGGTAAGCGACCTACCAAAGTCGCCATGTCTTAGACGTCTACATAAGTGCAGCATGGAGGGTGGCAATCCACCCTCACTGTGCCTCAGAACATGACCATTATCTGCAAACCAAGCACTTCTCGACGTCTTGTAGCACAACCATTACCGCAATAAATTACAACAATTAATCACAGTTGCTGAGCAAGCCTCTGGTATCATGCCGCCTGAATTTTATAAGTGGCCCGCCCATGTCTCCCTCTGCCTTTTCCAAACTCAACATCTCACCCGCACAGCTGAAGTCGTTGGAAGCGCTGGGCTACAAAGCCATGACGCCCGTTCAAGAACAAAGCATTCCCTTGATTCTCAAGGGCCGCGATTTAGTTGTGCGCGCCAAAACCGGCAGCGGCAAAACGGCAACCTTTGGCATCGGTTTACTGAATAAAATAAACCCACGGTTTTTTGGGGCTCAGGCACTTGTTTTGTGCCCCACCCGAGAGCTTGCCGACCAAGTGGGAGCCGAGATACGCCGTCTCGCCAGCCAAATGCCCAACATCAAAGTCGTAATGCTGTGCGGCGGCAAACCTTTTGGTGCCCAGCGAGATTCGCTACAGCACGGTGCTCACGTTGTCGTTGGCACCCCCGGCCGCATTCACGACCACCTGACTAAAGGTACCTTACAAATCGATCAAGTAAGTACATTGGTCTTAGACGAAGCCGACCGCATGCTCGATATGGGCTTTGCCGATACCATGCAGGCGATTATTGCCGAGGTTCCCAAAAATAGGCAGACCCTGCTGTTTTCGGCAACCTACCCTGACAACATTCAGAAAATTAGTCGCTCGATTCAAGCAAACCCGGCCATGGTGCAGGTCGACGACGATGTCGCCCACGAAGAAGGGGTTATTGAGCAACTCTTCTTCGAAATTAAAAAGCACGAGCGCTACCCCACCTTACTCGCGCTGTTCGAGCACTACCGCCCAAAAAACGCCGCAGTATTTTGCAACACCAAAAAGCAGTGCGCCGAAGTCGCCGACTTTTTAAACGAGCACGACATCGAGGCCAAGGCATTGCACGGTGACATGGACCAACGTGAACGCGACCAAGTGCTCCTGCAATTCGCCAACGGTAGTTGTCCAGTGTTGGTTGCCACCGATGTCGCTGCTCGTGGTTTAGACATTAAATCGCTCGCTATGGTCGTGAACTACGAGCTACCCAGAGACCCCGAAATTTACGTGCACCGCATCGGTCGAACCGGCCGCGCGGGCGAAACCGGACTGGCGTTTAGTTTGGTGACCGAGTCCGAAACACCTCGGCTTAGACAAATCGAACAATACCAAGACCAGCCCTGCGCCTGCGATGTACTCGCATCTCTAGACCGCGACCCAAACTATGAACTGAAAGGGGAGTGGGTCACCATACAGTTTGATTCTGGCCGTAAGCAGAAGATGCGTCCTGGGGACATCCTAGGCGCCTTAACAGGCGACGCCGGCCTACCCGGGTCTGCCATCGGTAAAATTACGATCGCCGACTACAGCAGCTATGTGGCCGTTAGTCGCGATGTTTTGCGCCAGGCGATGAACTACGTGTCGCAGGGTAAGATCAAAGGTCGTAACGTGCGGGCCAGACGCCTTCGTTGAAAATTTGCTCTACGGTGTATCAGCACCCACTTTGGACTGACACCCCATACGGGCATTGACTGCGCCGCATAAAAACCTTTAATCAAAGGAAATCCTAACTTATGCTTCACCAAAACGGAGCATAACAATGATTCAGGCTCACTGGGTAAATCCCACGCTAACGCACGTCTCAGGAGACGAGTCTCTCATCACTCAATGGCGCGATTTCGGCGGCTGGCTCTGGCTCGATATTCAAGGAGAGCTCAATGGCAATGCCAAGTCGTTATTGCAAACCTTTGGCTGCCACGAACTCGCGCTAAAGGATGTACAACGCGATCGACACCCACCGAAAGTGGAGTGGTTTCAAGAACACACCTTCATCATTTTTCGTGGCTTAACCGAACTGGGCGATAACCTAAATTTCAAACCGCTGCAGTTGTCTTTATTCGTGGGTGAAGGTTATTTAATCACTGTCCATTCGCGCCCATCTCTCAGTATTCAGCAGCATCGAGAACGTCAAGATTTAACAAGCTTGATTACTAACCCTCAACGATTCGCACTCAGTGTTCTGCATTATTCCGCGGGGCTATTCCTAGAAGCGCTTCTGAGTTTTGATTCTGACCTCATTCGCATCGAAGACGAAATGCTCGAACACGGTAACGATCAACTGCTCAAAGATCTGATTCGTTGCCGGTCTCAACTTAGAAAAATGCAGCGTAACTTCAACTATCACGAAACGCTGGCAAACGAATTAATTACACTGTGGGACGATCCAGAGGAAACGGTAGAACTGACCCACCGTTTGCGAGATTTATACGACCGCTGTGAACGCTTAGCCAGTCTGTCAGCGCAACAGTACGAGATTTGTGGCGACTTAATCGACGGCTATTTCTCTTTAAGTTCACATGAGCTCAACAACACCATGCGCATTCTGACAGTGGTCACATCTATTTTTGTGCCATTGGGTTTTCTAGCGGGATTATACGGCATGAATTTCGACTACATCCCAGAACTGCACATACGCAACGGCTACTTCATTTTGCTGGGCGCAATGGCAACATTGGCCGCCGCTATGATTGCCATTTTCAAAGCGAAACGATGGTTTTAAACTGCTCAACTCATGCCTCACCACACTTGGGAATTACGAACATGAAACATCTTTTTACCTTCATCTTGCTGTTCGCCTTTGGGTCACTTCAAACGGCTGAAAGTTTTAGTGCTGAAGTGAAGCTTCAAGAGCTTGTTGCTGCTGATATTACTTTTGACCCTAACCTACCAAAGCCCGAGGATATTACTGGCATAAAAGTCGGTGAGCGCCATTGGTATTCGCACGAGATTCAACGCTACTTAGATGCTCTAGCGGAGGACTCGCCCCGCATGGTCGCCTTGGGCGAGCACGCACGCAGCTACGGCGGTCGGCCGTTGGTGAGTTACGCCATCTCATCGCCCGAGAATCTAGCGAATCTAGAACAAATTAAAGCGTCACGCTCACATATCATCGATCCTGCCAGCAACATCGACTTAAGTGCACAACCCGCCGTCGTGCACATGATGTACAGCATACACGGCAACGAGCCCAGTGGTAGTAACGCGACCCCCCTAGTCGCCTACTATTTAAATGCCGCTCAAGATGCCGAGCTGGAGCAACAACTCAAGCATGTAGTCATCATTTTTAACCCCATGCAAAACCCCGATGGACTGGACCGTTTTGCACATTGGAGCAACAACCATCGCGGCCGAAACCCCAGCTCAGACCCCAACGATCGTGAGCACCGGGAACACACGCCCAACGGCCGCGGTAATTACTATGGCTTTGACCTAAACCGCGATTGGCTTGCTCATCAGTTCCCTGAAAGCCGGGGCCGTTTAGCGCTAATGCACGAATGGAAACCTAACGTTCAGCTTGATTTTCACGAGCAGGGCAGCAATAGCCATTACTTTTTTATGCCGGGTAAGCCTGAGCGCACAAACCCCTTAACACCCGACATGAATCAGGTGCTCACGGCCAAGATAGGCGAGTACCACGCACACGCATTAGATCAAAAGGGTGTGCTGTATTTCACCCAAGAGAACTACGACGACTTCTTTATGGGGAAGGGGTCGACTTACCCCGACTTGTTCGGCACCGTTGGCATTCTGTTTGAGCAACCCTCATCTCGCGGGACCCACCAACAAACCATCAACGGTCTACTCGATTTTCCGACCACCATCGGCAATCAGATTCTGACCTCGCTATCGTCAATTCGAGCAGCCGCCGACCTAAAAGACGAACTCTTGACCTACCAGCGAGACCATTTCTTAAGCGCGAATACGTTAAAGGGCTATTATTTGGCGCGCGCTGAGGACGACCCAACGCGCCTGAAAGAGTTTATCCGAGTGTTAAAGGGTCACAACATACAGATTCAATCATTAACGGAAGATATCACTGCCGAAGGCCACGTATTCAGTACGCAAGACTCGATAGCGATACCCCGCGATCAGCCCAATGCAGCCTATTTAGAGGCCTTGTGGAATCGACCAGTGGAGTTTGAAGAAAACGTCTTTTACGATGTCTCGACTTGGACTCTACCCCTAGCGTTTGACCTACAGCACACCGAAAAAGCTGTCCTAAAAGCGAAGACAGCACCGTTATCCGATGATTTCTTAACGACAGCACATGAGTTGCCCACCTCTACTATCGGATATCTCATTGACTGGCGCGACAGCGCCACGGCCGCTTTGCTATATGATCTTCTCGACGCTGGCGCGAACGTCCGAGCGGCAAAAAGTCCCTTCCGAGCAAAGACAGAGGGGGGCGCGCGCGACTTCGGTTACGGCACACTGTTTATCAGTCCCGAATTAAATACAACTCTGCCTGAGCGTGTAATGGCTCTCCTGCAAGACGCAGCCGCCAGAGGATTGCCGGTTCACGCAGCCAGCAGCAGCTTTACGAGCACGGGCATCGATTTAGGAAGTCGCGAATTCGACGTATTAACCTTGCCCAAAGTGCTCTTGGTAACTGGGCCAGGCACTTCAGGCTACGACACCGCGGAGCTTTGGCACTTGCTCGATCGCGTAGTCGATATGCCGCTGACGATGATCGATACTTTTCGACTACCAAGCACTGACCTGGAGCGTTATACCCATATTTTGCTCACCGATCCCTTAAAAGCGGTGCCCGGCATCAGCAAGAAGCTCGGCGCCTTTGTGCAGGCAGGTGGCGTGCTTTGGGCACAGGGCGACCGCACCATTGACTGGCTGAAGCAAGAGGGCATAACTCAGGTCATTTGGAAAGAAACTGCGCGTCAAACGATGAGCTCCGCGTTCCAACGCACCGTCAAAAAAGATAACGCCAGCACTGACGAACTTGAACGATTGTTGCCAGCCCGACAGGCTTACGCCGATGCCGACAACGAAGCCGCATATCGACTCGTTCGGGGAGTTATTTTAAACGGCGATATCGATATCACGCACCCTCTAGGATTCGGTTACACCGATCGCGCACTACCGATGTTTAGAACCAACAATCGCTTTATGCTGCGATCTGACGACCCTTTTGCCACACCCATTGCTTACAATGAGCAAGCGCTGATGTCCGGATACATGTCGAGAGAAAACCAAGAATTAGCGGGCAGTTCAGCAAGCATCATCGTCGATAGCAAGGGTAAGGGCGCTGTGATTTTATCCTTAGATGACCCCGCGTTCAGGGCATTTTGGTGGGGCAGTCAGCGGGTACTGATTAATAGTATTTTCTTTGGTGAGTTGCTTTAGGGATTTATCAATAAGTGCGGACGAGCTAACGCTCGATTCGCACTTTTGTCGGAGAATGACCGCATTATGCATAAACGCTTAAGCTGGCAACGACGGGTTCGAAAATGGCACAATCGGATCGCGGTCATCGGTTTTTTACAGCTATTCGCGTGGACCGTCAGTGGTATCTATTTTGCTTTTACCGATATAAACCAAGTGCGTGGCAATGATTATCGCGTGGCGAGTCCACAGAGCTCGATTGATTTTGCCGCTGTCAATTTGAGCACAACCTTCAACGGCAAGTTGACGGTGCAACAACGCCTGCCGGGTGAGATCATCATAGGCTCTGATGGCCGCTGGCAAACTGCACAGGGCGATCCGCTACAAATACTCAACCAAGAAGAGGCCTTAGCCTTAGGCAAGGCGCAAACCAATCTCAATTTAACTGTCGCAAGCCTAATAGAAAGCGCCGAGCCAACCAGCGAGTTTCGCGGTAGAGCCTTGCCCTTGTGGCAACTAATCGATACGGAACAGCCGTCCGTCAAAGTGTACCTGGATGCCTACAGCGGTTCGGTCAGCGCCATACGCAACGACGCGTGGCGCATCTGGGACTTTCTTTGGAGTTTGCACATTATGGACTACAGCACCCGCGATAAAATCGGCACGGTGCTGTTAAAGATTTTCTCAGTACTTACCCTCTTTACCGCTGTACTGGGTATCGCGCTGTATCTACTGATCCCGAAAAAGCGCTAAATTGTCCTAAAAGCGGGTATCTGCAATCGTGGTGCGATACAACAACCGATCGTAACCATCATAGCCACCGGTTGCGGCGTGCAGCAACGAGCGATTATCCCACATCACCAACATGCCTTTTTCCCAAGCGTGAGAGTAAACAAATTCTTCCTTGGTTTGGTGGGCATAAAGTTCAAGTAGCAGGTTATCGCTGTCTGCTTTATCCATACCGACAAAGCCTTGTATATAGGCGGCCGAAGAGAACAAGGCTTTTTTGCCCGTTTCGTGATGCGTACGCACCAAGGGATGCTCATACTTCTCGCGTGCACGCTCGCTGGCAATAATCTTCATGCTGCGGCCGCTTCCCTGATCATTCTCGCCGTAAGCACCGTCAGGCGCATACCCTAGTTCCGCCGAGTGGATCGCCATGAGATTCTCGACTCGATCGCGCAGGCTATCGGGTAAGGCCTCGTAAGCCGCCACTTGATCGGCAAACAAGGTGTTGCCACCATGGGGTGGAATGGTGATGCCGTACAGAGCGGTACCCGCCGGAGGTACCGCTAAAAAACTCCAATCCGTATGAAAAATCTCGGCAAAGATGGGGGTTGTTTCGTCGGCATTTCGTTGAATAGCAGCGACTTGTTCGTGCTCGTCGATGTGACCGAAGAACGGATCTTCCCCGATCGCACCGAACTGCGTACTGAAGGCCACCAATTGTTCTGGCGTTAAGTTCTGGTTAGGGAAAATCAGCAACTTATTATTCACCCAATGCTCACGAAGCTCAGACAGCCAATCAGCCGACAAAGGCAACGATAAGTCCACGCCTTCAACGACGGCTCCACAACTGCCACCCGTAGGTTTTACACTGTATGTCATGCCAAGCTCCTTTTTCATCGTTATTGAGCCATACCTTACCTCAACACCCCCTTTTGACCCAACATAAGCTCATCACAAAGTGATGAATTTAGACAATGAGACCGCCGCTGTTCAGGCTCGTAATTCAAGGGGCGCAACCCAACTTAACCGACAGAATATTTGACCAAAGGCCGGGACCGCATGCGATACTGAGCATGAGTTAAGCGTGAGCCAACACAAGAAGAGCATTCCATGAGCAAACTCTATTTCCGTTACGGCGCAATGAACAGCGGCAAAAGCACCGCTCTATTGCAAGTAGCCCATAACTATGAAGAACGCGACCAAGCCGTTCTATTGATCAAACCCTCGATCGACACCAAAGGACATCGCCAGGTGGTCTCTCGCTTGGGTGTTCGTCGTGAAGTGGACGTTCTTCTCAATAAAAGCGACAGCCTAAAACAGGCTGTCAAAGAGGCGCTATCAGAGCGCGACCAAAGTTTACCGCCTGTATCGGCTGTTCTCATTGATGAAGCGCAATTTTTAACACCGCACCAAGTCGACGAAGCACTCGAAGTTGCGGTTTTTGAAGAAATCCCGGTCCTCGCTTACGGCATCAGAACCGACTTTCAGACGCGCTCGTTCGCTGGAAGCCAGCGCTTAATGGAAATTGCGCATACGCTTGAAGAGATGAAGACCATTTGCCGGTGTGGCCGCAAAGCCATCTTTAACGCTCGGGTCGGCGATTCGGGACGAATCAGAGAAGGCGCACAAGTGATGATCGATGGCGAAAGCGCACGCTACGAGGCGCTTTGCGCTAAGTGCTTTTTAAGTGAGTGAACCGTTTATCTTTAATGGCTGAGACGGCCAGACAATACCTGTGCCGCCATCGATTAAAAAGCGTCAGGATCTTGGAACGACACCCATCGCCTGCATCATCTGGTTTTGGTCAAAGTACTCTCGCCAGACTTTGATTTTACCGTCTTCAATTTCCATGGCGCCAAACACAGGCACGCGGCCGCGATGTCCGTTAAACTCAATCTCGTCAAATCGTTCGATCATAACAACGCCGTTCACCACCCCCATGTTGCGCACATCAAAATCCACATGGGTTAGCAATGCACCAATACGCGCTGTGTGCCTACGCATGGCCTCTGGACCGACCATTGGGTCTTTTTCGGCGTAGTGAATGACACCGTCGTCGGCGATTAAATTTGCTGCGGCCTCCCAATCGAGCTGTCGGTACGCATCCAACATCGCCTGAGCAACCGCAAGACGCTCCTCATCGGACATGCTATTTCTGTCAATACTGACATCCTGAGGTGCCAAAGGATGGGGTGGCTCAGCATCAATAACGCCCATCTCGCTTAACAACCAGTTGCGATCGTAGTACTCGCGCCACTCTTTTACTTGCCCCTCCTCAATAGAAAGGACTCCAGTGACGGGTACCATTCCTGTACGGCCGTTAAACTCAAAACTGTCGAGACGCTCGATGACCACGTCGTCTCCCAACAGACCCATGTTCAAAACGATAAATTCCATACGGGTAAGCCCGTCTTCAAAGGCCTTAAAGCGCGTGCGAATTTCTGCATTTCCCCGGGTGGGCTCCAGCATCATATTGTGCAGCACACCGGTTTCGCCGAACAGCTCATACACACGCTCCCAGTCCAAGGTGTTCCAGGCATCCAGCATGTCTTTGGCGGTCGCCAGCTTTTGTTCATTCACTGCGTCTGTCTCCTGTTTAGAAATCACTGGCACAATAATCTCATTGCGGCGGAAATAACCCGGGATCCAAGGTGGGTTGTATTGATTAAGCGTGGGGCTGCCACTCATTTGCCAGTCACTGTCGGCCAGAAAGGATTGAAGTTGGGCCCAGTACTTCTCAGCCATAACGCCATTGGCTCTTCCAGAGAACCGAATAACCGCGGCGGTGTACGCGGGCACCTCCTTAAAAACGACCCGCTCATCGGCGGGTTTCGGCAACTGATCCCGCTCGTATTCGCTGGGCATCATAAATTGCATTTCAGCAGCACTGCCGCCCATAGATGTGGTAACCGGCGCTGTCATGGCGATTTTTTCTTCGCGCTCATTACCACCGAAGATGTAACCGGCCAAGACTCTAAAGCCAGAGTTCTGACCTGAGGTCATCACCGTTGCCGCCACGACTTGTGGTTCATAATGACGAATTTCTATCGCATCGCCATACGCCGCGACAAGCTCATACTTGGGTTCTTCAATAGCCACAACGTCCACCGCAACCAACAGGAATAGTAAGGCCTGAACTAATCGTTTCACTGCAGCACACTCCTTGTCCAAAGTATTGGTACGAACAAAGTGGTCATTGGATCATTGATCAACAAAGGCTCACTGCGTAATACGCGTGCGCAAGACGCCTAAGTGCGACGCAAAAGTCAAAACTTCATCGCCCGGGCGCAAGTAAGGCCAAGGCATCCAAATATTGGGCATTTGGAACGCGACACCATCGGGTGTACCCAGCATGATCACGGTACCCGCTTTCACAGCACCGCATGCCGTGAGCGGTATATTACCGCCCTGATACTGATAGGGCTGATCACACTGGTGCAGTGTCTCTTGCATGACTTTCGATGCGTTCCAAATCATTTGTGCCCCCCGACCTTGTTGGCGCAAGTCCCCGTTGACGGCCAAGCCGAGCGCGACGCCATCCAAAAAAGTATCTACATCTTGGGGTACAACCAGCAGAGCGCCTAAGGGCAAGCGTCGCTCGCCGCTCTTACCATCCGCAAACCCCGTTCTGCCCAAGGGGCCGTCAAGATCGATGGTTCGAACAAGGTCCCAGCGGTCGGTAAAATCGTTGCAGAGCGTCACCCCAAGAGCAGAGGGCTTTTCGATGGTGTAGTCGTCTATTGGCACCGCGCATAACTCCACCTCGTAATCTAGGCGAGCGCTTGGTGGCAGGGTGTCATTCCAAGCCGAGGGTGTGCTGATCTTGGGGAATAAAAATGGGCCTTCATCCAAACCAACTTCCTCAGCGTGTGCTGCAAAGTTGGTCCCAGCCGCGATAGCCTGAGCTCGTGGCTCAAAAGGCAGCCCTAAAGCTTCCCACTCAATGAAAGTCACTTCGCTGTCGAGCGCTGTTCTGATGACCGCGGGGCCTAACTTTCGATACAGCGCCAACGTATCTATACCTTTCGCATCAAAGAACTCGGAAAGGTTTACAGCGACCACACCCTTTTGATCCAGAGCGGCGACCAGCAACACATCATTCCCTCGAGTTCTGGCAAAGGTTAATGCGTCTGCTACCGGTGCAAGCCTCAGTGCATGTTTGGGTATGGTCTCGATTCGCTCGTCGTAAAGCCCCTGCGATACCTGAACACTTTTACCGACGACGGCGAGCACGCCAAGGCCTATCAAAACCAAAACGACTTTTATCAGTTTCATATGCTATTGCCTTCTATGTCACGCATTAGACTTTTAACTCATCGACAGACAATAGCAACCTTATTGGCTCGCCGCCTGACGCCCCGCGATACGCCCAAAAAATGTGGCATCACCGACTGACATACCCGACGAGTAGCCCTCGGAAGATCGAGGCAAACCCGCAGTGACACGACCGGCCGCGTACAAACCCTCGACTATGCCGCCGTTCCAGCGTTTGACTTCACCTGTCGGCAGGGTATCTAAGCCACCCAGAGTAAACGTTAAAGGGCCTTTAGTGCCGGGCATAATCACCGCCGTCTGTTTGTCAAACGATAAGTCCAGTAAGCCATAGGGCCCTTTCTCAAGTGGGCTTAACCATTCTGGCGCCTTGCGAAACTTTGGGTCCACGCCCTGTTTCGCATGCTGGTTAAAATAGGCAACCGTTTGCTCCAGTGCGCCTGCTGGGAAAATACCCGCCTCAGCAGCAAGCTCCTCGATCGTGTCGCCCGTAGCCACGACGTCCAAACGCTCGATGTACATTGGGTGATCAAAATTATCGGCGTCCACCAGAAGATACAGCTGTTGATTGGGTTGCAAACTGGCGTAATGGGCGAGCCGCGCTAAGTAAGCGTCTTCATTCACAAAGCGCTCGCCTCGCTGGTTCACCAAAATACCAAAGGTAAGCTTTGATGGCGGATAAATAGGCAAGGACACAAAGGCTTCGTCCATGTTAATGGTATACCCACCCGCAGCTTGCCCGAGCTTAATACCATCGCCCATATCAAAAGGGTTACCGTACGGCGTGGCCCACTTATGGTTATCAGGTAAATAGCGTTTGCGCATCTCATCGTTCATGATAAACCCGCCCGAGGTCAGTACCACCCCACGGCTGGCTTTCACATAACGTAGCTGGTTGTCTTGCTTGACCACAAGGCCCACGACCCTACCCGCCTCGTCGGCAATGAGATGCATCACACGACTGTCGTACTGCACATCAACGCCCGCCTCAACCACAGCGGATGTTAAGGCATCGATGAACATGCGCCCGCCAAAGTCGCCCTCGTGCGAGGGGACATGCCCTCGAGGCACCGGCGCGGCCACGTCTTTAAATTCGAGCGTGCGCTCGTTGCCAGTGAATAATAGCGATTCGTCTGTCAGTGGCACCACTTCGCGCTCGAGCATCACGGCTTCTTTATAAGGTACACCCAAAGATCGCACCCATTCAAAATGGTCAGCCGCTCCCTCCGCGTACAAGCGAATTTTTTCAGGATCGCCACGCACGCCCATGGCCTTTTCAAGATAAGCGATAAAATTCTCGGTGGAATCTTCAAACCCCAAGGCCTTTTGAAGTGAGGTACCGCCCGAACCACCCAGATACATCTCGCAACTTGACAGTCCTGTAGACCCACCAGCGCCGCTGGCACGCTCATACAAAATAACGCGAGCACCAGCTTTGGCAGCCTCTAACGCAGCACTGCCTCCCGCACCACCAAAGCCACAGACCAGCACATCTGCCTCAGCATCAAAGCTAGCAATTGAGGCCAGAGAAATAACAGAGAAATCCGTTTGCGACATACCGAAACTCCGAATTATTGTTTTGGGCAGTGTCCTAGCGATTGCCCAGTTTAGCAAGAATGGCGTTTAGTCCAATGCGAGGATTACCCTAAATCCAAAACTCTCCCTTAAACTTTGAGGCTAATGGCCCACCTCAAGCGCAGCGATTAGTTCCACACGCAAATCTCGGGGATCAATGATCTTATCGAACGCCATCGAGTCGGCGGGCACCCATGCACCTGATTCGATCTTTTGAATTCGCTCGCTTTCTTGTGCATCTAACTTGGCAACTGCAGTGCTGCCAATCGCGGGCACACCACCCAGTGACACCGAAGGTAACGCTAAGCTGATGGCTTGGCGATCCCATGGGTTCATACCCATCACCGATGACCCGAAACCGTACGCTTTTCTGAGCGTGACAACGATCTTCTTACCTCGAAAACGTCGCTGTGCATAAAACATTCGCCCAGCTGCTTTTAAGATGCCAGCTTTTTCAGACTGCGGACCGGGCAAAACACCGGGATTATCGATGAGGCTAATCAAAGGCAGTCCAAGCTGGTCAGCAACCTCAATAAAATGCGCTGCCTTTTGCGCGGCGGCCGTATCGATAGAGCCGGCTAACACCGTAGGTTGATTCGCCATCACCATAACCGCGTGGTCTGCCACGCGCCCTAAACCCAATAGCATAGCTCGACCATAGAAAGGTTGAAGCTCAAAAAAATCACCACGATCAAGCAAGGTTTGAATCACCGAGCGCATATCGTAGGGTGTGTTAGCTTGCGGAGGGATAATATCGAGCAAAGCATCACTGGTTGGCTCAGAGTTCGAGTTCTTCCACGCTTGCGCTGACCTAGGACCTAGGAAACTCAGATACTGCTTAGCCTGATCGATCGCGTCTTGATCAGTTGCAGCAACATTGTGAACAACACCGCTGTCGTAGGCATGCACGCGAACACCACCTAACTCTTCAGCGCTGACGTCAACCCCCAGCGACAGTGCGACTAGGGGCGGGCCCGCCGTAAACAGTGCAGCATCTTGGCGCATGATAATAAAATCCGCAAACATACCAGTTAGTGCGCCATGACCCGCCGACGGACCGAGCACTAAAGTAATCACGGGCACATGACCCTTCAGATCAGCCACCAACTGCAAATCATTTGGAACATTAGGGTAGCGCTCGGTGTTGTTACCTACTCGCTCTCCCGCTCCCTCTAGCATAAGAATCAAGGGCAACTTCTGCTCGGCCGCTAATCGAACCAAACGTGAGCGCTTAGCGGCATTAGCGTGGCCAATTGAGCCACCTTTAGTCGTGAAATCCTCTGCCATGGCGACGGCTGACATGCCATTGACTCGACCGATACCCCCTACCAACGCGTCTCCGGCAAGTGGCGGGTGACCCGCCGGATGACTCATGCCAGCAAGGGCGCCAATTTCGTTAAACGAACCCGCATCAAACAGGTAATCCAATCTGGCGCGGGCAGTCAAATAACCTTTAGCCTGATGCGCCGCGACCTTTTCAGGGCCTCCCATTTGCGAAGCCTGTTCGTGACGGGATTGAAGCTCTTCCCATAAAGCATTCCACTGCTCACGATTGTTTGCCATACCAACCCTCTCTATCGGACACGCAGCACCGATACCCCAAAACCTGAAATCCCATTCACACAGTCAAGCGACGGCGCTACGCCGCATCAAATCTTCACTAACTGCCCAACCTGTGGTTCAGCCCCGCCCGCTAAAATAGAGCGATACGCTTCACTCACCGCTTCCGAGCCTTCGGCACACTTCACCGTCATCCAGCCATCGCAAAATTCTCGAAACTGCGCGTAGCTCCCACCCAACAAGGTCATTAGCACCGCAGCACCTAATGTTTTACTGCGCTCCTGAACGTGAGCGGGGGCAAAGAAAAACTCTGGTTTTGCACCAGGCAAATTGTCTGTCGCACCGGCCTCCTGGTAATGTGTAGCGCCGATCAAACACGAGTATTTGATGTTGTCGCCGAAATGCTGATGACACTGCGCCAAAGTCGCGGCGCTACCTGCCATGTCAACGATAACGGCAGGGGCGCTTGCATCCAGCTGCTCGATTTGCTGATAGCTATGAACCTCGTCATAACACTCCAAAGACTCGCAAAAAGCGCGATTTTTTTCGGACGTAATAGCGATACTCTTCATTTGCCCACGCTGTTTCACCGCGAAGGCCAAGGCAATACTGGTTTTGCTCGATGCACTGGTGATTAAGCAAAGTTCAGCGCCAAAGGCGGAGTTTTCATTCAGAAAATCTTCCACCAACCACGACGTCATAAACAAACCTCGCAGCAAGCTGTCTTGCCCTTCTCGCGCATTGTCGTAAAGGGGGTTAGCACTGGCTTTGTCGAACTGACAATACACTGGAGCGTGCTTGGCACGATGTAAACCAATATCTTTAAAGCTTGACGAGGTTACTTGTCCCGCTTCAATCCTGTGGTAGTTGGTGTACGGAAAAAAACCCCAAACGCGCTCGCCCACCTCGATATCGGGATGTGCTGACGCTATAACGTCCGCCCAGCCCATGGCTGGAATGCGCCCCCATCCGTCTTCGGCGGGGAAGAATCCCCAGTAATCCAGCAGTTCGCCGGCCACGGCATAGGATATGTTGTTGGAGGTCATGGCCAAGCGATCGACTGCCAAGATGACCTCGTTGGGCTCAAGTGTCTCGCTAAGTACTTGAGTATAAATTCGAGTTTCTGAGAGAGCCGTTTTATTGACCTCGAGTACCTGTTGCTGCCAAGCCATGCCCCGCTTCCTTTTAAGTCGCAAAACCTGTTTGTGCCACAGCCACTGCTTGATTGCCAACTTTTTTATCGTCGCTGCGGTATGAGCTCGATGAAGTGCGGTTGTTTTTGGGGCGTTTTGTCCTTTTTTTCTTGCCCTAGGATCCAGATCTGACTAGCCTTTGCTTACCGTTTACTCGAGGCTCAACCGTGCTTGATTTACTGACCCCTAGACGAACATTTATCGCTTTGTTTCTCGCCAGCATTGTTGGCATGGGCTTCGCGTTTTGGCTGCAGTACTACCTGGGTTTAGCGCCATGCCCACTGTGTATGACTCAGCGTGCGTTCTTGGTTTTGGTGGGTATCACAGGCCTTATTGCTGCATTGCATAACCCTGGCATATTCGGTCAAAAGCTCTACGGCGGACTTGGGCTCGCTTTTGCGGGAGTGGGCGGCGCTGTCGCTGGACGACACATCTACCTGCAAAATCTTCCCGAAGATTTGGTTCCGGCTTGCGGCCCGCCTCTGGAATACATGCTCGATACCCTGCCCTTTTTAGAGGTCATCAACACGATATTGATGGGCGACGGGAACTGTGCGGACATAAGCTGGACTTTCTTAGGGCTAACTATCCCCGAGCAGACTCTGCTGTTCTTTATAGCGCTCGGTAGTGCCTGCATTTGGCAGATGGTGCGCAAAGACGCTTAGCTAACTCGCTCGATTGCAAATGTAATCAGCAAGTTCAACAAGAACTTGGGGGTTAGGTAGATCGGCCACTGAGGCTTTAGCTTGCGCACACAGATGTTGCGCTTCGGCTTTCGCACCCTCTAATCCCAACAACTTGACGTAAGTTAACTTGTCGGCTTCTTGATCTTTACCGGCCGTTTTACCAAGCGTCGCGCTATCTGTGGTTACATCTAAGATATCGTCTACTACCTGAAAACACAGACCAATAGCGTCACCATACGCACTTAGGACCCGCCGCTCCTTTGATCCAGCATTCATACAATAGGCACCTAAACGCAGAGCGGATCGAATTAAAGCGCCCGTTTTTAAGCTATGTAATTGCTTAAGATAATCAACGGATTCAGAAGCACCGGTTGCTTGCATGTCCAATGCTTGCCCAAGCACCATACCCTTAGGTCCAGAAGCTTGAGCCAATTCTTTGACCATCGCCACCACCTTATCGGCGGGCAATGTATCGATTTGTGTCAGCAGTTCAAAAGCCCAAGCCTGCAGGGCATCGCCGACCAAAATGGCCGTCGCCTCATCGTATTGCCTGTGGACGGTAGGTTGACCGCGTCGAAGGTCGTCGTTGTCCATGGCCGGCAAATCGTCATGCACTAACGAGTAGGTGTGGATAGATTCAATGGCCGCTGCCGCTAAATCCAAGGGGGTAAGATTCGGCGGAAAGAGCGTTAAATCCGCGCGCAAGCTGGCGGCGGCCGAATAAACCAAGGCTGGACGTAAACGCTTACCGCCCACCTTTAAACTGTAAGCCACAGCGTCTGCAAGCTGCACCTCAGAACGGGGCAATTGGTTTAGCTGCGCGACAAGACAAGCTTCGACACGTGCTTTACAGGCGTTTAAGTGTTGCTCAATCACTGTGCGTCGTTTTGACGGTCGGCGACGAAAGGCTCGGCGAGCAGTTCACCATTGCTTTCCATCAAAATTTTGACTTTCTGTTCCGCAGCTTGCAAAGCCGCTTGCGCTTGTTTTGAGAGCGTCACGCCCTCTTCAAACACTGCGACCGATTGCTCAAGGGTGAGCTCACCAGATTCCATCTGCGCAACCAAAGTTTCTAGACGGCTCATTGCAGCTTCAAAATCTAAGGGGTGATCAGACATACCGTTAAAACCTTATACAACGACCACAGTGGGCGTGATTATCGAGGACGGAGTAACCCGAGCTTCAATCGAAGCCTGAATACCTGAAGCGGACAACCCACACTCTGCCAACAGTGCTTTGTGGTCGCCGTGGTCAACAAATCGATCCGGCAAACCAAGGCAAAGCACGTCAATGCCCCAGGCTTTGAGCGCTTTGTATTCCAACACAGCGCTACCCGCTCCGCCGGCCAACGCGTTTTCCTCTAGTGTGACGATGAGGTCATGGCTGCGCGCAATATCGTCCAGCAAATCAGTATCTAAGGGCTTAACCCAACGCATATCGATTACAGTCGCATCCAAGGCTTCTGCCGCCGCTAGAGCCTCGGTGAGTAGCGTACCAAAGTTTACGATAGCTACCTTTTGACCCTGTCGCACCTGAACAGCCTTACCTATTTCAACCGCGGTCAGGGTTTGCTCAATCAGTGCGTTAGGACCGTTGCCACGCGGGTAGCGCACTGCGCTGGGACCTTCGTGGACATAGCAGGTATGCAATAACTTGCGGCACTCATTCTCATCGGAGGGCGCGGCGATTATCAGATTTGGAATGCAGCGTAAGTAACTTAAGTCAAACGCACCATGATGTGTTGGCCCGTCTTGGCCAACCAAACCGGCGCGATCAATACCAAAGGTCACATCGAGGTTTTGCAAGGCCACATCGTGAATGAGCTGATCGTATCCACGCTGCAGGAACGTCGAATATATGGCCACCACCGGTTTTAAACCATCGCAAGCCATTCCAGCGGCGAGTGTCACAGCATGCTGCTCAGCAATAGCGACATCGTAATAACGATGCGGAAATTTCTGCGAAAACTCAACCATACCGGAGCCTTCGCACATAGCAGGCGTAATGCCAATAAGTCGGGGGTCTTGCTCTGCAGCATCGCACAGCCAGCGACCAAATACGTCTTGATACTTGGGGCCTTTATTAGCCGGCGGCTCGACGCCTTCGGGCGCTTTGGTTTTACTTTCGAGCTTGTTAATCGCGTGATAACCCACCGGATCATGTTCGGCGGGCTCAAACCCTTTGCCCTTCATCGTTCGAAGGTGCAGAAACTGAGGGCCCTCTAAGCTCATCATGTTCGTGATGGTTTGCACCACCAAAGGCAAATCGTGACCATCGAGTGGACCGATATAATTAAAACCGAGCTCTTCGAACAAAGTCCCGGGAGCAACCATGCCCTTCATGTGCTCTTCTGTACGTTTGGCGAGATCCCACGCAGGCTTAATCTGCTTAAGAATTTTTTTCGAGCCTTCGCGCAAACTGATGTACGTCTTGCTCGCCCAAATTTTTGCGAAGTAGGTGGCTAGCCCCCCGGTGTTGTGACCGATA
Organism: Aequoribacter fuscus; assembly: GCF_009910365.1. NCBI lineage: Bacteria > Pseudomonadati > Pseudomonadota > Gammaproteobacteria > Cellvibrionales > Halieaceae > Aequoribacter > Aequoribacter fuscus. The sequence goes on along the minus strand of NZ_CP036423.1, from coordinate 523,160 downwards.
GACATTTGGTTGTCGTTTAAAATAACCAACATGTTTGGTCGTTCATGGCCTGCATGCGCCAGTGCCTCTAACGCCATGCCTCCGGTAATGGCTCCGTCGCCGATTACCGCCACCACTTTGCGCGAAATGTTTTGCTGCGCTGCCGCTACCGCCATACCCATAGCGGCCGAGATACTGGTCGAAGAATGTCCGACGCCAAACGTATCGTAGGGGCTTTCTGATCGTTTGGGGAAGCCTGCTAATCCACCCGCCTGACGCATGGTGTGCATCTGCTCTCGACGTCCAGTAAGGATTTTGTGTGGGTAGGTTTGATGCCCCACATCCCAAACAATGCGATCATCCGGAGTGTTGTACAAATGGTGGAGGGCAACCGTTAATTCGACCACTCCCAAACCGGCGCCGAAGTGACCACCCGTCAGTCCCACTGAGTACAAAAGAAACGCGCGCAGCTCGCTGCACAAAGCCTCAAGCTCTGTAAGACTCAGATCGTGAATCGACAACTCGCCATCCAATGCATCAAGCAAAGGCGTTAGCGGTCTATTGTGCGGTATTTTGGCAAGCATACGTGTAGTTTAGCGGAAGTGCGCAGCGTGCGTCACTCGCAATCGTGGCAGTTTTTACACTGGCCTTCACGCTTAGTAATGCTGGCGAGGGCGGCAAGCACAGAGTCGCTCAGGCATTTTCGTCATTAATGTTCTTGAACCGGTGGATTTGGCGGCGCTCGCGCTTGTTTGGTTTGTGGTCAGGGCGCCCAATCAGCCCCCCTGCGGCCTTGCGTGCCAAAGCCGCCGCCTCGCGCTTGGCGACGCTTTCCGATGTCTCTTGATAAAGCAGCTGTGCTTCAGGGGCACCTTTGCGCTGATCTGACAACGCTAAAACAACAATGTCTCTGTCATCATAACCCTGGCGTACGCGGATTTCGTCTCCGACAATCACATCTTTACTGACTTTTACGCGCTGGCCGTTAACGTGTACTTTGCCGCCTTCGATGGCTTGCTTACACAGCGAGCGCGTTTTGTAAAAGCGTGCGGCCCAAAGCCATTTATCGAGACGGAGTTTTTGCATACACGATGTCGAATCAATCACAAACTCGCAGCAATCGTGCGGATCCACTGAGCCTCATTAATAAAACCCGACCCCCAAGATGCCCACTTATCACCCAGGCCAACGGCGATGATATCGTCTATTGACTGACCGTCATCGAGCGCAGACCGCACCGTTTGCGTTGTTTCCAGCAACATTTGGTAGTACGCGCGCAAGTCATCCTTCGAAGCAAGAGGACCATGGCCAGGGACTATTTGAACAGACTCATCAACGCTCGCCAAAATTTTGGCGATATTGTCGGTATAGCTTAAGACATTACCACCCGACTCAATATCGACGAAGGGAAAGCGACCATTAAAAAAGTGGTCACCCAAGTGCACAACATTAGCATTGGTAAAACGCACAATGCTGTCACCGTCGGTGTGTCCCGCCGAGTAGTGCTCGACCACAATCGCTTCGTCGTTAAAGTACAACGAAAGCGCATTGGTATACGTTAATACAGGTAAGGCTCGTTCTGGCGAAGGCGGAAAAACCACGCCTAAAGCCTTGTTGTCCAAACCCGTTTGCATGCGAGTTCGAACATTGTTGTGCGCAATAATTGTCGCGCCCTCACCAGCCCAGTAGTCATTGCCGCCCGTATGATCTTGATGCCAGTGCGTGTTGATAATGTAGTTGGGTGCGCTGTAATCCCCCCCAGTTAGATCATCCACCGCGAACTGATATTCGTTGATCATGTTGGGATAGTCATCGTCAATCATGACTGCACCGTCATTCCCCAGCGACAGCACCACATTACCGCCACGTCCTTGAAGCATGTACAAACCTTCTGTAAGCGGCGTAGTCGTTACTTGCTGGGCAAAGGCAATACTGGCTCCTAACACAAGCAAGGGCACTGCAATCAATCGCTTCATCGTCTCTCCGGTATCCATTGGCCTAGTGCAATACTTACGCGTCTAGGTCGGGTATAAGATCATCTTTAAGGCGCTCTATCGCGTCTTTGAGACGCAACTTCTCTTTCTTTAGGCGCTGCAGCAAAATTTGATTCTGGTAGGGGTTTAGCTGTAACTCGGTAATTTTGGCGTCCATAACGCGGTGCTTGTGCTGCAGCTCTAACAAACGCATGGCAGGCGTTAATTCCTGATTTGCGGCGTTACTAATATCTGGAGGCTTGCGACCGAAAGGCATGACGATCTCGCTGGCTTTGTTGGGCTTACATTACCCGCCCTTTTCGAAGCAGACAAGCCCCGCACGTGCTAAACCCTAATTTGCGACAGAACACTTGAGCTTTGCATGTGTTCACCGCACACTAAGCTCAAATAACAAGGAGAAAACCATGGCGACACAAGTACATCATCGCGCCTGTCATCTGTGCGAAGCCATTTGCGGCCTTATCATCGAAACCGATGGCACTGAGATTTTGTCGATCAAAGGCGACAAAAACGACCCCTTAAGCCGCGGGCACATCTGCCCCAAAGCCGTTGCCCTGCAAGATATTCATCAAGACCCGGATCGTTTGCGCCAGCCCATGAAAAAGGTCAAACAAGCAGATGGCTCTCTCCGTCACGAGCCTATCTCTTGGGATGAGGCACTTGATACCGCCGCCAACGCCTTGGCCGATTCGGTCGAACGCTACGGGGTCGACAGCATCGGCGTCTATTTGGGCAACCCGTCGATCCATAATTACGGCATGATGACGCACCAAGGTGCACTGTTCAAATTGCTGCGCACCAAAAATCGCTTCTCCGCAACGTCCGTCGACCAGCTGCCTCATCACCTGACCTCTATGTGGCTCTTTGGCCACAAACTTATGTTCCCTATTCCGGACATTGACCGCTCTGATTATTTCCTCATGCTAGGCGGTAACCCTGTGGCCTCCAACGGCAGTATTTGGACCGTGCCCGATATCAAACAGCGCATCAAAGATCTGAAAGCTCGGGGCGGCAAGCTGGTAGTACTCGACCCACGACGCACCGAAACGGCTGAAATGGCCAGCGAGCATCATTTTATCAAACCTGGCACCGACGCCCTGTTTATCCTCGCGGTAATGAACGTCATCTTCCAGGACGGTTTGGCAGATCTTGACCAACTGGCACCGTTCACCGATGGCGTAGAACTTGTCGCGGAGGCTGTGCGAGCTTTCACGCCTGAACTGGCCGCCCAACACACAGGAATCAGTGCAGCAACGATTACACGCATCGCCCACGATTTTGCCAAAGCCGAAAAGGCGATCTGTTACGGGCGCATGGGGGTATCCGTGCAACGCTATGGCGCTTTGAATCAATGGGCTATACAAATCATCAACATCATCACCGGCAATATTGATCGAGTGGGCGGGTCGATGTTCACTCTGCCGGCCGTCGATCAGGTGCGCAATACAGGCCCTGGGGGTTTTGCGCGTCACCATTCACGCAAGCGTGGCTTGCCCGAATTTGACCGCGAACTGCCATCAGCGGCGCTCGCCGAAGAAATCACCACCCCCGGCGAAGGGCAAATTAGAGTCTTGTTCACGGGCGCTGGCAACCCGGTGTTGTCAACACCTAATGGTCGCCAATTGGACGACGCGCTAGAACAACTCGACTTCATGGTGTCACTAGACCCCTACCTCAACGAAACAACTCGGCATGCGGATATCATCTTGCCACCGACGTCGCCCTTGGAACACGACCACTACGACTTGGGATTTCATGTGAATGCCCTGCGTAACACCACGCGCTACAACCCACCGGTATTCGAAAAGCCAGAGGGTGCACTGCACGACTGGGAAATCTTTGTCGGCCTGGGTGAACGCGTGGCGCAGCGCTTAGGGCTCGAACCACCAAAACGTATTCCACCCCACAAGATTATCGATGCCGGTATCAAAGGGGGACCTTATGGTGAAAACACCGAGCATAACCTCAGCTTACAGTCACTTATCGACCATCCTTCTGGTATCGATTTGGGTGAGTTAAAGCCGCTGCTACCCGAGCGCCTCCAGACCAAAGACAAACGCATACAGTGCGCTACCCCCGAGCCCTTGGCGGATCTACCGCGGTTGCTAGCTGAGTTTGCCGACGATACGAGCTCGAAGGATGAGTTTCGCCTGATTGGCCGGCGCCATGTCCGCGATTGCAACTCTTGGATGCACAACTACCATCGTCTGGTAAAAGGCAAGAATCGCTGTACATTGATGATGCACCCTGACGATGCCAAGGCAAAGGGGTTGGAGGATGGAACCGAAGTCAGCATTCACTCACGCGTAGGGGTAATTCACGCTCCGCTTGAGATTACCGACCAGGTCATGCCCGGCGTCGTCAGCCTACCGCACGGTTACGGCCACGACAGACAGGGCATTCAAATGGACATCGCCGTCGCCAACAAAGGGGTGAGCTGCAACGACATTACCGATCATGAATACATCGACGAGTTAAGCGGTAATGCAGCCGTCAATGGCGTGCCGGTGACCGTCGCAGCAGCCTGAGATCCAACCCACGAGCAAGCGGCGATCAGCGCCGCCTGCCCGCGGCCCACTTCCAATTCTGGTCAATCAAAGCTCAAGAAAGCACACAACCGATTGCACATGAGTTACACTGCACGGATCTGGCATTTCGAATAAAACATGAGCAAATCAAATCGCGACCTTCAAATGGCCGACATCGCTGCCTTAGCTGGGGTATCAAAGTCGACCGTCTCTAGAGCCCTGGCAGACTCGCCCTTGGTCAACAATAAAACTAAGGCGCTGGTTCGCAAAATCGCAAAGGAAAAGAACTACCGATTTAACTCCGCCGCACGTAACTTCCGAACCAAACAAACCCTGACCATTGCCGTCATTATCGCCGCAGCGGACGATGTGGAATGGAGCATCTCTGACCCTTTCTTTCTAGAGATTACCGCAGCGATAGCCGAGGCACTTGATCAACGCGGGCACCAGCTGCTGCTGACACGCACTCGTCCACAGCAGGCCGAATGGATAGAAACCTTTATCCGCAACCGTCAAGCAGACGGCGTTATTGTTATTGGACAGGGTTCAATTCACACACAGTTGAATGAGCTCGCCGAACAATTCGATGTTCTTTCGGTTTGGGGTGCCCCTGTGGAAGGCGGGCAGGCTTATGCACTGGCCGGATCGAATAATCTACAAGGTGGAAGATTGGCCGGTGAGCATATTGCCGAGACCGGACGAAAGAACATCGCATTCGTGGGTTATCAAGATCACCCAGAAATTGCGAGCCGCTTTGCCGGAGTGCAACAAGGTCTTGCCGAGCATCAATTGAGTATCAGCTCGGAGTTGGTCTTTGGTTCGCTAATGGATCGCAACACGGGCGAGAAAAGTTTAGAGCAACTCGTCAATCGCCGCGATGAATACGATGCAGTCATTGCCGCCAGCGACATGCAAGCATTTAAAGTCATGTCGGCCCTGCAAAGCGTCGGAGTGGATATACCCCGTGATGTCGCGGTGATTGGGTATGACGATATTCCCGCCGCTGCGATTTATCACCCGACGCTGACCACGATACGGCAAGATCGCTCAGCCGGCGCTGAATTGCTGGTCGACAATTTATTGAAGGTATTAGACGGAAAAGGCCCGAGCTGTATTGAACTCGAGCCTGAATTGATAATACGCGAATCAGCCTGATAGGGCCCCCGAAACTCAAGTAAGAATTTGGATGGCTAAGCGTTCTTGTTGCCCCAGTTTTCCTACATCGATAGCAAAGGAATAATCAAAGAACAAGCCACCGCTCTCGTCCATGGTGGTGAGCGGCGCCAGACAGACCAGCTGCTGCGCATCTGAATTGTATTCAAGAATCGTAGCACCAAAGCGACAACCCGCTCCGAGCAGTTCGCTACCCTCCAGCGTTGCAGGATTCCAAGGCCCTCGCAAATCATTGGCGTAGTAAAGCCGCAGATAACGATTGACCTCTTCCTCTGGTTGCGATTCATCAACGCGATCTGCCGTTGAGCCCAGGAGCAAATAACGCTGCGCCTCCGCGTCAAAAATGACTTTTGGCACTTCAAATTGCGTGAACAAGTCAGCATCGGGCTGACCTTTCTCCCGATTTTAGAACCATGACCTCGATGAGATTTCCAGTTAACCTAACGGGATGGAGATCTCAGTATGAAGAAGCGATACAGCGACGAACAAATCATCAAAGCCATCAAAGAGCATGAGGCGGGGGCCAAGGTTGAAGACATCTGTCGCAACCTGGGTATATCAAATGGCACCTTCTATAACTGGCGTAGCAAGTTCGCCGGTATGGAAGTCAGCGAAGCCAAGCGGTTACGGGAGCTTGAGAGCGAGAACAATAAGCTCAAGAGACTATTAGCCGACAAGCTCCTTGAAGTTGAAGCAATGAAGGATGTGCTATCAAAAAAGTGGTGAAGCCTGCTAGTCGCAAGCAGGCAGCCAAACACATGATCGCAGAACACCGCATCAGTGAACGAGCGGCCTGCCGGTTGGCGGGCATTAGCCGAACGGCCTACCGTTATCAGGCCAGACCAAGTAACGACGGAGCCCTGAGAGCGAGGTTAAAGGAATTGGCCGTTGATCAATCCGCCTATGGATATTTATTGCTGCACGGGTTGCTCAAGGCAGAGGGGTTGGTTGTTAACAGGAAACGTACTTACCGGATTTACACAGAGGAAGGCCTGCAGGTGCGCACTAAGAAGAGGAAGAAGCTCCAGCGGCCTCGCCAGCCAATGGAAGTGCCTCTGGGTGTTAATCAACGCTGGTCGATGGATTTTGTGTCGGATCAGCTGAGTAACGGGCGGCGCTTTCGTGTACTGAATATCGTCGATGATTATTCGCGAGAGATGGTTGGGCAACTGGTTTCTGTGTCGATTAGTGGTCGGCAAGTCGCTCGCTTCCTTGGTCAGTTAATTGAAAGCCGGGAACAACCAAAAACGATTGTTTGCGACAACGGCACGGAATTTACCAGTAAGGCCATGTTTTTCTGGAGCCAAGAGGCCGGAGTAAAGCTTGGCTTCATACAGCCGGGAAAACCAACGCAGAATGCTTTCGTGGAAAGCTTGAATGGAAAGTTTAGGAACGAGTGTTTAAACCGCCACTGGTTCCGGTCAATGGAGGAAGCTAGAGTGGAGATCGATCAGTGGCGGCACCACTACAACCACGTTCGACCACACAGTTCTCTGGATTATTTGCCACCTGTTGCATTCGCAAAACAGGCGGCGTAACTTTTGGACAATCTCATCAGAGCTGTGGTGCTAACTCTGGGGAAAGGTCAGGGCAAGGCAATGGGGTGGCATATCTCGATTAACTCGGGGACATCACCGGCTAAGCTTACACGGATGTGCCCCATTGCCGGAGTGCCGTTGGTCGCCTTCGCTGCGAACACCACATCAACGACTTTTCCCTCACCTGAATCGTGCAAATCAACAATGTAGGGATCTCGTAGCGCCAGAATCGAACCCCCGAGCTCGCCATCACGATGACCTAAGGCGTCTTGGCCGGCCAGAAAGTAGCCTTTCTCCGTGAGCTGATCGTGATGTTCATCCGCCATCAATACCGGCGTCATCACGCCATCAAATATCTGAGGCGTGCTCGATTTCCCCAGCATCAAGGATTGAACAAACGGACGCTCGGCATCAATCGCCCGTATTCCCGTGGCGGCAAACCAATAATCGCCCCCAGCGGTTCTGTGTGAATCACCACTCCATACGTTGCCCGAATCGGCACCATTGGCGCAGATGCCCGCCTGCTGAAAGACTCCGCAATCCGCCCAATGCTGACCGTTGTCAGACGACTCAAAATGATGAATGTGAAACTGGTGATCGTTGCGATGATCGGGGTTTATCAAGGAGCCTGTCGAGTCATACTTGTGCAGGCCCAAACAGTACAAATGCCATGTGCCCGGCTCGATGAAGGACCACGCGTCCCACAAGTAACAGTCAGCTAATTTAATGTGCGAAGAGGTCATGCTGAACCTTTGTGCGAATGTTTCAAAAAATTTCGTTCAAAGAAAGTGGGGCAGCTAGGTGCTGCCCCGACCTCGATCAGAAATCGTAACGAACACTGATAGATGTTGACCGACCACTTAAAGGACGTGCTCGAACAAAATCACCGGCTGCCGCAGCACTCTCTTCCGATTCCGTAATAACAAACTCATCGGTTATGTTGTTTACATTTAAGCTTACGGTTAAAGCATCAGACAGCTGGTAGTTAGCGTATACGTGGACTAACTGATACGCGTCTTGCTTCAGCTGATTGCTATCTTGAAGATAGAAGTCTGATGAACCGACCACCGAGGCACCGATCAGGCCGTTACCAAACGAGTATTCAGGCGAAATGGTGTAGATCATGTCAGCCTGACGACGCGGTGTATTACCCACTACCGACGCATTGGTGGCATCTTTTGCGATTTCGGCGTCGATCCATGTCAGGTTACCGTTGATGCGAAAACCATTACCAAAATCGTAGTCGCCCTCGAGTTCCAAACCGGTTGCCTCGTACTCGCGAACAAAGGTCAAACCACTGGTAATCTCCGCATTGGTCTCTTCAACCATGGTGTCGAACAAGGTTGCATAAAACGCCCAATCCTCGGCTTGATGCTTATAGCCCACTTCAAGCTGTTCGACGTTGTCGTAACCATCCGTTGTTGACGTTAAAGCGCCATTGGCCTGCAATGAACCTGCGACCTGAGTCAAACGATCAGCCACGGCACGACCGCCGTCGGAGTAGCGCACGAAGATCGATGCATCATCATTCAACATGTAGGTTGCACCAAAGGTGTAAGAGGTATTGTCAGCAGTGTAATTAACGCGAGTGACCGCAGCTGCATTGTCATTCAGCTGACGGACGCCGCCCGTAATGAACCCAGCAGACACTGCACCAGCGTTCTCTAACAGCGCATCTGAATCCAAGCGAGTTATCACACCGCCAACCACTTCATAAGAGCCTACCGAGCCATTGCCGTTAAGATCAACACTCGAATTACCACCACAGCATCCGTCTAAACGACGACCACTTGCTTTGGTCTCATCACGACGAACACCTGCCTCGATGTTTAAGCGATCATTCACCTCGAAAGCCACGTTGATGTATGGAGCCGTTGTCACGTACTCGAGATCCCAGTCCCAAGATAGGAAACTTTGAGTCAAGGCGCCATTGTCGGCTAGCATGACATCGACCGAGTTTCCATCCGCGTCAATGCCCGCACCCAGGGCTACGTAAGTGATATTCTGGCTACCCTTGCCGGCCAAAGTCTGCATGCGGGTGTGCCAGCTATTCCAAGTAATATCAATGTTCTGCTTCGAATAGTAATAACCGGCATTCACGCTAAAGCGATCAAAATCTTTGCTAAAGCTTAAATCGTTAACCAATAAGCCCACGTCATCAAATGTGGTGTCGAACAGTAAGTTCGTGAATGCTAGCTGATTTGGGTCAGCGACCTGACCGTCGACGAAGGCTGCAACGCCACCCGAACAGTCAATGGACACACCTCCGACGCTTGCGTCAGCACATAGAGCCGCACCTTTAGCGGCAATGGTTGACGTACCGCCGGCAAAACCGTCGGTGAAGGGAGAGATGAAACCACCTTCAACACTAGAATTCCGGAACTTGTTGTTTACAGTCCAGCCGTTGCCCAGGTCTTTATCAAACTCGAATCCGAAGGCTGAAACCTTAGACTCAATACCATCAGAGACGGCGCGAGATTTCGGGTTGCCATAGGGGTCGTAAGTGACAATGTTATTGGTCTGTACCGAGTGGAGCGTTTGCGAACTTGCATCGTATCCAGGAACTGCACCGAACGAGCCATTAGATTTGACCAGCACAGGCGATGGCAAATACGTTGTGACTTTATCGTCTAACTGTTTCCCATAAAAACGCAAATAGCCGTCTTTTAGCTCTTTGGTGATATTAAATTTAATCTGGCCACCGTTATCACCATTAAAGCCCGTTTCACGAACACCCTCACCATCGCGGAAAAAACCTGCAACATGATAAGTGATGTCGCTCGCCAAACTACCGCCGTACTCAAAATCGGTACGAAACTCATCGTAGTCAGCACCGATGGTAATACCGACGGCGCCAGCGTCATCGCCACCTTTTTTGCTAATCATGTTGATGATACCGCCAGGAGAGTTCGACGCTACAGTCGACGCCGAACCACCGCGAATCGACTCAACTCGACCAACGCTCCAGTCCGAGCGAATGAAGTTGTCCGTGTTGGCAAAGTTCATGTCGCCAAATTCTAGAACAGGCAAACCGTCTTCATGTAACTGCATGTACTTAGATCCACCTGTCGCGAGTGGAATGCCGCGAACCGTGATATTGGCATTACCATTACCGCCTGAACTTTCAGAGCGTATACCAGGTAAGGCACGGAACAATTCAGCGACTGATCGAGGCGATAGCTTTTCAATATCGTAAGAATTTAACGAGCTCACGGAGACACTCGCTTCTAATTTAGAAACGCCTTCTCTCGCCACACCAGTGACGATGACTTCCTCAAGCTCCTGCGAGTAGGTGTTGCTAGACAGTAACATCAGCGTAGCTGCAACAGCTGCACTGAGTGGGGATTTACGGGTTACCACTGTTGTGTATTGACGCATGGCGTCCTCCTTTTTCGTCTTGTTATTTTCGCTTATTCGCGATTTAAACCACAGCTACTACTACAACAAAGCAGCGTTACAACCGATTGCAACTTATTTTGCAACCGATTGCAATCTTTTTTTTTCGTGATACGATACAAACTCGAAAAATAATAGGAACGCAGTCATGGATACGAACCGCTCTATCAGACTACTGACGTATCTGATGTTTTTTATTTTCGCCATGACGACAGACGCCGTGGGCGTAATCATCCCTGTCATCATTAAAACCTTCGATTTATCGCTCACTCAGGCCAGCGCATTCCACTACGGCACCATGATCGCTATTGCCGTTAGCGGTATCGGTTTGGGTTTTTTGTCTGATCGATTTGGACGAAAAGCGATCATTATACTTGGGCTTGGTTTGTTCGCTGCATGCTGCTTTGCCTTCGTGATCGGGTCGTCTTTCACACACTTTCTGGTGTTAGTCACACTATCGGGCTTAGCCATAGGTATTTTTAAGACGGCAGCCATCGGTCTAATGGGGGATGTATCACGGTCAAACGTCGAGCACACCCGAACCATGAATATGGCAGAAGGTTTTTTTGCGGTAGGTGCCATCATTGGCCCCGCCATCGTCAGCTATTTACTCAACCAAGAGGTCTCTTGGATTTACTTATACGTCATTGCCGGCGGTTTTGCGTTGACTTTGGCTGTGATTGCCGCGAGAACACCCTACCCTCCAACGACGTCCACAGAGCAGGACAAGACTTCGTTAAGCGACACACTTGCCATGCTGAAAGACCCATACGCACTCGGATTTAGTTTGGCGATTGCACTGTACGTCGTAGCGGAAGCCGCTATTTACGTGTGGATGCCGACCTATTTGCTGGACTACGATGGCAGTGTCCCAATGCTCGCAACCTACGCACTGTCTATATTTTTCGTATGCCGTGCTTTAGGCCGTTTTGTTGGTGCTTACATCTTACACAGGTTTGCTTGGCAAACAGTTCTTATGTTGTTCAGCGGTGCCGTAGCGCTGTGTTATGTCGGAGCAATGATATTCGGTGTCAACGCCGCCGCAGTCTTATTACCTATCTCAGGGTTGTTTATGTCGGTGCTTTACCCAACAATCAATTCGAAAGGGATTTCTTGTTTCAGGCCTGCCCAACATGGCGCAATTGCCGGTGTTATCTTATTTTTTACCGCGGTGGCGGCAGCACTTGGCCCCATGGTGATGGGCATTCTGGGTGATATGTTTGGGCAAGTGTTTTATGGCTTTGTGTTCACGGCAGTCTGTGCAGTGACTTTGTTTGCCCTAAGCTTCGTCAATTGGTGGCTGGACCCGACACAAAGTCGGCTGGCTGAAGGGCAGGCAAATTTATGAGCCAAGCTATTTTCGCAGCGATAGAAGCTGGCGGCACCAAATGGCTGGTCAGCGTTGGCTCCAGCCCAGAGACAGCCGCACAAACCCGAATCCCGACCGAGCATCCGAAAGTTACAATGGGTGCAGCGGTCGACTTCATTGCCGAGCAAATCAAGCAGCAAGGCGCTATCCAAGCCATCGGTATTGGCAGCTTTGGCCCCATCGGGATCAACCCAAATGACAGCGACTACGGCGTGATCGGAAAAACACCCAAGCCACATTGGACGGGTGCCGACCTGTTAAGTACGTTTTCCCAGTTTAATGTCCCCCTAAAGATCGAATCTGATGTTAACGCAGCAGCATTAGCCGAAGCCAAATCACTGCTACCTCAAGATAATGGGCGCTTAATCTACATTACTGTGGGCACGGGTATTGGTGCGGGCGTAGTCGATAACGGACAAGTGAGTAATGGTGTGCATCATCCAGAAATGGGCCATATTCGACTCCCGCATCACCCCGACGATAACTATGCGGGGCACTGCCCGATACACGGTGCGTGTCTTGAGGGACTCGCCTGCGGCCCATCGATTATTGATCGTTGGGGTAAAGACTTGAGTGCGCTTGGCAGCGCTCATCACTCGCACGATATTATCGGCTACTACTTGGGTAGCTTTGCCGCCAATTTACTACTGACCTATGCGCCCAATTACATTGTCCTTGGGGGTGGCGTCTCGCTGACCGATGGCTTGCTGAACCGCGTGCGCCTTAGCGCTTTCGAGCAATTGGGTGGATATCTCGGCCGGTTCCATCATGTCGACGAGTTAAGCACGGTGATTCAGTCACCCAGTCTAGACATCTTATCGGGGATCTCGGGTGCTTATCTCCTGGCTGAGCAGGCTTTACAAGCGGCATCCGTCTAGCGTATTGCATCGTCTGTCGGCTAAACCATAGCCGACTTTAAGGATACCACTGAGCTCAAGTCTTACGGTTCAGGCTTATCATTTCCACGCCCGAGGCTATTTCCGTTACACTCTACATTCAGATTGCAAAGCAGCCGATACGCTGCGCATTCCATAAGCAAGCACTGCAGAGGCAACAATGAGTATTACGGATCTAGCGTCTATCGAGGCACTTGAGCGACAAAACCCAAACCCCTTCGAGCATTTAACATCGACCTACCAAATGATTGCCGATGGTGCCGCGCTTAATCCAAACAACACCGCCTTGTCGTTTTTTATCAGCGCCGATACTTACGCTACGCCCTCCACATGGACTTACAGCGAATGGTTGCAAGACATCACGCGCGCGGCTAACTGCTTTCGCCGTTTGGGCATAGGTCGAGGTGACGTCATTGCCTATGTCCTGCCCAACCTACCCGAAACGCACCTGTGTATTTGGGGAGGTGAAACCGCGGGCATCGTGTTCGCAGTCAATAGCCTGTTAGAAGGCGACTCAATGCGTCAACTGTTAGAGAACGCCAAAACACAGTGGATTGTGACTTTAGCACCAACACCTAATCCAGAAATTTGGGATCGGGTCGAGGAAGCTTTGTCACTCTGGAGCAACGCCAGCACCAAACCAAAAGGTGTTTTGGCCATCGACCCACTGCGTCACCTACCCGGTGCACCGCAGGGTACCGCAAGAGTAGAACGCAGCGCTGGGCTTCCCGACTCAATCGCAGGCTTGCCCGTTTTGGATTTCCACCAAGAACTCGCCAAAGAATCGGGCCAAGCGCTAGACTTTGAGCCTCCTCAAGCGCAAGACATTGCCTCTTATTTCTGCACAGGCGGCACCACGGGATTACCTAAAATCGCCCGGCACACCCACCGCAACGAAACCGCCAATGTCCTGCAGTTAGCCGCGATGGCGCCCAAATTGATGCAACCTGGCAAGACGCTGTTTACGTGCCTGCCTTTGTTTCATGTCAATGCACAACTTGGAACAGGGCTTGCCGTATTCGCTTGTGGCGCGCATTCGCTTCTGGCACCGCCGGCAGGTTATAGAACACCGGGACTCATGGAAAATTTCTGGGCTATTTGTGCGCATCATCAGGTCGCTTCATTCTCGGGCGTGCCCACAGCATTTGCTGGCTTGCTGCAGGCCTCTACGCAGAGCCACGATTTATCGTCTTTAATGTACGCGATTTGTGGCGCGGCACCCATGCCCGTCGAGCTACTGAATAAATTTGAAGCCGCCACCGGTATGAAGGTGTTAGAGGGCTATGGCTTGACCGAAAGCACAACGGTGGCCTCGATCTGCCCCGCCGATGGCGAGCAACGGGTGGGGTCCATTGGCATTCGAATCCCGTGGGAACAACTCAAAACAGCCGTCTTGGATGATCGTGGTGCCTATGTGCGCGATGCAAACACCGATGAAATTGGCGTCATTATTTTAAAAGGGCCGAACAAATTTGCCGGTTACTTGGACGAGGCGCAAAACACAGGTGCTTGGGTCACTATTCCCGACGACCCCGAGACCTGGCTCAACACCGGTGACCTTGGACGCATTGATGCCGACGGCTACATCTGGCTAACCGGACGTAAAAAAGAGCTGATCATTCGGGGCGGTCACAACATCGATCCTAAAATGATTGAAGAAGCATTAGCCGCGCACCCTGCCGTTGCCCTTTCAGCTGCCGTAGGCCGCCCAGACAAACACGCAGGCGAAGTTCCCGTTGCCTATGTCCAAGTAAGCGAGGGCGCCACCGTATCCGCGGAAGAACTGCTGACCGACCTCACCGCGCGATTGTCAGAGCGCGCAGCGATACCTAAGGACGTTATTATTATCGATGCACTGCCACTAACGGCGGTTGGTAAGACCTTCAAGCCCGCCTTGGTGATGCGAGAAATTGAGTATGTGGTGCGCAATGAAGCTACGCAGCTAGGTATTGACCTTAACGCTGTCGTGGTAGAACAAGACAACAAACTGGGAATTGTCGCGCACATCACGCTGCCCAGTGACAAGCATCAGATGCTCGAGGAAACCTTGGCTCTGTACACCTTTAAAACAAGGCTACAGTCATCCGACTAATCGCGCGGGCGCTGGCATGATTAGCCCAGCCAGCGCCCATCCTGTCGAGCGCTCTCGCCGCCTATACAGATGACTTTACACAAGCGACTAGCCGCGAATCTTATTGAATACGGGCCAAGACTTTCGAATAAAAGGTGCCCGGTGCTCTGGGTCGTAACCACTTTGAACAGAGCCCAAATACTCTAAACCAGAAATGATAGGGATACTGTTCAAACGCTGATCCAATCGCTTGCGGTCGACAGCGTCAAGCCCTTTTAATCGCTCTTGTAAGCGTTCCAGACACCATACGCGATATGGAGAGGTGCGGATGTTCTTGTACAATGTAGCCTGCACGGTAAAGTTATGCAGCTCTTGGTCTTGCTGCCAGGCCTGTGCATTCGCGATGAGCGCCGGGATATGAGTCTCAGCGATTTCAATTAAAAGAGGATCCAGATCAACAGGAACACCCGAGTCGAGCGGCCCTTCACAGCGATCAGCACGTGCAGCCCAAACACGATAAACCCAAGCCATCACGTCTGGATACTCCTCGCGCATAATCGCACCAGGGGTTGGGTCCATCGCAAAATGACGTAAACAGGGACCCATGAGACCGATATCAGCAATCGTCGGCCGCTGCCCCAACAAAAAAGGCTTATTAGCCAAGGCCGTTCGCAGGGCCTGCAGCAACCGCAAGTACGAACCTTCTATGTGTGCTCGGCTGGTGGCGTTAACCCCGTCATTTTTCACAAAGTTCTGAAATTGCCGTCGACGAGTTCGCCAACGCTTCAACCAGCCTGGCGCTGGGATATCCCGCCCCATATCATCAGTGATTTGCTGCACCAGCAACTTCGCGCTTAAGGGATAACTCCACCGAAAATGCATGGCGGGACGCCACAACCATTCATCGGCGTAATCTTCGATCAAGCAGCCTATGAATTTCTGAACAGGATCACTGGGATAAATCGTATGTTTGGGGTAGCGCTCATCGAGCCACTCAATCATCGGGGTGGTATCAGTCAACCAACGACCATCGTTAAGCTGCACCGCTGGCATTTGCATAGCACCCGTGGCCTCGGGAATAGTGTGCATAAATTGCTTCGCCGTCATCGCATGAAATCGATACGGAATGCCTTTGTAGCGTAAAAACGATTCCAGCTTGCCACTAAAGTAGGATACTTTAAGTCCGTAGACATCTAATACGTCTGGCTCTGTCACAACAACCCGTCTCGCCTGTTATCTTTATAGGCCACATCATGGCATGAACGCCCTGTAGCTTTGAAGCGATTGCTTGCCAGATGGCTTTCGGAAGGTAAAAAAAAGGCGGGGTAGCAACCCCGCCTTGATTATCAGTTCTAGCGCTTACCAGTTGTAAGTCGCTGAGAACACGTAAGTGCGTGGCTCTTGCCAGTTGGCCGTGCGGAACATACCGAAGTCGATGCCTTGAATCATCTTGTCCTCGTCCATGGCATTGCGAACGAAGAACGAAAAGTCCATGGTACCGTTTCCAGCGGCAACGTCATTGAGAGACAAGCGAGCATTCAAGTTTTCTATCGAAGGAATGCTGTTTGTCGCAACACTGTATGAACCACCCGCGTTAGGCGCAGTTAAACTCTTGTTAACCGAGTAAAGATACATATCATCTGTGTAGCTGTAATCAATCATTAAGTTAACTTCACCAATGCTCAAGCGCGCCAGGGTTCCGTTTAACTGTAGCGAATAGGTAGACTCAGGAGCATAGCCTGGCAAGCGGTTAGAGGCTGTATCAATCAGCGGGGCCGTTGAATCAGTTGCGGGCACACCGTTGGTGAACACAATTGGTGAATCGGGGTACTTGTCATAAGACGCGTCTAAGTAACCATAGTTACCTGACAACCTCCAGTCCTCTGTCAGCTGAATCGCAAATTCAACCTCAAAACCTTGGTAGGTTGACTCACCCGCGTTGGTCACCAGTGACTGTGTTGTACCTGGTAACAACTGCGTAATGTGCTGATCATCAATCGAGTTTTGGAACAGTGCGACGTTCAAACGCGCTCGGCCATCCATCAGTTCTGACTTAAAGCCAACTTCTTTTGATAATGAAGTTTGAGGCTGAAAAGGATTTACAACGCTCGCATCGGCAACTTCAGAACTGAAACCACCGCTCTTGAACCCTTTAGCCATACGCGCATACAGCGTTGCGTTCTCTGACATTTGATATGACAAAGCAAACATTGGACTCATATCATCAAATGTGTCGCTATATGTGGTGTATGGCAACAAAGCTAAACCAGGGATTCCAGGAGTGTCCATCACGAACGCCCCACCAAAACCTGCAGTCATGTATCGATGTGTCCAGCCAGTACGTTCTTCTTCTGTGTATCGAGCACCAAAGGTCGCTGTCAATGACTCATTGATCGCGAAGTCCATTTGACCGTAGACCGCCCAGGCTTCCGTATCCGCTGCATAATTTGACTGCTGCGGAGGAAGACCGAACAAGGTGAATTCTTGGCTTCCGTTCGTCTCGCCTTCATCTTCGAAATAATAGACACCAGCAACCCAATTCACAGTATCACGAGATGCGATCCACTGTAACTCATGCGACATTTGCTCGTAATCAGTTTTACGATTGTAGCTCGCGGACATACCCCATGCGTTCTGGGCATTAACGAAAGGAGCGTTGATCGTCACTAGATTAGTACCATCAATATCCTGAGAGTCTTCAAAATTCATCGTTCTATTAGAGCCGATGTACTTTAACTGATCTTGGTCTGTCAAATCGTACTCGAGCGTTAACGAATGAGAGCGGCCTCTATTGTATTCGTAAACTTCGGCTTGACCATTCGCTACATTGGTACTGACCGTCTTAGGGCGAGATGTTGTAATGTAAGGCGTAATACCCGCTTCGATTAAACCACCTAGATAAGGTCCAAAGATTGCTGGAAAACCACCACGCCATCCGTCAGCAGCGAATAAGCTCGTTGGTATTGGCGTCTGATCCGTATGCGTGTAGTCGAAGTCATACAGTAGGGTCAATTTGTCTGAGGGCTCCCATAAGACCGAGGTTCGGAAAGCCTGATTATCTGTAGAGCCCAAATCCGGCCCACTCATGTTAGTAGCCCATCCATCCGCTTGCTCTCTGCGCAGACCAAAGCTGATAGAGGTATCACCCATCTTAGGGAGATCCATTTGCAAACGAGCAACTTGACGATCGTAGTTACCCAGCTCAATACGCGCTGAACCACTCATCTCACCTGAGGGTCTGCGAGTTACAAAGTTGATGGCGCCACCCTCGGTATTACGACCAAAGAGTGTGCCTTGAGGTCCGCGCAACACCTCAACACGCTCAATGTCGACAACATCGAAGACAGAGCCTTGGGTTTTACCTAGATAAATACCATTAAGGTAAATACCTACAGGCGCATCGATCCAGATTGCTGGCTGACCTTGCCCGCTACCTCGGATCGCAGTCGTGGAGATCAAACGGGCCCCTGGATTCTGCCGAATCATGACGTTAGGGACAACAGCGTTAAGGTCTCCGAGGCTTTCAATGGAGCGACTATCGAGCTCTTCGGCGCCAATTGCCGAAATCGACAGAGGAATATCTTGAAGATTTTCTTCACGTTTCTGCGCCGTTACGATCACTTCTTCCAAAGCGACTCGCTGGCCCTCTTGCGCGCTTACCATGCCGCCGGTAGCAGCGCCCACGGCTAAGCACATAACTTTAACTAGGTTGCGATTGATGTTCATGGTCAATCTGGCTCCTCTCATTTTTTTTATGAAATAAACGCCGTCTCTTCGGCGCTCTATTTACTAGACTACCTTTCGGCGATGCACCCGTCTGTGTGACAGAGCGTTCAACGTAGCGGAGGTCGGCACTTTTGTACATCGTCCATTCGGATCATAGCGAGAAAGCGTGTGACATATTCACCGATTTACACGACTCAGCGTGCACACTGTGCTGCGGGTTAATCACGCCCTTGATGCGTGACGAGCCCCTCGCGGCCGCAGCCGATAACGCAGAATTCTTTCAAAAGAAGCAGATGCGGTTAGAGCAATCACTTAATCCTTTTGAGAAAAAAGTGTTACCCATGTGTCCGGTATACAAACCGCTTAAGCGCGGTTTGTCGAAGTGGTTCTCATCTCAGACCGGCTAACCACAAACAAAAAAGGCCCGTCTAACGACGAGCCTTTATTTGTTTGGTGGGCCGTGCTGGATGGATTCGAGCCTGACTCGCGTCAGCCTCTCACCCCAATGGGGCGCCGTCGCTGCGCTCCCGCGTCCAAACCGCTTAAGCGCGGTTTGTCGAAGTGGTTCTCATCTCAGACCGGCTAGCCACAAACAAAAAAGGCCCGTCTGACGACGAGCCTTCATTTGTTTGGTGGGCCGTGCTGGATGGATTCGAGCCTGACTCGCGTCAGCCTCTCACCCCAATGGGGCGCCGTCGCTGCGCTCCCGCGTCCAAACCGCTTAAGCGCGGTTTGTCGAAGTGGTTCTCATCTCAGACCGGCTAACCACAAATAAAAAAGGCCCGTCTAACGACGAGCCTTTATTTGTTTGGTGGGCCGTGCTGGATGGATTCGAGCCTGACTCGCGTCAGCCTCTCACCCCAATGGGGCGCCGTCGCTGCGCTCCCGCGTCCAAACCGCTTAAGCGCGGTTTGTCGAAGTGGTTCTCATCTCAGACCGGCTAACCACAAACAAAAAAGGCCCGTCTAACGACGAGCCTTTATTTGTTTGGTGGGCCGTGCTGGATTCGAACCAGCGACCAATTGGTTAAAAGCCAACTGCTCTACCAGCTGAGCTAACGGCCCGGAGGAGGCGCGAATTTTACTGGTTTACGCGAAAAACTCAAGCCCCAAAGTAAAGAAAAAACGACTAAAAGGATTTATGCCAACTTGTAACGTGTTGGATCGGCAACGCCGGCGGACTCAAAGCCCTCTTTACGCAAACGACAACTGTCGCACAATCCACACGCGCGGCCTTGATTATCGGCTTGATAGCACGAGACCGTGGCGCTGTAGTCAACGCCTAGCTGGCTACCCTGCTGAATAATCTCTGCCTTAGATAAATTCGACAAAGGCGCCTGAATCCGCAAATGATTGCCCTCAACACCCGCCTTCGTCGCAACATTCGCCAGTGATTCGTAAGCCGAAATGAATTCAGGCCGACAATCGGGATAACCTGAATAATCCACAGCGTTTACGCCAATAAAAATATCGAGCGCGCCAAGGACTTCAGCCCAGCCTAACGCAATCGACAAGAAGATCGTATTGCGCGCTGGCACATAAGTAATAGGAATACCCTCGGTTGGCGACTCTGGTACCGCGATAGCAGTATCCGTTAATGCGGATCCGCCGATCGAATCCAAGTTCAAAGTCACCACTTTGTGAGTCACATCAGGGTAACCTGCCGAAATACGTTCCGCCGCAATGAGTTCTGCACGGTGCCGCTGCCCGTAGTCGAAACTCAGTGTATAGCACTCAAAACCTTGAGCATGCGCCATGGCCAGCACGGTAGCCGAGTCTAAGCCTCCCGAGACCAGTATCACGGCTTTGGGTAAGGCATTAGCGTCCTGGTTCATCATTCCAAAGTAACTTATGTAGTTGTAACTGAAAACGCACAGGGAGTCGATCGGCCAAAATCCAGTCGGCCAACTGCGTGGGTGTTAACTTACCGTGCACCGGAGAGAACAGTATGTCTGATACTCGCCCTACCAAACCCAATTCGTCTACTTTAAATCGAGCCCAGTCGTAGTCTTCACGATCGGTAATCACGAACTTGACCTGATCGTGCAGGTTTAACAGCGCAATATTCTCGTAGTCATTCCTGTGAGACTCGCCAGAGCCCGGCGTCTTTAGATCTAAAACCTTAACCACGCGCGCATCAACGTCTGCGACCGACAAAGCGCCCGAAGTCTCCAGAGAGACTTCATAACCTTCATCACAGAGCATTTGCAGCAAAGGCCAGCAATTGGGTTGAGCCAAAGGCTCACCCCCCGTGACCGTCACGAAACGCGTATTAAACGCCGCAGCTTGTTCCAGAATATCGCCTAACGCAATTTGTGTACCGCCATGGAAGGCATACTCGGTATCGCAATAAACACAGCGTAGCGGACAACCCGTTAGACGGATAAAGACGGTAGGTAACCCTAAAGTACGAGTCTCGCCCTGAAGGCTATAAAAAATCTCGCTGATGCGTAAGGTCTGATTTCGGGGCGCGCTCGCCTGTTTCACGCCCGACGTTGATGCGTGATTCATTTTAGTATTTGTCAGCCAAAAACTTTTTGGCAAGTTCGGCCACGGGCTGTTTCGGGTAAGTCGCTATAACCGCTTCAAGCATCGTCTTGGCGCGCTCGGCATTGCCTTTCGCGAAATATACCGTAGCCAGTTTAAAGCTCGCATCAGGCACCTTATTGTGCTGCGGGTACAGATCTAGCAATAACTGAAAGGCTTGGCGCGACAGCTCCAAATTTGGCTGTTCAAGCACCAAATACAATTCACCGAGCCAGTAGTGTGCGTTGGGAGCATACGCGCCATCTGGGTAGTCCAACAAAAACTCATTAAATGAGGCGACAGCATCATCAAACTTGCGGTCGTACACCAACTGGCGCGCGGCTAGGTAGGCGGGTTCTTCTTTCGCATCAGCCGGTGGGGTAGCAGAATCGGATGCTGTGACGGGCGCTGAGACAGCCTCTTGCATCACTGCATTGGATTGCGCTGGGGCCGTTGTGCTGACGGCGCCGCCAGCAAGTCGCCGATCGATATCCATGTAGCGTTCAAGACTTTGTTGCTGCAGGGTTTTTATCTGATAGGCCTGCTCTTCCACCACGCCGTTTAAACGACGGACTTCGTCGGCCAAACGTTGAACCTGAACGAACAAAGATCCTGGATCTGAGGCCGCGTTGGTCGCGTTATCCTGTACCAATACACTTGGCTTAGTGGTTGCGATCTGGCCATTGAGGCCATAGCTGACTGACCCTTGGGGCACAGCGATGGGACGAACGACGTCCTCCCCGTCGGGCTGCGCTTCCGATACCAGTGGTGAGGTACTGGGGCGAGCGCGTTCCGACTCAAGATCAATAAAATCCTGAGCCAAAACGCTAACACTTAAGAATAACGCGCTTAACGCTCCGAGTGCTTTTTGCATTTTTAACGCCGCTTACTTGATCTCGACGCGACGGTTTTGTGACCAGCTCACTTCACTTGAGCCGTACGACACGGGCTTCTCTTCACCGAAGCTGATGCTCTCTAAACGGTAGCCGGGGATGCCTTTGACCATCATGTAGTCGCGCACTGCGTTCGCACGGCGCTCACCCAATGCCATGTTGTACTCGCGAGTGCCACGCTCGTCAGTGTGGCCTTCGAGGCGCACTGATGCACCGGTGTTTTTCAGTAACGCTACGTGCTTATCTAGAACTGCTCGTCCTGTATCAGTTAGGGTCGAGCTATCGAACTCAAAATAAACAACACTGCCGGCCATACGGGCATCATCTTGCAAACGGCGAAGTTCCGCCGCAACCTGCGCTTCAGCGCGCTCTTTAGCCGCTTGCGCTGCTGCCGCATCGGCCTCCGCTTGTGCTGCGGCTTCAGCTGCTGCTTGCGCTGCCGCTGCCTCTTGCTCTTTTGTGTCGTTTCCAGCGCAAGCGGCTAGAAATACGCTTAAAAAAGCGACGGTGACTAACTGGCGAAATTGAGGAAGCTGTTTCATGCGATTTTCCTTTTCACGAAGGGTTTGTTAATCCGTATCAATCAGGGTGTCTTTGGCAGGTACGGTGACCACGAGGGCTCTCGAACCTCGCCATCACGCGCTGGAAGATTAAATCGCGCGCCACCGTCTACCGAGACTGCGGCTAAGATGCCTCGCCCCGCTTGTTTCGTTGCATAGAGTACCATAGACCCATTGGGTGCGATACTCGGACTCTCATCTAAATCTGTAGAAGTTAGCGCCGTTAAGCGACGTGTTTCTAAATCTAATACGGCGATTTTATAGTCGCCGTCCTGCTGGTGTACTAACACCACATTGCGACCGTCTTGAGCAACGCGGGCACGGGCGTTGTAACTGCCCTCGTACGTCACGCGGTCGGTCAATCCGGTGACAAAATCGTAGCGATAAATTTGAGGCCGACCCGGGCGGTCAGAGGTGAACAGCAATGACTTACCGTCGGGCATCCAGGTAGGTTCGGTATCGATATCGTAATGCCGAGTAATGCGCTCTAGAGCATAGGTTTCTAGATCAAGCACGTAGATATCGGGGTTACCATCTTTCGACAACACCATTGCCATGCGCTTACCGTCAGGTGACCAACTGGGTGAGCCATTGAGTCCCCTAAACGCAGTGAGCTGCTCGCGAGCACCGGTTTGAAGATTCTGCCGAAAAATCGCTGGGCGCGACGTTTCAAACGATACGTAAGCAATTTCGGTGGCATCGGGAGACCACGTCGGCGCCAAGATCGGCTCACGCGAAGCGAGCAAGACTCGCGGGCGCGCCCCATCAGAATCCGCTAACGTCAGTTCGTAATAGTCTTTCTCGCCGGGAATAGGAGTCACCGCGACGTACAACAATTTCGTTGCAAAGGCGCCGGGTATACCGGTCAGAGCGGTATAAACTCGATCCGCAATACGATGCGCCAGCGTTCGCACTTCGCCTCTAACGGCTTGTTCGCTGCCTTGAATCACCAAGGTTTGCTTATTGACGTCGTACAACGCAAAGTCCGCGGTCAGGGTTTGTTCGCCGCTCAACCGACCAATTAACAGATACTGTGCGTTCACCATGCGCCAATCGCGAAAAAAGATGTCCTCATCACGAGAGGGCGTACCCAGCATATTTTCCCGTGCCACGGGGGCGAATTGACCGCTGCGGTACAGGTCGTTTTGAATCACGAAAGCCACGTCCTCTGGGGCGACACCGGGCCCCTCCCAAGCAAATGGCGATATTGCGATCACCGTGGGGTTGTCGATACCTTGGGTGATTTCGATGACCAACTCAGCGCGCGCGACCGGACTCAAGAACGTGGCGACTGAAACAACCACTGACAAAAAAAACGCCTTCATTAGTATCGCAAGTCCTCTGGTTTGAACAATAACTTAAAACGTCGGAACGTCTTCTCGAATTCCCGAGGTGGGAGCTTCTGCAACTCAGGGAACCGAGCAGCCTTTTCTACCGCATTCACCGCCGAACGATCAAATGCCGCATCGCCGCTACTTTGCACCACCGTCACCCCCACGATGTCCCCAGTGGGTATCAACTGCAACTGTAAAACGGTTTGCATGCCGTTGCGAGCACTCGGGGGGCGAGACCAGTAATTCACGACCGTTTGACGGATCAAGGCCGTATAGCTGGCAGTAAGGTCTTGTTCCGACGAATCGCCCTCGGCCGCCAAACTCTGATCAATGTTGGTTTTAGTCAACCTAGCGAGCTCTTCCGCGGTAAAGCGCTGAGCGGGATTAGGGGTTTTAGGCTGTGCACCCGGCGCAACCGTCTCTTTAGGTATCACGGGGGTGGCTGCACTGACTTTGGTATCAATAGGCTTGGTATTGATTTGCTGCGACTGCTGGTTTAATTCCTGAGTCGATGGTCGATTAGGAATGACATCGGTAATCGAGCGTTTGGGCTTAGACTTAGGAATGGAGGCTACGTCCACCAGCTTGGCGCTAATCACTTGGGTGGGCTTCGTGGTTTCGTAGTACTCAGGAATGACCGAATTCCAGTTAATGAGCAACATCAGCAGACCCAAGCCATGAATCACAACCGTAACGGTGACCGGCACTAGGCCGTCGACTAAGGCATACCAGAGCCGTATCACTCTGGAGACTCCGTCACCAAGCCAACATTGGCTGCGCCGGAGGCCTGCAAAGCCACCATCAAGTTGACAACTTGACCGTAGGGCACGGCTTGATCACCCCATACTAGAACAGGTTTATTGGGATTCGCGCGGAGCACAGCGCCGACTCGACGCTGAAGGGTTTCCATTGTGATCGCTGCGGACTCATCGCCGCCCACGTTAAGATACAACTCGCCGTTGGCTTTTATCGAGGCGATCAACGGCTCACTGTCATCGCTATCAACAGCTTGGGCTTCGGCCTTGGGCAATTCGACCTCGACGCCTTGCATCAACAGTGGTGCTGTCACCATAAAAATAATAAGCAACACCAGCATGACGTCGATATACGGCACAACGTTAATTTCAGCGACTGGTCGTAAGCGCTTGCGCCCTGCCATATCAGGCTTGCTCCTGCTGACGCTGCTTTAAGGCATAAGCTTGGCGATACAGCAAACCTGAAAACTCGTCCATAAAGGTATCGTAGCGGTTCACGAATACATCCACTCTGGCAGTGTAGCGGTTGTACGCAAGCACGGCGGGGATCGCGGCAAACAAGCCCATAGCCGTCGCGACCAGAGCTTCAGAAATACCAGGAGCTACGGTAGCAAGCGTTGCCTGAGAGCTGCTGGCCAGACCTCGAAACGAATGCATAATACCCCACACTGTTCCAAACAAACCGATGTAAGGACTGGTCGAGCCCACCGACGCCAGAAAGGACAAGTTTTGCTCTAACCGCTCCTCCTCGCGCAACATCGCAACTCGCATGGCCCGTCGCGCTCCTTCTAGAATGGCGTCAGCATCCATTTCAGGTTGCTGTGCCAAGCGCGAAAACTCTTTAAAGCCCGCACGGAACAAGCTCTCCATGCCAAGAATGAGTTCGCCATTCGCTGCTCGCTCCGAGCCATCTTTGTAGAGCGACGACAAGTCTGAACCCGACCAAAAGGCGTCTTCAAAATCCAGCATCGCAGATTTAGCGCGCTGAAAATATAAGCCACGTTTCACAATCATGAACCATGAGGTTATCGATGCGAGTACCAGCATGGCCATCACGGCTTGTACCGTAAGACTGGCTTCCAGCACTAGATCCAACAAACTTAACTGCTCTTCCAAGACTTAGCCTCCATTCATGACTTTTAATAGCGCATCATGCATAACTGTAGGCAAGCGCACTGGGGTTTGAGTCGTTCGATTGACGCATGCACATTCGACAAGTGCATCTGCCAAGAGTTCATCGTTTCGGTACACCGCCTGACGAACGATAAAACGGGCACCTTTCGCTAGCGTGGGCTCTGCCGTAACGTGCAAGTCGTCATCCAACACTGCACTGCTGAGGTACCGAATTTTGACATCACGCACCACAAACATAAGGCCATCATTAAAAATGCCCTCTTTACCAAAGCCCAATGTGCGCATGAATTCAGTGCGTGCACGCTCCATGAACTTGAGGTAATTCACGTAATAAACGATACCGCCAGCATCGGTGTCCTCGATGTAGACTCGAACAGGCAACGCGAACCGATTCATTCACTGACACCATCGATTGGCAGTTCGCTCTGCGGGCTCAAAGCGCCTTTAACATCCAACCCGAAATGCAAATAGGCATTGCGAGTCACCATTCGCCCTCGGGGTGTCCGCATCATATAACCCTGCTGAATCAAATAAGGCTCAATCACATCCTCGATGGTACCCCGTTCTTCTGAAATGGCCGCCGCCAAACTCTCCACCCCAACGGGGCCACCGTCGAACTTCTCGATCATAGCCAGCAATAAACGACGATCGAGGTGATCAAACCCTTGCACATCAACGTTCAGCATATCCAAGGCACGATCGGCAATAGTCTGCGTAACGATGCCGTCGCCTTTGACTTCCGCAAAATCTCGAACACGGCGCAGCAAACGGTTAGCGATACGCGGGGTTCCGCGCGAACGGCGTGCGACTTCAACCGCGCCACCCTCCTCCATATCAACGCCCATAATCTTGGCTGAACGCGCCACAATGGTGGCCAAATCTGCAACGTTGTAAAATTCTAGACGTTGTACAATGCCAAATCGGTCACGCAAGGGTGAAGTCAACAAACCCGCGCGCGTAGTCGCTCCGACCAGTGTAAACGGCGGTAAATCCAGTTTAATGGAGCGTGCCGCGGGCCCCTCACCGATCATAATATCGAGCTGGTAGTCCTCCATCGCCGGATAAAGAACTTCTTCTACAAAGGGGCTCAAACGGTGAATCTCATCAATAAACAACACATCGCCAGGCTCTAAATTCGTCATCAAAGCTGCAATATCACCCGCTTTATCCAACACAGGACCCGATGTGGTTTTTAATGACACTCCCATTTCATTGGCAATAATTGATGCCAAGGTCGTCTTACCCAAACCAGGAGGACCAAAGATCAAGGTGTGATCTAAAGGTTCTCCACGACCTTTTGCCGCAGACAAGAAAATATCCATTTGTTCTTTAACGGCCGACTGACCAATGTAGTCAGCGAGTGATTTCGGACGTATCGCTCGATCAATCGCTTCTTCGGCGCGACCTTCCGCCTGCGGAGCAATAAGTCTGTCTGTTTCAATCACCGAATTCCCCTTTACTTATTTCGACACCGTCGAGCGCAATGCGAGCCGAATGAGGGTCTCGCTATCAAGATCCTGATCACCGGCTACCGATTGCACTAAACGACTCGCTTCTTGAGGTTTGTAACCCAAAGCCACCAGCGCACTTTCCGCATCGGCTATTGGGTCATGGGCGATAGTAGCACCAACAATCCCACCGGCATTTTCACCCTGAGGCGACAACTGACTCAACCAATCACCCAAGCGGTCGCGCATCTCCACAATTAAACGCTCGGCCGTTTTTTTACCCACCCCAGGCAAAGCAACCAGTGCGCTCACATCATTACGACCCACGCAGCGAGCGAAAGCTACGGCATCCATACCCGATAAAATCGCCAGGGCGAGCTTGGGGCCCACACCATTCACTTTAATAAGCTGGCGGAACAACTGTCGGTCGGTATCGTCAACAAAACCGTACAAAAGCTGCGCGTCTTCACGCACCACAAAATGGGTCAAAATGAGTACATCATCGCCCAGTGCCGGCAACTGAAACAAGGTCGTCATCGGCACTTGAATTTCATAACCTACGCCAGCCGCCTCGACGACAATATCGGGGGGTTGCTTAACAATTAATCGGCCGCGAATACTGCCTATCACTGTAACTCCTTAACGCAAGCGTTTGCGTGCAACCGACGTCGCACCCGCAATATGAATCATACTGGATTGTGTGTGTGCATGACACAGTGCGGCAGCAAGGGCATCGGCGGCGTCTTCTGCGGGCACCCCCGGCAAGGACAACAACCTTGATACCATGTGCTGCACTTGACTTTTGTCCGCCCCGCCTGACCCCACGACCGACTGTTTGATTTGTCGCGCCGAGTATTCGTTCACGCTCATACCGCGGGTCACGCAAGCCACAATAGCGGCACCGCGCGCATGCCCCAGCTTCAAAGCGGCATCAGCACTTCGTGCTAAAAACACTTGCTCAATAGAAAGCTCAGACGGACTGTAGCATTGGATTAACTCTTCCAGGGATTCAGACAGTACCTTCAGCCTAGCGGGAATGGCTCTATCGACCAAGCGTATAACACCGCTAGTGACGTATCTTGACTTACCCTGATTGAATTCGATGATGCCAAAGCCCGTTTTCCTCGAGCCAGGATCTATGCCTAATATGATTGCCATAAGCGCACCTGAACGTGTGCGCTTATTAGATCACATCTTACTGAGATTCACAGCGTGTGCGCCAATTTCTTGGCGCAATAGATTACTCGGCAGATTGCGCTTTTTGCTCACGCAGACGAATATTCAACTCGCGCAATGCCTTGGCGTCTACAGTTCCCGGCGCATCGGTCATCACACAGGCTGCGCTCTGTGTTTTCGGAAAGGCAATCACGTCGCGGATAGACTGGGCGCCCGTCATCAACATCACCAAACGATCCAAGCCAAAAGCCAAGCCACCGTGTGGTGGCGCACCGAATTTCAGGGCCTGCAGCAAGAACCCAAACTTCTCTTCGGCTTCTTCGGCCTCAATGCCCAGCACTCGAAAGACCGCGCGCTGCATTGCCTGATCGTGGATACGAATACTACCGCCACCCAGCTCGGTACCATTCAACACCATATCGTAAGCGCGGCTTAGTGCCTGCCCGGGGTTGGCCTCGAGCTCTTCAGGGGTGCACGACGGCGAGGTAAATGGATGGTGCAAGGCCGTCCAGGAACCATCGCCTGCTTTTTCAAACATTGGGAAATCCACCACCCAAAGCGGCGCCCAGCGGGCAGCAACTGCGCCCATATCGTGACCGACTTTGATACGCAATGCGCCCATCGATTCTTCAACCATCTGACGTTTGCCAGCCCCAAAGAACACAATGTCGCCGTCCTTAGCGTCGATACGCTCCATCAAGCTCATGACGATCTCGTCAGGCATAAACTTCAAAATCGGCGATTGCAAGCCGGAAACACCCTCGGCCAACTGATTCACCTTAACCCAGGCCAAACCTTTAGCACCGTAGATGCCGACAAAATCCGTGTAGTCGTCAATCGCTTTGCGGCTGAGCTGTGCGCCGCCATCGATTTTAAGCGCTGCCACGCGCCCTTCAGGATCGTCCGCAGGTGCTCTGAAGACTTTAAAATCGACTTGCTGCATCAAGTCATCGACCGACACCAGCTCGTAAGGAATGCGCAGGTCTGGCTTATCAGAACCAAAGCGCTCCATCGCATCCGCGTAGGTCATGCGTGGGAAGTCACCCAAATCCACATTCAATACCGAGCTAAACAATTCACGAATCATGGTTTCGGTGATACCCATGATATCGGACTCATCGATAAATGAGGCCTCGATATCTATCTGGGTAAACTCAGGCTGACGATCGGCACGTAAGTCTTCATCACGGAAGCACTTGGCAATTTGGTAGTAACGATCAAAACCCGACACCATCAAGAGCTGCTTGAACAACTGCGGCGATTGCGGCAGTGCAAAAAACTGACCTGGGTGGGTGCGGCTGGGTACCAAATAATCACGTGCACCCTCAGGAGTAGCGCGCGTTAAAATGGGCGTTTCTATGTCTAAAAAGCCCTGATCTTCCAACGAAGCTCGCACCGCGCTGGTAATTTTTGAACGAAGCACAAGCTTTTGCTGCATCTCAGTGCGGCGCAAATCCATGTACCGATAGTGCAAGCGCACCTCTTCCGAAACCGACGTGTGCTCATCAAGCTGAAACGGCGGCGTCTCGGCTTGGTTTAGTATCACCAACTCCTTGCCAAGCACTTCAATCTGACCGGTGGCCATGTTCGGATTGATCGTGGCGTCTGTTCGAGCCCGCACCCGCCCGGTAATTTTCAACACGTACTCACTGCGTACGCGGTCTGCCAAAGCAAAGGCCTCAACCGTGTCGGGATCAAACACTACCTGCACAATACCTGCGCGGTCGCGGACGTCTAAGAAAATGACACCACCGTGGTCACGGCGACGATCCACCCACCCACACAATGTCACGGTTTGGTCGATGTGCTCGCTTCTTAGAACGCCACATAAATGACTGCGCATATTGATTACCTATTGCTGTGTTACTGAACGGCTTTTGCCGTTCATAAAATACGCTGTTAGCTCAATCGCCACCCGACGAGCTTCCTGAGCTGGCACTACTCGAGGTATCTCCAGCTAAATTCTTTTGGCCGCTTTTCTTAAAATCGGTTTCGTACCACCCACCGCCTTTCAGGCGAAACCCTGCTGCAGAAACCTTTTTCTTTAGCGTTTCTTTGCCACACTTGGGGCACAAAGTTAAAGGCTCGTCACTGATTTTTTGTAAAGCCTCGTGCGTCGCTTCACAAGCGCTGCACGCATACTCGTAAATCGGCATGAATAATCCTCTTCTCACGCATGATTAAGCCAAACCGAAAATTCGGCGCGAAATTCTAACCCACGAGCACCCCAAGTCCAAGCTAAGAAGCCGATTTACTGGGGTAAATTGCCGTGTCTTGCCGATATGGGGCTGTACGGTCTGCATTGCAAGGCTTACACTTTCAGATTATTTTTTATTAGGTCATGAGATCACTATGCGCACGAGCCAAACCCTAATTTCCACGCTTAAAGAAACACCCGCAGACGCCGAAGTGATTAGCCACCGCTTAATGCTGCGCGCCGGCATGATCAAAAAATTGGCTTCGGGCTTATACACCTGGATGCCTCTAGGCCTTAAGGTCTTGCGCAAAGTAGAACGTATTGTTCGCGAAGAAATGGATGCCGCTGGGGCAATCGAACTGCTCATGCCTGTCGTTCAACCGGCCGAATTATGGCAGGAGTCTGGTCGCTGGGCGCAATATGGCCCCGAACTACTTCGCATGCACGACCGCCATACGCGTGAGTTTTGCTTGGGCCCCACCCATGAAGAGGTGATTACCGACATCGCTCGAAATGAACTCTCGAGCTACAAGCAATTGCCGCTAAATTTTTACCAAATCCAAACCAAATTTCGAGACGAAATCCGCCCCCGCTTCGGTGTGATGCGAGCGCGCGAATTCACCATGAAAGACGCCTATTCGTTCCACATCGACCAAGCCTCACTGGAAGAGACTTACTGGGTCATGCATCGCGCGTACAGCAATGTATTCGATCGCTTAGGTTTAATGTACCGCCCGGTAGAGGCCGACACAGGGAGCATTGGCGGCAGCCACTCGCACGAGTTTCATGTGCTTGCTGACTCGGGTGAAGACGACATCGCGTTTAGCAACGAAAGCGACTTTGCTGCGAATGTCGAGCTTGCGGAGGCAGTAGCACCCAACATTGAACGGCCAGCACCCAGCCAGCCCATGACTGAGCTTCATACCCCAGGAGTCAAAACGATTGAAGACCTTGCGACCACACAAGGGATCGACCCAGCACAAAGCGTCAAAACATTAATAGTCGCCGGAGCACAAGAAGGCGACTGGATTGCACTCGTCGTGCGCGGCGACCATCGTTTAAACGAGATCAAAGCTGAAAAACTTCCCCAAGTCGCGTCACCATTACGAATGGCTGAAGAACAAGACGCGATTAAAGTCTGTGGTGCGGGTTTTGGCTCTATTGGTCCGGTCGGTCTGTCTATACCCGTTGTCGTCGACCGCGCCGCGGCGGTGCTGGCCGATTTTGCCTGCGGCGCCAACAAGCCCAATTATCACCTGACCGGGGTGAATTGGGAGCGCGATGTCACCGCCGCCCACATCGCTGATTTACGTGAAGTCGTCGAAGGCGACCCCAGCCCCGACGGGAAAGGGATCCTTGAAATTAAGCGCGGCATTGAAGTCGGACACATTTTCCAACTCGGACAAAAATACTCCGAAGCCATGAATGCTCAGGTTTTGGACGCCAACGGCAAAGCGCAAACCCTGTCGATGGGTTGCTACGGCATTGGTATTAGCCGAATTGTTGCCGCCGCTATCGAACAAAACCACGACGACAAAGGCATCATTTGGCCCGATGCAATGGCCCCATATCAAGTCGCCATCGTACCTTTGAATATGCAAAAGTCAGAGGCCGTTGCTCAAGCTGCCGAAACTTTATACGCCCAACTCACAGACGCGGGGATTGAAGTGCTGCTAGATGATCGCAACGAGCGACCCGGCATCAAATTCGCTGACATGGAGCTTATCGGTATTCCACATCGCATTGTGATTGGAGACCGCTCACTTGCCGAAGGGCAATTGGAGTATAAGCATCGCGCTGCCCCTGACTCCGAGAACATTGCGGTGACAGATACGCTTACCGTGTTAATGAGCAAGCTTGGCCTCGCTTAAACGACCCTTTGGGGAGCACGCATGGACCTATCAACCATAACGCGCTGGAACACAGCGTTGTCACTGACAGTCGACGCACAGGGCAGTGCCGAATTCTTCCCTGCCTTAATTGCAGCGTTGCGCGAAATGCTTCCTTTGTCTTACCCACAAGTTTGGTTGTACCACAGAGACCTGCCGCCCCAAGTGGTCTATCACGATATCCCGAAGCATGCGATCCCTGCGCAAATCGACGAATATTTAGAGGGCCCGTACCGAGAGGACCCCTTTTATCAGGTCTCGATGGACAACCCGAAAGGCTCGATTTACCGTCTGGGTCGCATCAGCGGAAATCTAAAAGACAGCGTTTACTACCAGACCTATTACGGTGATACCGGCACCGTCGACGAGCTGGTGTTTTTAAGCAAACTCGATGACGGTAGCGTAATCAACTTAAGCATCATGCGATTACCAAAACAAGGTGAGTTTTTAGATAGTGAGTACCAACTTCTGTATTCTCTCGCGCCCACGGTTTCGGCCTTAATTCGAGCCCATGCCAGAAACCAACAGTTCGCAATCGACTACCTGATTCAGCCCGGCATTGACTATCAGATCGACCAAGCTTTTAAGACCTTTGGCAGCTCGCTATTGTCAGCGCGCGAGCACGAGGTACTCGAACTCATGCTGAAGGGCTACAGCGCTGAGGTGGGCGCTGAACGACTCAGCATCGCGCTGGAAACCTATCGAAGGCACCGCAAAAATTTGTATAAAAAACTCGACATCAACTCCCAAGCGGATTTATTTAGCCTGTTTATTGCGTCTTTATCGTGCGTGGGTGAGGCAAAAGGTGAAGACCCTCTCTCTATTTATATGGCCTAGATGCCCAGTACAGAAAGTCGATACCTACCCAGTAACATCGAACTAACCCACGCAGGTCAATTATCCCTCTACGATTCACCCAGCTCAGCTGAGACACTATCGTTTTGCAGAAATTTTAGGCATGACCATAGAGACCGAGTGGTTTTTAAAAACCTACCCCAACATCACAACCATTGAAGCAATCATGCCCGACTGCAACGGCATCATGCGGGGCAAATGGGTGCCTGTTCAGAAGCTCGACAAACTGTTTAGTGGCGATGCGAAGCTGCCCAAGTCAGCCCTAAATTTGGACGTTTGGGGGCGTGACGTCGAAGAGCTCGTGTTCGAATCAGGCGATGAAGACGGTTTGTGTGCTGCAGTTGAGGGCTCCCTTCAAGCGACGCCTTGGTCACCTGGCGAGCGCTACGGCGAGTGCCAACTGACCATGCTAAATCAAGACGGTTCACCCTACATGGGAGACCCTCGGCAAGTCCTGCAAGCCATTGTCAACAAATACCACGCGCAGGGCTGGCATCCCGTAGTCGCTGGCGAGCTAGAATTTAGCTTGGTGACGCTCAATCACCAACGCCCGGTCCACACCAGTAAAACATTACCGGGCGAACTCCCCATCGGCGGCAATCTGTACGGAATCGATTCACTTCTCGAACACGAAGCTCTCCTCGATGATATTCGCCAAGCCTGCCAGATTCAGTCACTGCCGTTTGATGGCGTCGTAAAAGAATCGGCACCATCGCAATACGAAATCAACATGCGGCATCATTCCGACCCTCTTTTGGCAGCGCGTCAGATCCTACAAATGCGGCGCTTAGTCAAGGGCGTAGCGAGCAAGCACGGCTTCGTCGCAACCTTCATGCCCAAGCCTTTCATCGGCGAATCCGGTAACGGCATGCACATTCACATGAGCCTTTTAGATAACGATGACCGTAATCTATTTGACAATGGCCAAGAACAAGGCTCCGAACTTTTGCAACACGCCATTGCGGGCATGTTGAAGCACATGCGCGATTGCACCCTAATCTTTGCACCTCACATCAACAGTTATCGGCGCTTGGAGCCCGGCGTTCACGCCCCAACCTACCCGGCCTGGGGCTACGAAAACCGCACGGTCGCATTGCGTGTTCCAACCGGCGCAACGAAATCGAGGCGCATTGAACATCGCGTGGCAGGCGCCGAGGCAAATCCCTACTTAGTCATGGCCGCCGTGCTTGCGGCCGCTTGGGATGGCTTGAACAACAAACTCACCGCGCCTCCCCCGATAAGGGGTGATGGTTATGCACAGACTATCGATCCATTGCCAGTCCACATTCACGAGGCGGTCGACATCTTTTCTGCGTCGAGCTTTATCGCTGAGGGCCTCAGCCCCGAGCTAAGGCGCCATATTGCTCTGACAAAAGAACAAGAAATTTTAGAATTTCGGCGCTATATTAGTACTATGGAGTATCAAACTTACCTGCAATACTGATGCTATGAAACTATCGCACATCACTCTATGCTTGCTTCTGGCGATTACAGCCAAAAGCTATGCTATCGAGGCGACCACGCCTGCAAGCTGCCGACAGCAAGTTCATCAGCTAACCGGGTACGGGAATTTAGACAAAACGAAGTCGCCCGAGCCACTCATGTTGCTCGTATGGAACGTTCAAAAATTCGCGGAACCCTCCGCACTCGCGTGGCTGGAAGAAACGCCTGCGCAAATCATTATGACTCAAGAGTCGATCGCCTCTATCCAACGGGATTTCGCCAAGACCCTGAATGCCACCGATACCTTTTCACCCGGCTATCGTACCTTTGACAACGAGAGCTCAGGCGTAGGCATCGTCACCACCCTCGAGACACTAATGAGTTGCGCTTGGCAACACGAAGAACCGTGGTTACTCACGCCAAAAGCCACCTTGGTCAGTGCGCTGCGAACCGCAGACCAGATCTTGCTCGCAGTGAACCTTCATGCCATTAACTTCAGCCTTGGCACGCAAGAGTTGCAGGAACAACTCGATGCGATCTCTGACGTGATAGATCAGTACACTGGGCCTATTGTGGTGGCCGGCGATTTCAACACATGGTCCAAGGCCCGAACCGAAATCCTGCAGCGATTCATACAACGGCACGAATTAATCGCAACCAACTTCGACCCCGACTACCGCGTGCGACCATTTTCGTACCCTCTAGACCACATACTCACAAAAAATTTGGAGGTACTCGCAGCACAATCTGAACACAGCGAACACTCTGATCATACCCCCCTAATGATGACGATCCGCACAACCCAAGCCGCGAGCCCCGAATTGGCTTTTCGCCGCCCAACGGAAATCGAAAGACCTTTACCAAAAAGATAGGTACACTTTTACGCTCAATGCAAGACAAGAGTACGAATCGATCTATGAGTGATAAACCCCAAATACGCCCCCTAATGGTCATGCTATTCATAGGCCTCCCCATCCTCGCTGTAGTGATCACCCCGTTGTGGGCCTGGTATGCGGGCTTTACTGGCACGCAGTGGCTAATTGCTCTGGCGTTTCTGTATCTTAACGGCCTAGGAATTACGGCAGGTTACCATCGACTCTGGGCCCATAAAGCCTACCAAGCGCATCCCGTTGTGAGGTTCTGGTTTGCCGTATGGGGGGCAGGTGCCTTACAAAATAGCGTGTTCGTGTGGGCATCGGATCATCGCCGTCACCATCGTCATGTCGACGATAATGACCATGACCCCTACTCTGCCGGAAGAGGTCTTTGGTTTAGCCACATCGGCTGGATGCTGAGAGATTACACCACCAACACGGAGGACTTTTCGAACATCAAAGACCTCCTGCAAGACCCTATCTTACAGTGGCAACACAAGCACTACGTAGCCAT
The DNA here is from genome assembly GCF_009910365.1 of Aequoribacter fuscus. Lineage (NCBI taxonomy): Bacteria > Pseudomonadati > Pseudomonadota > Gammaproteobacteria > Cellvibrionales > Halieaceae > Aequoribacter > Aequoribacter fuscus. The sequence continues at coordinate 486,892 of NZ_CP036423.1, read as the reverse complement.
TACGGCGTTCATGAACATCGCGTTGCCCATCGGTATTGGTGTATTACTGGGCGATATCATGGGAACGCTAATAAGCGTTGGCTTAGTGCGTCTAGTGGTTAATCACAACGTCACCTTTTTTATAAATTCGCTCGCCCATTACTGGGGTACACGGCCCTACACTGAAGCCAACAGCGCTCGCGACAATGGCTTTTTAGCGTTTTTGACCTACGGCGAGGGCTACCACAACTATCACCACATTTTCCAAACTGACTATCGAAACGGCATTCGTTGGTGGCAATGGGACCCAACTAAGTGGCTTATTTTTGGTTTAAGCAAGGTGGGCTTATGTTGGAATTTGGTGCGCGTTGATAACTTCAAAATTCAACGGGCCATCATGGATACCACGTTTGAGCGAGCGCGGCGCCAACTAGACCAACACGATAACTGCCCGCTCAGAGAAATGCTCGAGCATGAGTACGCCGCATTCTCCGAATCCGTCAGACAATGGCGGGAATTGCAATCTCAACGCTATGAAAAGCACAAAGAGGCACTCGGCGAGGTGTGGACGCAACGTCGAGCTCAACTCCAACAGCGATGGGAACAGACTCAACTGCGCGACCAACTTAAACTACTGGAACTTAATCTTCGCAACCAGCAACGCCGCGTGCAGTTATTACTCGAGCAATCTCAATCTTTAGCAGCTGCTTAACCATAGCGAACAGGAGTTGACATGACGATTTACGACTATACAGTTCAGGACATGCAGGGTCAGGAGGTCGCACTTGAGCAATACCGTGGCAAGGCGCTGCTCATTACTAACACCGCGAGCAAGTGTGGCTTTACACCACAGTTCGAGGGTCTGGAGTCTTTATACCAGAAGTATCAAGAGCGAGGCTTAGTGATTTTAGGGTTTCCGTGTAATCAATTTGGCGGCCAAGACCCGGGCAGCAACGATCAGATTTTAGATTTCTGCGTCAAAAATTATGGCGTTAGCTTTCCTATGCATCAAAAAATTGACGTCAATGGCTCTGGTGCGCACCCACTATTCGATTATCTCAAAAAAGAAGCTAAGGGCGCTCTTGGCACCAGCAGAATCAAATGGAACTTTACCAAGTTTTTGATCGGCCGTAACGGTGAAGTCATTGGGCGTTATGCGCCGTTAACCAAGCCCGAAGCGCTGGAGCAGGATATTGAAAAAGCCCTAGCGAGCTAGGGCAGCCAATGGGCTTTAATGCTCGCGTGTCGCGCGAAATACGATATCCGGGTAGCGTTCTTGCATCAGATTTAAGTTCACACGAGTAGGGGCAAGGTAGGTCAAGTGCCCGCCCCCATCAACGGACAAATGCTCTTCTGCCTTTTTACGAAACTCTTCCAGTTTCCTTGGGTCCTTCGCGTCTACCCAGCGCGCTGTGTAGACGCTGACCGGCTCGTAGATCGCTTCAACTTTGTATTCGTCTTTCAGACGATACGCAACCACGTCAAACTGCAATTGCCCCACCGCGCCCACAATCAAATCAGAGGATCGCAAAGGCGAAAACACCTGGGTCGAGCCCTCCTCAGACAACTGCTGTAAACCCTTTTGCAGCTGTTTGGCTTTCATCGGGTCTTTCAATCGAATGCGTCGGAAAAGCTCCGGTGCGAAATGAGGAATACCCGTAAACTGCAGCGATTCGCCCGCCGTAAATGTATCACCCAACTGAATGGTGCCGTGGTTATGCAAACCAATAATGTCGCCCGCGCAGGCCTGTTCAACTAAAACACGATCACCAGCCTTGAAGCTCACTGCGTCAGCAATACGGAGTTCCTTGCCCAACCGCACGTGGTGCATTTTCATACCCTTGGTGTACTGCCCAGAACAAACCCGCAAAAAGGCGATACGGTCTCGATGCTTTGGATCCATATTTGCCTGGATTTTAAATACGAACCCAGAGAAGTCTGACTCTTCCGCAGCGACTGTGCGCACTGTCGTCTCACGGGCTTGAGGTTTCGGTGCCCACTCGACAAAATCATCGAGCATTTCGCGCACACCAAAGTTGGCAAGTGCGGTGCCAAAGTAAACGGGACTTAAGCGGCCAGCCAAAAATTCTTCCAGAGAAAATTCGTGGCTAGCGCCTCTGACCAGATCTATCGTGTCCACAAAATCGTCGTACTCGTCATCTAGCAAAGTACGCGCGGCATCTGAATCCAAACCCTGAATGCGCTCATCGGGGTGCAAGGTGTGACCGTGACCCTGTTTAAAGCAGTGAATGGTATCGGTGTATAAATTGTATACGCCCTTGAAATGACGCCCCATACCGATCGGCCAGTTGATAGGTGCACCCTGAATATCAAGCACATCCTCAATCTCGTCGAGCAATTCGATAGGGTCTCGAATATCGCGATCGAGCTTATTCACAAAGCTAAAAATCGGCGTATCGCGCAAGCGGCACACATTCATTAATTTAATGGTGCGATCCTCTACGCCCTTGGCGCCATCAATGACCATGAGAGCTGAATCGACCGCTGTCAACGTGCGGTAGGTATCTTCCGAAAAATCTTCGTGTCCCGGCGTATCCAGCAAATTCACCGTGCGCTCATGGTAGGGGAACTGCATCACCGACGAGGTCACTGAAATACCGCGCTCTTGCTCCATGGTCATCCAATCGGAGGTCGCATGTGGCCCACGCTTACCTTTGACCGAGCCCGCCACTTGTATTGCGCTACCCAACAGCAGCAGCTTCTCGGTAATAGTCGTCTTACCCGCGTCGGGGTGCGAGATAATCGCGAAAGTTCGTCGATTAGAGGCCGAGGCCGGCAGGTAGTTATCAGACATAGTTAGGGTATCGTCTTGTGACTGTGCATTTGAGGGGCGCAATTTTCGCCGATGTCGGCCACTTACACAACAACCGTTAGCTCAGGCCTCGACAAGACGCTACTTTTAGACATTTCAGCGAGCTCCTTTTCCCTATGCTCTAAGCCAACAGACACATAGCGCATTGCGAGGTTCTATCGGTATACTTGACCGCATCGGAGATCAATATGCCTCATCTGTCCAAAGTTCACCTAAATCAGCTTTTTATTGTCAGAGCACTAGCACTAGCGGCTTTTGCTGTGGGGCTGCTCTATCTCGCCACGACCACGTCCGACTCCGATGTCATTACCGAAAGCACAACAGCGCTCGTTGTACTCGCTACCATCACTGCGATTAGTGCCTGGTACTTCCGCGAAAAGCAGGCGGTCACCGATTTGCAGCTGTCACAACAAATCGCCGTCGACATTTTAGGGTGGAGCTTTTTGATGTATCTTACAGGGGGAGCCAACAACCCGTTCATCTCTTATTTGCTTGTACCCGTCATTATTAGCGCCGCTGTGCTGCATCAAAAATTCACAGCAGTCATGGCGCTCGCAGCGTTACTGGCGTATACCCTGCTGCTCCATTACCACCTACCCTTTAGCCCCCTGTCGCCAGCCATGAGCCACACAAATGTGCATGGCCCCGCGGGCAACACGCACATTTTAGGCATGTGGTTCAACTTTGCGTTTAGCGCAGCCCTTGTTGTGCTCGTAGTCAGCCGTATGGCCCATGCTATGCGTCAACGTGAGAAAAGAGCCGCCGAGTTACGCGAAAACAATTTACGCAACGAGCAAATCCATGCGATTGCCACCATGGCCGCGACCACCGCGCATGAACTGGGCACCCCATTAAATACGCTCAGTCTGTATGCAGACGAACTTAAACACCTGTGTGGTAATACGCCCGAAGTCGAAAGCCTACTCAACGCAATGGAAGAACGACTAGACCAATGCGGACAGATCACGCGAAAACTTGCCAGTCGAGCAGAAATCGACAAACTCAGAGTGCAGTCAAGCCAGCTCGCCAAACCTTGGCTCGAGGGTGTTATCGCACAGTGGAAAAATAAACGACCCGAAGCACACATTGCGCTGCAAACCGATGAACAGTCCCAAGATGCCTCGATAAAGATAGATCAGACACTCGCCCCCGCCATCGAAAATTTGCTTAACAACGCGCTGGAGGCGGGTAGCGAACTTATTGAAGTCACCCTAAGCTGCTACGGCAAGGAAATTCAGATCGCGATTCGCGATTACGGCTCGGGCATTCCCAGCGAAATACTCACACAGATCGGCAAAACCGTCATTCAAGACTCAGAAAAGGGGCTTGGTATTGGCCTGATGCTAACTCACGCGACCATCAATAATCACGGCGGCAGTTTGTTGCATCATCAACCCGCAGACGGCGGCACGCTGACGACAGTGATATTGCCACGAGAAAGGTGTTAGCGCATGCAACGTGTCTTGATAATTGATGATGATCGGACCTTTGCAGAGACGGCACAACGTGCATTCGAGCGCGAGGGGTTTGAAGCGACATTCGAGTGCTCCGCAGATTCCGCCCTGTCTAAAGCGTTAACTTGGCGCCCCGAGTTCGTGCTCCTCGATCTGAACTTAGGCGAGACCAGCGGTCTGACACTGCTCCCAAAACTCATCGAAACCTTGGGGCCCAACGCCAAAATCGTGATCTTAACGGGGTATTCAAGTATTGCCACGGCCGTTGAGGCGACTCGCCTTGGCGCCCATGACTATCTGTGCAAACCCACCAAACTGCGGGACATTGTTGCCTGCTTCACCGGGAAAAAACCATCCGAGACGAAAATACCTGATCAGCCACCCTCGGTAGAGCGCGTGAAATGGGAGCATATTCAACGAGTACTGCAGGAACATGATGGCAATATATCGGCAACAGCTCGTGCCTTAAGTATGCATCGACGCACACTACAGCGCATTCTCGCCAAAAAGCCGGTGGCGCGCTAATCTCCGGCACAGTCCCTTAACAGCTTCGACAACCGACTCTGAAGCTGCTCACCAATCGACCAGATACTCAAGGTTCTGCCTGGGCATTCTTGTTGCACGGACGTCACAGCCAAACCTTGATAACCACAAGGGTTAATCCTGGCGAACGGCTCTAAGTCACAATCGACATTCAAACTTAGACCATGAAACGTGCACCCCTTGCGGACACGCAAGCCCAAGGCGGCAATCTTGCGCCCGTCAACATAAACCCCCGGAGCCTTAGGATCCGCTTGCGCCGGCAAGCCAAACTCATCCGCCAAAATTTCGATAATAGCGTTTTCAATGAGCGTCACCACCTGTCTGACGCCGAGTTTACGCCGCTTCAGATCGATCAGCAGATAAATTACCAATTGCCCGGGGCCATGGTAGGTTACCTGCCCACCACGATCAGTCTGTACCACAGGAATATTACCCGGTGCCAACAAGTGTTCCGCTTTGCCCGCCTGACCCTGAGTAAATACTGGCGGGTGCTCCAAGGCCCATAATTCATCGGGGGTGTCGGCTAGCCTGCTATCTGTAAATAGGCGCATGGCCGCATAGGTCCGAGCATAGTCAGCTCGGCCCAACATTTTATGCAAAACGGGAAAGGACACGCGATTCCCTCTACAACAAAACCACGAACAGGGTGGGCACTAAATCACCATATTCACTAAGCCAGAATCCATTAATGCTTGATGCATTGCGGCTAATTGCGGTTCTCCCGTTGCGGTGATGGTAATCGTGAGCGAGCAAAACGTACCCTCGCGGCTGACCTTGCGAGAAATCTGCGCTCGATCAAATCCCGGCGCGTGGGTTTCTACAATCTCGAAAATGGTTGTTTCAAAATGGTCGCATTGCCGACCTAAAATTTTGACGGGGTAATCGCAAGGAAATTCGATTTTGGGCGGTTCCGGCTGACTCATGCGACTGGCTTCCTATTCTTTAGGTTCGGGCGACAACAGTGTATCGATCCACATTAGAATGCGATCCCACAAACGCGCAAAAAAGCCAGCCTCCTCGACATCGTGTAACGCAACGACCGGCCCTTCATAGATTTGCTCTCCGTCGAGGCGTAAACTGACGCGCCCCACTTCGTCACCTCTTTTGATGGGGGCTGACAGGGGTTCATTCAAGGTCACAACTTGCGCAACATTTCGGCGCTCACCTCTCGGCAATGTTAACGTGATGGCATCGACAACACCCACACTCAGGTAATCGGCCAGACCCATCCATACCTCGGGTTTCTCCATCTCACGCTCAGCGGGCAGTAGTTCCGCAGTTTCGAAATACCGGAACCCGTAGTTCAACAAACTGCGCGTTTCGCTCGCGCGAGTTTTAGCGCTGCTGGTACCCAGCACCACCGAAATCAAACGCATATCGCCGCGTTTTGCCGAGGACACTAGGCCGTATCCCGCCTCGCTGGTATACCCCGTTTTTAAACCATCAACAGACGGGTCTTCACCTAACAGCGTATTTCGATTGTATTGTTTGATGTTGTTAAATGTGTAATCGCGCTCAGCGTAGATTTGATAATGCGTTGGAAAATCCTGAATGATCGCCTTCGCCAACAGCGCAAGATCATGCGCTGTGGTGAGATGATTAGGCGACGGTAAACCGTGTGAGTTTTCAAAGTAGCTGTCGTTCATGCCCAAACGCTGCGCATGAGTGTTCATCATGTCCGCGAAAGCTGTTTCATTGCCCGCTAGATGCTCGGCAATAGCGACTGTTGCATCATTACCCGACGAGATAACAATGCCTTTTTCCAAATCGCTAATAGAGACCTCCATGCCGGGCTCTAGCCACATCAGTGACGAGCCCTTGAATATGGGGTTTTGTGCCCAGGCATTTTCACTGATCAAGACCTTGTCATCGAACGCCACTCGACCGCGCTCAATCTCGTAACTCAGCACGTAACTTGTCATCAACTTGGTCAGACTGGCCGGAGGAAGCTGTTCGTTCGCGTTGCTCTCAGCAATGACATAGCCGGTAGTAGCGTCGATTAAATAATGAGCTCTCGCAGCGACCTCTGGTGGTGCGGGAATGATGGCAGCGGAAACCGATACGCTAAACCCCAGAGCGGCCGCGGTGGCCAGTAGTTTTTGCATGAGAATTTTGTTCCTTCTAGATCGACATGTAGATGTTAACGGATCAGACTTAACGATCAAAGCGCTACGCCTTCGCGAATACGGCTGTACTCTTTAAATCCAGCCTCGAGCAGGCGGTTCTCGAGGGCCCCTAGCTCTTTTGAATCATCGATGGGACCAATTCGGACTCGATACACTATTTTGTTGGCAAACCGTGCCGGACTAATGAACACAGGAAAAGTCGTTCTATTTTGCAGTTCTTGACGGCGGAGCTCGGCGCTATCACGAGACGAAAACGCCCCCACCTGTAAATAGCGATAGTCGTCATCAGTGCTGGCGCGCAAGTCTTCAGTACCCTCAATGGATAAGACCTCCAAATGCACCTGCGCTGTGCCGACCTGATCGAAACCCAACTTCACTGCAGCGCCGTAAGATAAGTCGATAATACGATCACTGTGAAACGGACCGCGATCGTTAACGCGAACGACCATACTGCGGCCGTTATCTAAGTTAGTCACTTTTACAAACGTAGGTATCGGTAAACTTTTATGAGCCGCCGAGGCTTTGTACATGTCAAATACTTCACCATTAGACGTCAGCTCGCCGTGAAACTTTGCGCCATACCAAGAGGCCGTGCCAGTTTCCTCAAAGCCTACAGCCGAGGGCATCACCCAATAGGTTTCACCGTTAACGGTATAAGGTGATTTGTTGCCAGCGGCTCGGATTGCCTCGGCGCGAGGGACTGCGTCGGCGACCTGATGAGCCAAAACAGGCACGGCAGGCGCCCTGTCTTGACGCATACGATAGCGCCCGTCGGTACAGCCGCAGATCGCGATCGAGAGCAGCCCAATTAAGGCCCACCGAATCACTGCTCTCGCAACCCCGCAGCTAATGCCTCCGACAATTCAGTCACCGCCATAGCGTACATGCGACTGTGGTTGTAACGGGTAATAGCATAAAAATTATTGAACACCAGCCACTGCTGTGGCCCAACTTCGGTTTCCATCTCAATAGGCTCAATCAAGCTATCGGACGGCAAACTTGAGCTAACAAGCGCGGCAGCCGCGGCAGGGAGTTCAGCGATGGTGTAGCTGAGCTTTAAATCGTCAGTGAGCCACTCTGAGGCCAAAAATTGTTCTTTTTTTAGCGGCAGTGTGATCGGTTGCCCTGTTTTCCAACCGTGCCTTTTTAGATAGTGCCCTACGCTACCTATCGCGTCGGCTTCATTATTCCAAATATCAACGAAGTCATCGCCATCAAAATCGATGGCGTACGCCCGATAGCTACTGGGCATAAACTGCCCAAAACCCATTGCTCCTGCATAAGAGCCTTTTGGCTCTAATGGGTTAATTTTTTGCTCTTTGGCTAACTGCAAATATTCGACCAGCTGTTTGCGAAAAAACGTTGATCGCTTAGGGTAGTCAAAAGCCAAGGTGGATAAAGCATCAATCACTCGATACGAACCTGCGATACGACCGTAGTAGGTTTCGACTCCGATAATTGCGGCCATGACTTCAGCAGGGACACCCAGCTCTCGCTCTGCACGTGCTAAGGTCTCTTGATGAGCCCGCATGAATTCCAAGCCTTCTTTGATACGGCGCTCCGTTAAGAAGATATTTTGATACTCGTGCCAAGCCAACACCTTTTCAGCGGGCCGAGAGATTGCATCGATGATCGACTGTTTTTTCTCGGCTGCACGAAAGATATCGACCAACTCAGACTCAGTATACCCAAAGGCCTCTAACTGTGATGTAAGCTCTGAAAGCTTCAATTCCGGGTGATCGCTGTAATCGGCCCAGGCGCCGGTTCCTGAAATCGCTACCACTAAACCCAACCACCGCAATCTTCTAACCATCACTAACCTCATCAATTTACTTGGCGCTTGTCTTGACTAATCGCCATCAGGATACCGAAACCCGCCAACAGAGTCACAATAGATGTCCCGCCGGCGCTGACCAAGGGCAAGGGCACGCCCACGACGGGTAAAATGCCCGCAACCATTCCCATATTAACGAATACATACACAAAAAACGTTAGGGTAATGCTTGCTCCAACCAATCGGCCATAGGTCGACTGCGCAGTGTAACTAATCCAAAAACCGCGCAAACAAATAAAAAGATAGAGCATCACTAGCCAAAGCACGCCCTGGAGACCATATTCTTCTGCGAGCACCGCAATAATAAAATCGGTGTGGCTCTCGGGTAGAAAATCCAACAGCGTCTGGGTTCCTTGCATATAGCCTTTACCCGACCAGCCTCCCGACCCTATCGCTGTTTTGCTTTGTATGATGTTCCAGCCAGCGCCGAGTCGATCGCTCTCGGGATCCAGTAAGGTCAGAACCCGCTGCCTTTGATAATCTTTCATCACAAAGGACCACAACGGCCAAATCGATGCCAGCACGATACCAGCGGCGGTCAGAAGGTATCGCCACGACAGACCGGCCAAGAACAACACAAAAAAACCTGAGACTGCAACTAAAATGGCGGTACCCAAATCGGGTTGCAAAAAAATCAACACCGCAGGGAGCCCCATCAAAATAAGGGTGGCACCAACATACTTTGGGTTCGGCGGCAAACTGCGTTTAGCCAAATACCAGGCCACTGTTAGGGGTACCGCGAGCTTCATAATTTCCGAGGGCTGAAACCGGAATCCCCCCAGCGACAGCCAGCGTTGCGCGCCTTTAGCTCCCACACCAAGGAACAATACGGAAACTAATGCGAGTATCCCAATAAGATACATCCAAGGCGCCAAGCGCGCATACCGATACACTGGAATCTGAGCGGCGACTAACATGCCACAAAAACCGATAAGCAAATACACAGACTGTCGCTGAATGGCTGCGTTACTGCCATCAACCGCACTATTTAGCACTGTTAAACCAAAACCAGCCAGTGCCAATAAACCGCTGAGCAACCAGGGGTCCAGCTTTAAAACAGACCAAACCGTTGAACTGCGGCGAAAAGCGTCACCGCTATCGGGCATGCGACGCAAGTACTCAGCCATTGCTCGCCAACCCTACATGTCGCATAACGCCTTTATCTGGATTCGCCAACCATGCGTCCAGCACAGCCCTTGCAACCGGAACGGCCGCACTACTACCGCCACCGTTTTCGACAATCACCGCAAGCGCAATCGTTGGCGCTTCGACCGGTGCAAACGCAATAAACAGGCCGTGATTTCGATGCCGTTCGGCGATCTCATCTTCATCGTACTCCTCATCTTGAGCAATCCCGATCACTTGCGCTGTGCCGGTTTTTGACGCCACTCGGTACTGTAAGCCTTTGGCCATGGCATGCGCAGTTCCACTGCGCTCGTGCACAACAGCCTCCATACCTTCTATGACCGCCTGCCAATGTGATGGTTCAATATCAGGCAGCTGCAGACGCTCGGTTTCAGGCACTACGCCATCGACTTCAGCCACCAGCGAAGGTTTATAGGCATACCCTCGATTTGCGAGAACCGACGTCATTAAAGCCAGCTGCATGGGTGTGGCCAACATATAACCCTGACCAATTCCCACGCTCAAGGTCTCACCTGGGTACCAGGGGCGCCCCCGATTCTGTAATTTCCATTCCGACGAGGGCAAAACCCCCGGACGCTCATTGGTTGTATCCACACCTGTGCGCGCACCCAAATTAAAATCTTGCAAGAAATCGTGCATGCGATCGACCGTCATAGTGCGCGCCAGGTCATAAAAGTACACGTCACACGATTCGGCAATCGCCATGTGCAAATCAACCTTATCAGCATGTCCACGACCTCGAATACGCAACACCCAATCGCGGTAACGTCGGTCGTCTCCGGGGAGGGTATACCAACCCGGATCGGCGACTTTTGACTGCGGTGTCACTAAACCCATGTGCAAGCCCGCTAACCCAATCGCGGGCTTGACCGTTGAACCAGGCGGATACTGCCCCTGCAACGCTCTATTAAACAAGGGGACATCGGGCGAATCACGCAACTCTGCGTACTCGTTAAAACTGATGCCATTCACAAACGAGTTGGGGTCAAAACTTGGACTTGAGTAGAGCGCCAGAACGCCGCCGTCTCGGGGATCAATCGCCACGACAGCACCACGCTGCCCCTGAAGGGCTTGCGCCGCAGCAAGCTGCAAATCAGCATCCAGATTCAGCGTCAAATCTTTTCCCGGTACAGGGGGCGTTTTTTCAACCAGTCGCATGATACGGCCGCGCGCATCCGTCTCGACAGTTTGCACACCCACCTGACCCAGAAGTACTGACTCGTAATACTTTTCAATGCCTGTTTTGCCAATGTGGAACGTACCCTCGTAAGGCCCCTCCGGCAGCGTTTGCAGTTCGCGTTCGTTAATCCGGCCGACATAGCCGACCGCATGGGCAAATAGATCGGCCAACGGATAAGATCTGATCAACTGAGCCTCGATTTCAACGCCCGGCAATTCGTGACTATTCACCGCGATACGCGCTCTTTCGTGTTCCGAGATACGGAACTTCAGAGGCACTGGCGCATAGGGTCGTGTGCTAGGGCGGCGACGCTGAAAGGCCGCGACGTCGTCATCCGATAACTCGATGATTTGCTGCAAACGCTCAATGATCTCATCGAGCCCCCCCGTTCTCTCTACCACAACGGACAGAACGAACGACGGTTCATTTTCAGCAATTAAACGACCCGCTCGGTCCCGAATTAACCCGCGGCGAGGCGGCAAAGGTTGGGTCTGCAGCCGGTTTTGATCAGATTGCGTTGCGTAAATCGCATGATCAACGATCTGCAAATGATAGTAGCGAATCACGATCAACCCGAGCATGACGGCAAAAATTACTAAAGTAACGACCAAACGGTCCGTGAAGATTCGGCCTTCGCGATTGGCGTCTTTCAATAAATTGCGCTCAGCTGCCACCGTTCGATCTCTTAGAGTTATGCGCGATGATATGGGTGCCCTATCGATAGTGACCACGCCCGATAGAGCTGCTCGGCCAATACCACTCTGACGAGCGCGTGGGGCAGTGTCAAGGCACTGAGTGATAATCTTTGATTCGCGCGCGCCAAACAGCTTTGATCCAGACCGTCGGGGCCTCCGATCAGAATCACGAGGTCGCCCCTGTGAGCTTGCCATGCCTGCCAGTACTCGGCCAATTCCTCGCTGGAGCATGACTTGCCTCGAACATCGAGAGCAACGACGAAGTCGTCTTCGCGAATCTGCTTCAGAATCGATTGCGCCTCAGTTGCTAGATAATGCTCGGCTTTGCGGTCTTTGCGGCGCGTCGCTAGCGGTAAACTGACCCAATCGATTTTCACATCACGCGGCAAACGCTTGTCGTAATCGGCGACCCCAGCCTCAACCCAAGAGGGCATTTTGCCAGCGATAGTTAAAACTCTAATCTTCACGGCGAGCTGGGGCGTCTACCGACCACAAGCGCTCGATATCATAGAAAGCTCGGGTAGCAGGCAACATAACGTGCACCACAACACCACCCAAGTCCACTAGCACCCATTCACCGGTATCTTGGCCTTCCACGCCCAGAGGCGGCATTCCGGCCTTTTTGGCGGCGACGATGACGTTATCAGCCAATGACTTAACGTGACGGTTTGAGGTGCCGCTAGCCACGACCAAATACTCCATAACATCTGTTAAAGCGCTGACATCCAAGACCTCGACATTGACTGCTTTTAAGTCGTCTAATGCCGCTTGTGCTAGTTCTTTAACAGCCAAAGAATCCATCATTCAATTATCACCTTTTCAAGCCTTTTCGGCCTATACGTATAATTTTTGCTGCGCGATATAGTGTCGCACAACATCGGGAACCAACCCATCAATCGATAAACCGGCTTGCAATCTTTCGCGAATATCTGAGGCTGAAATATCCAGCAATCGGGACGACAAAAAAGCAACACCCCCACGCGATTGCCCGGGCAAGGCATTAACGTCAACTCGGCATTTGCTTACCCAGCTCGCCAACTCGCCCTGCTCAGGCCAAGCCCAGCCAGGCCTTGCCAACACTACGATATTAAGTACCTCTAAAAACTCCTGCCAGCGGTGCCACGATGTAAAACCCAAGAACGCATCGGCCCCCATAATCATGGTCAAACTGGCGTCAATGCCCACTTCGGCTCGAAACTCGCAGGCGGTAGCAAAACTGTATGACTTGCCCGAGCGCTGCAATTCGCGCCCATCGACCTCGAGCTGTGCAATATCTTTCACCGATTCTGCCACCATCGCTAAACGCCTTGCAGCATTGACTCGCGGCGCATCACGATGCGGTGGATCGGCCGCGGGCACCAGCGTTATGCTCGACAACCCCAGAGCCTCGCAAGATTCAATCGCCATTCGGATATGCCCGTTGTGAATGGGATCAAAGGTGCCGCCCATAAACGCCTTTGCTCGTGAACCTAGACTCAAGAACGAACCTGCCCTGTTCCGAACACAACGTATTTTTGTGAAGTGAGTCCCTCCAAGCCCACCGGGCCCCGAGCGTGGATCTTGTCGGTCGAAATTCCGATCTCAGCCCCCAAGCCATATTCAAACCCATCGGCAAAACGCGTTGAGGCATTCACCATGACCGAGCTCGAATCCACCTCGCGCATAAATTGCTCAGCATGCGCATGGTTGTTGGTCACAATAGCGTCAGTATGATGTGAGCCATAGGCATTAATATGGTCTATGGCCTCAGCCAAACCCGCAACAATTCGCACCGCTAAAATAGGCGCCAAGTACTCGGCGTACCAATCAGCTTCTGTGGCGACTACCGCCCAATTCAGTATTCGACAGGTTTCAGAACAACCGCGAACCTCAACGCCCTTAGACTGCAACTCGGGGCCAATCAGAGCGAGCGCGTCTGCCGCCACCGACCGGTCAAGTAACAGCGTTTCCATGGTGTTACAGGTGCCATAACGATGCGTTTTAGCGTTGACGGCGATGGCATTTGCCATGGATAAATCTGCTCCTGCATCGATGAAGACGTGACAGACGCCATCTAGGTGTTTGATGACGGGAATACGAGCTTCGGCAGTGATGCGCTCAATAAGTCCCTTACCACCGCGCGGGACGATTACATCGACGAACTTATCCATTGTAATCAACGCGCCCACTGCAGCGCGATCGGTCGTGTTCACCACTTGGACCGCCGTTTCAGGCATGCCGGCATCAGCCAGCCCCGCCTCAATACAGCGAGCGATTGCGCCGTTTGAATGAATAGACTCCGATCCCCCGCGCAAGATCGTCGAATTGCCCGATTTGATGCACAAACTGCTGGCTTCGACCGTAACGTTTGGTCGAGACTCGTAAATAATACCGACCACTCCCAATGGCACACGCATCTTACCGACGCGAATACCTGACGGCATGGTGCGAACTTGGTCGGTCGCACCGATCGGGTCAGGGAGTGAGGCAACTTGCTCTAAGTTAGCGATCATGCCGTCAATACGACCGGCATTCAGCGCTAAGCGATCACACATTGCAGCATCAAGCCCCTGAGATTTGGCCGCCGCCAAATCTTTCTCGTTCGCAGCCAAGATGAGCTCTCGTTGTTGATCTATGCGTTGTGCAATACACAACAGTGCATGGTTGCGCTGACTTAAGCTACTTAATGCCAAGACGCGCGCTGCTCGCTTGGCTTGTTGTCCCAAGCCGAGCATGTAGTCAGAGACATCCATAATTCGTTTCCGTTGTTCTCGTGCTCAGTATACGCTAATCAATCACGCCTTACCTCCATGACACACTAAGTGTCGCGAGGCGTGCTATTCACCCACTGGGATGACGACAGGCTTTTGAGGATTATCTAAAATGTAAAGGCGTCTAAACCTAGGTGTTGTCAATGCAACGGGGCCGTTATCAAGATGGCGAGCACACTCCATAGCGTACCCGCCGATGAAATCAACCGTTCTGGGCAGCAGCCGCTTCTTTTATAAGCGTTTGAAGCTCGCCGGTTTCATACATTTCAGTCACGATATCGCACCCCCCAATCAACTCTCCTTGAACCCACAGCTGCGGGAAAGTCGGCCAATTGGCATACGCGGGCAAATGAGCGCGAACATCAGGATTCGATAACACATCAACGTAGGCAAAGCGCTCACCGCAGGCCATCAGCGCCTGTACTGTTCTCGCTGAAAAGCCACACTGCGGCTGATTTGGTGAGCCTTTCATGTACAACAAAATCGGGTTGTTCTCGATTTGCTCTTTAAGGGTCTCGATTACTTCGCTCATAACACTCTCCTGTAAAAACCGTATTGTAGCTTACATGGCCACAAACACCAGAAACTCAAGGGCTAGGAACGTAATTTTGCCAAATTTACCGACGCTCTTCATTGCCCCTGTTTCGATCCAGGGTTAACATTATGCATTGGGCAGCACTCGCTGCCTTTTTACTTTGCAAAGAGGATCCGTCGTGTCGTCCATAATGCCGACCTACAAACGTTTGCCGGTGCAATTCGTCCGCGGACAGGGTGCCTGGCTCTATGATGCCAACGATACTGCGTATTTGGATGCACTGACGGGCATTGCTGTGACTGGACTTGGCCACTGTCATCCCGCTGTCAGTGCAGCATTGGCAAAGCAAGCTCAGACCCTCATGCACTGTTCGAATCTCTATCACATTCCGACACAGGAAGCACTGGCCGAGACACTGTGCCGTATCGCGGGCATGGATGCCGTATTTTTTGGCAATTCTGGCGCCGAAGCAAACGAAGCAGCCATCAAGCTCGCCCGCCTTTACGGGCACCAAAACGGCATCGAGTCACCGACTGTTATTGTTCTGGAACACGCCTTCCACGGCCGCACCATGGCGACCTTGACCGCCACCGGTAACGCCGCTGTGCAGAAGGGTTTTGAACCTCTAGTACCCGGCTTTATACGAGTTCCCGCAGGCAATATCGAAGCGATTGCCGCGCTCGCAAACAACGCCAATATTGTTGCAGTCTTAGCCGAACCGGTACAAGGCGAGGGCGGTGTGAGACGATTGAGCGATGACTATTTACGCGGGCTCCGAGAACAGTGCGACCGCAATAACTGGCTGCTGATGTTCGATGAAGTACAGTCTGGCAACGGCAGAGTGGGCACTTACTTTGCCTATTTAGGCCTGAATTTCAAACCCGATGTGGTAACGACCGCAAAGGGCTTAGGCAATGGCGTACCCATTGGCGCCTGCCTAGCGCAAGGTAAGGCGGCTAAAGTACTCGGAGCTGGGAATCACGGCTCCACCTATGGCGGCAACCCGCTCGCGAGTGCCGCGGCTATGGCCGTGATCAACACCATAGAACAAGACAACCTCACCCAGCGAGTCCCCCTTATCCGTAAACTCATTAGCGAGTCACTGTATCAGCACAGCCAGGCAGCGACGGACCTAATCAAAACCGAGTCAGGCCAAGGACTGATGCTTGGCTTTGTTATGTCGCAGGATTGCCCTGAATTGGTATCACTTGCGTTGGAGCAAAAGCTTCTCATCAACGTGACGGCGGGCAATGTGGTTCGCCTGCTTCCCGCCTTGACTCTGACCGACGACGAAGCGATCTTGATCGGTGAACGACTGGCGGGAGTCATCGACACCTATGCGCGGCAACTAAAGGGTTAACACCATGACCACAACTCGACATTTTTTGAGACTCACCGACTTAAGCTCGAGCGAGTTAAAAACGCTGATACAACGCGCTATCGAGCTCAAAGCCATGCAGCGAAAAGGCGAACAACACGCCCTATTTCCAAATGCTACCATGGCCATGATTTTTGAGAAGGCATCGACGCGCACACGAGTCTCATTCGAAGCGGGCATGGCACAGTTTGGCGGACACGCCTTATTTCTCTCACCCAACGACACTCAGCTAGGCCGCGGCGAACCCATCGAAGATACTGCCAAAGTCATTTCGCGAATGGTCGATATCGTGATGATTCGCACCTCTGCGCACGAACGGCTGGAGGTGTTCGCCCAAAATTCTCGAGTACCCGTGATTAACGCCTTGTCTGACGAGTCGCATCCCTGCCAATTGCTGGCCGATATGATGACGTGGTTTGAACACCGAGGTGACATGCAGGGTAAAACAGCAAGCTGGATTGGCGATGGCAATAACATGTGCCACTCATTCATTCGCGCCGCGCATCTATTTGGCTTCCATTTAAATATCGCCTGCCCAGAAGGCTACGACCCAGATCAAGCCTTACTCGACGAATACGCTCACTGCGTAACGTTGACGCGAGACCCAGCAAACGCAGCACGGGGATCTGATCTCCTAGCGACCGACGTATGGGCATCGATGGGACAAGAGCAAGAGGCCAAAGCACGCATGGCGGCTTTCGAAGGCTTCGAGCTCAACCGCGAGTTATTAAATCTGGCTAACCCAGACGCCATTTACCTCCACTGCTTACCAGCGCATCGCGGCGAGGAAATTAGCGCCGACTTAATGGACGACCCAAGCTCGGTCATCTGGGATGAAGCCGAGAACCGTCTGCACGCCCAAAAGGCCTTAATCGAGTTCTTACTGCGACAAAAGTAATACAAAAGATCCATCTTGGTGCGCGCCATTTGCTAAATAACACTTGGCGCTAAAAACCCTTTTCGTTAGATCAAATTAATCCGATCTGACCCTCTACACCCTCCACCACACTCGACCCGCAAACACACAAGCCATCAAGGTTAGTACCTACTAACAACCTATTTTACCCACAATCTATACACAAGCTTTACCCGAGATATGCCTATTGCATTGCCGCATAGACACCAGTATCTTGTGTGGCATAATAACTCAAAGCACCACATATGGTGTCTAGACTTAAAATCGACCTTACGAGCAAGAGCGCCGGAGCAAGCATGGAAACAACAAGTACACCAATATCGCCATCGACCAGCAAAACGACCGCCAGTCCTACTGCGACACCCATCGAAGCAACCGCTCCCGGCACGCTGAAAGTGATTAAGCGCAACGGCCAGGTTGTTCCTTTCGACAACAGCAAAATTTCGGTCGCGATTACGAAAGCATTCTTAGCCGTTGAAGGTGGTACAGCTGCAGCGTCTAGCCGAATTCACGAAACCGTCGCGAAATTGACGACACAAGTGATGGGCACCTTTGAGCGCCGCATGCCATCGGGCGGCACTATTCATATAGAGGACATTCAGGACCAGGTCGAACTCGCGCTCATGCGGGCAGGTGAACACAAAATTGCACGTGACTATGTTATTTACCGAGAAGAACAGGCACGCAAGCGCGCTCAAAAACGTGCTCTTTCAGCCGAGGCAGAGCGCGCAGCAGGTGCGATCTCAGTATTACAGCCAGATGGTAGCCGCGCGCCGCTCGATATCGAACGCTTACAAACAGTGGTCTCTGAAGCTTGCGCCGATTTGGCCGATGTCAGCGCGTCAAAAATTTTAGAAGAAGCGCTGCGCAATCTTTACGATGGCGTAACACTCGATGAAGTCACGACCTCTCTGGTGATTACCGCGCGCACACTGATCGAGCAAGAACCCAATTACACCTATGCAGCGGCACGTTTATTGTGCGATGACTTGAGAAGCGAAGCTTTAGAATTCCTAGGCGTAACACAACGCGCCACTCAACAGGAGATGGCGCTTTATTATCCACAAGCATTACAAGCCTACATTGCCAAAGGCATTCAGCTAGAATTATTAAGCCCAGAGCTAGCCGATTTTGATATCGCCCGACTGGGTGCGGCCATCCAGCCCGAACGAGATTTGCAGTTCACCTACTTGGGCTTGCAGACGCTGTACGACCGCTACTTCATTCACAGCAACGAAACGCGTTTTGAGTTACCCCAAGTGTTTTTCATGCGTATCGCCATGGGTCTAGCGGTTCGTGAGGACGACAAAAACGCGCGGGCTATCGAGTTCTATCAGCTGCTCTCGTCATTTGATTATATGAGCTCAACACCAACGCTATTTAACGCCGGCACTCTGCGCCCACAGCTCTCGTCTTGCTATCTCACCACAGTGCCTGATGACTTAAGCGGTATTTATGGTGCAATTCGAGATAACGCGCTACTGTCAAAATGGGCCGGCGGTTTGGGCAACGACTGGACGCCAGTGCGCGCATTAGGCTCCTATATCAAAGGTACGAACGGAAAGTCGCAGGGTGTTGTGCCCTTCTTAAAAGTCGTTAATGACACAGCAGTCGCTGTAAACCAAGGCGGTAAGCGCAAAGG
Source organism: Aequoribacter fuscus (assembly GCF_009910365.1). Classification (NCBI taxonomy): domain Bacteria; kingdom Pseudomonadati; phylum Pseudomonadota; class Gammaproteobacteria; order Cellvibrionales; family Halieaceae; genus Aequoribacter; species Aequoribacter fuscus. Next base: position 467,881 of record NZ_CP036423.1, on the reverse strand, counting down.
CGCGGTGTGTGCCTATTTAGAGACTTGGCACTTAGACATCGAAGAATTTCTGGAACTGCGTAAAAACACCGGCGATGACCGTCGTCGCACACATGACATGAATAGCGCCAACTGGATTCCAGACCTATTCATGAAACGCGTTTTTGAAGGCGGCGAGTGGACACTGTTTTCGCCTAACGACACCCCAGATTTGCACGATTCGTACGGCGCCGATTTTGAAGCAAAATACGAAGCTTACGAGGCACAAACTCGTAGCGGCGAGCTGAAACTGTTCAAGCGCGTAAAAGCCGAGAACCTGTGGCGCAAAATGTTGGGGATGCTGTTCGAAACAGGCCACCCTTGGATCACGTTCAAGGATCCTTGTAACTTGCGATCACCACAGTCACACGTAGGTGTTGTGCACTCGTCTAACCTGTGTACCGAAATCACGCTGAATACCAGCGATGAAGAAATCGCGGTCTGTAATTTAGGTTCCGTAAACCTGCCTCAACACATCGACGAAAACGGTTTGAACCTCGAGAAACTGCAAAAAACTGTGACGACCGCCGTGCGTATGCTCGATAACGTTATCGACATTAACTATTACTCGGTACCACAGGCAGAGCGCTCGAATTTCCGTCACCGTCCGGTGGGACTGGGCCTCATGGGCTTCCAAGATGCTTTGTACAAGCAGCACATCGCCTACAGCTCACCTGAAGCAGTGGAATTTGCAGACCGATCGATGGAAGCCATTAGCTACTACGCCATCCAAGCTTCATCCGCTTTAGCTGAAGAACGCGGCACGTACTCTAGCTTTGAGGGTTCGTTATGGAGCCAGGGCATTTTGCCCATCGACTCACTCGAGCGCTTGGCTGAGTCTCGTGGTGACCAGTATCTGCAAATAGATCGTACTCAAACTCTGGATTGGGATACGCTGCGCGAGCGCGTTCGTGCGAAAGGAATGCGCAACTCTAACGTCATGGCGATCGCACCAACAGCAACCATCGCGAACATTACAGGCGTGTCGCAATCAATAGAGCCCACCTACCAAAATTTGTACGTTAAATCGAACTTGTCGGGCGAGTTCACGGTTGTGAACCCTTACTTGGTCAACGATCTTAAGGCCCGTAATTTATGGGACAAGGTCATGGTTAACGACCTGAAATACTACGATGGCAGCGCGCAGGCTATCGACCGTATTCCGGCCGACTTAAAAGCGATTTACTCAACCGCCTTTGAAGTTGAGCCGCGCTGGATTGTCGAGGCCGCTAGCCGCCGTCAGAAGTGGATCGACCAGGCACAATCATTGAACCTGTACATCAACAACGCCAGCGGTAAAAAGCTCGACGTCACGTATCGAATGGCCTGGCTGAGCGGATTAAAAACTACGTATTACTTGCGTTCGCTGGCAGCGACAGGGACCGAAAAATCAACGGTCGACAAGGGCACATTAAACGCGGTTGCCGCCGCAGCTGCACCACAGCCAGCACCCGTACCAAAAGCATGCTCGCTAGACGACCCCGATTGCGAAGCTTGCCAATAAACAAGGAGATACTCGATGTTAAGCTGGGACGAATACCACAAAGAAGATACTCTCGACACAGCCGCTGCCGCCAAGGCGGCAGGTGAAGCAGCCGCGCGTGAGGCCGCCCTAGCCGCAGAGCGGCAGAAAGAAGCAGCAGCACAACAGCAGCAAGCCACCGCGCCAGCGGCACCTGCACAGCCCGACGAGTTACCCGATGCCGTTAACGTAGACACCGCTGAAGTACTTGAGCGCGCAGCGGAAGCAGTAGCATCAATGGATTTAGCGCCAGGCTTAGAGGAACTCGAATTGGGTGCAGCGCGCGTATCGGTTGATGAGAAAGCGATGATCAACTGTCGTGCAGACCTGAACCAACTCGTGCCTTTTAAATACGATTGGGCGTGGCAAAAATACATCGATGGTTGTGCCAACCATTGGATGCCACAAGAAATCAACATGACCGCTGACGTAGCGACCTGGAAAAGCGCGGACGTGCTTAGCGACGACGAGCGCCGCATTGTTATGCGCAGCCTAGGTTACTTCTCAACGGCAGACTCACTGGTAGCCAACAACTTAGTACTGGGCATTTATCGACTCATTACCAACCCTGAATGCCGGCAGTATTTATTACGCCAAGCGTTTGAAGAAGCCATCCACACTCATGCGTATCAATATTGCATTGAATCGCTCGGCATGGACGAAGGCGAAGTATTCAACATGTACCGTGAAATCCCAAGTGTTGCCAAGAAAGCCACTTGGAGCTTGTCTCATACCCACAGTCTGAGCGACCCCAACTTCAAAACGGGCACCACCGAAAATGACCAAACCCTACTGCGCAACCTGATTGGATTTTACGCTGTAACCGAGGGCATTTTCTTCTACTGCGGTTTTACACAAATCTTGTCGATGGGCCGCCGCAACAAGATGACTGGTGTTGCCGAGCAGTTTCAGTACATCCTGCGCGATGAATCGATGCACTTAAACTTTGGTATTGATGTCATCAACCAGATCAAACTGGAAAACCCGCATCTGTGGACCGAAGATTTCCAAAAAGAAGTCATTCAGATGCTGCTCGAAGGTACTCAAATCGAAATCGAATATGCACGTGACACTATGCCACGCGGTGTATTAGGTATGAATGCAGCCATGATGGAAGAGTACTTGCAGTTTATTTGCAACCGTCGATTAGCGCAGCTGGGCTTGCCCGAGCAGTTTCCCGGGGTCCAAAACCCCTTCCCATGGATGTCTGAAATCATGGATCTGCGCAAAGAAAAGAACTTCTTTGAAACACGCGTTATCGAATATCAAACAGGTGGCGCCCTATCTTGGGACTAACGCTACCTTAGCCTTAAGGTGCTTGCGAGATCACCTCGTCAAGCGCCTTGAGCAACGGCTCCAAACATGTCAAATCCATCCCCACGCCACACCCCTGACTCATTACCATGGGTGCAATAGAACAACGCTCTGGCAAAGCCTCATTGCCCTCTAGTATCGCTCTAATTTTGGGGATAAACGTAAACTGTAACCATTGCTCAAGACTCCAACAATCGGCCGCAAACGGTACCTGACTCAAGTAACCTGAGGAGGGTGGTGGTGAGTGCGACCAAAAACCACGCTGGCGCATTAGACATTCTAAGTCGAGCAACAACTCGGCAATTTTTATGCGCTCTGTCGCCACAGCTTAATCTGTTACCCGCGCAAATGGTGGTAAAGAGGCGAGCAGCTCACGACCATAATGCTTGGTCAACAACCGCGTATCTAAAATACTAATCTGGCCTTGATCCGATTCTGTTCGCAACAAGCGGCCACAAGCCTGCAAGAGCTTAGCTCCAGCATCGGGAACAGAAATTTCCCTGAAAGCGTTACCACCCCCGCGCTCAATCCATTCGCTCAAGGCTGCCTCACGTGGATCATCTGGCACCGCAAAAGGGATCTTCGCAATGATAACGTGCTCACAATATTCGGCGGGTAAATCTACACCCTCAGCAAAGCTTGCGAGCCCGAACAGAATACTGCGATCACCGGCGTCAATTTTTGCTTTATGGGCGTCTAACAAGGCCTTTTTGGACTGGGAATCTTGCATCAATATCAGGCCTTGAAGATCCGCCTCGAAGGCCTCGTAGACCTCTCGCATCTGACGTCGAGACGCAAATAAGACCAAGGTACCTCTGGCTAAGTCAAACAGAGTTGGCAAATACTCAACAATCGCGTCGGTGTGGGCTTGAGCTTGGTTGGCTTCTGGCAAATGCGCGGGAATATGTAAGCGGCCACGCTGATAATCGAACGGACTTGCCACGGCAGTGTATACGGCATCTTCGGGAGTCCCGGCATGTAGCCGAAAACGATCAAATTTACCCAACGCTGTAATTGAAGCAGAGGTAATTAATACACCAGCAGCACGATCCCACAAGTTGTCTTGCAAAAAGGCCGTTGCCAATGTCGGACTTGAATGACAGCTAATCGCCAATTGATTGCCCGAATCGTTATAACGAAGCCACCGTGCAGGAGGCGGCTCGCCATCGGCACTGTGTGCGAAATCGGACCACAAGGCTTGAGTCAGCGTTAAACGCCCGGTCAGACTCTGACAAGCGCTCAGCAAAGCGTCGACTGCCTCGGTGTCACCGCCCTCCTCGTCCAGCAGGTCTTCACATTCAATAACCAAACGCTCGGCCACACCCAGCACCTTGGCACCTAATTGGGCACAAGACAGCGATGCAGCCCGTAAATCCTCAGGCACCTTACCATGCTCAAATCGTAATTCTTGGCTGTTGCCGTCAAAAGAGTCCGGCCGCAGACTGACGGACTCGGCCTCCAAAGTCTCGACCGCCGACATCAAATCGTGAAAATACTTTGCAATCTTCTCAATAAGATCATCCAGCTTGTATTCCACATAGACCGACTGCGCCTTTTCCAGCCAGGAGACCGTATCGATGATCCACTGCTTGGTACTGTGTATGTGACAAAAAGCGGTGCTATGGTTTTTGGCTTTTTCGGCTAGGTGGTGCCCCTCATCAAAGACATACAAAGTGTCTTCTGGAGCCGGCAACACGACGCCACCCCCAATCGACAAGTCGGACAACACCAAATCATGGTTGGTTACAATCACATCGGCGTCAGCCAACTGGTCGCGCGCCTTGAAAAAGCTGCATTGGGATATATAAGTACACCGACGCCCCGTGCACTGAGCATGATCACTGGTAATGGGAAACCAAACTCGATCATCAATCGTGTCGGGCCAGTTGTCTCGGTCCCCATCCCAGTCCCCTCGCGCCAAGGACGCCATGCAGGCTTCGTAAACGCCCATATCACCATCGGTATTCCAATCATACTCGTCGGGATATAAAGGAATCGTTTGACCAGCAGAGCGGTTATTCAAGGCTTGATCTAAGCGCGATAAGCAAACATAACGACGACGTCCCTTTGCCAAAGCGACGCTGAACTCTAAACCGGAAAGCTTGGCAATGTCGGGTAAATCTTGGTAAATCAATTGCTCTTGCAACGCGACAGTAGCGGTGGAAATGACTAACCGTTTGTCCCTTGCCTGAGCGACAGGCACAGCGGCAATGGTATAAGCGATTGTCTTTCCGGTGCCGGTGCCCGCCTCGATAACCGCAATAGGCGGACGCGAAGAGAACCCATCTCGGGACAACGCTTTCGATACCTCGGCAATCATTTGCCTTTGCCCCCAGCGTGGCTGCAGGTCTCTCTCTTGTACCAGCTGGTTATAAGCCGACCGAATTTTATCTTTTACCGCATCGGTTAGCATTCACGCACCCATCTTTAGCGCTTGCTCGACAGAATTTGCGTACATCGCCAACATGAAAGGTTGCTCGTCGGGGCTCAATGCGTCGACACGGGCGTTAAATTGCGCCTTAGAGATCGAACCTTTAGAGACCCGTAATCCCTGTGGCAGTTCCTCACCTGGATTGAGCCGCTGCCAAGCCCAAATATTACTCGGGTGTAGTTGGTAGTGCTGTATTACCTGACGGTCGATCTCATTCACCACCTGCTCTACAGACTCGTAGTCTGCACCGATCATCGAACCAAAGCGAATACTAACCATTCCCTTATTACCCGAGATACCGACCGCAATCGACTTTGCATCTTCGTGTTCCGCCTTACTGTAGCTGCCATCTCGAGCAAGCGTAGCTAACTCATGTGCCTTCATTGCGTCGCAGGGATCGAGTTCGTAGGAAATAGACACGGGTACAATGCGCAACTTTGCAAGCGACTCACCAAAATCGAGCGTTTTATCACGACCTAGCAATAACATTTTGATGACCGCAGGCTCAGTTGAATCACGGCCGTTTTTAGCACGCCCCTCTCGCTGAGCGATCCATACGGGACTTTTATCGTCACCAATTGAGGCACCTATGTACTCAGACAATAACTTACTCGCTGCCAATAGCTGTCTTGGACCCTGTAGTGCACGCTTTACGATAAAACTCTTATTGACGCGCATGAGATCGGCAATCCAGGGCTTTGACAGTAAATTATCACCGATCGCAATACGACACGTGGCGCGACCACGTGTATGTAGCGCATAGTTAGTAAACGCTGGATCAAGCGCGATGTCACGATGGTTACTGACAAATAAATACGGCCCTTCTGGTAATTCGTCGAGCCCAGAAACTTCAAAACCGGCCGTGGTCGTGTTAATCATTTGCTCCATGTAAGATCGCACCAAAGACTGAAATGAGGCGACATCATGGACACCTCGCAACTGACGCCCCAACCCCCAGCGCACCGCGGGACGAAGCAAAGGTGTCAGCCAGAGGGCCTTACCGCCCAAACGCAGGTTAATGATGCTGTCTAATAGCTCAGTATCCGACTTCAAGCGATTGATCACGGCACTGACCTCGTGATCATCATAGGGCCTGATTTCAGCAAAACGATCGCTCACACACTCTCCTATTGTGTTTCGGCATAACCACCTTAGCGTGACGGGCACACTCAATCAGCATTCACAGTAATCAAAGCGCATCAGCTTTGCGTGATTGCGATCAACAGTGCGCAACTTAGTACTCGCTTGCAGGCTGTTTTCTGCTAAACTCCGCACCCGATAGTGTTCAAATTCGGGGGATACCACCATGGCTGCAGGATCAGCGACTTTGTTTGTTTTTGGCTTAGCGCTTCTTTTAGCAAGCTGGGTCATGCTATTGATTACCAGCTGGAAAGAAGATTACGCGTGGGGCTTATTTACAGTACTACTGCCACCAGTTTCTTACCTCTTTGCATTGTTCCAACTCGACAAAGCAGGCCAGTCTATTTTACTCGCTATTGCGGGTTGGGTTCTTATTTTTCTTGCATAAGGTCAACAAAAGGCGGAAATACGTAACAAACCTGTTACTAATCCGCCTAACTTGTTACTAATTTTCTCAAAAAGCGATATCATCGTCACACAGTCCACATCTGTCGCTTTATTGAGGAAGCATTATGAAAGTGATCAAATTGGCTTTAGCCACAGCTTTACTTGCCAGCACCACAAGTGCCATGGCAGCGAAACCCACGTCAATTCGCTTTATCGCTGAAATTGAAAACGACGAAAAACTGAGCAAACGCTACGAAGTGCAATGCTCAGACAAGCGCGTCATTGAAATGACGCAAACTACCAGCAACGAATTCTGCAGTTTAGTGGGCGACGAGAACTATTGCAGCAAACGCAAAATGAAAGTCGCCAAAAACGCCTGCAAATAAGGCTCTGCGCTTGCCGAGACACTAAACAGTCTCGGTAAGCCGCTCGCTCAGCAACTGTCGCTCTACCGCTCCCACACCAAACGCATCGAGCAAGTAACCCTCAACACTGCCAGAGTGTTCCAGCATCGCGTCGACGCCGGCCTGCAAATACTCTCGTCGCGTGGCCACAATAGGCTCTAGCACCTCGTCTTTGACACCGTCGAAACCATATTTGTCACGCAAGGCCGGAATTTGCTCGTGCGGCAGAAAATAACGCTGCGTCAGCAGGTAGTCCTGCATCACAACGTCCAACTCAACACCCAGAGCCAACAAGATGAGGGCAGCGGCAAAGCCTGTACGATCTTTTCCTGCAGCGCAATGCACCAAAACAATCGCGTCAGGATCAGTCAGCAGGCCCTCAAATACGCGCTTAAATGACGATTGGTGGGACAGCGCAAGCTCTCGATTGATATCACACATAAACTGATGAGTCTCGGCAGGTAGCGACCCAGTGTGAGTTACGACCTCCAAACTACCTGAGTGATTCCCGGGCGTAATATCCAAGTGAATAACATGATCAACTGTCGCTAACACCGAAGGATGGTTGGGCTTGTGTTCTTGCTCGAAACCCCGTCTAAAATCGTACAAGTGGCTAATCCCAAGATCGGCTACGACCGTCAGATCAGCGAGGCTGAGGTCCGCCAAATGGCCGGCGCGAAACAAGCGCCCATATCTAACGCGACGACCCGTCTGAGCAACGGGATACCCTCCAAAGTCCCGAAAATTTGGAGCGCCCTCCAGGGGAATGTGCCTACTCATATTACCTTTGTATCCGATTTAAAATGCCCGCGCATAATAGCACAACGGACCCTAAGCGAGCGCCACCGGTCGATCCTTTACTTTTTTTAGGAGTTTAGACCAAAATCCCCAGACAACAGTTGACACTGAGGCACAAAGTGACAATAATCCGCGCTCTTAAAATTTTGTATAGGTTGGTAAATCGTGGCGAACTCCCCACAAGCTAAAAAACGTGCCCGTCAGGCTGAAAAACGTCGCAATCACAACGCAAGTTTGCGTTCGTTAGGTCGTACCGTCATCAAGAAAGTCATCAAGGCAATCGACAGCGGCGACCAAACGTCTGCTCAAGAAGCTTTTGGAGCAGCGGTACCGGTCATTGACCGATTGGCAGACAAAGGCATTATCCACAAAAATAAGGCGGCACGTCACAAGAGCCGTTTAAGCGCGAAAATTAAGGCGCTTGGTGCGTAACAGATTTTTGGTATACAAAAAAACCGGCTAATCGCCGGTTTTTTTATCTTCGCAAGCCAGCCAAAAAATCTAGAGCAAGACCAAGTTATCTCGGTGAATCAGCTCGGGATCGACAGCGTACCCGAGCAGCTCTGGCAACCGGCTAGAGCTTACGCCTTTCACAAGCGACAGCTCCTGAGAATCTAAGTTGACCAAACCGCGAGCAATACGCTCTCCTGATGGCCCAACGCACAGCACCGTGTCTCCTCGCCGAAAGCTACCAGAAACGGCAACTACACCAACGGGCAGAAGACTCCTCCCCTGGTCTTGGATCACTCTAACTGCACCGGCATCAATGGTCACAACACCCGAATCTTTTTGAACACCGGCCAACCACTGCTTGCGAGCCGCGACAGAGGGCTTATTTGCTCGCAGCCAAGTTCCGACTAACTTGCCACTTGCCACCTCGGTAATCACTTCCGGACGCCGCCCATTGGCAATAATCGTTTGCGTTGCGGATCTCGCCGCCAACCGCGCAGCTCGCAACTTCGTTTGCATACCGCCTTGACCTAAGCGACCGCTACCGCCCGCCATCGAATCAAGCTCTTGCGCATCGACATCACACACTGAAATTAACGTGGCGGTATCATCTTTGCGTGGGTCTGCGGTGAAGAACCCTTCCTGATCGGTTAACAATAGAACGGCATCGGCGTCGATTAAGTTAGCCACCAAGGCAGCCAAGGTATCATTGTCACCAAACCGAAATTCGTCGGTTGCCACCGTATCATTCTCGTTAATAATCGGAACAACCTTGAGCTCTAGAAGCCGGTTCAGAGTATTACGCGCATTCAAATAGCGATCGCGATTCAACACATCGTCGTGGCTTAACAAAATCTGAGCCGTCGTGCGACCAGACCGAGCAAACGCGATTTCATAGGCCTTAACCAAGTGTGTTTGGCCTACGGCGGCAGCAGCCTGAAGATCGTGCAATTTTTTAGGTCGTTCTGCCCACGACAAGTACGCAAGTCCCGCGGCAACTGCGCCGCTTGACACAATAACGACTTGTTTTCCTTGATCCAGCAAGCGCTCACACATTGACACAATGCGGGCGACAATCTCAGGCTTCAAGCCCTCTCCGTCATCCGTCAACAGAGCCGAACCCAACTTAACCACCCAGCGATTCGCGTTCGCAATATCGCTGCGATCTGCACTCACCTCTGCCATTAATGTACGTATTCCACCTCGACGTCATAATCGTCGTCGTCATCTTCATCTTCGTCGTCATCTTCAAGATCAACGACCTTAATACGGCCCTGTTCGATTCTGGCGCGAGCCTCGGCCTGCAAAGCATTCTGTAGCGCCTGCTCCTGCTCTGCGAGCTCTGGATCCAAACGCTCGGCCTCTCGCCACTCTTCCAGCTGCGTCATGATCGCCTGGCACAAGGCCTCCGTGCCCTCTCCAGCCAAGGCCGAGATCACAAACACCGGACCCTGCCAATCTAGAGCATCGATAACCTCTTGTGCTCGCTGATCGCGAGTTTCGTCATCCAAGGCATCGGCCTTGTTCAGCACAAGCCAGCGCGGACGCGCCGCTAACAACGGACTAAACGACTCAATTTCGCGCACAATAGCACATGCATGCTCGGCCGGAGCCTCATCATCCCACGGCGCCAAATCGACCAGATGCAGCAGTAAACGATTCCGCGTTAAGTGCTTTAAAAAACGTATCCCAAGACCCGCGCCTTCGGCCGCCCCTTCGATAAGACCGGGGATATCGGCCACGACAAAGCTACGCAGAGGGTCAACTCGGACAACACCTAAATTCGGTACCATTGTGGTAAACGGATAGTCTGCAACTTTGGGCTTGGCAGCCGATATAGCGCGGATCAAAGTCGATTTGCCGGCATTTGGCATGCCCAACAGCCCGACGTCTGCCAACACTTTTAATTCGAGCTTCAAGCGCCGTTTCTCGCCTTCTGAGCCAGGACTCGTCTGTCTAGGTGCGCGGTTAATACTCGATTTGAAGCGCGTATTACCCAGACCGTGAAATCCACCCTGAGCCACTTTTAACTGCTGCCCAGCCTCCGACAAATCTCCGAGCACTTCGTCGGTATCAATATCAATGACGGTGGTGCCGACGGGTACCTTAAGGATCAAATCTTCGCCACTTCGACCACGACAGTTGCGACCCTGGCCGGGGGCACCGTTGACTGCGCGAAACTTGCGCTGAAAACGGTAGTCGACCATAGTGTTAAGGTTCTCATCGGCTTCTAAAAAAACACTGCCGCCGTCACCGCCATCACCACCGTCGGGACCACCCTTAGGGATATATTTTTCTCGCCTAAAACTCAGACAGCCATTACCGCCATTACCTGCGGCAACCTCAATAATGGCCTCATCAACAAATTTCATTTTTCAATCCTAGGGCGTCTTTAATTTGCGCCCAAAAAAAAAGCCCCGTCTGCTGACGAGGCTCGCGTTCATACCGCGCGTCGACCTCAAACAGCGACGATTTGTACGAACTTTCGATTTTGTGGGCCGCGCTCAACAAACTCGACTCGACCGTCAATCTTTGCAAACAAAGTGTGATCTTTGCCACAACCTACGTTGTCACCCGCGTGCATTTTCGTGCCACGTTGACGAACAATAATGCTTCCAGCTGAAACGATCTGACCACCAAAACGTTTTACACCTAAGCGTTTACTCTCGGAATCGCGACCGTTACGAGTACTACCACCAGCTTTCTTGTGTGCCATTGTGCTGCTCCTATATCTTTACGCAGTAATCGATGTGATTTTAACTTCGGTGTACCACTGGCGGTGACCCGCTTGCTTCATGTGGTGTTTACGACGGTTGAACTTCATGATTCTAACCTTGTCGTGACGACCTTGTGCCACAACTTCAGCCGTTACTTTCGCGCCTTCAACCGTTGGCGTGCCGATTTTCACCGAATCACCACCCACCATAAGCACTTGGTCAAACTCTACCGACTCGCCTGTTGCTGCTTCGATTTTTTCCAGCTTCAGGGTCTCGCCTTCTACCACGCGATGCTGCTTACCACCGCTTACAATAACTGCGTACATAATCTGTTCCTTCGTTAGCCATCTCGCAAATACATAGACTCGACAATTTCGAGGGCAGAGCGTGGCACGGTTTATACAAAATTCACATACCCACGTAGGGGCAGGGGCGCGAATTATATAGCAGTGAATGACTCGACACAAGCCATTAAGGCAATCAAAGTTTGAGCAATGGATCCTTCTTGACACCACCGATTCACACGCCTAGCATCGCGACCTGTTGTGTATTTATAATTGACCCATGCCCCTATCTATCCCCGTCATTGCCAACGCGTTTGAAGACGTAAACACTCTGATCGTAGAACAGTTACGCTCGGATGTGGGGCTCGTAGAAGACATTGGCCAATACATTGTGGCGGGTGGGGGCAAACGTATGCGGCCACTGTTGGCGCTACTCACCGGTGCCGCTTTAGGCGGCATCTCGCAGCCGCATAAACATTTTGCCGCCGTTATCGAATTTTTACACACCGCGACCCTTCTTCACGACGATGTCGTTGATGTCTCCTCACTGCGAAGAGGGCGCCCAACAGCAAACGCGGCTTACGGCAATGCATCGAGCGTGCTTGTGGGTGACTTTATTTACAGCCGCGCCTTCCAGTTGCTGGTGAATATCGGCGACATGCGCATACTTAAAGATATTGCTGATACAACCAATCGCATCGCCGAGGGCGAAGTGCTGCAGCTGGTGCGAGCTGGCGACGCCGACACGACCGAAACCCAATACTACGAAGTCATTCAAGCCAAAACCGCGGTGCTGTTTGGAGCAGCCTGTTACGGCGGCGCACTGCTGTCGGGCGCCAGTGAACGCAAAGCCGAAGAGCTTCGGGAGTTTGGCATCAATCTTGGCATTGCGTTTCAGATCGTCGACGACATCCTGGATTACCAGGGCGATCCCGCCACCATGGGTAAAAACTTGGGCGACGACCTGGCGGAGGGAAAACCCACACTCCCCCTGATTCATGCAATTCAAACAGCCAAAGCCCAGGACGCGGATCTTATTCGAACCGCCATCACTGAAAAGGATAAATCTTTACTCAGTGACGTGGTAAGAATCATCCAAGCGAGTGGTTCTCTCGCCTACTCTCGCGAGCGCGCACTCGAGTTTCAACACAAGGCGGAGCAGGCAATTTCAAAACTACCGGCTGGCCAGATGAAAGACGCGCTGACCGCTCTAGCTCAACAAGCGATCTCGCGCATCCATTAATAGCCGCCGTAAATATTCTCGAAAACGTAATTAGTGGCCTCTACAAAACCGGGGACACTGCCGCAATCGAATCTGCGCCCCTTGAATTTGTAGGCCATGACACAACCCATTTGCGCCTGTTTCATCAACGCGTCGGTTAGCTGGATTTCACCATTGGCGCCGGGCTCAGTGGTTCGAATAATATCGAAAATATCGGGCGTTAAGATATATCGCCCAATAATGGCTAGGTTCGAGGGGGCATCTTCTTTGCTTGGCTTTTCGACCATCGATTCAACACGATACAAACCCTCTTTCATAGGTTCGCCAGCAATAACGCCGTACTTGTGAACCTCGTCTTCAGGCACCTCTTGAATAGCCACAATGGAGCAGCGGAACTGGCGGTAAAGTGCTGCCATTTGCGCCAATACGCCATCGCCCTCTGGGTTAATACACAAATCATCGGATAGGATCACGCCAAAAGGCTCATTACCAATCAGCGACTCACCGGTCAGGATCGCGTGTCCTAAACCCTTCATTTCTCGCTGGCGCACCATCGTAAAAGTACCTTGGTCGAGCACATTACGTATGCTCTCTAAGTAGATCTCTTTGCCGGTTCCCTGAATTTGGTGCTCAAGCTCGTAGTTGATATCAAAATGGTCGGCAATCGCGCGCTTGCCCCGCCCCGTCACCATGGCACAGGTCGTCATGCCTGCTTCAATCGCTTCTTCGACCCCGTATTGCACGAGTGGCTTATTGACAACAGGTAACATTTCCTTGGGCATACTTTTCGTCGCCGGCAAAAATCGTGTGCCATAGCCCGCCACGGGAAACAAACATTTTTTGATCATGAAATATCCTTGTTTGGTTTATGCATTGCCTTGCGGGGCACGCCCATAAGTGTCATCAAATCGAACGATATCGTCTTCGCCTAAGTAGCTTCCCGACTGCACCTCGATCAACTCCAAGGGAATCTTTCCAGGATTTGCCAGTCGGTGTTTATGCCCCAAGGGAATGTAGGTCGATTCATCCTCGCCCAACATAAATACTTTGTCTTCACAGGTCACCTCGGCGGTGCCTTTCACCACAATCCAATGCTCAGCGCGGTGGTGATGCATTTGCAAGCTCAGCTTAGCGCCTGGTTTCACGACGATGCGTTTTACCTGAAAACGATCAGCCAATACGAGGGTTTCGTAGGATCCCCAGGGCCGAAACACTTCTTGATGCAGTGACACTTCCGAGCGCTTTTGCGCCTTGAGCGTACTGACAATGGTTTTAACATGTTGTACCTGATCGCGGTGTGACACCAAAATGGCATCAGCAGTCTCCACCACCACCATGTCCTGCACGCCGACACCGGCAATTAGCCGCTCACTCGATCGAAAGTACGAGTTATCGCAATCGGTCAAAAGAACATCGCCCTGCGACACATTACCCCGATCATCCTTGGCTTGAATCGACCACAGCGCTGACCAGGCGCCCACATCGCTCCAACCACAATCTAAGGGAACGACAGCACCTTTCTCAGTGTGCTCCATCACCGCGTAATCGATACTGTCTGAGGGAGAGTTCGCAAATGCTTGCGCATCGGGTCGACAAAAATCTAAGTCTTGGGCCCCACCCGCCATAGCCTCTGCACACGCCTGGTAAATATCGGGTGCCAAACGCTGCAATTCGTCGAGATACACGCTGGCAGGCAGTAGGAACATACCGCTATTCCACAAATAATCGCCGCTACGCAGGTACTGGTTCGCCGACTCTACGTCCGGCTTTTCAACAAAGGCCTCAATGGCTTTTGCTGACCCGTTAATCTCGGCACCCGCTTTGATGTAGCCATAACCCGTTTCAGGCGCCGTTGGCACCACACCAAAAGTCGTCAAGCGCCCCTGTTCGGCTATCGCTGCCGCTTGACCGACAGCGGATTGAAAGGCGGCAACATCACTAATCGCGTGATCAGCAGGCAGCACCAGCAGCAAGCAGTCCTCTGCATTTGAACGCTGCGCATACAACGCCGCCAAGGCCACGGCTGGCGCAGTATTGCGACCGGCCGGCTCGAGGATCAGCGCGGCTGGCGTCACGCCAATAGCACGCAGCTGTTCGGCTAACATGAATCGATGCTCATCGTTGCCCACAACGATTGGCGCTTGATCGGTGATGCCACTCACGCGATTTACGGTATCCTGCAACAAACTGGCGTTCGTCACTAAGGGAAGGAACTGCTTCGGGTGCCCTTCACGAGATACAGGCCAAAGTCGGCTGCCCGTGCCGCCAGATAATACAACAGGAACAATCACGCTCATCAAAAACCTCAAACACTGCGGGTAAAGACGCAGTTTACCTGATTCAAGCGCTCGCTTGAAACTCGCAAAACTTAACTTCTTGTCATTCAAAAGTGGACTTCGCCGTCGCAGCGTTTACAATGCGCGATAGAAACCAAGCCGCAGAGCATGGCAACCCTAGCACTTAAATTGGAAAGATTAATGACAGCGCAATCCTCCTACACCAAGGAAGAACTTATTGATTGCGGCCACGGCCGTCTCTTTGGCGAAGGTAATGCTCGCCTCCCCGTTGACAACATGCTCATGCTAGATCGCATCACCCACATCAGCAACGAAGGTGGCGAGCATGGTAAAGGCGAAATTATCGCCGAGTTAGACATTCACCCAGAGCTTTGGTTCTTTGACTGCCACTTCCCCAGCGACCCCGTAATGCCCGGCTGCTTAGGGCTTGATGCCATGTGGCAATTAGTGGGTTTCTTTTTAGGCTGGCGCGGCAACCCTGGACGTGGTCGTGCGTTAGGTTCCGGTGAAGTCAAATTCTTTGGACAGGTCCTACCTACGGCCAGCAAAGTCACCTACAAAATCACCATGAAGCGCGTTATCGAACGTAAACTCGTCATGGGTATCGCCGACGGCAGTTTGAGCGTTGACGGCAAGGAAATTTATACCGCAAAAGACCTTAGGGTCGGCTTGTTCACTTCGACCGAGAGTTTTTAAACCATGACAAAAAGAGTCGTTATTACCGGCCTAGGAATTGTATCGTGTCTGGGTAATGACGCGAAAACCGTCACTGAGTCGCTGTTCAATGGCACCTCTGGCATACAAACCGACGAGAGCCACATCGAAATGGGCTTGCGTTCACACATTTCTGGACGCCCCACGGTCGATTTCGCCGAACATATCGACCGTAAGCAGCTGCGCTTTATGGGTGATGCGGCAGCCTATGCCTACATCGCCATGCAGCAGGCCATCGACGACTCTGGCCTCACCCAAGAGCAAATCTCGAACGTGCGTACGGGAATTATTGCGGGCTCTGGCGGAGCATCGGCTTCCAGCCAAACCGAAGCCGCTGATATTCTTCGTGAGAAAGGTATCCGGCGCGTAGGCCCTTACCGTGTTACACAGACCATGGGCAGCACGGTCTCAGCCTGTTTGGCAACGCCTTTCCAAATTAAAGGCGTCAACTACTCGATATCCTCTGCGTGCTCTACCAGCGCACATTGCATTGGCAACGCAGCCGAGCAAATTCAACTCGGCAAGCAAGACATTGTGTTTGCTGGAGGCGGGGAAGAATTGCATTGGACCATGAGCAGTCTCTTCGACGCTATGGGTGCCCTGTCGACCAAATACAACGATACACCCAGCAAAGCCTCTAGAGCCTACGATGCCGACAGAGACGGCTTCGTCATTGCCGGCGGTGGCGGTATGCTGGTGGTTGAATCACTGGACCATGCGCTAACGCGTGGTGCAAAAATCTACGCCGAATTAGTGGGCTACGGTGCCACCTCTGACGGTTACGATATGGTAGCGCCTTCGGGCGAGGGCGCTATGCGTTGCATGCAACAAGCGCTTGCCACCGTGGATGGCCCGATCGATTACATCAACGCACATGGAACCAGTACTCCCGCTGGCGATATCCAAGAAATTAAGGCGGTTAGAGCCGCGTTTGAAGGCAAAGATATCCCCTACATTAACTCCACCAAGTCGCTATCAGGGCACTCACTTGGAGCGGCCGGCGTACAGGAAGCGATTTATGCGTTATTGATGCAGCAGAACGGATTCATTTCTGCATCGGCCAATATAGAGAACTTGGATCCTGACGCAGCGGGCATGCCGATCGTGCGCGAACGCATGGATAACGTAACGCTAGATCGCATTATGTCTAACAGCTTTGGGTTTGGCGGCACCAACGCGTCACTTGTATTCCAGCGCTATCGCGACTAAAACAGGGACTTCAGGGGAATAACCTCGACAGAGTCACCTTCTGCAATATCCTGACCAACCGGAGCGACAATAAGCACGTCGCTCTGTGTTGCCGCGTATAAGGCACCTGAACTTTGGTTCGCAATAGGATAAACCTTAGAAACCCCGCCCTCGCTCACAATGGAACCCCGCAGATATTCGGCTCGCAAACCACCTCTTCGCTCAAAACCTGCCGTCAGCCACAGAGAAAACGGGGCCAAATCACGTGCT
The DNA here is from genome assembly GCF_009910365.1 of Aequoribacter fuscus. Taxonomy (NCBI): domain Bacteria; kingdom Pseudomonadati; phylum Pseudomonadota; class Gammaproteobacteria; order Cellvibrionales; family Halieaceae; genus Aequoribacter; species Aequoribacter fuscus. Next base: position 450,725 of record NZ_CP036423.1, on the reverse strand, counting down.
CCCTGCAGAGCCAAGAGTATGGGTCTTGCAAGTAACGAAAAAGTGACCAGCACCGAACTCGGGTTGCCGGGCAGCCCGATAATTGGCTTGCCAGCAATTCGCCCAAACGCAAAAGGCTTGCCTGGCTTTAAGGCCAAACGCCAGAGGTGTAGTTCGCCCAGGGCAGCAATTGCGGGCTTAACGTGATCTTCCTCACCCACCGACACACCACCCGTTGTAATGACCACGTCTGCCGCGTCAACCGCTTGCTGTAGAGCCTCAGAGGTCGCGTCAAAGGTGTCGGCCAAATGCCAAACACCGACCACTTGACCGCCTGCTTGCAGAACGAGACCTTCAAGTAAGCTTCGATTGGAGTTGTATATTGCACCCGCGGGTAAAGTGGTGCTACCGGGTTCAACCAGTTCATCGCCGCTCTGCAATAACGCGACTCTCGGTTTTTTAGCGCACAAAACATTAGCCAAACCTTGAGATGCCAACAAACCTAGGGCGGGCGGACCCAAGCGCTCACCAGCCTCTAACAGTAACTCGCCCGCTTTAATTTCGTGGCCACGCAAACGCACATTGTCGCCAACCTCACGCCTTGCAGGGACTCGGACCCGATCACCCTCAACCTCACACTCCTCTTGCATCACGACAGTATCGGCGCCATCAGGCAACTGTGCGCCGGTAAAAATACGCGCCGCGGTGCCAAACGCTAAGGGCTCAGGTACCTGACCCGCCGCAATTCGCTGCGAAACCTGCAGCACACCACCTGAGTCAGATGCTCTCAAGGCAAAGCCGTCCATAGCGGAATTGGTGTAGGGCGGGCTATCGATTGTCGCAATAAAAGGCTCAGCCAAGATACGACCTAGAGCTTGCGTCACCTCAAGGCGTTCGGTCTGGCACGCAGGAGTGATGCCCGCCAATATTGTCTCGAGCGCCTCCTCTAAAGGAATCAGCTGATTCATGTCCGCGCTGTATTCAAAACACCCACAAAGTTACAGGGCTTGTGAGTCGCATCGAGTTGCTCTTTTAAAATACCCTCCCAAGCGGTGCGACAGGCACCGGTAGAACCCGGCATACAAAAAATAACGGTTCTATTCGCCATACCACCCAATGCACGAGACTGCACTGTCGAACTGCCTATTTCTTGCAAAGATAAGGCCCGGAACACCTCTCCGAAGCCTTCGATGTGCTTATCAAACAAAGGAGCTAGCGCTTCGGGAGTAGAATCACGACCCGAAAATCCGGTTCCGCCCGTCGTTAAAATCACGTGCACTGCCGGCTCGGCTATCCAAGCGGACACTTTAGCCCGAATTTGATAGACGTCATCAATGACAATTTGACGATCCTGCAGCGAATGGCCGGCAGCCTTGAGCTGCTCTACCAGATACTGCCCCGATGTATCGGTTTCGATGCTGCGGGTATCGGATATCGTCAATACCGCCACACCTAAACGTTGAGCGACTCCAGTATTACTCATAATGTGCTTTCACCTTTTGATGCTGATAGAACGCTTTGACGGCGGGTGCTAATAAGCGTCGCCAAGAGGTTGAGTGAACACCAAAGCTATCGAAAATCCTTTGGGTACTCAAGGTCCAATCACCTTGAGGTTGAGATGCGTCCGATGACCGCGCCACACCGCCCGAGTCAATATTTGCGAACTGACTCGCCGCCGCAAACACCGCCTCACCAAATTCATAGTAAGAGGCACGTTCATTACTCCCGTAATGAAATACACCGCGATTATTCGAGCCACTGCCTACTTGGTCGAGGATTGCAGCGATCACACGTGCCCCGTCATCAGCGGATATCGGGTTAAAGTATTGGCTGTCTGATAAAGCTATTCTTTCCCCCCGGCCAAAACGCTGCAGCATTTTTACCAACACCCCTTCGCCTTGTGCCGAGTAAGTGGGAGACAAGCGTAAAATAATGGAGTTGCTGGTCATATCTTTGACCGCTTGCTCCGCTGCTCGACGAACCCGCCCTAAATTTGACTCTTCATCGGGCTGATCACTCTCGGTCCAGGGAGCGTCTTCCACAGTGCCAGAAAATACCCAAGCACTGCTTTGAAACAAATAAACGATGTCGTTCCTCAGACACGCTTTACCAAACCATCGCGTGCGCTGGATATCTCCATCGCTTATGCTCTCTCTGGTTTCTAAGAGGGCATCCAAGCGCAGGTCAATTAGACACTCGGGCGAGAGGCGTTTTATTGTCTTTTTCGCCACCCGCTCGCTTTTGAAACGACTGTCAGAGACCGTGATGGCCTCGTATCTATGACGCTGCTGTTGATCCAGAATACGTAGCAAGGCCATACCCAAAGGGGTATCGCCACCTAAAATCAACACTCTCAACCTGCTGTACCTCCCGCTTTAACCGCAACCGCGTTTAAAACGGAATATCGTCGTCGAAATCAGGGAAATCTGCAGGCGGTTGTGAAGGCGAAGCAGGCGCTGGCGCAGCGGCCTGGCGAGGCGCATAGCCTTGGCTCTGGTTGCCGCCGCTCATACCTCCACTCATACCTCCACCCATTCCGTCACCACGACTATCAAGCATTTGCATCTCGCTGGCGACAATTTCTGTGGAGTATCGATCGGCGCCCGATTGATCTTGCCATTTTCGAGTACGCAATGCGCCCTCGACGTATACTTTAGAGCCCTTTTTAAGATACTCGCCCGCGATTTCAGCTAGGCGGTTAAAAAATACGACTCGGTGCCATTCGGTACGCTCTTGTGGTTGTCCGGTTTGCTTATCCTTCCAAGTTTCTGAGGTAGCAAGACTGACGTTCGTAACCGCGCCACCGGAGGGCATAAATCGGGTCTCAGGGTCATTACCCAGATTGCCCACCAAAATTACCTTATTTACGCCACGTGTCGCCATAGTTTCCCTCGATTCTCTTATCTACTATCAGTGCACAGATCATAGCAATTGCACTGTTCAAAAGCACCTATTGTGCAGTGCATTTACACATCACTTGAGAGCATTATCCAACAATACCAAGCTTTGTATGAGCCACAAAAACCAGGCCACAAGCAGGGCAATACAAACCAAAAGCAAGGTTGCTGCGCTGGTGTTTTGTAGCAGCAACCCGCCGCCAGAGCCCCCCAAAAAGGCGCCGGCAAACTGAGCGGTCGAAAAACTGCCCATTGCAGCACCACGACGCTGCTGGGTCACACGCTTACTTAAGAGTGAGGGAAGTGAGGCCTCGAGGAAATTGAATCCAACAAAAAAGCACCACAGAGCACCAATCACGCCGATGTAAGTGTGACCTAATCGGGACTCAAAGGCCCACAGAGCTACACTCAAGCACAACACCGCCAAACCAAAGGCTATTTTAGGATATCCCGCGCGCTCACTTAACCGCATCAAAAGCCCCAAACCAATGACCGACGCCACCAGCACCGGCGCGTAAATTTGCCAATGCAGTTCTTTCGACAACGACAGACCGTTTAGAAGCAATAGAGGCACGACCATAAATGCCGCTGTCAATGTGAAATGCAAGACAAACACACCAGCATTCAGGCGCCACAAATCGGCGTTTTTGTACCATACTCGTGCGTCAGACTCATCGATGACGTCAGCGAGGACCGGCGCAGCAGGGATACGCCACACAGTAATAAGAACGCCCAAGATGGCCAGACCTGCGGTCACCAAGAAGACCAAGCGCAAACCACCCCATGCCGCCAGCACTGGCCCCAGCATTAGAGCAACAGCGAACGATGCACCAATAGACATTCCAACGATCGCCATAGCCTTTGTTCGTTGCTCGCTGCGAGTAGAATCGGCCAGCAGCGCCATAACTGCACCGGCAATGGCGCCGGCGCCCTGCAGCGCACGCCCTAACACTAGCCACCAAACTGAGCTCGCATAAGCGGCTAAAACCGAGCCCGCTGCAAACACCAGCAACCCGCCCAGAATCACTGGCTTTCGACCAATTCGATCTGACAAGGCCCCCAGTGGTATTTGTAACAAGGCTTGGGTCAAGCCATAGATACCCAAAGCCAACCCCAGCAGAGCAGGCGATGCATCGGGCAGTTCTTGCCCGTAAACCACCAGAATGGGCAAAACCATGAACAAACCGATCATCCGAACGCTGTATAACGACGCCAGACCAAAGACTGAACGGCGTTCATTTTGAGTGAAGGGGGTTTGAGTAATCACACGGCGTTCTGCTGACGACAAAGTCATTATGATAACACGAAATAAGCACAAACAGCTTTTGTCAGCGTGCCCTAGGGCAATTATACTGGCGGATTGCACTCGGAAGGAACACCATGGATACCATTCACGTTCGCGGCGCGCGCACTCACAACCTCAAGAATATCGATCTGGATATTCCCAGAGATAAGCTGGTTGTGATCACGGGCCTCTCGGGGTCTGGCAAATCATCGCTTGCCTTTGACACCTTGTACGCCGAGGGCCAGCGCCGGTACGTTGAATCATTGTCAACCTACGCTAGACAATTTCTATCCATGATGGAGAAGCCCGATGTCGATCACATCGAAGGCTTGTCGCCTGCCATTTCAATCGAGCAAAAATCTACCTCGCACAACCCCCGGTCCACGGTAGGCACCATCACCGAAATCTACGACTACCTCCGCCTGTTGTTTGCGCGAGTCGGCGAACCACGCTGCCCGGACCACGACCTACCTCTTGCTGCACAAACAGTGAGCCAAATGGTAGACACGGTGCTCGCACAAGCACCTGAGAGTCGCTGGATGTTGATTGCCCCCGTAGTAAAAGCCCGCAAAGGTGAGCACTTACACCTGCTAGATAGCCTGCGCGGCCAGGGATTCGTTCGGGCGCGCATTGATGGCATCGTGACGGATTTAGACGATGCGCCAGAACTGGATAAAAAGAAAAAACACACGATCGAAGTGGTGATAGACCGCTTCAAAGTGCGCGAAGACTTAGCTCAGCGCCTTGCCGAATCATTTGAGACCGCCCTGGAGCTAACCGACGGATTAGCGGGTATCGTCTCGATGGATGACGATCACGAAATCGTATTCTCCTCGCGCTTTGCCTGCCCCGAATGCGGCCACAGTATTGATAGCTTAGAGCCAAGGTTGTTTTCATTCAACAACCCCGCGGGGGCTTGCGCTAGCTGCGATGGCCTTGGCGTCAAACAATATTTCGAAGCCGATCGCGTCGTCATGCACCCTGAGGCAAGTCTAGCAGAGGGTGCAATACGGGGCTGGGATAGACGGAACGTTTACTATTTTCACATGTTATCGTCGCTAGCGAAGCACTACGGATTTTCAATTGACACGCCCTTTGATCAACTGGCGGCGGACATTCAAAAAACCATTCTGTACGGCTCTGGCAAAGAAGAAATCGCCTTCAGCTACGTCAATGATCGCGGCACTGTTTTTAAAAACCGTCACGTGTTTGAAGGTATTATCCCGAACCTTGAGCGCCGCTACCGGGATACAGAATCGCAATCTGTTCGCGACGAGCTTGCGAAGTTTATTGCCAGCCAGCCCTGCCCCGACTGCCATGGCACACGTCTGTGCAGAGACGCTCGCCATGTGTTCGTCAATGACCTTCGATTGCCCGAGATTACCGCCATGCCGGTTGGAGAGGCATCGGACTATTTTGACACCTTGAATTTAACGGGACGAAAAGGTGAAATCGCCAGCAAAATTCTCAAGGAAATTCGAGCGCGTTATCGCTTCTTAGTCGACGTCGGCCTAAATTATTTGTCGCTCGACCGGAGCGCCGAGACCCTATCAGGAGGGGAGGCACAACGCATTCGCCTAGCCTCACAAATTGGCGCTGGCTTAGTCGGTGTTATGTACATTCTTGACGAGCCCTCCATCGGTCTACATCAGCGCGATAACGAGCGCCTCATAAAGACCCTGAACCACCTTCGCGACCTCGGCAATACGGTATTGGTCGTCGAACACGACGAGGATGCCATTCGAGCAGCAGACTACATCATTGACGTAGGGCCCGGGGCTGGCGTGCATGGCGGTGAGATCGTCGCTGCCGGCACCTATGATGAAATTATTGCCTGCGAGAAGTCTACCACGGGTGCTTACTTGTCAGGACGCATGCAAATCGAAGTGCCCAAACATCGCTACCAAGCCGACAACACTCGCCTACTGAGTTTGAGGGGTGCCCGTGGCAATAATCTAAGGAATGTTGATCTCGACATACCGCTTGGGCTACTGACGTGCATCACTGGGGTTTCAGGTTCCGGCAAATCAACGTTGATCAACAGCACGCTTTATCCCCTCGCAGCGACCGAACTCAATGGCGCAACCACACTCACCGCGGCTGCGCACGACAGCATTAGCGGACTGAGTCTTATCGATAAGTGCATTGATATCGACCAAAGCCCTATCGGTCGTACACCACGGTCCAATCCGGCAACGTATACCGGTATCTTCACGCCCGTGCGTGAACTTTTTGCGGGAACCCAAGAAGCCCGTGCCCGAGGTTATAAGCCGGGACGTTTCAGTTTTAACGTTCGCGGTGGCCGCTGCGAAGCGTGCCAAGGCGACGGGGTCACAAAAGTAGAGATGCACTTTCTACCCGATATCTACGTGCCTTGCGATGAGTGCAAAGGTAAACGCTATAACCGAGAAACACTGGACGTCTTATACAAGGGCAAGAACATCTACGAAGTACTTGAAATGACGGTTGAAGATGCGCTGATATTCTTCGAACCGGTACCTGCCATCGCGCGAAAGCTGCAGACGCTGATGGATGTGGGCTTGTCCTATATCCGGCTGGGGCAGGCCGCTACCACACTGTCCGGAGGTGAAGCGCAACGGGTGAAGTTATCTCGGGAACTGTCTAAACGCGATACAGGCAAAACACTGTATATCTTAGACGAACCGACAACCGGCCTGCATTTTGAAGATATCCGTCAGTTGCTCGAGGTCTTGCACCGGCTGCGACGTCACGGCAATACGGTCGTTATCATAGAACACAACCTTGACGTGATTAAAACGGCAGACTGGATTATCGATTTAGGCCCCGAGGGCGGCAGTGGCGGAGGACAGATCATCGCGCAGGGCACTCCTGAGACCGTCGCCGAGGTACCAGAAAGTCATACCGGCCGCTTCTTGAAGCCTATCTTAGAGCGGGCACAGATCAGCTAACTTCAACCCGAGATCCACGGGCTCGACGTGATAGCGGAACGGCGATACGCGGGGCGATCGGGCAAAAAAAAGCCGCACAGAGTGCGGCTTTTGGCATCTGGGTCGGCTTATTCTTCGCCGTCATCCATATCATCAATTTCGACAACTGGACGATCCACTAACTCTACATAAGCCATTGGCGCGTTATCTCCAGCGCGGAAACCACACTTCAAGATACGCAAATAACCGCCCGGACGAGCCTGGTAACGAGGGCCAATTTCGCTGAACAACTTACCAACCACTTCTTTATCACGCAGGCGATTAAAAGCAAGACGGCGGTTTGCGACGCTATCTTCCTTCGCCAAAGTGATAATCGGCTCAGCGTAGCTACGCAGCTCCTTAGCCTTTGGTAGAGTCGTCTTAATCAGCTCGTGCTTAACTAAAGACGCCGTCATGTTGCGGAACATCGCTTTGCGATGCGAGCTATTACGGTTTAACTGACGTCCACTGTGACGATGACGCATGACTATTTTCCTTTACTTCGTGTGCCGTTGTGGCAGCTATTCAAACTGTTTCCGAGTACTAAAGACTTAAGACTCGATCATCATTTTTCAGACTTGCAGGTGGCCAGTTGTCGAGTCTCATACCCAACGACAAACCGCGGGACGCCAGCACGTCTTTAATTTCGGTAAGCGACTTCTTGCCCAGGTTTGGGGTTTTCAGAAGCTCGACTTCAGTACGCTGCACCAAGTCACCGATGTAATAAATATTTTCTGCTTTCAAGCAATTTGCCGAACGCACCGTCAACTCCAAATCATCGACGGGGCGCAACAAGATCGGATCAACCTCATCTTCCTCAACGACTGCTTCAGCTTCGCCTTCGCTCTCGAGGTCAACGAATACCGCCAACTGCTGCTGCAAGATCGTCGCAGCGCGACGAATTGCTTCTTCTGGATCAATTGTTCCGTTCGTTTCCAAATCAAGGACCAATTTATCCAAATCAGTGCGTTGTTCGACACGGGCGGATTCGACCACATAGGCCACGCGGCGGATGGGCGAAAACGTCGCATCCAACTGCAATCGGCCTATCGCACGAGTCTCGTCTTCTTCATTTCCACGCGAATCTGCTGGAGAGTATCCGCGTCCACGACTCACAACCAGCTTCAGATTCACACCCGATCCACCTGTAACGTTACAGATGACGTGGTCTGGGTTGCAGATTTCAACATCGTGATCCAGCGTGATATCACCCGCCGTAACAGGACCGGGCTCTTTCTTCGACAAAGTCAATTCCGCTTCGTCTTTGCCGTTCAGTACCACAGCAACGTCTTTGAGGTTAAGAAGAATTTCAATAACATCTTCTTGAACGCCTTCAATGGTGCTGTACTCATGCAAAACACCATCAATTTGCACTTCGGTAATTGCGCAGCCTGGCATAGACGATAACAGAATACGGCGCAGCGCGTTGCCAAGCGTATGGCCAAAGCCACGCTCTAGGGGCTCTAAAGTCACTAGAGCTCGCGTATTACTTTTTTCGTCCACGGTGATAACGCGTGGAGTCAAGAATTCATTTACTGCACTTTGCATGTAGCCACCTGTCAGTCAGATTAATCGGATGTATTACTTCGAGTACAATTCAACGATCAAGTTTTCGTTGATCTCAGAAGTAAGCTCAGCGCGCTCTGGGCGAGCCTTAAATACACCTTCTAATTTGTCAGTATTGACGTCGATCCATTCGATGTCCGCGCGTTGACCCGCGAGCGCCACAGCCGACTGAATACGCAACTGCTTCTTCGCTTTTTCACGAACAGCAACGACGTCACCAGGCTGCACTTGATAAGAAGGCACGTTTACAACACTGCCGTTTACCAAAACACCTTTGTGAGACACCAACTGACGTGCTTCAGCGCGAGTTGACGCAAAACCCATGCGATAGACCACGTTATCCAAGCGGCTTTCTAACAGCTGCAGGAGGTTTTCACCGGTCGCACCTTTACGACGCGCTGCTTCCTTATAGTAGCCACGGAATTGCTTTTCAAGAATGCCGTAGATACGACGCACTTTTTGCTTTTCACGTAACTGAACACCGTAGTCAGACAAGCGACCGCGTCGAGCGCCGTGCATACCTGGGGCAGTTTCCAATTTACATTTGCTTTCTAACGCACGCGCACCACTTTTCAAAAACAGATCAGTGCCTTCGCGGCGAGCTAATTTACACTTTGGTCCAATATATCGAGCCATGCTAGTTCCTTCCTATGCCCTTACACGCGGCGCTTCTTGGGTGGGCGACATCCGTTATGAGGAATCGGGGTTACGTCGGTAATGTTAGTGATTTTATAACCACAACCATTCAGCGCACGAACCGCAGACTCACGACCGGGACCAGGACCTTTGACTTGGACGTCCAAGTTTTTAAGGCCGTATTCTTTTGCTGCCTCGCCTGCACGCTCTGCAGCAACCTGAGCCGCAAACGGCGTGCTTTTACGAGAACCACGGAACCCAGAGCCACCAGCTGTCGCCCAGCTGAGAGCGTTACCCTGACGGTCAGTGATAGTGACAATGGTATTGTTAAATGACGCATGGATGTGCGCCACACCGTCCACGACGGTTTTGGTAATCTTACGACGCGGTGCTTTCGCGCTTGGCTTAGCCATAAAATCGTCCTACTTTTAATATCAACACTACACTGCGGTGTAGCTACACTAAGTGAGCGCACAAGGCGCTCGCCATACTACCTACTTACTTGCGGATGGGCTTACGAGGACCTTTACGCGTGCGCGCATTGGTTTTCGTACGCTGACCGCGTAAGGGCAAACCTTTACGGTGACGCAAACCACGGTTACAGCCCAAGTCCATCAAACGTTTGATGTTCATAGACACTTCCCGGCGCAAATCACCTTCCACCATCATTTCGCCAACTTTGCCGCGAAGTTCGTCCATTTGAGCTTCACTCAAGTCACCGATTTTGGTGTCTTCTGCAATATTCGTCGCTGCACAAAGCTCTTTTGCTTTGGTCTTACCTACACCGTAGATGTAGGTCAAAGAAATAACAGCGTGTTTGTTATCGGGTATGTTGACGCCGGCGATACGTGCCATCCATCTTTCTCCAAATTACTTTACTATTGTGCGAAGGATCGCTAAAACCGCTAATCGCATGACACTCGTCAAAAGGCGCGGCAGTTTATCGACTTCGCTCTTAAAAATCAACTCAAGACTTGCCTTAACCCTGACGCTGCTTATGGCGTGGGTCTGAAGAACAAATCACCCGTACCACACCTGCGCGGCGGACCACTTTGCAGTTGCGGCAAATTTTCTTAACTGATGCTCTAACTTTCATCACTTCTCTCCGTTACAACAAGTCTTACCGAACGCGGCCGGCAGACCCATAATTTTTCAGGTTGGCTTTCTTCATCACTGAATCGTACTGCTGCGACATCATGTGGCTTTGAACCTGAGCCATGAAGTCCATCACGACCACAACAACAATCAGTAAAGAGGTACCACCCAAGTAAAAGGGCACGTTCCATGTCACTACCAAAAACTGTGGCAGCAAACAAACGAGTGCGATATAAGCCGCACCAAAAACAGTCAAACGCGTCAGCACACCGTCAATAAAGTTGGCAGTTTGCTGCCCAGGACGAATACCTGGAATAAAAGCCCCGGAACGTTTCAGGTTATCGGAGACTTCAACTGGGTTAAACATTAACGCCGTGTAGAAAAAACAGAAAAACACAATGAATACGGTAAACAGCAGAATGTTCAAGGGTTGTCCCGGTCCAATCGCCACAGCCAAGTCTTGCAACCAATCTGACGAGTTACCGCTACCAAACCACTGCGCAATCGATGCAGGGAACAACAAAATACTGCTCGCAAATATCGCCGGGATGACACCCGCCATATTCACCTTCAGGGGCAAATGCGAACTTTGCGCCTGGTACATACGATTACCGCGCTGCTGCTTGGCGTAATTAACGGTTATCCTACGCTGACCACGCTCTATGAAGATGATCAGATAAATTACGACGATCGCTAGGGCTAAAATACCGAGCAACACCAATATATTGAGCTCGCCCTGGCGGGCCTGTTCCAAAGACTGACCGATTGCCGAAGGTAAACCCGCCACGATGCCTGCAAATATCAGCAATGAAATACCATTGCCAACGCCGCGCTCAGTAATCTGCTCACCCAACCACATCATGAAGATAGCGCCAGTCACGAGCGACGTAATCGCGATCACATAAAATACAGGCGAAACACTGTACGCCATACCTTGGTTGGCCATGCCGACCGTCATGCCGGTCGCCTGGATAATCGCTAAACCAACCGTCAAGTAGCGGGTGTACTGCGAAATTTTGCGTCGACCCGACTCGCCTTCTTTCTTCAACTGCTCAAGCGATGGAGTTACGGCCGACATCAACTGCATAATAATTGACGCAGAGATGTAGGGCATAATGCCAAGCGCAAGAATACTCATACGCTCTAGCGCACCGCCAGAGAACATGTTTGCCAAGCCCAAAATGGTGCCTTGGTTTGAATTGAACAGGGCTTGCAACTGCGCAGGATCAATACCCGGCACAGGAATATGTGTGCCGATACGATAAATAATCAGCGCGACCAAAACGAACCGTAGGCGAGCAAAAAGCTCGCCTAACCCGGCTGTATTCATGCCTGGAACCTGCTGCCCGTTAGCCATTTAGTCCTCGACCTTGCCGCCAGCTTGTTCGATCGCAGCACGCGCGCCTTTTGAAACGCCCAGACCCTTAACCGTCAAAGCGCGATCAACGCTGCCTGCCAAGAAGATACGAGCACGCGTCATGTCATTGCGCACCAAATCTGCCGCCTTCAGGGCGTCCATATCAACCACGTCACCCGTCAAGCGAGCTAGGTCACCCAAACGCACTTCCGCGGTTTTCATGCCAACGCGTGATTTGAAGCCGTACTTCGGCAATCGCTTCTGCAAAGGCATCTGACCGCCTTCAAAACCCGGACGAACTCGTCCGCCGGAGCGAGCTTTTTGACCTTTGTGGCCACGACCCGCCGTTTTACCTAAACCGCTACCAATACCGCGGCCCACACGCTTCCCGTCAGGACGAGAACCATCCGCTGGACTGAGTGTATTTAAACGCATCACGTCAGACATTGTTTTACTCCTCAACTTTGACCATGTAGGCCACTTTGTTGATCATGCCACGCGTTGAGGGGGTGTCTTCCACCTCAACTGTGTGTCCAATTCGACGCAAACCTAAACCTGCCAAGCAAGCTTGATGAGTGCGATGACGACCGTGACGGCTCTTGATCTGTGTAACTTTTACTGTCGATTTAGCCATGGCTATGCGACCACCCTATACCAATGCTTAATTCAAGATCTCTTCGACGGTTTTGCCACGCTTAGCAGCAACGTCGTCGGGAGAGGCCATATCACGTAGACCATTAAAGGTCGCACGCACAACGTTTACTGGGTTGGTTGAGCCGTAGCACTTCGCCAATACGTTCTCAACACCAGCAATTTCCAATACGGCACGCATCGCACCACCAGCAATAACACCGGTACCTTCTGATGCAGGCTGCATGTAAACTTTTGAAGCCCCATGTCTTGCTTTAATGGGGTACTGGATAGTGCCGCCATCAAGCTCGACCTGGATCATGTTGCGACGAGCTGCTTCCATCGCTTTTTGGATCGCGACTGGCACTTCGCGCGCCTTACCACGACCAAAGCCGACTTTACCATTGCCGTCGCCTACAACCGTCAAGGCAGTAAAACTGAAAATACGACCACCTTTGACCACTTTCGCAACACGGTTAACCTGTACCAGCTTCTCTTGCAGGTCGCCTTCAGTTTGCTGTTTTCTTTGATCACTCATATTCGTGCCTGCCCTTAGAATTCCAAACCGTTTTCGCGTGCTGCGTCAGCAAGCGATTTAACGCGACCGTGGTAGCGGAAGCCACTGCGATCAAATGCCACTTGTGTTACACCAGCATCTTTGGCGCGCTGCGCAATCAACTTACCCACTTCCGCAGCAGCGGCTTGGTTACCGGTCGCGCCGTCACGAAGTGATTTATCCAGCGTGCTCGCCGCTGCCAACACCTTGTCACCCGCCGCGTTTAACACTTGAGCGTAAATGTGGCGCGGTGTTCGGTGAACCGTCAAGCGAACCGCTTCTGCAGCCTTCATACGAGCACGTGACTTACGTGCACGGCGCAGGCGTGATACTGTCTTCTCATTCATTTGCGCTTACCTACTTCTTCTTAGCGTCTTTACGACGTACGTGTTCATCAGCGTAGCGAATACCCTTGCCCTTGTAAGGCTCTGGCGGACGAAACGCTCTAATTTCTGCTGCGGCCTGGCCAACGGCTTGCTTGTCGATACCGCTCACCACAACTTCTGTTTGAGTCGGTGTCTCGGCGCTAACGCCCTCGGGCAGCTCGTAATTAACAGGGTGCGATAAACCCAAGGTCAGGTTTAAGACGCTGCCTTCCGCTTTTGCACGATAACCCACACCGTTCAAAACCAATTTCTTCTGCCAGCCAGTACTGACACCAACAACCATGTTGTTCACCAACATACGTGTCGTACCTGCCATGGCTTTGTGCGCGTCGCTGTCGTAGCTGACCGTCAACTCTTCGCCTTCTTGTAACACTTGAATACCGTCGGTAAGCGCTAGCGACAAAGAACCTTTGCCACCTTTAACGCTTAGCGCGCGATCATTCAACGTGACCTCAACACCTTTCGGCACGTTTACTGGGGATTTTGCGACTCTAGACATAGAACCAACTCTTCAATATCAAATTAAAATACGGTGCAAAGTACTTCGCCACCAACACCCGCAGCACGCGCAGCGCGATCGCTCATTACACCCTTAGAAGTGGACACAATGGCCACACCCAAACCGCCGCGAACCTTTGGCAATTCGTCACGCGCAGCGTATTGACGCAAACCAGGTCGACTCTTACGGTCGATCTCGGCGATCACGGGCTTGCCGTTGAAGTACTTCAAGGTTAACGCCAGGCGCTTTTTACCGTCCTGCTCCAGAGTCTCAACACTCTCAATGTAACCTTCGCCCACCAATACTGCCGCGACAGCCGCTTTCAGTTTCGACGCTGGCATTTCAACGCTTTTTTTGCCGGCCATTTGTGCATTGCGAATTCGCGTTAGCATATCAGCCAATGGATCTTGCATACTCATAATCGAATCTCTCTTGTTACCAGCTAGACTTAACTAAGCCAGGCACATCACCACGCATGGCAGCTTCGCGCAACTTGTTACGACACAGTCCGAACTTGCGGTAAACACCGTGCGGACGACCCGTTATCTGACAGCGACGTTGCTGGCGAACTGGGCTTGCATTGCGAGGCAGCTTTTGCAATGCGACTTGTGCATCCCAACGCGCGTCCTCTGAAGCATTGACGTCTGCAATAATCGCTTTCAACTCGGCGCGCTTTGCCGCAAATTTAGCGACGGTTCGCGTACGCTTGGTTTCGCGCGCAATCATGGATTTCTTTGCCATGTGGATCTACCTCTTAGCCTTTAAACGGGAAGTTGAACGCGCGGAGCAATGCACGACCTTCGTCGTCAGTGCGCGCCGTTGTTGTGATGGTAATATCCATACCACGCAACTTATCGACTTCATCGTAGTTAATTTCAGGGAAGATGATCTGCTCAGTCACACCCATCGCAAAGTTACCGCGACCGTCAAACGCCTTCGGCGTAATACCGCGGAAGTCGCGAATACGGGGGATGGCGATACCAATCAAACGATCCAAGAATTCGTACATGCGATCCGAGCGCAAAGTGACCTTACAACCGATCGGCCAACCGTCACGAATCTTGAAGCCTGCAATCGAACGACGAGCTTTGGTAATGATAGGCTTCTGACCAGAGATCTTGGTCATGTCAGCAACAGCGTTTTCCAACACCTTTTTGTCACCGACAGCTTCACCCACACCCATATTCAAAGTGATTTTGGTTATGCGCGGGACTTCCATAACATTACGCAAGCCTAACTCTTCTTTAAGAGCTGGCGCGATTTCGTCCCGATATTTTTGTTTCAAAGTGGCCATTTATTTCAACCTCAATTCGCAGCTCGCGCTACGCGTCAATCGCTTCGCCAGTTGATTTATAGATCCGCGTTTTCTTGCCATCTTCGGCCTTGTAACCAACACGATCCGCCTTGTTTGTTTGCGCGTTGTAAATCGCAACATTGGAGACATGAATAGAGGCTTCCTGCTCCACAATACCACCAGCAATACCCGCCTGCGGGTTAGGCTTGGTGTGCTTCTTAACGCGATTGATACCGGTTACGATCAAACGATCGCTACCCATTACCTTACGCACCTTGCCACGCTTACCTTTATCTTTACCGGCAAGTACAATGACTTCGTCATCTCGTTTAATTTTCATGTCTAATCCTCGTCGTCTGCTGCCGGGTTAAATAACTTCCGGCGCAAGCGAAATAATCTTCATAAACTTCTCGCCACGCAATTCACGTGTTACGGGGCCAAAAATACGCGTACCAATCGGCGCCTGGTTGTTGTTTAACAACACCGCCGCGTTGTCGTCGAACTTAATCAACGAACCATCGGGTCGACGAACACCCTTGCGAGTGCGAACGACAACCGCGGTCATTACCTGACCTTTTTTAACCTTACCGCGAGGAATCGCCTCTTTGACGGTAACCTTAATCAAGTCACCAACACGAGCGTATCGACGCTTTGAGCCGCCCAACACCTTGATGCACATCACGCGACGCGCACCACTGTTGTCAGCAACTTCTAAATATGACTGAGTTTGAATCATGCTCTACTCCGAAAGACCTGACGGTCGGTTTCTTGCTGACTTAAAGTTCCGCAGCCTTTTCTACCACTTGATCCAAAGTCCACGTTTTAGACTTTGACAAAGGGCGACTCTCACGAACAACCACTGTATCTCCGATCGAACACTCGTTTGCTTCATCGTGTGCGTGGATCTTTGATGAGCGCGTGATGTACTTGCCATACACTGGGTGCTTAACGCGACGCTCAATCAACACTGTGATTGTTTTGTCCATTTTGTCACTAACTACCCTGCCGGTAGCCGTACGAATACGTTTTTCTGTCGTTGCCATCAGCCTTCACCGCCTTTCTCAGTGAGCAGCGTCTTAACACGCGCAATCGCTCGCTGGTTATCTTTCAATAAATGTGTCTGTCCGAGCTGGCCGGTTGCCTTTTGCATACGCAACTTGAACTGCTCTTCACGCAAACTCAACAAAGTCTCATTGAGTTCTTGCGCCGATTTTTCTCGCAACTCACTCGTTTTCATCACATCACCGATCGCTTAACAAATTTTGTTGCCACAGGAATCTTTGCTGCCGCCAAGGTAAACGCTTCACGCGCCAACTGCTCAGAAACACCCTGCACTTCGTAAAGTACTTTGCCAGGCTGCACCTGAGCCACCCAGTACTCGACGTTACCCTTACCTTTACCCTGACGAACCTCTAAAGGCTTACCAGTGATAGGTTTGTCTGGAAACACACGAATCCAGATTTTACCGCCACGCTTGATGTGACGTGTCATTGCACGACGAGCAGCCTCGATTTGACGCGCCGTAATACGACCGCGACCTACCGCTTTCAGACCAAACTCACCGAAACTGACTTTGCTACCGCGCAGAGCTAAACCGCGGTTGCGGCCCTTCTGCATTTTTCTAAATTTTGTACGCTTAGGCTGTAACATAGCACCGAACCTTAATTAGCCGCTGGTTTCTTGCCGCCATCTTGCGCAGACTCTTGTCCGCCGATGACCTCGCCTTTGAAAATCCACACCTTAACGCCGATAATGCCGTAAGTCGTAGAAGCTTCGTATGTTGCATAGTCGATGTCCGCACGCAAAGTGTGCAGCGGCACTCGACCTTCACGGTACCATTCCGCCCGTGCAATCTCAGCGCCGCCCAAACGGCCACTGACCTGGATTTTTACGCCCTCTGCACCCTGACGGAGTGCATTTTGAACCGCACGCTTCATAGCGCGACGAAACATGACGCGGCGCTCGAGCTGCTGAGCAACGTTTTGAGCGACTAATTTTGCATCAAGATCGGGCTTACGAATTTCTTCGATGTTGATATTCACAGGCACACCCATGCGTGCGCTCAAATCTTTGCGCAACTTATCAACATCTTCGCCTTTCTTACCAATAACGATACCTGGACGCGCAGTTGAAATCGTAATACGCGCTGTCTGTGCAGGACGCTCGATCAAAATGCGGCTTACAGAGGCATTGTCTAGCACTTTTTCGATGTACTGGCGTACTTCTAAATCAGTGATCAGCTGACGCGCGTAATTTTTCGAATCCGCGTACCATACTGAGTTATGGTCTTTAACAATACCTAACCGAATACCGGTTGGATGTACTTTCTGACCCATATGGTCTTCTCCTAACCTTCGCCGTCTGCGACTTTCACAGTGATGTGACAAGTGCGCTTTAAAATACGATCTGCACGACCTTTAGCGCGAGGACGCAAGCGCTTCATTGTCATACCCTCATCCACAAAGATGGTTGATACTTTCAACTCATCCACGTCGGCACCTTCGTTGTTTTCCGCGTTTGCGATTGCGGAATCCAGCACCTTTTTCACTATATGCGCCGCTTTTTTAGGGCTAAACGCAAGCACGTCTAATGCCTTTTCTACGGGCAAGCCGCGAACCTGGTCAGCCACCAAACGGGCTTTCTGTGCCGAGATTCGCGCTCCTCGTAATTTTGCTGCCACTTCCATGGTTGCTTACCTCTCCTACGCGACGCTTAACGCTTCGCCTTCTTATCTACGATGTGCCCTTTGAAAGTACGCGTGACTGCGAACTCACCCAGCTTGTGACCTACCATGTCTTCGTTGATCAAGACAGGCACATGCTGACGTCCGTTGTGAACGGCGATGGTCAAACCAACCATATCGGGCGATACCATTGAACGACGCGACCAGGTTTTGATTGGACGACGGTCGTTGCTCTCAAGTGCGGCTTCTACTTTTTTCTGCAGGTGCAGATCAATGAAGGGGCCTTTTTTTAATGAACGGGGCACAATACTATCCTCTATCCTATCGACCTAGTCGCTTACTTCTTGCCGCGACGGCGAACAATCAATTTATCGGTACGCTTGTTAGAACGCGTCTTATAACCTTTAGTCGGAGTACCCCATGGGCTAACAGGGTGACGTCCACCAGACGTTCTACCCTCACCACCACCATGCGGGTGATCTACCGGGTTCATCGCCACACCGCGTACGGTAGGACGAACACCTCGCCAACGCTTCGCACCGGCTTTGCCCAGCTTGCGCAGGCTATGTTCTGAATTGGACACTTCGCCGATAGTCGCGCGACAATCACTCAGCACCTTACGCATTTCACCAGAGCGCAAACGAATGGTTGCGTACGCGCCTTCACGAGCAACCAACTGCACTGCTGCACCTGCCGAGCGCGCCAACTGAGCACCCTTGCCAGGCTTAAGCTCGATCGCGTGGATCACAGAGCCGACAGGAATGTTTCGGATGGGCAAGCAGTTGCCCGCCTTGATCGGCGCTGCCGGACCGTTTTGTACTACATCACCCGCCTTGAGACCCTTGGGCGCCAGAATGTAACGACGCTCGCCATCGGGGAACAAAATCAACGCAATGTGCGAGGTACGGTTTGGATCATATTCCAAGCGCTCAACCTTCGCAGGCATACCGTCTTTGTTACGCTTAAAGTCTATGATGCGATAATGCTGCTTGTGACCACCACCGACATGACGTGTCGTGATACGACCATTGTTGTTGCGACCGCCCGACTTACTTTGGCTTTCCAGCAAAGGCTTATGGGGTGCACCCTTGTGCAAATCCTGCTCGACGACGCGCACAACATGGCGGCGGCCGGCAGACGTGGGTTTACTTTTTAATACAGCCATGACCTACCCCTTATTCCACGGTAGCAAAGTCAATTTCTTGACCCTGCGCCAACGTAACGTAAGCCTTTTTCCAGCTTGGCTTAGTCGTAAAACCGAAGCGATTACGCTTGGTTTTACCTTTAACGCGCAAGGTGCTTACAGACTCTACGTTTACTTTGAAAAACTTTTCGACAGCCGCCTTAACTTCTGCCTTGCTCGCATCGAGCGCTACACGGAAAACGTACTGGTTGTTGATATCAGCAACAACCGCAGCCTTTTCAGAAACGTGAGGCGCTCTAATTACTTGAAACAATCGCTCCTGGTTCATCCGAGCATCTCCTCAAACTTTTTCACAGCATCGACAGTTACCACAACCTTGTCATATGCAATCAAACTCACTGGATCCACGCTCTCAACGTCACGCACGTCAACCGTGTGCAAGTTACGAGACGCAAGGTACAGGTTTTCGTTTACTTCAGATGCAACGATCAGCACGTTATCCAAACCAAACTCACCCAACTGCTTGACCAGCAACTTGGTTTTGGGCGCCTCGACATCCATTGACTCAACCACCAACAGACGCTCTTGACGAGCCAGCTCTGACAGAATCGAGCGGATTGCCGCGCGATACATTTTACGATTCACTTTTTGACTGTGATCCTGGGGCTTAGCCGCAAAAGTCACACCACCGGTACGCCAGATTGGCGAACGAATGGTTCCGGCTCGGGCGCGGCCCGTACCCTTCTGGCGCCACGGCTTCTTACCACCACCACTCACCTCTGAACGAGTCTTCTGAGCACGCGTACCCTGACGAGCACCTGCCAAGTAGGCAGTTACAACTTGGTGAACCAAAGCTTCATTGTATTCACGAGCAAACGCAACGTCGGACACAGACACTGTGCCAGCTGACGCATTCCCGGGCTTCAATACATTTAATTCCACGTTCGAATCCCCTAACTTATGCCTTTACAGCGGGACGCACTACGACATCACCGCCTGGCGCACCTGGAACCGCACCTTTGATTAATAACAAGTTGCGCTCTGCATCGACACGCACAACCTCGAGACCCTGGGTAGTAACAGCGACGTTACCCATCTGGCCTGCCATTTTCTTCCCTTTAAATACGCGACCCGGTGTCTGACACTGACCGATAGAACCTGGCGCACGGTGCGACAAAGAGTTACCGTGAGTTGCGTCCTGCATCTTAAAGTTCCAACGCTTCACACCACCCTGAAAGCCCTTACCCTTCGACTTTCCAGCGACGTCAACTTTTTGACCCACTTCGAATCGACCTACGGTCAGCTCTGCACCCACTTCAGGCGCGTCTTCACCAGCTTCAAGGCGAAACTCCCACAAACCAACACCCGCCTCAACGCCGGCCTTAGCGTAATGCCCGGCAGCAGATTTATTGACGCGACTTGCTTTGCGAGTTCCAGTTGTTACCTGAATAGCACGATACCCATCGGCATCAAGCTCTTTGATCTGAGTAACGCGGTTTGGAGACACCTCCACTACGGTTACTGGAATTGATACGCCGTCTTCGGTAAAAACACGAGTCATACCGGTTTTACGGCCGACTAAACCAATAGTCATTTTTCTAACCTCTCAGTGTACGGGGCTAACCCTCTATGGCCGTCCATCGCTGAACGTTACACGCCCGCAGATTGGAGTACTGCGGGCAGGTCTTGCTACGAATTGTCGTTAACCAAGACTAATCTGTACTTCCACACCTGCTGCTAAGTCGAGCTTCATCAAAGCGTCAACCGTTTTTTCTGTTGGCTCCACGATGTCGAGCAACCGTTTGTGGGTACGAATCTCATACTGGTCACGAGCATCTTTGTTTACGTGAGGCGAAATCAACACAGTAAACTTCTCTTTACGAGTCGGCAGAGGGATAGGTCCGCGAACCTGAGCCCCAGTGCGACGCGCGGTTTCAACAATCTCTTGCGTTGAAGCATCAATCAAACGGTGATCAAAAGCTTTCAGGCGAATACGAATGCGTTGGTTTTGCACGTGACTAGTCTCCAAAATATAAATAACCGAGAGCTCGCAAGGAGACCCCCGAAAAAGGAACGCGAATTCTAAAGACGCGGCCAAGCGCTGTCAAGCGTACTTACAGCGAAAAGACAAAAAGTTCGGGAGAAGTGGAAAATTACCTGACAGTGGACCTTTTGCCTCTTTCCAGCTCAAGCCCCCATCAATTCAGCGCGCGGACAGTTGCCCAAAGTCCGCAAATAGAAGAAGCTAGACGCTTCTAAAACGAGGATCTTTTTATGGCACCTTCTAATAATACCAATACGCATTCGATGTTAATGGGCTATTTATTGTGGATTTTTGGGTTCATGGGCGCTCACCGATTCTATTACGGCAAGCAGGTGAGCGGTACCATTTGGTTTTTTACCCTGGGCTTGTTCTTTGTGGGCTGGATCGTTGACCTATTTTTAATTCCCAGTATGGACAAGCAAGCTGACTGGCGCTTCACTGATGGCCCTATCAATTACAGCCTGGCGTGGATCTTCTTGACCTTTCTAGGGATTTTCGGAGTTCATCGCTTTTACATGGGCAAAATATTCACGGGCTTACTGTACCTCTTCACTGGTGGCTTGTTCTTGCTAGGGTGGCTCTATGATTTGTATACCCTGAACGAGCAGATCACCCAAGAAAACGCGCAACGCCGCGCGTGGTAACACCCGCACCCGGCAGACTCGCCCTCTTAGCCGGCGCCGCCGGCGTCGCACTGTTCTCTGGCATGGATGCGACCATGAAATCATTGTCGCTTCAACATGGTGTTTATAACGCCATGTTTTGGCGTATGAGTTTCGGGATCATCATTATCGGCGCACTCTATCTCATCGGCAGACCGAGTAAGCCCTCACGCCAAACCCTCCGCCTTCACGTCAAACGAGGGGCGCTCACGCTGGTCATGGCATCGCTGTTTTTTTGGGGACTCACACAGATCCCGCTGGCGCAGGCGGTGGGGCTTTCCTTTATCGCCCCAATCATTGCCCTGTTTCTGGCGGCGTGGCTCATTAACGAGCCGATCGTCCCGAACGATTATATTGCCTCAGTAATCGCGCTTCTTGGCGTCGGTGTGCTCTTACTTGAGGAGCTTTTAAAATTTGAAATGCAATCGCTGTTAGGTAGCGGCGCCGTTCTTCTCTCGGCCGTAATGTATGCTTACAATCTGATTTTACAGAGACAACAAGCCCTCATAGCGCAGCCACTTGAAATC
The DNA here is from genome assembly GCF_009910365.1 of Aequoribacter fuscus. NCBI lineage: Bacteria > Pseudomonadati > Pseudomonadota > Gammaproteobacteria > Cellvibrionales > Halieaceae > Aequoribacter > Aequoribacter fuscus. The sequence goes on along the minus strand of NZ_CP036423.1, from coordinate 428,537 downwards.
AGCTTTTATCAGACACTAGTCACCTTTGTAGGCCTCGCATTACTCGCACCCTGGTGGGCAGAGCCATTACCCAATTTTGGCGCAGGCGTTCTTGCCGCAACGGCAGCAAGCTTGGCTTTAGGTGCCCTTATCTGCTTTTCATACGCTTACCGACACGCAGTCACTGCGAGCTTGGTAACGCTAGAATACACTGCTTTCATCTGGGCCGCTGCCTTAGGGTGGATTGTATTTGACGAAAGCATCAGTCTAAACACGCTCAGCGGTACGGCCTTGATTGTGGCTGCATGTGTCTTTCAGATCCGGGGAGCTAGCAAAAGGATCGTGCCAAATGAGCAAATTACAGCACGTATAAACAACAAAGCCGAATAACTGCAAGCAGCTATTCGGCTCGGCGGGTTGGGGCAACACCCCAACCCAGGGCTGGTATCGATTACTCGATGATTTTGGCTACAACGCCAGCACCAACCGTACGACCACCTTCACGGATCGCAAAACGCAAACCGTCTTCCATCGCAATCGGTGCAATCAACGTAACAACCATCTGAATGTTGTCACCTGGCATTACCATCTCTACGCCATCAGGCAATTCACACGCACCCGTTACGTCCGTCGTACGGAAGTAAAACTGAGGACGGTAACCTTTAAAGAATGGCGTGTGACGACCACCTTCATCTTTGCTCAATACGTAAACTTCTGCTTCAAACTTAGTGTGCGGCTTAACGCTACCGGGCTTCGCCAATACCTGACCACGCTCTACGTCTTCACGCTTAGTACCACGCAACAAAACACCAACGTTCTCTCCAGCACGACCTTCGTCCAACAACTTACGGAACATCTCAACGCCCGTACAAGTTGTCTTGGTGGTGTCACGGATACCAACGATCTCGATCTCTTCACCCACTTTGATCACGCCACGCTCAACACGGCCCGTTACCACCGTACCACGACCTGAGATCGAGAATACGTCTTCTACTGGCATCAAGAACGTCTGATCAATCGCACGCTCTGGCTCAGGAATATAGGTATCCAAAGCTTCAACCAATGCTTTAACGGCACTCGTGCCAAGCTCGTTGTCGTCTTCGCCGTTCAAGGCCATCAACGCAGAACCACAGATGATTGGAGTATCGTCGCCTGGGAAGTCGTAAGTGTCCAACAACTCACGAAGTTCCATTTCAACCAACTCTTTCATCTCTTCGTATTCTTCAGTACCAACACCACCACAGTCTTCTGCAAGAAGGTCAGCTTTGTTCAAGAACACAACGATGTAAGGTACACCTACCTGACGAGACAACAGAATGTGCTCGCGAGTCTGAGGCATTGGACCGTCAGTCGCACCACATACCAAGATCGCACCGTCCATCTGTGCAGCACCCGTGATCATGTTCTTAACATAGTCAGCGTGCCCAGGGCAGTCTACGTGCGCGTAGTGACGAATCGATGAATCGTACTCTACGTGTGAAGTCGCAATCGTAATACCACGCTCACGCTCTTCCGGTGCGTTGTCAATACCGTCAAACGCAACCGCTTGTCCACCAAATACCTCTGCGCAAACTCGAGTCAGAGCCGCGGTCAGAGTCGTTTTACCATGGTCTACGTGACCAATTGTGCCCACGTTTACGTGAGGCTTACTACGCTCAAACTTTTCCTTTGCCACTTTAAAACACCTCTCAATTGATAGCTTTCGCTAAGTTAATAAATCCCGTTTTTCGCAACGATGGCATCTGCAATATTACTCGGCGCTTCCGAATACTTTGCAAACTCCATTGTGTAGGTCGCCCGCCCCTGAGTTGCTGATCGCAAATCCGTCGCGTACCCAAACATTTCTGCAAGAGGCACCTCAGCGTTGATCACCTTACCGCTTACGCTTTCATCCATACCCAAAATGAGACCCCGACGGCGATTAAGATCACCCACTACGTCGCCCATATTTTCTTCCGGCGTTACGACTTCGACCTTCATTATGGGTTCGAGCAATGCCGCCCCACCGACTTGAGCTAACTTCTTAGTCGCCATCGACGCGGCGATTTTAAATGCCATTTCATTCGAGTCAACATCGTGAAACGAACCGTCGTATAACGTTGCCTTAAGGCCCAACAACGGGTAACCGGCCAAAACGCCGTTTTGCATCTGCTCCTCAATGCCTTTTTGCACAGCCGGAATATACTCGCGAGGCACAACCCCACCGACGACTTCATTGACAAACTCTAGCCCATCAGCGCCTTGATCTTCTGCCGGTTCGAATCGAACCCAGACATGCCCGTACTGACCTCGACCACCAGACTGGCGGACAAATTTGCCCTCAACCTCGGCCTTGTTACGGATGCGCTCGCGATAAGCGACTTGCGGCTTGCCAATATTTGCTTCAACGCTAAACTCACGACGCATACGGTCAACGATAATATCGAGGTGCAACTCACCCATCCCAGAAATAATCGTTTGACCAGTCTCTTCGTCCGTTTTAACGCGGAATGACGGATCCTCTTGGGCGAGCTTACCGAGAGCAACTCCCATTTTTTCTTGGTCGGCCTTCGACTTGGGTTCCACCGCCACCGAAATCACGGGTTCAGGAAACTCCATGCGCTCAAGTACAATCGGTTTATCAATGGCGCACAAGGTGTCACCGGTGGTGACATCTTTAAGACCCACTGCGGCGGCGATATCCCCCGCCAAACACTCTTTAATCTCTTCTCGGCTGTTCGCATGCATTTGCACCATGCGGCCGACACGCTCTTTTTTCTCTTTAACTGAGTTGTAAACAGCCGTACCGCTTTCCAACTTACCGGAATACACGCGGAAGAAAGTCAGCGTGCCGACGAAAGGATCTGTGGCGATTTTAAATGCCAGCGCTGCAAAAGGTGCGCTATCGTCAGCTTCGCGGGTGTCAACCGTTTCGCCATCTTCCAATGTCCCTTCGATGGCTTTGACCTCAGTGGGCGATGGCATGTACTCAACAACAGCATCCAAGACAGCTTGAACACCCTTATTCTTGAAGGCAGATCCACCCAACACGGGAATGATTTCGTTCGCCAAAGTCCGAGCGCGGATACCTTGCTTAATCTCTTCTTCGCTAAGCTCTTCGCCTTCGAGGTATTTGTTCATCAGGTCGTCGCTTGCCTCGGCGGCCGCTTCAACCATGAACTCTCGCATTTCTTCGACCTCGTCGACCATATCCTCAGGAATATCTTGGTATTCGAAAGTCATACCCTGGTCGGCTTCATTCCAAATGATGGCTTTACGCTTGATCAGGTCGACGACGCCTTTGAACTCGTCTTCTGCCCCAATCGTCATTTGGAGGGGCACCGCATTGGCACCCAGACGGTCGCGCAACTGCTGCACAACGCGCTCAAAACTCGCCCCTGCTCGGTCCATTTTGTTAACAAAGACCATGCGAGGCACTTCGTATTTGTTGGCTTGACGCCAAACGGTTTCCGTCTGCGGCTGAACGCCCGAGGAACCACACAAGACCACCACAGCACCATCAAGTACGCGCAGCGAACGCTCAACTTCAATCGTAAAATCGACGTGTCCGGGCGTATCAATAATATTAATGCGGTGCTCGTCAAATTGCTGGTTCATACCAGCCCAAAAGCACGTGGTAGCAGCACTGGTAATCGTGATACCACGCTCTTGCTCTTGCTCCATCCAGTCCATAGTGGCAGCGCCATCATGAACCTCACCGATTTTGTGAGATAGACCCGTGTAAAAAAGCACGCGCTCCGTTGTTGTGGTTTTACCCGCATCAACGTGAGCGCAAATACCGATGTTCCGATAGCGAGCTATGGGAGTCTTACGAGCCACAATATATCCTCACCAAAATCGATGACACAACCGCTTGTATTAGAAACGGAAGTGCGAGAACGCCTTGTTGGCTTCAGCCATACGGTGCACGTCTTCACGCTTCTTAACCGCATTACCTTTACCTTGAGAGGCGTCAATGATTTCACCAGCCAAACGCTGACGCATCGACTTCTCACCGCGGTTACGTGCGTACTCTACCAACCAACGCATAGAAAGCGCAGTTCGGCGAGCTGGACGAACCTCGACAGGCACCTGATAGGTCGCACCACCCACGCGGCGAGACTTAACTTCCACCATGGGCGCGATGTTTTCTAATGCTTCATCAAACGCTTCGAGTGGATCTTTATTCAGTTTTTGCTGAACGATATCCAAAGCACCGTATACGATACTTTCGGCAACCGATTTTTTACCGCTAATCATGACGTGGTTCATGAATTTAGCTAGGGTGACATTTCCAAACTTGGGATCTGGCAAAACTTCACGTTTTGCGACAACGCGTCTTCTTGGCATACTATTCTCTCTTCAGGTATTCCAAGTACCGACCTGCCACTTATTTAAGGTGGGAGAGGCAGAGACTTGGCCTTACTTTTCGCTACCCTGCAGGGTAGCACCAGATTGTTACTGTCCTATGACTTAGGACGTTTCGCACCGTACTTAGAACGGGCTTGCTTACGATTCGCTACGCCTGAAGTATCCAAGCTACCGCGAACGGTGTGATAGCGCACACCTGGCAAGTCTTTTACACGACCGCCACGAATTAACACTACGCTGTGCTCTTGCAGGTTGTGACCTTCACCGCCGATGTATGAAGAAACTTCATAACCGTTGGTCAAGCGAACACGACATACTTTACGCAACGCCGAGTTAGGTTTTTTAGGAGTGGTGGTGTATACACGAGTACACACTCCACGACGTTGAGGACACGCCTGCAATGCAGGTACGTCGCTCTTTACCACTTTACGCTTGCGCGGCTTGCGCACAAGCTGGTTAATCGTTGCCATGCAATAAAACTCCGATTGTTCGCTCTGACTTTCGCCAGATCTTGGTTGCCCAATACGGGCAGCTAAAATAAGGAGGCGGCATTCTATAGAGGCCGCCTCTTACCGTCAAGCCCAGTGACTCTCGTTACTCAAGCTCATCTTCCGAAGCGCCAACATCCGCCCGCAGGGCTTCGGTTAATGCAGCTTCGATATCCTGTGCACTGACGCGCATTTCATCGCCTTGCGCACGTTTCTTGCGTCGCGCTTCGTGGTAGGCCAAGCCCGTACCCGCTGGGATCAAACGCCCCACGACCACGTTCTCTTTCAGACCACGCAGATAGTCGCGCTTACCGGTCACCGCCGCTTCAGTCAGCACTCGGGTCGTCTCCTGGAACGAGGCCGCTGAAATAAAGCTTTCGGTGGCCAATGATGCCTTTGTAATACCCAAAAGCTCACGCTCACCAGACGCGGGGACGAGACCATCAGCCAACAGACGCTCGTTTTCTTCCAACAAGGTCACGTACTCGACCTGCTCACCTTTAATCAGAGTGGAGTCACCCGAATGCGTAATGATCACTTTACGCAACATCTGACGCACAATAACTTCAACGTGCTTATCGTTAATTTTTACACCCTGCAAGCGATAAACTTCCTGGATCTCATTAACGATATACTTCGCAAGCTCTTCGATGCCTTTTAGACGCAAGATGTCATGTGGGCTCAATGGCCCTTCTGATACCACTTCGCCTTTCTCGACCAACTCACCTTCAAATACCGACAAGTTGCGCCACTTGGGAATTAACGCTTCGTAATGCGTAGATCCATCAGGCATCACAGAACCATCGGTCGGCGTAATCATCAGACGACGCTTGCCCTTGGTTTCTTTACCAAAGCTCACAGTACCGCTGATTTCTGCCAAGATCGCAGGTTCTTTTGGACGACGCGCTTCGAAAAGGTCGGCAACACGTGGCAGACCACCAGTGATGTCGCGTGTTTTCGAACCTTCCTGAGGTATACGAGCAATAACGTCACCGATTTCAATGCGAACACCGTCTTCCAAAGATACCCACGCACCGGCGGGCAAGAAGTAGTGTGCAGGCACATTGGTACCGGCTAAGCAGAGTTCGTTACCCTCTTCATCGATCAAGGTGACAGCCGGGCGAATGTCTTTGCCCGCCGCTGGGCGCTCACCTGCATCCATAACGGTGATACTGGATAGACCGGTCAGCTCATCTGTTTGACGCTTAACGGTGATCCCGTCTTCCATACCCACGAATTTAACCGTACCTGCCACTTCCGTCACGATTGGGTGTGTGTGAGGGTCCCAAGTTGCAACCACGTCACCCGCGGTGATTGAGGCATGATCATTGACGACCAAATTGGCACCGTAAGGTAACTTGTAGCGCTCCTTCTCGCGGCCTTTGGTATCAAGTACCGACAACTCACCTGAACGCGACACAGCGACCAATGAACCATCGACTCGCTGTACCGTTTTAAGGTTGTGCAGCCGCACCGTACCGTCATTGAGCACGCGAATGTTATCCGCCGCAGTAGCTCGTGATGCCGCACCACCAATGTGGAAGGTACGCATGGTCAGCTGCGTTCCAGGCTCACCAATAGACTGCGCCGCGACAACACCGATCGCCTCACCAATGTTCACTTTGTGGCCGCGCGCCAAGTCTCGACCGTAACAGGTCGAACAAATACCGTGACGAGTTTCACAAGTAATCGGCGAGCGCACCTCAACTTCGTCGATACCCATTTCCTCTAAGCGACGAATCCAAGCTTCATCCAGCATGGTACCCGCCGTTACAGCGATTCCGTCATCCGTTCCTGGACGGATAACATCGCGCGCAACAATTCGACCCAAGACCCTATCACCCAGGGTTTCGATGATGTCGCCACCGTCGATCACAGGCGTCATCAGGATGCCTTTGTCGGTGCCACAATCGTCTTCGGTCACAACCAAATCTTGCGCCACGTCGACCAAACGACGCGTCAAGTAACCGGAGTTTGCGGTTTTCAACGCGGTATCCGCCAAACCTTTACGAGCGCCGTGCGTCGAAATAAAGTACTGCAGTACGTTCAGACCTTCACGGAAGTTCGCGGTAATGGGTGTTTCAATAATCGAACCATCGGGTTTAGCCATCAAGCCACGCATACCCGCCAGCTGACGAATCTGGGCTGGTGAGCCACGCGCACCTGAGTCGGCGTAAATGTAGACTGAGTTGAATGACGCCTGCTCTTCCTCTTCGCCGTCTTTGTTGATCACGGTTTCTTTCGACAAACCGTCCATCATCGACTTTGACACCAAATCGTTAGCACGAGACCAAATATCGATTACTTTGTTGTATTTCTCGCCCTGAGTCACCAGACCTGCGGCGTACTGATCTTCGATCTCTTTCACTTCGGCCTCAGCGCCTTCAATGATACGCGCTTTTTCCGCCGGAATTTCGAAGTCGTTCACACCGATCGACGCGCCCGATCGAGTCGAGTACTCATAGCCGGTATACATTAATTGGTCAGCAAAGATTACAGTAGCTTTCAGACCAACCACACGGTAGCAGCGGTTAATGATGCGCGAAATCGCTTTCTTCACCATGGGCTGGTTCACCATCTCGTAGGCGATACCCTCAGGTACGATTTCCCACAACAGCGCACGGCCGACGGTGGTGTCAGCGATAAAGGTACGCTCGCTACGATCACCATCATCAGAAACGACAGATTCGTGGATACGCACTTTTACTTTCGCCTGTAGACCGACTTCGCCGCTGTGATAAGCGCGATGCACTTCACTCACGTTCGCAAAGATACGACCCTCGCCTTTGGCGTTGATGCGGTCACGCGTCATGTAATACAAGCCCAACACCACGTCCTGAGACGGCACGATAATTGGGTCACCACTCGCAGGCGACAAAATATTGTTAGTCGACATCATCAAAGCGCGAGCTTCAAGCTGCGCCTCAATGGTCAGCGGCACGTGTACCGCCATTTGGTCCCCGTCGAAGTCAGCGTTGTAAGCCGCACACACGAGTGGGTGCAACTGAATCGCTTTACCTTCAATCAGCACTGGCTCGAAAGCCTGAATGCCCAAACGGTGAAGCGTTGGCGCACGGTTCAGTAGCACTGGGTGCTCACGAATTACCTCAGCCAAGATATCCCAAACTTCTGGCGGCTCGCGCTCAACCATCTTTTTCGCAGCTTTGATGGTTGTTGCCAAGCCACGGTGCTCAAGCTTGCCGAAAATGAAAGGCTTGAACAGCTCTAATGCCATCTTCTTAGGCAGACCACATTGGTGCAGCTTTAATGCGGGCCCTGTCACGATTACCGAACGTCCCGAGTAATCTACGCGCTTGCCCAACAAGTTCTGACGGAAACGACCCTGCTTACCCTTGATCATGTCGGCCAGCGACTTCAAGGGGCGCTTGTTCGAACCGGTAATAGCACGACCACGACGACCGTTATCTAACAGAGCGTCAACCGCTTCCTGCAGCATACGCTTTTCGTTGCGAACAATGATATCAGGCGCATTAAGATCCAATAGACGCTTCAAACGGTTGTTACGGTTAATGACGCGACGATACAGATCATTCAAGTCAGACGTTGCAAACCGCCCACCTTCTAGCGGCACCAACGGACGCAGATCAGGCGGCAATACTGGCAACGCATTCAAGACCATCCACTCAGGCTTGTTGCCCGAGCTAGCAAACGCCTCCATTAACTTAAGACGTTTAGACAGCTTTTTAATTTTCGTCTCGGAGTTAGTCGCAGGAATCTCCTCACGCAATTTTGCAATTTCGCGCTCCAGATCTAGCTGCTTCATCATATCTTGGATGGCTTCAGCACCCATTTTTGCGACGAACTCGTCACCGAATTCTTCCATGGCTTCGTAGTACTGCTCATCCGACAACAGCTGGCCATACTCTAACGACGTCATACCGGGGTCAGTGACGATGTATGACTCAAAGTATAGGACACGTTCGATATCACGCAGAGTCATATCCAACAGCAAGCCAATACGTGAGGGCAGTGACTTCAAAAACCAGATGTGAGCGACCGGGCTTGCAAGCTCAATGTGTCCCATACGCTCACGACGTACTTTCGCCAATGCAACTTCAACGCCACACTTCTCACAAATGACACCGCGGTGCTTCAAACGCTTATATTTACCACATAAGCATTCGTAATCTTTCACTGGGCCAAAAATTTTGGCACAGAACAAACCGTCACGCTCAGGCTTGAACGTACGGTAATTGATGGTCTCGGGCTTTTTAACTTCGCCATAAGACCAAGAGCGAACCATTTCAGACGACGCCAAGCCAATGCGGATTGCATCAAACTCATCTGTCTGTCCCTGTGACTTTAATATGTTAAGTAAGTCTCTCAAGGCTATTCCTCCACGAGGGTGTTAGTGCCGGGGCGCTTACGCGCCCACCCAAATTCAACGTACTAGTCGTTTTCTAACTCAATATCGATCCCCAAAGAGCGGATCTCTTTGACCAACACGTTAAAGGACTCGGGCATGCCCGGCTCCATACGATGATCACCGTCGACGATGTTTTTATACATTTTGGTACGGCCAGCCACATCGTCAGACTTAACCGTCAACATTTCTTGCAAGGTATATGCAGCACCATAAGCCTCAAGTGCCCACACCTCCATCTCTCCGAAGCGCTGACCACCGAATTGGGCTTTACCGCCCAGAGGCTGCTGCGTCACCAAAGAATACGAGCCTGTTGAACGCGCGTGCATCTTATCATCCACCAAGTGGTTCAACTTCAGCATGTACATATAACCGACGGTTACAGGACGCTCAAATTGGTCACCGGTGCGACCGTCAAACAGAGTAAACTGGCCACTTTCAGGCATATCAGCTAAGGCTAACAGGGCCTTGATCTCGCTTTCAGCCGCGCCATCAAACACCGGAGTTGCCATCGGCACACCCTTGCGTAGATTCTGGGCCAGAGTGCGAATTTCGTCGTCTGTTAACGAATCAAGATCTTCCGAACGACCCGCGCCGTTATTGTAAATCTTGTGCAAAAATTCACGCAGTTCAGCCACTTCGCGCTGCTCTTCGATCATGGTATTAATTTTTTCACCAAGACCGCGCGCCGCCATACCTAAGTGCGTCTCTAAAATCTGCCCAACGTTCATGCGCGATGGCACACCGAGTGGGTTAAGAACGATATCGACGGGCTCACCGTTGGCGTCGTAGGGCATGTCTTCTACCGGCATGATCACCGAGATAACACCCTTGTTACCATGACGCCCTGCCATTTTATCGCCTGGTTGAATACGGCGTTTGATCGCAAGGTAAACCTTGACCACTTTCAAAACACCAGGGGCCAGGTCATCCCCAGTTTGAAGCTTACGTTTCTTATCTTCGAAACGCTCTTCTAACTGACGATTCTCTTCCTCTAACTGCTTTTCTGCTGAGGCAATCAATGCATTGACATCAGCGTCATCGGTCTTAATTTTGAACCACTGCTCGCGATCGAGCTCGGCAAGCACCTCGTCAGACAACACTGTGCCCTTGCTCAGACCCGCACCGCTAAGTGTCTTCTTACCGACTAACTGAGACGCCAAACGAGCGTAGACCGCTTCCTCATAGATCCGATACTCTTCTTTCAGATCCTTACGGAACTCGTTCAACTGGTGGTTTTCGATCTCGCGCGCTCGCGAGTCTTTTTCCAAACCATCGCGGGTGAAGACCTGAACGTCAATTACGGTTCCCTTGGTGCTTGAGGGTACGCGCAGCGACGTATCTTTTACGTCTGATGCCTTCTCACCGAAAATTGCACGAAGCAGCTTTTCTTCTGGTGTTAGCTGAGTCTCGCCTTTGGGTGTGACCTTACCCACCAAGATGTCACCTGGCTCGACTTCCGCACCGATATAGACGATACCGGACTCATCAAGCTTCGATAACGCACTTTCACCAACGTTTGGAATATCGGCAGAAATTTCTTCGGATCCCAGCTTGGTGTCGCGGGCGATACAGGTCAGTTCTTGGATATGAATCGATGTGAAACGATCTTCTTTAACGACACGCTCAGATACCAGGATCGAGTCTTCGAAGTTGTAACCATTCCAGGGCATGAACGCGATACGCATATTTTGCCCAAGCGCCAAGTCACCCATATCAACGGAGGGACCATCAGCCAAAATATCACCGCGCTCAACCACATCGCCTTTACTCACGATGGCCCGCTGATTAATGCAGGTATTCTGGTTAGATCGGGTGTACTTCACTAAGTTGTAGATATCCACTGGCGCTTCATTGCCGTCAGCTTCTTCGGCACTCGCTCGAACCACAATCCGGCTCGCGTCGACAGAATCGACCACGCCAGCTCGCTTCGCCACCACACACACACCAGAGTCGCGAGCGACGTAGCGCTCCATACCAGTACCAACCAGGGGCTTATCACTCACCAACGTGGGGACCGCCTGACGCTGCATGTTAGAACCCATCAAAGCTCGGTTAGCGTCGTCGTGCTCAAGGAACGGAATCAAAGCCGCCGCAATCGATACAACCTGCTTGGGCGATACGTCCATGTAGTCGATACGCTCGGGTGGCATCACCGTAAATTCGTTCATGTGACGCACCGCGACTAAGTCATCGGTAAAGCGTCCATTCTCGTCAACGGTTGCCGACGCCTGCGCAATCACGTGCTCGGCTTCGTTAATGGCAGACAAATACTCGATATCATCAGTGACCTGACCATCAACCACACGACGATAAGGCGACTCCAAGAAGCCGTACTCATTGGTGCGCGCATAGGTCGCCAACGAGTTGATCAAACCAATGTTTGGGCCTTCAGGCGTTTCAATGGGACACACGCGACCGTAGTGAGTCGGGTGCACGTCCCGAACCTCAAAACCCGCACGCTCTCGCGTTAGACCACCAGGGCCCAAGGCTGACACTCGGCGCTTGTGAGTGACTTCAGACAGCGGATTGTTTTGGTCCATAAACTGCGATAACTGGCTAGAACCAAAGAATTCTTTAACCGCAGCCGATACAGGTTTAGCGTTAATAAGATCCTGGGGCATTAAGCCTTCGCTTTCCGCCATTGACAAACGCTCTTTCACCGCACGTTCTACGCGAACCAAGCCAACCCGGAACTGGTTTTCCGCCATTTCGCCGACTGAACGGACACGACGGTTACCCAAGTGATCGATATCATCCACCACGCCTTTACCGTTGCGGATAGACACCAGCATTTTCAATACGTCGACGATATCATCGCGATCTAATACGCCCGAACCGATGACATCCTCTCGACCCAGACGACGATTGAACTTCATGCGGCCTACGGTCGACAAATCGTAGCGGTCAGGCGAGAAGAACAAGTTTTGGAATAGGTTCTCGGCAGATTCTTTGGTTGGCGGCTCGCCTGGACGCATCATGCGGTAGATTTCGACCAGAGCCTCCAGCTCATTACGAGTCGCATCTTGGCGCAAAGTGTCACTCAAGAAGGGTCCGCAATCTAAGTCGTTGGTATACAGGGTCTCGATCTTAGTCGCGCCTGCATCCAACATAATTTTCACTGTGTCGGCCGACAACTCAGTGTTACATTCAACTAAGACTTCTCCGGTCTTCTCATCAACGAAGTTCTTAGCGAGCGCCCGACCGTACAGATACTCAACTGGAATTTCCAGCTCCGAGACCTCGCCTTTTTCCAACTCACGGATGTGTCTGGCGGTGATACGGCGCCCCTGCTCAACGATGACTTTTTTGCCGATCTTGATATCAAAGCTCGCAACATCACCACGCAAACGCTCGGGAATGAGCGCCATGGTCAGCGTGGTCGCATTGTTAACGCGAAACTCGTTGACGTCAAAGAACATATCCAAGATTTCTTCGGAGCTGTAACCCAAGGCACGAAGCAATACAGTAGCAGGTAGCTTACGGCGGCGGTCAATACGCACAAAGACTTGATCTTTAGGGTCAAACTCAAAGTCTAACCAAGAACCACGGTAAGGGATAATACGCGCAGAGTACAGCAACTTACCTGAGCTGTGGGTCTTCCCTTTGTCGTGATCAAAGAAGACACCGGGTGAGCGGTGTAACTGCGACACAATAACACGCTCGGTACCGTTGATGACGAAGGTACCGTTTTCGGTCATTAGCGGGATTTCGCCCATATAGACATCTTGCTCTTTGATGTCTTTGATGGCTTTACTGGACGAGTCCTTATCGTAAATGATTAAACGCACTTTAACGCGCAAGGCGCAGGCGTAGGTCACGCCGCGCAGCTGACACTCGGCAACGTCAAATGCCGGGACACCAAGCTGGTAGTCGACATACTCTAACGCTGCGTTGCCACTGTAACTCGCAATCGGGAATACCGACTGAAATGCAGCATGTAAACCGTAGTCGCCACGCTGGTCGACCGGCACACCCTGCTGCGTAAATTTTTTGTAGGAATCCAACTGGATCGCCAACAGATAGGGAATATCCATCACGTTGGGAAGGGATCCAAACTCTTTTCGAATACGTTTCTTCTCTGTATACGAGTAAGCCATCAGTACTCTCCAGCCTCTTTGCCTCTGCGGCCGAACATTCGGCTCGCGATCACCTTTTCAGGCGTTTCGGTGCACGCTATCGCCGCACCCACAAAATAGTCCTGCTATAAGCAGGAAAAGGCCGGCAACCTATAACGCTTGCCAGCCCAATCCGAACCCTTGTTAATACGAGGGTTCGTCACAAACTTACTTAAGCTCGACCGTACCGCCAGCTTCTTCAATCTGCTTCTTGATGTCTTCAGCTTCGTCTTTAGACGCGCCTTCTTTGACTGGGGCAGGAGCGCCGTCAACCAAACCTTTCGCTTCTTTCAAGCCTAAGCCAGTTACCGCGCGAACAACCTTGATCACGTTAACTTTCTTCTCGCCGCCTGAGGTCAAGATTACATCGAACTCAGTCTGCTCTGCCGCTGCCGCTGCACCAGCGTCACCGCCAGCTGCCGCAGGCGCTACAGCCACAGCTGCCGCTGCAGTAACACCAAATTTTTCTTCCATTGCTGAAATCAGTTCAACAACGTCCATTACCGACATTTCGGCAATTGCATCTAGGATTTCGTCTTTAGATAAAGCCATTGCTTTTCTCCTGTTTACTTAAAAGTTTTCAAAGACAACGAATTACGCTGCTTCTTTTTGATCTTTGACTGCTGCTAACGTACGCACCAGTTTTCCAGGCACTTCGTTCATGGTCTGAGCCAGCTTGGTTACCGGAGCCTTCATCACGCTCATCAACATTGATAGAGCTTGATCTCGGGTCGGTAGTTTCGCCAACACATCCAATTGATCTGCACCCAGTAACTGACCGCTTACCGCCAACGCTTTAACTTCGAATTTGGAATTCTCCTTAGCGAAGTCTTTGAACAATCTTGCTGCAGCGCCTGGATCTTCCATCGAAAATCCAAACAATGAAGGACCAACCAAAGTGCTATTCACACACTCGTAATCCGTACCTTCTAACGCACGCTTGGCCAACGTATTTCTAACAACTCGTAGAGTTACGCCGTTCTCACGTGCTTGACTGCGCAGGGCTGTCATCGCATCCACTGTGACACCGCGGGCATCCGCAATGACCAATGAAAGCGCGCTGGTGGCTGTCTCGTTAACTTCAGCTACGATCGCTTTTTTGTCTTCGAGTCTAATTGCCACTGGTTTTCTCCTGGCTTACATTAACTGTTGTGCCGAAGCACAACCCCATATTTGGTGAAAACTTCCACCATCTGCGTAGGCGGACAACGCCTTTAAACCGAAAACTGCTCGGCACCTACGGTCTTTGATGGTCTTCAGTGAGCAGCTAAACCTACTTACTGTATCTAAAGACCTCAAAGTCGACGGGCGAACCCGTCACGCCTCATCCTTGAGGCTTCATAAGGTTGCAGCGAACTACATCCTTAAAAATCTAACGCACCGTGATCGATGGTTAAGCCCGGACCCATAGTGGTCGACAGCGTAACTTTCTTCATGTAAACGCCTTTGGCTGACGAAGGCTTGGCTTTCTTGAGATCCGCCAAGACCGCGGTCAAGTTGCCGCGAATCGCTTCGGCGTCAAACGAAATCTTGCCGATACCGCCGTGGATAATCCCGTTCTTATCAGTACGATAGCGCATCTGACCGGCTTTCGCGTTGTTAACCGCAGTTACAACGTCTGGTGTCACGGTGCCAGTCTTAGGGTTTGGCATCAGGCCGCGAGGACCCAAAATTTGACCCAACTGACCTACAACGCGCATCGCATCTGGAGATGCAACAACCACGTCGAAGTCCATCATGCCGCCTTTGATTTGGTCGGCCAGGTCTTCCATACCAACGAAGTCTGCACCCGCTTCCTTAGCTTTTTCCGCAGCATCGCCCTGGGTGAATACCGCAACGCGAACTTCGCTACCCGTGCCGTGAGGCAATGTCGTAGCACCGCGAACCGCTTGGTCTGATTTACGGGCATCAACACCCAAGTTCACCGCGACTTCTACCGACTCAACGAACTTAACGGCTGAGCACTCTTTCAACAAAGCAACAGCTTCTTCGATTGAATACACTTTATCCGCATCAATTTTTTCACGGATCATTTTTTGACGTTTTGACAACTTAGCCATGATTACGCCTCCTCAACTTCGATGCCGGCAGAACGCGCGCTACCAGCAATGGTACGAACCGCGGCATCCATATCGGCAGCCGTCAAATCGGGCCACTTCTGAGTCGCGACCTCTTCCAGTTGAGCGCGAGTTGCCTTACCTACTTTGTGGGTATTGGGCGTCGCTGATCCTTTTGGAATACCGATCGCTTTGCGCAACAAAACCGCGGCTGGAGGGGTTTTCTTGATAAAGGTAAACGAGCGATCGCTGTAAACAGTAATAACCACCGGAATGGGCAAGCCTGGCTCCATACCCTGGGTTTCAGCGTTAAACGCCTTACAGAATTCCATGATGTTTACACCGTGCTGACCCAACGCTGGGCCGACCGGTGGACTTGGGTTAGCCTGACCGGCTGCGACTTGCAGCTTGATGTAGGCTTGTACTTTCTTTGCCATAGTTTCCTCTCTTGGGTGTTAACGCTGTACTCACCTTGCGGCTTTAAGCTCCCCGTTTTCGTGCGGTTAACCGCGTTCCTGAATGCGCAAGGGCATTCAACCCTCGTCAGGTCTTTTCGACCTGACTAAATTCCAACTCGACCGGCGTCGACCGGCCAAATATCAAAACCGCAACGTTTAGGCGGCTCTTCTCGTAGTTTACTTCCTCAACAACGCCATTAAAGTCGTTGAAGGGACCATCCACAACGCGCACCATTTCGCCTGGCTCGAATAAGGTCTTGGGACGAGGCTTCTCAGTACCATCTTCGACGCGACGCAAAATTGCTTGGGCTTCAGCATCCGTAATGGGTGCTGGAGCATCCGCTTTACCGCCAATAAAACCCATAACGCGGGGGGTTTCTTTAACCAGGTGCCAAGTGTCGTCGTCCAATTCCATTTGAACCAAAACATACCCTGGGAAGAATTTGCGCTCGCTCTTACGTTTTTGGCCGTTTTTCATCTCTACCACTTCTTCCGTGGGGACCAAAACGTCGCCAAATCGATCGCCCATCGCGTGCAGATCAATGCGCTCTTTTAACGCGGTCGCAACTTTCTTCTCGTAACCTGAGTACGCATGTACCACGTACCAACGCATAGACATTGCCAATTACCTCGTTTTATTACGCGATGACGAGTGACACAAGCCAACCCAACAGGGAATCTAAACCCCACAGAATCAGCGCCACCACCAACACAAAAGCAACAACAATCAGTGTTGTTTGCACAGTCTCTTGACGCGTCGGCCAAACGACTTTTCTAATTTCAGTGCGGGCTCCGCGAATCAAAGACCAAGCGCTGTGCCCTTTTTCGGTTTGTAAGGCAATCGCTAGAGCCACCGCTGCCAAGACCAACAGGCCGAGAACACGGTACAACAGAGACTGGTCCGCAAAGTAGCTATTACCGTAGACGCCTAACGCCACGATCAGCGCCACCGCCGCCCACTTCAGCCCATCAAATCTTGACGTTGCGATTTCAGAACTCATTTTATTTCCCGTCAAACCCAAACATTAACTGCCATAAATGGCAGGCCAGGAGGGAATCGAACCCCCAACCTGCGGTTTTGGAGACCGCCGCTCTGCCAATTGAGCTACTGGCCTATCATCTTCGCGTAGAGGGCAACAGCCATCTACGACAAATTTGATACCGCTTAACACCCTCTCTTAGTGCCGAGAAGGCTAAGCGACTTATCGCTGCCTGACACAATCAAATCAGACAACAAAGCCGAATAACTGCAAGCAGCCATTCGGCTCAGCGGGTTGGGGCAACACCCCAACCCAGGGCTGGTATCGATTACTCGATGATTTTGGCTACAACGCCAGCACCAACCGTACGACCACCTTCACGGATCGCAAATCGCAAACCGTCTTCCATCGCAATCGGTGCAATCAACGTAACAACCATCTGAATGTTGTCACCTGGCATTACCATCTCTACGCCATCAGGCAATTCACACGCACCCGTTACGTCCGTCGTACGGAAGTAAAACTGAGGACGGTAACCTTTAAAGAATGGCGTGTGACGACCACCTTCATCTTTGCTCAATACGTAAACTTCTGCTTCAAACTTAGTGTGCGGCTTAACGCTACCGGGCTTCGCCAATACCTGACCACGCTCTACGTCTTCACGCTTAGTACCACGCAACAAAACACCAACGTTCTCTCCAGCACGACCCTCGTCCAACAACTTACGGAACATCTCAACGCCCGTACAAGTTGTCTTGGTGGTGTCACGGATACCAACGATCTCGATCTCTTCACCCACTTTGATCACGCCACGCTCAACACGGCCCGTTACCACCGTACCACGACCTGAGATCGAGAATACGTCTTCTACTGGCATCAAGAACGTCTGATCAATCGCACGCTCTGGCTCAGGAATATAGGTATCCAAAGCTTCAACCAATGCTTTAACGGCACTCGTGCCAAGCTCGTTGTCGTCTTCGCCGTTCAAGGCCATCAACGCAGAACCACAGATGATTGGAGTATCGTCGCCTGGGAAGTCGTAAGTGTCCAACAACTCACGAAGTTCCATTTCAACCAACTCTTTCATCTCTTCGTATTCTTCAGTACCAACACCACCACAGTCTTCTGCAAGAAGGTCAGCTTTGTTCAAGAACACAACGATGTAAGGTACACCTACCTGACGAGACAACAGAATGTGCTCGCGAGTCTGAGGCATTGGACCGTCAGTCGCACCACATACCAAGATCGCACCGTCCATCTGTGCAGCACCCGTGATCATGTTCTTAACATAGTCAGCGTGCCCAGGGCAGTCTACGTGCGCGTAGTGACGAATCGATGAATCGTACTCTACGTGTGAAGTCGCAATCGTAATACCACGCTCACGCTCTTCCGGTGCGTTGTCAATACCGTCAAACGCAACCGCTTGTCCACCAAATACCTCTGCGCAAACTCGAGTCAGAGCCGCGGTCAGAGTCGTTTTACCATGGTCTACGTGACCAATTGTGCCCACGTTTACGTGAGGCTTACTACGCTCAAACTTTTCCTTTGCCATTACGACAGTCTCCTAAATCTTGCACCAGCGCTGCTAGCTACGTTTTAACGGCCTAAACCGTCTGTTAAAACAACGCTGGCACCGCCACCGTTGCATTCTATCGGAAGTGGAGCTCATAACCGGATTTGAACCGGTGACCTCTTCCTTACCAAGGAAGTGCTCTACCTACTGAGCTATATGAGCCTGTAACTTCCTATTCTTATGGAGCGGGTAGCGGGAATCGAACCCGCATCATCAGCTTGGAAGGCTGAGGTTCTACCATTGAACTATACCCGCACTACCGTTTCCCGCTGCAGAACAGCTTTTCGCTGATCTGCAACCAACCCCCGCGGTCACCGAAGCAACGGCAGGGTCTATTCAAATTTACCAAGCCATGGGCACAACAAATTTGCTTTCTGCAACACCCGTCGCTGCGCGACCAGCATTACTTTACAACGTCCTGAACTTGCCTGCGCAAACCAAGACGCCTGAATATGGTGGAGGGGGGTGGATTACTCGAGCCTTCGGCTCTCGCCCTTCGGGTCACCGCAAGCGGCGCTCCTTCGCAACCACCTCAGTGGCTGCTCGGTCGAACCAGGTGGCTCGACCCCACACTAACCTTCCACGCACTGTTCCGGTCCACCACACAGCAAAACGAAACAATTTTTATCTGGTGGAGGGGGGTGGATTCGAACCACCGAAGCTTTCGCGTCAGATTTACAGTCTGATCCCTTTGGCCACTCGGGAACCCCTCCGAAAGGCGGCACATTTTCCAGACGTCGCAGGTGTTTGTCAACCAAAAAAGTCTTAAAAAAGTTTATCCAGAAAGATTGCATCATTTGGCCGCTTTGCCTATCATTGCGATCCGCATTTGGCTGGCGTAGCTCAGTAGGTAGAGCAGCTGATTTGTAATCAGCCGGTCGGGGGTTCGATTCCTCTCGCCAGCTCCATTTTCTCAGCCTTTCGAGGCTATCCAATCTGATTTTTTATTGCTCCAGAATCGGAACAGGACAGTCCATTACTGCTGCAACCGCGTAGATAAGCTCCCTTTCTAAGGGTGAAGTCTCGTCGTCACAACGCGCGGCGATTGACATCGCCTTCAAGACGCGAGGCTTTAAAAGGGGAAATAACAAGCTCAAATCGTCAACGGCTTTAGAGAAATCAGCGATCGAGCACTCAGCAAGCGGCAATAGATTCGCGTTGCGCAACCCCAAGTCTTGAGCCGCTGCGGTGAACGCGAGCTCCGGATCCCCTCTGCCCATATGAGCCAGCAAGGACAACACGCAACTCACCTGCTTACTAGCCTGCTGTAGTCGCCGGTATCTGGGCGACCTCGACACCGACCTGACGAATTCAGGCTCGACGTAATGTAGAATCAGGTGAAACAATACCCACTCAGTGAGATCGATCACGCTATCAGCGCGAATGATCGCTTTTAATAAGAGCTTGTAGTTTTGGTACTGCGGGTAAGATAACTGTCGAACCGAAGCGCACGCCAACTCCACCATCGTCAACCTGTCATTCTTGGGCAGAGTTGTGACACGCCGCTCAATATGCACCAGCTCAGACGCCAAACCCTCAAGGTTAGCGTCTGCAACCAGACCGAGCTGCTTAACTCGCACTTCGGTGTCTCGACTCAAAAATAAGGCCACTAAGGCAGCACACGCGACCAATGGCTCAACCAAACCATCCCCCAAGACCTGTGGCGATTCATTTGTGGCGGCAAAATTATCGGGATCGGCGGGGGGAGCGTCGCCAGACATCGCCTCCCAGCGCTCGGCCAATACAACCTCTGGATCCGCCCCTGCTAACAGCGCTGCCGCCGCCATACGCGCCTTCTCGGGCGTATCGGCACCCGTTGTCGCTTTAGGATAATGAATCATCGGACGCTCTAGATAACACCCATCCCAGCGCGGACTTATGCGTCTTATTCGCTCCTCAATCGGCGGATGGGTCGATGTCCAAGACCAAAAGGAAGGTGTTACCGCACCAAAAAACGCGTGCCCAAACTCACGCGCCTCGGGTAGCTGCACGTGCGTTGACGGTAAATACCCACCGATGACTTTCAGGGCATCGGCCACGGCAGCCGAGTCACGGGTAAATTGCACAGCGCTCGCATCGGCGTGAAACTCCCTCTGACGCGATATCGCAGCCTGTATCAAGCTCGCAACAGCCACCCCTAAGGCGCCTATTACCCACAAACCGAGGCCAATAAATGGCAATGCGCTGCGTTCCCGTGAACGATACGACCCGCGGCGCGACCACATTAACATGCGCCCAAGGTCACCGATAAAGGTAATTCCTTTCAAAGTGGCGGCCAGACGAATATTGAGCCGCATATCGCCCTCGAGTATGTGACTAAACTCATGCCCTACAACGGCCTGAAGTTCGTCGCGCCGCAAGTGATCCAACAGGCCCTCGGTGACACAAATAACCGCATCACGCGGTGCTATACCAGCCGCAAAGGCATTCATACCTCGCTCTCTAGGCAACAAGTAAACACCCGGCACCGGCATATTTGCCGCCAGAGCAATTTCGGCTACGACATTTTGGTATTGCCGCAATTTGGGCTCGCCGGTATTGGGTGGCACACGAACAGCCCCCATCATTTCCGCAACTGCCGCGCCGCCCGCCGACAGCTGGGTCCAACGCAGCAGAACCACAATACCAATTAAAATGATCATCGCAGCGCTTACAAACAAAAATTGACGCGTCGTAAAATAGTCTGCCCAACCAGCCGAACCACTCGGCAATCCCATGAACACAAAGATCGAGACAAACACATTCGCCGCCAGAATGAGACCTGCAGACGCAACAACAAACAGTAACACCAGCAACCGAGTATTACGTCGCGCCAGATCTTGACCCTTAAAAAAATCCATAGACTTTAAAAACTGACCTTCGGCGCCTCTTGAATTGCGGCGGAATCGGCAAACACCAATAGCTCTGCATCAACGCCATGACCTATCTTGGCGGCAACAAGTACAGCGGGAAAGGCCTGGCGATAGGTGTTGTAGGCGAGGACACTGTCGTTATAGCCCTGACGGGCAAAGGCCACCCGGTTTTCGGTACTGCTGAGCTCTTCGGTCAATTGCTGCATGTTGGCCGACGCCTTTAGATCGGGGTAGGCCTCCATCGTCACACTCAGCTTGCTCAAAGCGGACTGAAGCACCGACTCAGCATCCGCTAGCGCCGCAACACCGCCACCCGATGTCAGGGCAGAGAGTGCGGCCGTGGCCTCATTACGCGCTACCACTACGGCTTCCAAAGTAGCGCTCTCGTGCGCCATATAAGCTCGCGCCGTTTCAACCAAATTGGGAATTAAATCGTGCCGCCGCTTTAGCTGCACCTCAATCTGCGCAAAAGCGTTCTTGTAACGATTTTTGAGCGCGACCAAGTTGTTGTATGTCGCAATCAACCAAATAACGACGACCGTCAGCGTTAGAGGAATCAATAGCGTAAGCCAGTCCATATCACCGCTCCTTGTTGGGTTAACAACAGTTTACCCGATTCGCGATAACAGCCAAGCAAAGTCATCAATTTCATCCACCCCCTTGCATGGCCAGTGAATTTTAGTGCAACATGTTCAACAGGCAGGAAGCCTAAACACCAGACCGCACTATCGTTGACAAGGAGGTTACGATGCAGCGTTTATCTTTAAGTGTGCGCGATACTCTGTGCAGCACCGCACCCATCATTCGCACACCACACGTAAAACGTACTTACGACGCTAATAACACAACCCAAGCGGTGCTTAAAGCACTGCTGAATAATGACCTGCGCTTTTGCGATGCGCCCCATGTGGCTCGTTCACTGGGAATTAGCGCCAGCACAATGAGGCGCAGACTTAAAGAGGACAACACCAGCTTCTCGCATTTAAGTGATCGGGTCAGGCAGTATCGATGCGAACAAATGCTCACGAAAAAGTGGCTACCCGGAAAATGTCTTGCAGCAGAGCTTGGTTACAACGAGACCAATTCGTTTTATCGGGCATTTCGTCGCTGGACTGGGCTGGCCTACCGAGATTATAAAAAACGTCTACACTAGGTCACTGGCAGGGCTGCTAATCGATATAAACGACTTGATTGCGGCCCTGCTCCTTGCCGCGATACAGAGCGCGATCGGCGCGACTGATCACAGAATCGAAGGTGTCATCTGAACGGTAGTATGCGACACCGACAGTTGCCGTGACGTCGACGTAGAAGGTCTGCGCCGCTTCGCCCTCGCAATAAAATGGTCGAGAACCAATCATCGTATGCAACTCTTGCACTCGCGCTCGAGCAGCTTGACGATCAAGACCCTCTAGGATCAGCATGAATTCTTCACCACCCCAACGCCCAACCAAGTCATGCGAGCGACAAAATGCCCGCAGGCGTTCAGCGAACTCCGCCAAAACCTGATCGCCTACTTGATGACCATGCTGGTCGTTGAGCAATTTAAAATGATCAATATCCAGCAGGGCGACCACCACCGGCTTATTCACATCGACGGGACGCGACAAAAGGGACCGCGCTTTGTCCTCCAGACCTCGACGATTATCGAGCTGCGTTAGACTATCCCGCTCTGACAAGGATCGTAACTTACTATTGATATCCTCTAGCTCAGCCAGCTTAACCGCAACAGCGGCCTCCAAAACCTCTACCTGTGCGCCAAATCGATTCGCAATTAAAATCGCCATGGTGGCCGCCAACATCAAAAAACCGTAGGGGTAAAGAACCGCCCAAGTGCTCTGATACGCAAACAACTCGCGCACCATATCGTGCCAACCAAGGAGCAAAAATAGCACAACGGCCACCACAACCACCTTAGCTTCACCTACGCCGGCACGCAATTTTTGCCACAACAAGGTAGCAACTGCAGGCACCGACAAAGAGAACACCAGCCAAAACACATCTCTTACACCCAGCAACACAGAGAGAGAAGGCTGTAGCACAAACACAACAGAGGCGCCCAGTGTGACGAGGTGATAGACAGTAAGCCATTTCGGGAATGGCTCGACAAGTAAGCTCCACAACAAGCGCTGCCCCCCGAGCACCAAGGCCGTGAAAGACAAAAACAACAGCCGTTCAGAGAATTGTACCGACCATCCAAACAGCTCACGCCAATCGTGAAAAACAAACGTAAAAACACTCGTGCTCAAGGTCACCACACCGAACCAGAAATAATTGCGTAAAGCGTGTGCACGCCGATACAAGTAAAACGAGAACAGAGAAAAAAGAAACAGCACGAACGCGATGAATAAGGCGGGCAACTTGCTCGCTCGCAATTCTCGCTTCAGCGCAACGTAATCGCCTAAGAGCTGAGAATGCGGAGCAAATTTAGCGGCATTGTCACTGAAACGTAAAGATTCACCCCAAACCCTAATGGCAATAACCAAACGACCATCAGTCGTAATCGCTTCGACCGGAATGCGCCAGACACTGACCTTGCGAAAATCAGGGACGCCCCCATCCTCAACTTGTCCAATTGAGCCCAGTTTCATGCCACCCGCGTAAACATCTGCGGCCTGCCTAATCGGGCCGAACCGCAAGCCGAGACGGGCCGCTCTGGCGTAATCGAGCGGTAGGTCAAACTGTAATTCTTTGCGCAGCCAAATCACATGACCACTCGCGGGATAGCCTGCGCTGGGCCATGGGTCGGTTAAATTTTGTGTCGGCCAGGTGGCGTGGTCATAGTCAAGCGCCGAATAGCGATAGTCGTCTTGTGGCATAAATGCCCAACCATCGTTAAGGGCAATGCTGTGCTCTAAGACCCGCTCTACGTCCATGGCATTAGTCTTAACGCTAAGTGCCAGGAATAGAAGCACCAGCAGTCTCATCATGACAAGGCACCCTGAGCGACATTGGGTCGCTCTGACACAACCTGACATCGCCCTCGAGTTTTACCCTCGTAAAGCGCCACATCGGCCCGCGCAATCAGGCTTTCGAGCGTATCGCCCTGACGCCACTGGGCGACGCCAAACGTCATGGTTAAGCCTAAGCGAATGCCATCGATGCGAAAAATTTGTGAGGGTAACGAATCGCACAAACGCTGCGCTAGCGTCTGTGCACCTGACAGACTCAAATCGGGGAGCACGAGTATGAACTCCTCGCCCCCCCAACGGCCAAGAATATCAACGTCGCGAATATTCAGGCCCAAGTGTCGCGCCAAATGCTGTAGCACTCTATCCCCTACGGCGTGCCCATAGCGGTCATTAATCCGCTTAAAGTGATCGACATCGCACAGAATCAAACTCAGCGTCGAACCCTGTGCCTGCACGTTCGCGATTATTTGCTCAGCCGATTCTTGAAACCCACGCCGATTTAATAATTGCGTCAAGGCATCTTCCCGGGCATGACGTGCCAGCCGTGAATTGGCATCTCGCAACTGCTGGGTGCGCTCATTAACCAACTCGCCCAAATTATCCAAGACCGCAGCATATTGTCTGCTGAGCAGCACAGCCATACAGACAACCAACGAGAAAAATCCATACATTGACAACATCTTGCCCGGCGCAACATCAAAGAGCAAAGTCACAAACAGGTCGTGAACCGAGGTAGTAATGAAGACCAAACTGCCGACGATAAAGATAAAAGCCTTGTCGTCACCTGCGCGCCATGCACCGTAGATCGTTTGCAGATATTGATAAACAAGCACTGCGGCAAAGACCCGAAAAATATCAATCGCACCAAAATTAATTTCAAGGCCAGGCACAACGGCCAGTGCGGCACCCAAGCCTGCGCAAGCAATCGTCAAGGCCCGCATGAACGCTGTGAGTTCGACATCCAGAATCGACCATACCGTACGCACCAACAAGGGCGCCACGAAGCACACTGAGGCGTACTCGATTTTTTCGTATGTCACAAAATCAAGCGGCACCATGAAACGCAAATCCGACAGTGAATAGCAATACAGAGCCAGGGCGCTCGACAGTAAGGCAAACCACAGGTACGACAGCAAACTCGCACTGCGGCTGTACACGTAAAATGAGAACAGCGCGCTCAAGAGAAACAAGGCGGCCATAAACATCGGCGCCAAGGCAGTTTTGAAGTCCTCGGAAGCGAGGGTGAAGTAATCACCTAACCATAGCGTGTCACCGTAAACGCCACCCCCCCAACGCGACGTTACGGCCTCTGGGCCGCCCCAGACACGAAGCGCAAGCACCAAAGATCCGTCGGTACTTACGGCCTCGGGTGGCACACGCACGACCAAATCTCGATCCCAGTCGGGCGAGGCATTCGGAGGCAGATGTCCCCGCGATCCAATCAGCTTCCCGCCGGCATAAAGCTCAAAAGCGCTGTACACTCGGCCTATCTTTAGTCCCAAGTTACCTAAGAATTGTGGATTTTGCCGCGCCTGCCGTCCAAAATCGACCGTCAAGCGGTACCACGCGGTCTGTTGGGATTCGGGAAATCCACCTCTGGGCCAGACTGCATTTAAGGGGAGCTGTTCCCAGCTGGCGTCATCGTAATCTACCGCAGCATAGCTTGGTGAATCTCCAATCTGACGCTGCCAATCACGCTTAATTGCCATTGGTTCGCTCAGCTGCGAGAGACTGAGACGAACACTACCAGACTGCGCATAAACCTCATTGCTCAGCATCATTAGGGTACACAACAACGCCAGCAGCCAAAGAGCTGCCGGTTGCGTAGGCAACCTTAAGTGAACGCTTTTTCGCAAAGTTTAACTGCCCCAGTCTGTCGATACTCAACAATGAAGTCTAGTTACTTATTACAAGCAGGTAAAACTAAGTTGTGATCTAGCTCTCATAAAAACACGTAAGCTTGGAAAAAGTTGTCGAATCATGCACTCTAGGGCGGCAACAGAGAACGAAAATCATTTACAATCCCGCGGCAACTATCATTCACAATTGAGGAGTACTCTATGACCATTCAAGTAGGCGATTCGATCCCAGCATGCAAATTGAAAACCATGGGCGCGGAAGGCCCTGTGGACATCACAACTGCAGAAATCTTCGACGGCAAAAAAGTCGTCCTATTCGCGGTTCCTGGCGCATTCACGCCCGGTTGTAGCATGACCCATCTTCCAGGCTATGTCGTCAATGCCGACAAAATCAAGGCGGCAGGTGTTGACACCATCGTTTGTATGGCCGTTAACGATGCATTCGTAATGGGTGCATGGGGCAAAGCACAAAACGCTGACGAAATTTTAATGCTGGCCGATGGTAATGGCGAACTCACCAAAGCATTGGGCCTTGAACTGGATGGTTCCGGTTTTGGTTTAGGCACTCGTAGCCAGCGCTTCGCCATGATCGTTGAAGACGGCAAAGTCACTCAACTCAATGTTGAGCCAGGCCCAGGCGTCGATGTGAGCTCAGCAGAGACGATTATGCAGTCCCTATAAGTGACCACAGAGCGATGCGATGCATCGCTCTTTTTTTACGCCAAAGCAACAAAACACACCACACTGATCACCAATGCTGCCAACAGGTTGATCTTAAAACCCTCGGCCGCCATGTCCCGAATCGTTAAGCGACCACTACCGAAGACGACCGAATTCGGCGCCGTCGCCACAGGCAACATGAATGCGCAGCTCGCACTCATGGCAGCGGGAACCATGATCAACTCTGGAGCAATCCCAGCTGACAGAGCCGTAGCCGCTAAAATTGGCATCAGCAACGTCGTGCTTGCCGTGTTCGAGGTTGTTTCTGTTGTGAACGTGACAATTAAACAAATTGCCAGTATCAGAAAAAAGGTAGGCATGGCTGTTAATTCGACTAAGGACTGACCAATCGCGTCACTTAAGCCCGAGCTGACAAAGCCCTTGGCGAGGCATATACCGCCGGCAAACAATAACAAAACACCCCAAGGTATGGTTACCGCGCGTTCCCAAGACAGCAAACGTCCGCCCTTGCCATCACTAATCATCGCCATAACCACCACAGCCAGCAACGCAACCGACGCGTCATTGGCATTGGGCAGTGCAAGCCACTGACTCCACCCACCAAAGGGCTCACCGCGTGTAATCCATGCCAAGGCCGTCAAGCCAAAAACCCACAGCACTCGCTTTTCTGCGACCTCCCATGCGCCAACGCGTGGCAACTCGATATCAACCGCATCGGTAAAACGGCGAGATAATACCCAAGCCATCAAGGGAACTAAAATCACGACAACGGGTACACCCCAGGACATCCAGCGACTAAAAGAAACGCTCTCGCCCACTGTGTTTTCGTACACTTGCATGAACACTAGATTAGGTGGGGTGCCGATCGGAGTGCCCAAGCCACCAACGCTTGCACCATAGGCCAAGCCCAGTAATAAGGGTATGGCAAGTTTCTCGGGCTGCCTCGCCGCATCGATCACGGCCAGAGCTACCGGTAGAAGCATTAAGGTTGTCGCGGTATTCGATATCCACATGCTTAAAAGTGCCGCAGCCAACATAAACCCGAACACCAACCTCGGACCGCTGTGCGTTCCAACTACACGGATCATCCACAGAGCCATCCGACGATGCGCACCACTGTGCTCCAGAGATTTAGACAATAAAAAACCACCCAGCAATAGCAAAATCAGTGGCGAGCCATAAGCCTGTCCCACCTGTGCGGGAGTGAGCACATCAAACAAAGGCAGCACCGCTAAAGGCAGCAGCGACGTTACGGGAATGGGCACCGCTTCAGACACCCACCAAACGACACACAGACAAGCCAAGGCGGCAACCACTGCCATATCACTGTTATCTACGCTTGCAGACACAAGCGCAAATATGGCGACGCTCATCGCCGGCCCCCACCACAGACTACTGCCGAACTTCATTCATCAACCTCAACAATCGCAATTCGGGTGCCTTTAAATGACCCCATAACAAGCTTGCTACCGACTTGCTGGGCTACCGTTGCCGCACCGAATTCGCTGCCGTCATGAACAAAGATCTCCTTTACCTCGCCATTCCCTGGCTCGTATTCCAAAATCGCGAACGGAATCTGCAAATTGGTTTCAGGCGAGGCCTCCAGTGCTTGCACCATTTCCAGCTTACCGGCTCGATGCGAGGCAATACGAATTTTACCGTCTTGCCCCCAACTCAGATTGTCGCCGTTCAATACTGTCGCCGAGCCCAGCTCAGTGCCGTCAAGTGCAAAGGTTTTGACCAGCCCGTCGATATACATATTGACATGAAACTGGCTGCCATCTGACGCAGCGATAACGCCATTGGGATACCGCCCTTCGGTGTTAGGCACCCGCCTCCAGCCGGAGTTTTGCTCCCACTGGCGGACGTAACCTGTGTTAAACCCCACCAAGGCCTTGGCAATAGACCACAGCTCACTGCCAACAAAGGGGGTCGTGCTTAAAAACCCGCCTCCCGGTAGTGCCGCCACGTCGTTCAGACTCTCGCCGTCAGGCGCCAAAACACAGCCTCTCCATACCAGTGACTCGGGAGTTCCGAGCTCATCGGTCACGACCTGAAAAAATTCTACTGATTCACGCAAACCATGGTTCACAACTAATAGCTGCCACTGGCCATTCTCGCGCTCAGACAAATCTATGCCGTGAAAGGTCATCTGATCGGGATACACAGTGCAGTCATCACTGCCCCAATCCGCTGCGCCCTCGACTGACAGCGCTGGGTACAATTCTCTCGGCTCTTCAGTCACGCTATCAATTTTTAAGGCCATAAGGCGGCCGCCGAGAATCATTTCGCCGACCAGAAGCGATTGACTATCGCCGGCAAGCTCAATATCTTCAGGCGCTGTCAATCCACAGACGGAGGTCAAGGCAGATCCTTGTCCACAGTCATCGGCGGCGCGTAAAGTAAGACTGAGCAGCCCCAAACAAGTTGCTAGGAGTATTTTTATCATTGTCGTTTCCATCATGTTTCGCTTGGTCTATCCTGTCCAAAGCCATTTAATATGTAAAGGACTGTGCGTTTAAAAACGTGCCTACATGGGTTCATGCTGACTGATCAATTCCAACGCACTATTTCTTACCTGCGCTTGTCGGTGACCGATCGCTGCGACTTCCGCTGCGTGTATTGCATGGCTGAAGATATGACGTTTTTGCCTCGCAAAGAGATTCTAAGCCTGGAAGAACTGAGCGAGATAGGCGCAGCATTCGTCGAACTGGGTGGTAAAAAAATTCGCTTAACCGGCGGCGAACCGCTGATCCGCAAAGACTTTATCAAACTCGTTGAATCCTTGGGCGCTCTTGCGGGACTTGAGCAGCTCGCCATTACAACCAACGGCTCACAGTTGTCATCCTGTGCCGATAAGCTCGCGGCGGCTGGCGTCACGTCGCTTAACGTGAGTTTAGATAGCTTAGATGCTGCCAAGTTCAAAACCATTACTCGTACCGGAGACTTGACCAAAGTCTTGGCGGGTATTGAAGCGGCACAAGCAGCAGGCATTAAGAATATTCGCCTCAACTCAGTCATCTTACAAACCTACAATCTCGACGACGTTGCGGCGCTTATCGACTTTGCCATAGACAAGCGAATCGACATCGCTTTTATTGAAGAGATGCCGCTCGGCGAGATGCCTGAAGCCAATCGAGCAGAGCGTTGGTTATCCAACGAGACCTTAGTACAAGAGCTACGGTCACGGTATGACTTACAAGACGCTAGCACATCAAAGTCCGACTCAGGCCCCGCACGCTATCAGCACATCTCAGGCACGAACACTCGCATTGGGTTTATCTCGCCACACAGCCACAATTTTTGCTCGACCTGTAATCGTATTCGCGTCACAGTCGAAGGTCGCCTGCTACTCTGTTTGGGTAACGAGCACTCATTGGATTTAAGAGCTATACTCAGAGCAAAGGATTACACCCGAGAAACACTAAAGCACGCCATTGTTGACGCGCTGGCCTTTAAACCCGAGCGTCATCACTTTTACGATCCAGAGCACCCACAAATCCTCAGGTTTATGAATGCCACAGGCGGCTAATCGACCTAAAGAGCATGATAAGGATAAATAATGAGCAGTACCTTGAGCAGTATCGACTCAATCATCAGCGCTTTCGCCGAGCACGGATACATTTGCAGCGAAAAAATCGCAACAGCGGTGTTTTTGGCCAATGCCCTCGAGAAGCCCATTCTCATCGAGGGGCCGCCAGGCGTTGGAAAAACGGAACTTGCCAACACAATGGCCCTGATCACAGAACAAGAACTCATTCGCCTTCAGTGCTACGAAGGCTTAGATGAAGCAAAGGCCCTGTATGAATGGAAATACGGCAAGCAGCTGCTTTACACCCAAATTCTGAAAGAGAAACTCGGCGAATTGCTTGAGGGCACCCAAGGCCTCGATGGCGCTATGGACCGACTGCACAGCTTTAGCGATGTATTTTATTCTGAGCGTTTCATCGAGCCTCGCCCCCTGCTCAAGGCTTTAACCGCCTCCGATGGCGCGGTATTACTGATCGATGAAATCGACAAGGCTGATCAGGAGTTCGAATCTTTATTGCTCGAGGTATTAGGGCACTACCAGACCTCGATACCAGAATTAGGTACCATCAAAGCAGAGGTAGCCCCGCGCGTGTTTCTGACCAGTAACAATACTCGCGATTTATCGGATGCTCTAAAACGCCGCTGCTTGCATTTGTACATCCCCTATCCCGATGAGCGCTTAGAGCAAAAAATTATTGCCTCTCGTTTACCCGAGATTGATCCAGACTTAAATCGTCAGCTAGTCGGCTTTGTGCACGGCCTGCGATCCTTAGACCTTAAAAAAGCACCGGCGATTTCCGAGACCATTGACTGGGCACGCAGCCTAGTTTTACTCAAAGCGAATCAATTAGATCGCCAGCTTGTGCGTGACACACTGAATGTGCTGCTCAAATTCGAACACGACATCGAAGCCGCCACCGAGAAATTGGGAGACTTGCTAAAACCCAGTGTGAGCAGTACCTCTCGAGCCGTGAACTGATGCAGGCGGAGTTATTACAGTTCATGCATCTCGCACGCCAGCAAGGCGTGCGGATATCGCCCGCAGAGAGCATGGACGCCTTGCAGGCGGCACAAGCCGTAGGTCTCGATTCACCCAACTTATTGCGTGAGTCTATGGCCATGACGCTGGCAAAGACCATCGAAGAAGAGGCCATCTGCAAAGCCTGCTTTGATCAGTTTTTTCTGCAACAAACTAGCGATGGTCAAACGGAACACAACGCGTCTTCATCTGAGGATAAAACGACGCTTGATGATCAACAGCAGCTTGCCGAAGTACTCGCAAGCGACGAAAAAACACAAGAGCTCGTAGACCAAAGCGATTTTATCCAGGCCCTGTTGCAACAAGACCAAGCCGAAGTTGACGCACAAATGGCAGAAGCCTTGGGCACACTCCCTTTGAAACAACTATCGTTTTTTACGCAAAAGGGCTTGTTTACCCGACGTCTGCTTGATGCCTTGGGCGAAGCCCCCATTCGTCAAACACTGGCGGAACTGGCCGAGGACAACCCTGCAAAACACGCCTTAAAAGATGTGCAAGAAGCCATGCAGGCCCAAGCTAAACAGGCCATCGAGCGCGCCTTTGAACTAAACGCAGCCGGACAGCACGACCAGCTCATGGCAGAACTGTTGCGTAAAACTAAGTTAAGCGCGGTCGAGCGCCGCCACGCTGAGCGGCTGCAAGGGCTGATTCAAAAGCTCGCGCGCAAGCTCACCCAAAAGCATCGCAAACGTCCAAAAAAAACCCGACGCGGACAACTGCACATGATCAAAACGCTGCGGCGCGGCATCGCCAATGATGGGGTCATGTTTGACACTTTCTGGCGCCGCACCGAAAGGCGCAAACCACAAATCATGGCCGTGTGTGATGTCAGCGGTTCGGTCTCTGCCTACGCCAAATTCTTACTCATGCTGTTGTACTACCTGCAGGACGTGTTGCCCCGTACTCGCTCGTTCGCGTTTGCGCACGACCTGGGCGAAATCACGTCACTGTTCCAGCAACATCCTGTTGAAAAAGCCATTGAAATTGCCAACTGGCGCTACGGCGGCGCCACCGACTACGGATCGAGCTTGGATAAATTCTGGGACATCGCCGGCCAGGATATCACCAAACAAACCACAGTCATCATTCTAGGGGACGCCCGCAACAATTATGGGGACCATCGATTCGAGCGTTTGCTGGAAATTAGCGAGCGTTGTCGCCGCATTATTTGGCTAAACCCTGAAGGCAAAAACCAATGGGGTAGCGGAGACTCCGAAATGCTGCGCTACCAGCGAGTCTGCCACTTGGCGCACGAGTGCAATACGCTGGGGCAGTTAGAAACGATTGTCGACAACCTGATTACCCTAGTACGCTAAGGTGTTCTCTAGCGGTCCAGCATGCTAATGATAGCTCTCGTTTAAAAGTCTTCACCGTCGAGCGACAGACCCAAATCGTCTTCGTCTTCAAAATCACCACCGACCGTACTGCCAGCGAACTTGATTTTCAAACGAACGTTGTTGGCCGAGTCAGCATTACGTAAAGCCTCTTCTTCGCTAATAAGTCCCTCTTGATAGAGCTCAAAGCAGGCCTGGTCGAAAGTTTTCATGCCCAGATTTTCAGACTTTTCCATCACCTCTTTCAAACCGTCAAACTGGCCGCGCAAAATAATATCCGACACCAATGGCGTACCCAACAGGACCTCGATAGCCGCGACACGTTTGTTGTCGACGGTGGGTATTAAACGCTGAGACACAAACGCCTGAAGATTCTGGGATAAATCCATCATTAACTGAGGACGCCGCTCTTCTGGAAAGAAGTTAACAATACGGTCTAAGGCTTGGTTGGCGTTGTTCGCGTGCAAGGTCGATAAACACAAATGTCCAGTCTCCGCGAAAGCCAAGGCGTGTTCCATGGTTTCACGATCGCGGATCTCACCAATCAAAATCACATCAGGCGCCTGTCGCAATGTATTTTTTAGTGCGTTATGCCAGCTTCGAGTATCGACCCCCACTTCGCGCTGATTAACGATGCACTTCTTGTGGCGGTGTACATATTCAACAGGGTCTTCCACAGTCACGATGTGGCCGTTGGAATTGCTGTTGCGGTAATCAATCAAGGCAGCAAGGGACGTTGATTTGCCCGAGCCAGTGCCACCCACGAACAGCACGAGGCCCCGCTTGCGCATTATCACGTCGAGCATAATTTCCGGGAGTCGCAGATCTTGCCAGTTGGGAATTTCGGCGACAATGTTACGAGCGACGATACTCACTTCCGAGCGCTGAATGAAAATGTTCACGCGAAAACGGCCATAGCCCGCAATCGAGGTCGCTAAGTTCATTTCGAGCTCTCGCTCAAAGTCCGCTATTTGGGTATCGTCCATCAACTCGTAGGCAATTGCTCGAATCTCGCCGGGCTTTAGGACTTCGTTGGCAATAGGCTTTAACTTGCCCTGAAACTTGGCGCAAGGCGGCGCGCCTGTACTTAAGTACAGATCTGACCCTTTATCTCGAGCTAACGTTTTCAACCATTCCTGTATGCGACTCATACGCCCGCCTCGTCTCGCTTGTTCAATTCGGCCTCTAATTGTCTCGCTACGGCATTAGGAGAACCAGTATTCTGACACACTTTAGCATATACCATCGGGATAACGTACAGGGTGATAACTGTCGCGACGGAAACGCCGCACATAATGACCACACCGATCACTGTACGGGACTCGTGCCCCGGCCCATTCGACAAAATTAAGGGGATGGCTCCAATCACGGTGGTAAGCGCCGTCATAATAATCGGTCGTAACCGACGCGATGCTCCGCCGAGAACGGCCTCTTCAAAGGCAAGACCTTCGTCGCGTAGTTGGTTGATGAACTCTACCAACAAAATTCCGTTCTTGGTGGCTAAGCCCACCAGCATCACCATACCCACTTGCGAATAGATATTCAGGGTTTGGTCAAACAAGACCAACCCACCCAAACCACCAATCAGCGCCAGCGGCACCGTTAACAAAATCACCGCAGGGTGCAAAAACGATTCAAACTGGGCGGCCATAACGAGATACACAATCAGCAAAGCCAAGGAGAAGGTAAAAATTACGTCGTAACCCGCGGTCTGATAATCCAAAGATTCACCTTTGTAGGCTATGCTGGCATGGTCGGGCAGTTCGGTACGCACCGCGACGCGAATATCCTCTAAGGCCTCACCCAAGGTATAACCCTCGGCTAAATCAGCGGTGAGCGTAAAAGCTCGAACGCGATTGTGTCGATTTAAGCTGCCCGCATCAGCCTGCTCGGTAATTGATACAATATTCGACAAGGGCACCAGCTCGCCCGTACTCGTAGAACGGACATATAAGGCGTCAAGGTCAGCCAAGGTTTGACGATTAAAGCGTTCAGCCTCAAGCAATACATCATACTCTCGTCCACCCATCAGAAAGGTCGTCGCGCGACGCCCTCCCATCATAGTTTCCAAAGTACGCCCAATATCGCGAATATTAACGCCTAAATCGCCCGCCCGATCGCGATCGATACTCAACTTAAGTTGCGGCTTGGTAGGTTTGAGGTTGGTATTTACGTTTATTAGACGCGGATTCTCAGCCAACTTAGCGAGCAAGGCATCCTGCCAGTCAGCCAGCTCTTCGTAAGAATTACCACCTATCGCAATATCGACCGGTGATCCACTGCCACCCCCGAGTGAACGCGGACCACTGATCCAGACACTCGCCCCCGCCACATCAGCTACACGCGCACGCGCATCCGCCAATATTTCATCGGTATCACGACGGCCAGAGTCAAAAGGCGCCAACACCATCAGGGCAAAGCCATTGTTAAAGGACTCACCGGCACCCCACCCTGGCGCGCGCACGAGCAGTCGTTTAATGTCACCTTGATCAACCAAAGGCATGAGGCGTTGCTCGATTTGCTCTAGCACGTCTTTGGTGTATTCGAACGAGGCGCCTTCAGCAGCGTTCACGCGCATGAACAACATACCCCGATCTTGATTGGGCGCAAACTCTTGCTCAACACTTTGATACAGGGCCGCGACCCCAAAAAACGATACAACAATAATAGCCAACGCCCACAGAGGCTGGTGCAGTAAGGACTGTAGCGAGTTCCGATAGCCCGACTCCAAGCGGCCCGAAATGCGATCGACCCACTTGACCAAGGGCGACTCAGCCTCGGCCGTTTGTAACACTTTGCTGCCGATCACTGGCGCTAAGGTCAGCGCCACAAAACTAGAAAAGCCCACGGCAATCGCCATAGTCACGGCAAACTCGCTAAACAGGCGCCCGATATCACCCTCCAGGAAGGTGATGGGTACAAACACGGCAACCAAGACCAGGGTAGTGGCCACTACCGCAAAGCCCACTTGGCGTGCGCCCAAAAAACTGGCGACCAAAGGCGACTCACCCGAGGTCAAGCGCCGATGGATGTTTTCAAGCACCACAATACTGTCATCAACAACGAGTCCGATAGCCAATACCAAGGCCAAAAGCGTCAACAAATTGATGCTATAACCCAAGACCAACAAGGCCGAAAAAGACGCTATTAACGAAATAGGAACGGTCAGCGCGGGTATTAATAAACTGCGCCAGTCGCCCAAAAAAATGAAGATAACAAACACAACCAAGGCAGCAGCAACCAACAGGGTGAAATACACCTCTGAAATGGCTTCTTCCACGAAGACGCTGTCGTCATAGCTGGCAATCAGTGTTAAACCTTGGGGTAAATCTTGATTAACGCGTTCAATTTCAGCCTGCACTAACCGAGAAATAGACAAGGCATTCGCGGTACTTTGTTTAACGATTCCCAGACCCACCATAGGCTCGCCATTACCGCGGAAAAAACGACGATCCTCGGCACTACCTAGCTCAACGCGAGCAACATCTCCTAAGCGCACGAGATATCCATCGTCGGAGCGACGAATAACCAGAGCTCGAAAATCGTCTTCCGTTAAGTAACTCCGTTCGATGCGGAGAATAAAATCTTTAGACAGCGAATTGAGAGTACCGGCAGGCAACTCGATATTTTGTGTCCTGAGCGCATTTTCGACATCGCTGACGGTCAGCTGGCGGGCGACCAATTCCTGGGGATCTAACCAGATTCGCATCGCGTAAATTTTACCGCCCGATATGCGCACGCGTGCCACACCGTCTAAGACCGAGAAGCGGTCCTCTAAATAGCGACGCGCGTAATCGGTAAGCTCCAATTGCGTCATTTCAGGGCCTACAAGATGCACCCAAAACACCACGTCCTCGCCACTCTCTTCTTTTCGCACTTCAGGTGGTTCGGCTTCTTGTGGAATATTGTTCAATACGCTCGAAATGCGGTCTCTGACATCGTTGGCAGCGTTGTCGATATCTCGGCTTAACTGAAACTCTAAACGAATCGACGAACGCCCATCGAAGCTTGAGGATTCCATGACTTTAATGCCCTGCAAACCCGCCAAGCGGTCTTCAATGACCTCGGTAATACGGTTTTCCACAACCGCTGCCGACGCACCGGGGTAGTTCGTCGAGACACTGACAATTGGGGATTCGATATCTGGGTACTCACGCAGTGGCAATCGATCAAACGACAAGACCCCAAAAGCGACTAATAAGGCGCTGAGCACGAGGGCAAAAACGGGGCGCTTAACGGAAACATCTGACAGTAACATGGCCTACTCCTTGGGCTTTACCCTCGCTGGGCTCATTCGCAACAGACCCACGCCATCGACAACGATTTGTTGCCCCTCGTCCAACCCAGCGGTTATTTCCACCACACCCGCCGACCGACCGCCGATACTCACCTGCGTTTTCTTCGCCGTATCGTCGCGCTCGAGCAACCAAACATAATGCTCTTTAGCGCGCGATTCGATCGCCTCTTCAGGAACCACGATGGCCATACGCGGATTCGCCTCAACGCTCGTATTCATTAGCAAACCGGGCCGCAGCCGCCCGTCGGGATTTGGCACCTCCGCTCGAACCTGAATAGACCTCGTCACTGGGTCGACGCGGCTATCGATAGCCGAAATTCGACCCTCAAAATGCTCGGCATACGCAGCTGAACGCGCAATCACTTTCTGACCTACAGACAAAACCCCCAGCTGTATGGCCGGCACTGAAAACGTCAGACGCATTCGTGATAAATCGTCGAGAGTTGTTATGCGCGTATTCGACGTAATCAACGCACCGGGGCTAACGTCTCGTAACCCGAGCTGCCCCGCAAACGGCGCACGAATTGTGCGATCTTGAATCCTAGCCTGGACTTCCTCTAATTGGAATTCCAGAACCTGCACGCGGGTCGTTGCTCTATCTAAATCTGTTTGGGCCACCTGATTCTTGGTTGCCAGGTTTGCCAATCGCTCAACTTCGCGTTTGGCGTCGATTAACGACGCGGATAATTCAGAGAAGCGGGCTTTTTCAGCGTCTTGCTTTTGCACGGCTAGCACTTGCCCAGCCTCAACGGAGTCGCCATCTTCAAACAACAATTCAGTCACAATTTGTGCCACCGAAGGTCGAATATCAACCGACTCCCACGCTTCCAGCGTACCAACAGCAACGACCGAATCGGCAAAGTCTAAACGCTGCACTGTGGTGATGGTCACGGGTGTTGCACGAGCGCCAAATTGGCGTCCCTCGTCAGCGGGTTCTGGCCCCGCCCAAAACCAAACCAAACCCAGGACACCGGCAAGCACCGGAAACCACTTCAACATACCTATCTCCTAACACCGAGCAGTACCCGCGAGGGTACGTCGCAAGACCCTCTGCAGATCAACTTGCAGCAAACACAGCCCATACCCCAAAGTCGCAAAAGCAAAAAAGGACCTCACGCGAACATGTACTTCACATCCTCTAGCCTTTACACTGCGCGGCGGCCTTTCGAACTCAACCATCGGATCAGTTTACACCAAAGGGCGGAGATACACGCATGAAAAAACGCATTGCTGCCTTATTGGACGCCCTGGCGCAAGACCCCAAGGCGCGCACGCTATTGCGCTTCCAGCGCGGCATTGAAAAAGAAGCGCTTCGCATCGATCCAAACGGCCTGCTCGCGCAAACGGCCCACCCCAAGACCCTAGGTTCACCGCTCACTCATGCCTCGATCACAACCGACTACAGTGAGGCTTTGCTGGAATTCATAACACCAGTATCTGATTCGACCGAGCAGACTCTGCAGCAACTTCACAACATACATCGCTATGTGTATGACCAACTTGGTGACGAGCTCCTATGGACAGCGAGCATGCCCTGCGCACTGACGGCAGACAGCGACATCCCCGTCGCTCAGTATGGCAGCTCCAACTCAGCTCGCCTTAAGACCGTGTACCGCTATGGCTTGGGGCATCGGTATGGACGCCGCATGCAAACCATTGCGGGTATACACTACAACTTCTCGTTGCCCGAGAGCTTTTGGCCGTGGCTGCAGTCCTACACCCAGAATACCCAAGATGTAAACGACTTTAGAACCGAGCGCTATCTTGGGTTAATTCGTAACTTCCAACGCTGGTCATGGCTATTGGTCTATTTATTCGGCGCCTCTCCAGCGGTGTGTTCGACTTTTTTAAAAGGTCGAAAAGACCACGGCTTAGAACCCACCGACGCAGAGCACAACAGCTATCATCTACCTTACGCGACGTCGCTGAGAATGGGCGGTCTGGGTTATAACAGCGACACACAAAAATCACTACAGGTCTGCTACAACCAGTTAGACACCTACGTCGATACACTTAGAGCGGCCATCGTTGAACCGCATCCAGCCTACAGCGATATACCGAAGATACTCGACGGCGAGTACCAACAGCTCAGCGATTGCTTACTGCAAATCGAAAACGAATTTTACAGCCCCATTCGCCCTAAACGCGTCTCTCGCAGCGGAGAACCCTCGCTCCACGCACTGGCTCTGGGCGGTATCGAGTATATTGAGGTGCGCTGCATCGACCTCAACCCATTTTTACCGACCGGTATCGATGCGCCGCAAATTCGCTTTCTAGACTTGTTTTTATTGTATTGCTTACTGAAAGATAGCCCGCAATGCACCTTCGAAGAGCAAGCTCGATTGGCGGACAACTTTAGCCGAGTAGTTACTCGGGGACGCGAACCCGACCTAGAGTTGAGCACGCCCTCTGAGCGAGTATCGCTTAAAGATTGGGGCCTCAACATCATGACCGAACTTGAGGACTTTGCCGCAACGCTGGACAGCTTAATCGAGCCCGGCTACAGCGAGGCCCTAAGGATACAACGTCAGAAACTGCTCGATCCCGAACTCACACCCTCGGCGCAAGTCAGTCAGCGCGTGCAGCAAGGCAGCTTTTTTAGTGCGGCGCTCAATCAAGCGCGCAACATCAAGACCGAGTTTTTAACTCAACCTTTGGAAGAATCGATACGGCAGAGGTTTGAAGCGGAAGCCGCGCAGAGCCTGAAGGAACAAGCGGCGATCGAAGCGGCCGATGAAATCTCCTTTGAGGAGTTTTTACGACGCTTCCTAGACCAGTATCGGTTAGAGTCTCTGCACCCTAAACATCCAGACTAGTCTTTAACTCGTGCAACAACCCAGTCCACAAGGTCGCACTGGGGTCAGCTAGGGCCACAAAATGCGGACTCATCAACGTATCGCGACTGTTGTACACTAAAGGCCGACCATTGAGCGCCCAGACTTGCCCTCCAGCGCCTTCGACTAGAGCTTGGCCGGCGCCCGTATCCCACTCACAGCAAGGCGAAAAACGCGGGTAAATATCGCCGCGACCCTCGGCTAACTGGCAAAATTTTAAGGCACTGCCACTGTCTAAACGCTGCAACTCAGGCGTGGCACTGCGCAAGTACGACAAGGTGGCTTGCAAATATTTATTGCGATGCCGTATCGCCGACAACACCGTAATCTGGGCGTTGGACTGCAGCGCGCGACAGCGAATGCTCTGTTTGCTTGCAAGATCGGCACCAAGCGTGAGCTTATACGCACCGTAATGTTCACCCCCAAACCAGACCGTATCAAGACAAGGGGCCGCAACAAATCCAAGCACCGGCTTATGCTCACAGATCAAAGCAATATTTATCGTGAACTCACCGGTTCTGTTCAGAAATTCTCGCGTGCCATCTAAGGGGTCGACTAACCAATAATCGCGCCATTGTCGCCGTATTTGTTTCACGTCGGTGTCCGACTCCTCAGACAAGACGGGAATGCCAGGAGAGATTTGGTGCAGTCCTTGGCAAATAAGCCTGTGAGCCATCAAATCGGCTTCAGTCAGCGGCGTAGAGTCCTTCTTGTTTTGATACTCAGCGGCAGCGTCAGAACGGTAATGCTTCAGTATCGCGAGGCTGGCCGTATTCAGAAGCTCGAGTATTTGGCTTACCTCGCTATTCGAGGGTCGGGTTTCGGCAAGATCTTTTGTCATGCCCGTAGTGTATCATGGTACACCCCAACAACTTGATAATAGAGCGCTTTTAATATGCTGGATTGGACAGCAGTGGATACGGTCCTACTCGACATGGACGGAACTCTACTCGACCTCGCTTACGATAATCACTTTTGGCTAGAGCACATACCTGAGGTCTTCGCTAAGATACAAGGTCTCGGGCTCGATGAAGCAAAGAGCCAACTGCATACCAAAATGAGCGCAACCGAAGGGACGCTCCAGTGGTACTGCATTGACCACTGGAGTAAGACCCTAGGCTTTGATGTGCATGAGCATGTGCGCAACACAGCTCACCAATCGAGTGCAAGGCCTCAGGTTTTCGAGTTTTTAGACTTCTTAAAGGCGCAAGATAAACAGATTTTTCTGGTGACGAATGCACATCAAGTCGTGCTCGATTCCAAACTTTCGAACATTGATCTCAGGCCCTATTTCGATCACCTAGTGACCTCACATCAGTTTCAAGCACCAAAAGAATCGCAAGCGTTCTGGCACAGTTTCGCAAGTGCCCATCCTATTAATCCTAAACGGACAGTACTCATCGATGATAACGAAACCGTCTTGAGCGCGGCCAAGCAGTTTGGAATCGAATACCTCATTACCTTAAAGCAGCCCGATTCGAGACACACCATCAAAACGGATACACTGCACCAAGCCATACATCACTTTGACGAGCTCTTCGCCTAAGGCTTGGGAACGGTAAAACTTGCTAAATGCTCATGTGACAATTGGCACAATTCGCTCTAGTCTTAGCATCTCAGCACGAGGATTGCGACATGTCGAAGATCAATGAACTTATCGGCGCCATTGAGGCCGCTCCAAAAGGACCAAAAACTGCGGCCTTATTTGATTTTGACGGCACGATTATCTATGGGTATTCCGCTTTTCATTTTCTTCGCGCTCAGGTGATGAAAGGCGATTTAGACATCAAAGATCTGATGAGCACCCTGCAGGCGATGACCCAGTTTGGTTTCGGTAATATTGACTTCGCCAGCCTCATCGCTCTGACCGCTCAGTTCATGGCCGGCTACTCCAAAACAGACTACGACACCTTCGCCCAAACCGTGTACGACAAACACATTGGTCGTTTGGTGTACCCTGAAGCACGCCAACTTATCGATGCCCACAAGGCGGCCGGGCACACCATTGCTCTTGTCTCGTCAGCGACCCGTTTTCAAGTTGAGCCCGCTGCACGAGATCTCGGCATCGATCACATTTACTGCACTGAGCTCGCCGTAAACAATGATACTTTCACCGGCGACATTGATGGCCCCCCCTGCTTCGGCACAGGCAAAGTTGACGCGGCCAAAAAACTGTTAAAGCAAACCAAAGGCCGTTTAGCCAACACATTTTTTTACTCAGACAGCACCGACGACAGTGAACTATTAATTGCCAGTGGACACCCGGTGGCACTGAACCCCTCCAGAGCTCTGCGCGAAATGGCGCGCGAGAATCATTGGGCTCAAGCATCATTTGACAGCAGAGGCACCCCAACGCTCAGCCAATTTATTCGTTCACTGGCGGCCACAACCAGCGTCGTGTCTGCCTTTGCCGCCGGCATTCCCGTATTTGCTTTGACAGGCTCTATGCGCCAGAGCCGAAATTTCTCGTACGCGCTGTTCGCGGAAACAGCGAGCGCCCTGGTTGGTCTAGAGCTTGATGTTAAAGGCGAGGCAAACATCTGGAAGCAGCGGCCCGCGGTATTTATTTTTAACCACCAAAGCAAGACCGACGTGATTATCGCGGCCAAACTGGTGCGGCAAGACATGGCCGGGGTGGGCAAGCAAGAGATTAAAAAGCTCCCCATCATCGGCAAAGTGATGGAGTGGGGGGGCGTGGTTATGATCGACCGCAAAAATGCCGAGTCGGCTATTGCTGCCATGAAACCCTTGGTGGATGTGATGCAAAATGAGGGCAAATCGGTGGTTTTGGCACCAGAGGGCACGCGCTCGACGACTCGCAAATTGGGTGCCTTCAAAAAAGGCGCGTTTCACTTAGCCATGCAAGCGGGTGTTCCGATCGTACCCATTGTGATCCACAACGCGAGTGATATCGCCCCCAAAGGCGATTTTGTGTTCAGACCTGGCAAAGTCAGAGTAGAAGTGCTCGAGCCCATTGAGACAAAACATTGGCGCCTCGAAGACATAGACCAGCACGTGAACGATGTGCGTCAATTGTATCTGGAAGCACTGGGTCAAGCCGAGCCTTCAGCGGCCAAGAACAATACGCCCGCCACACAGAGCAAAGCGCGCAAACCGCGTGCCACCAAAACGCGAAACTCACTTGCCAAATCCAGCGCAAGAGGTGTAAAAACACGTAACGAGTCCAATCACTAGCGGCATACTATGGCATTGACCCAACAAGCGGCAGAAACGAATCCATGGCCCAGTGCACACAATGGCCCAGTCTTTTTTATCATGGATGCACGCAACCGCTTCGAGCGCAGGCAACTGTTAGAGTGGCTTA
Source organism: Aequoribacter fuscus (assembly GCF_009910365.1). Lineage (NCBI taxonomy): Bacteria > Pseudomonadati > Pseudomonadota > Gammaproteobacteria > Cellvibrionales > Halieaceae > Aequoribacter > Aequoribacter fuscus. Next base: position 385,489 of record NZ_CP036423.1, on the reverse strand, counting down.
GTTATCACAACACACAAGGCCGAACGCCAGAATATTGCGCACTGGTCTTGATGGATAAACAACTGGTTGTAAAAACAGAGATCGCCGACAGTATACAAGCACAATCCGACGATACGCTTGTCGTGCCCATTCGAATCGCATGGCGGCCTTCGGCTAAAGCCATTGCCTCGGGTCCCAGATTGCGCGACCTGGTATTTGGCGACCCGCGACGCCCAAGAGCCGCCAGAGGTAAGCGCATCCTGCGCAACAAACCACAACGTGCGACGTTTTTAACTGGGCAGCCCGATACAGTCGCCAACTTGCGCGAACGCTTTATTAAACTTGCCGACCACGACCCCGACGCGCAGGCAGCATTCGCTGAATTCGTTGCACGGCAAGCCGCCCTAGTTTTAGATATTGCTGAACGAAAGCAGCAAGGTGGACGCTATAAGGTACCCCGTTTTATCGCCGCCAATCTGCGCAATCGCCGTCGTTTTAAACAATCCTTGCGCGAAGTCGCCGCCGAAACGGGGCGCTCTATCAGCAGTACGGCCCGGGAAGCCGAAACCTATATGAAGGAGATGATTTCCAACCCTTCAACCTTCTGGTTAGATTTTTACGCCAAATTTAATCAGTACTGTTTGGGTCTCGCCTACGAAGATGATGTCGTTGTGAGCCAAACCGAAATCGAAACCTTACGCGCCCAAGTACGCGACCACCCCTCTATTTTGCTGTGGACTCATAAAACCTACTTAGATGGTATGGTGGTGCCAAAGGTGCTGTACGAAAACGATTTCCCAATGCCACATATGTTTGGAGGTGCAAACTTAAGCTTTGCTGGCCTGGGCTTCTTGTTACGCCGTGCCGGTGGGATTTTTATTCGTCGCAGCTTCCAAGATAACCCGGTTTACAAAATGGTGTTGCGCCAGTACATCGGTTACTTGATGGAAAAACGCTTCCCCATGAACTGGTCTTTCGAGGGGACTCGCTCACGCGTTGGTAAACTCATGCCGCCGCGCTATGGTCTTTTAAAGTACGTTCTTGAAGCGTGTCACGCGACCGATGCCAAAAATATTCACATCACACCTGTATCAATCAGCTACGATCTAATACGCGACGTGGAAGAGTACGCGACTGAGCAAGCAGGCCGCGTAAAAAAAGCGGAGTCCCTGATGTGGTTTATCGGCTATGTGAAAAGCCTCGCTAGGCCCATGGGTCGAGTGTATATGAACGTCGGCAAACCCGTCGTCCTAGAAAGTGCGCCAGATCCGGACGACAAACTGGCACTCGCCAAAATCGCATTTGAAGTTGCCGTAGAGGCGAACAAGGTTACCCCCATAACCTTCCCCGCCTTGATTTCTCTATGCCTTTTGGGTGTCGCCCCACGGGCCCTCACAGAAGCCGAGGTTGTGAAAGAACTCGAAACGCTTGTGACTTGGGCTCACCAGCGCCAGATCTTTATGTCAGACGATCTACAAAAAGACATCAGCTCTAATCTAGAGGGTGTGCTGGGACTAATGATTTCAGAGCGAATTATCACGCGCTACGACGCGGGACCAGAAACCGTGTACGGTATCGAGCAAAATCAACACCCTATCGCCAGCTACTACCGCAACAGCATCATTCACTTTTTTGTGCATCAAGCCATTATCGAACTGGCGATCATGAAAATTCGCGAACTGAGCGGTACCGATGCGGTGACCGCTTTTTGGCACGAAGTCGAATCGTTACGCGACACCTTCAAGTTTGAATTCTTTTATTCTCCGACCGAGCTGTTCCGCGCCGAAATCGAAGACGAATTAAATCGCCATTTTCCAGATGCTCTCAATCAACTAGAGCGTGCCCACATCCAAGGCGATGACATACTGCGCGCCATCAAACCTTTGGTCGCACATCAAACGCTGTTGATCTTTACCGAAGCTTACAGCGTTGTCGCCGACTTGGCATGCCAACTCAATGAACAAGACCTCGACAGCAAAGCCTTTACCGAACAGGCGCTGAAGCTAGGCAGGCAGGCCTATTTACAGCGCCGAATCAGCAGTGAATCTTCGATTGCGAAGCTATTATTCCAAAATGGCTATCAACTGTTAGAGCACAAGGGCCTGCACCAACATACAAGCTCAGAAACTGGCGAGCAACGGCGCACCTTAGCGATACAGATCCGTGATATCCTTCGCCGCTTGGAGGCCATTAAAGCAATGGCGCTGACGCAGACACTACAATAAGAGTAAACGTATGGATTTGAATGTAGCCGTTCTTGGAGGTGGATCTTGGGGGACAACTGTTGCCCACTTAGTGTCGCGCAACACCCACGCTACCCTCTGGGCTCGCAACCCCCAAACTGTGACAGAGATTAATCACTTTCATACCAATAGCACCTATTTACCAGGGGCTAACTTATCACCCAAACTTACAGCAGACAGCGATATCCACGCGGTAGTGCAAAACGCCGACGTGGTCGTTATGGCCGTTCCGTCGCAGCATTTCAGAAGCGTCTTAAACGAAGTGGCCGGTTGCATTCGCGCTTGGGTACCCGTAGTGAGCCTGACCAAAGGCTTAGAGCACGGCACCCAAAAACGCATGACGGAAATCATCCATGAAGTTTTACCCGGGCACCCTGCTGGCGTGTTAACCGGCCCGAATCTCGCGCGCGAAATCATGGCCGGACAGGCGGCCGCCAGCGTTCTGGCCATGGAAGACCCTATCATCATGCGTTCGCTTCAAAACGTTTTCAGTAGCGGCTTGTTCCGATGTTATACCAACCCTGACGTGATTGGTTGCGAGCTGGGTGGTGTACTGAAAAATGTCATCGCGATTGCGGTGGGGATGGGCGATGGTCTGGGGGCTGGCGACAACACGCGTTCCGCTCTGATCACTCGAGGCCTAGCGGAAATTACCCGTCTCGGTGTCGCTCTTGGCGGGCAAACAGAGACCTTCGCGGGCTTAGCGGGTATGGGCGACATGATTGCGACCTGTACCAGCGATCAAAGCCGTAATCGCACCGTCGGAATGCAATTAGCCAAGGGCAAGACAGTGCAAGAAATCACCGATAGCATGTTCATGGTAGCCGAAGGCTTAAAAAGCGCCCCCGTGGTGCTCGAAATCGCAGCCCAAAAAGATATCGAAATGCCAATCGTATCCGACGTCTACCGCGTCATCATGGGTGAGAGCTCACCATCGCGAATATTTAAAGGTTTACTGCGCGTTACCGCGGGTGCAGAATCCGAGCCCGGTTAGTACAGGAATTGTGGCCATGCGTTTTTTGGTTATTGTCTCAGCGCTGCTCTTAGGCGCTTGCTCCACCAGTCCAACAGGTCGTTCGCAGTTTATGATCATCTCGCCTCAAGCGGCGATTGTGCAATCGCAAAAAGCTTACGCCGATACTCTGAAGCAACTCGAGAGCAAGGAGCAGCTTTCGTCGGATCACCGCCTAGCCGATCGAGTACAGCGTATTACAGGGCGTCTAGTGAGTACCGCACACGATCACTATCCCTCAAGCCGCACGTGGGACTGGAGCGTCGCCTTGATTGACGACCCCGAAATGGTCAATGCCTGGTGTATGGCGGGTGGCCGAATGGCGGTTTATACCGGCTTATTCGAACAGCTTAAACTCACCGACGATGAGTTCGCTCAAATCATGGGCCACGAAATTGCCCACGCACTCGCCAACCATACCGCCGAGCAAATGTCTCGTGCCGTCGCCATGCAGATTGGCTTAAGTGCTGTCAACGCAGCGAGCGATGGTAATAGCGCGGCTAACCAAGGGGCACAGCTGGCGGCCGTTCTGGCACTACAACTCCCCAACAGCCGCACGGCCGAATCAGAAGCAGATACGATAGGCCTCGAACTGGCGACACTGGCAGGATACGACCCACAAGCTGCCGTTACCCTGTGGCGCAAAATGGGAGATCTTAGCGACAAACGTCCGCCCGAATTTTTAAGTACGCACCCCGATCCTACGACGCGACTGAGTGCGCTTAGAGATCATGCAAACGACGTCGCAGGCCTCAATCCAAAGCAAATTAAGGCGCCAATTTACCCTGTGAACATCGTCTATCAAAAGGACGTAGTAAAATGACAAAATCCTCAAAATTACTCGCCGCAACCGTTTTGACTAGCGCTTTAATTTCGGCCTGCTCAGATCCCGTTGCAACAACCAACCAAGCTAATTCGATCAGCTTGCAGGACTACCCGATAACGCAGAAAAAGCCCGTCAGCGATGTGTACTTTGGCACAGAGGTTATCGACCCCTATCGCTGGCTTGAGGACGACCGCAGCGAAGAAACTGGCGCCTGGGTCAAAGCTCAGAACCAAGTGACCCAAGCTTACTTGCAGCAACTGCCAGGTCGGGACCGCCTGCGCGACCGCTTGACTCGCCTGATGGATTACGAGCGAGAAAGCGCACCTTTTATCGAAGGCGACTACACCTACTTTTACCGCAATGACGGACTACAAAACCAATCGGTAGTATATCGAATCAAGAACGGATCGACGGAAGAAGAAATCTTTTTAGACCCTAATACCTTCAGCGACGACGGCACGGTATCAATGTCTTCACTGCGCTTTTCAGACGACGGCTCTATGGCGGCGTATCAGCTATCCGAAGGCGGTAGCGATTGGCGCACCATTCATATTATTGATACCGCAACCAGGGAACCCGTTGACGAGGTCATTCGCAACGTCAAATTCAGTGGTATCAGCTGGCGCGGCAACGAGGGAGTTTACTTTAGCCGTTACGACCAGCCGGATGGCAGCGAGCTATCGGCTAAAACTGACCACCACAAACTCTACTATCACGCAATTGGCACACCCACCTCGCAGGACATCTTGGTATTTGGGGCCGACGCAGATCAAAAATATCGCTACGTTTCAGGCAGTGTCAGCGAAGACAATCGCTACTTAGCCATTTATGCGGCTAACACAACCTCGGGTAACGAGCTTTACCTTCAAGACCTCAGTGCTGAGACTCAGGCGCTCATCACGATATTGGATCACGAGGGGTCGGATACCTCGCTGGTACACACCGAGGGCGATACGCTGTTTTTTCAAACGAATCTAGACGCCCCCAACACAAAACTTGCGCGAGCGACTCTCAGCAGTCCAACGCCTGATGCCTGGAGTGACGTAATACCTGAAACCGCCAATGTATTAGACCTAAGCACGGGTGGCGGCTATTTCTTCGCGCACTACATGGTGGATGCGATATCCCATATCACGCAGTACGACACCGCAGGCGAAAAAGTACGCACGATCGACCTACCCGGCCCGGGAACAGCTTCCGGTCTATCGGGTAAGGTAGGCGCCGATACGCTGTATTACACATTCACCAACTATAAAACGCCATCGACCCTTTACAGCCTTGATCCCAATTCGGGCGAGACCGCAGTGTATCGCGCATCGAAAGCCCAATTTGCTAGCGGCGACTACGAGTCAAAGCAAGTATTTTACACCTCAAAAGATGGCACCCGCGTGCCGATGATTATTACCCACAAAACGGGGCTGGCTTTGAATGGGGAAAACCCGGCCATGCTCTACGGCTACGGGGGATTTAATATTAGTCTTACGCCCAGCTTTTCATCCACCATTGCCGCTTGGCTGGAAGAAGGCGGCATCTACGCCGTGGCGAATATGCGTGGGGGTGGCGAATATGGCAAGGCGTGGCACCTCGCGGGCACCAAAATGCAAAAGCAGAACGTCTTTGATGATTTCATCGCCGCGGGTAATTATTTGGTCGAGCAAGGATATACAAGCCACAGCAGATTGGCGATTCGGGGCGGTTCAAACGGCGGTTTATTGGTCGGCGCAGTCATGACCCAACAACCCGACTTTGCCGCAGTTGCACTTCCCGCTGTAGGCGTCATGGATATGTTGCGTTACCACACATTCACAGCCGGAGCGGGCTGGGCCTACGACTACGGTACCGCAAACGACTCTGCCGAGATGTTTCAGTACCTTCTCGGTTACTCGCCAGTTCACAATGTCAGAGCGGGTGTGCACTACCCAGCGACACTCGTGACAACGGCCGATCACGACGATCGAGTGGTACCCGCACACTCATTCAAATTTGCGGCGCACCTGCAAGATAAGCAAGCCGGCGACGCGCCTGTACTGATTCGCATTGAAACCGATGCCGGCCACGGGGCAGGAACGCCAACATCGAAAATCATTGATCAGTACGTTGATATTTTTGCCTTTACCCTCCACCACTTAGGGCAGAAATAGTGTGAGCTGCTGGGGTGCTTACCTGCACCTCAGCAATTTCACTTGCAAAGGTATTTGCCAAAAATTCCCTGGCAACACCTTGTTTCCGAGCGTCACGTGACAGCGTCATTTCAAAAAAGGCGCCCACCGCAACTTGGGTAATCCACTGCTGCTGAACCACGTTCATCGCATCATTCGGCACGGGATCCTCGCACAAAACCGGTTGGTCTTGTTGGTCGATACCGATGCTCTCGTCACCCAGCAAATCGTACCAGGGCTCGTCTAAATCACCCTGGGTATTGCGTAGCACAGCCCAACAGCCAATCACATCAACGTTATTCAAGAATCGAAATGCGGCGGTGGGACCTGAAAAGGCCGTATGTGCGCCACCCTCGATACTCACTAGCCAGGCATCAGGCGACTTCGTTTGGATAGGCGCCGCATTGGTTTGATAGGGCACTAGCACATCGAAGGTACCGGCTATCATCATGAAGGGTAGCGACCGCGAGGTGAAAAACCGATCGGTAAACAGCGAACTGGGGCCTGCGATCGAAATCGCCGCGTCGACTCTTGGGTCTCCCATCGTAGGGTGGTAGGCCAATAGGGTTGAGGTAAAACCTCCCAGCGATACCCCCATCACCCCGATCCGGTCAGAATCGATAAGTCCGCTCAACGTATCATTCTGTCGCTGCGATCGATCCAGTAGCACATCAATCAAGAACGAGACGTCTGCCGGTTGATTCACAACATCTCTGACAAAGGGCCCCCCTTCGGCGTACATGTTAGTCAAAGGAAAATCCACCATGGCAACCACAAAACCGAGGCCTGCCAGATAACGCCCTAAGTATTCACCACCTTTATGAGAAGACGAAAATCCGTGACTATAAATCACCAGGGGAAATTGTTGTTTTGGCGGGGATTCCAGGTCAGGAAAAAACACCAAACCCGAAAATTCGCGCCCCGCTTTCGCCGGCACCTCTTTATTCACTTGGGTGCCCCTTGAATCGTCGCGCAGCGAAATGGCTTCACTGCCAACCGAATAGTAAGTCAAAGCAGCCCTTTGATCGGTCGTCGAACCCTCAGGGAAGCCTTGAGGAGCGTATATAACGCTCATACCAATCAAGCCTAGAGCGACCATAAGCAGTGTAAAAAAGCTGATTTTTAGGGCTTTCATGGAGCCTCCAACACTAACATTAAAATCACATTGTCGACCAAGCTGAATCGCTAGCGCAAGTTATCACGGCGCTGCGCAGTGAAATCAACAGTCCGGCATAACCAATAAATTTCATCCGCTTAGCTGCCCAACTCGTATAGCTCACAAATATTTGAGTACTTAATGATGCCCTATTGGCGAGCGCGCTTGATTCAACTGAACAATACCACTGTAGGTAACGCCTTAGCGTTCAATGGTTTTTGGGCCCTCGCCTGTATCGGTCAGGACGCTGCGCTGCCCTTCACCATCGCGGCGCTTGTGATTCTTGTCCTAGCCACACCAGATTTAGGAAAAACCAGCTTGCTTGCGGCAAGAGTCGCCACCATTGGCCTATTGGTTGATATCGTTCTAACGCGCAGTGAAATATTTGTGTTTTCGAACCATGCTTTTGTACCACTGTGGCTGGTGCTTTTATGGCTTGGATTTAGCACAACCCTGGTACGCAGCCTCAAATTTTTAAATCGGCATCTGCTGTTGGCCGCCTTATTTGGAGCGATCGGGGGCCCTAGCAGCTATTTTGCCGGGCATCGCTTTGGTGCGGTAGAATTTGGCTATGAACTGATCCCCACGCTGCTACTGTTGGCAGTGATCTGGGCCTGCTTACTTCCTTTGTTTTTTACGCTTGCAAGGCAACTGTATAATGAAGATCTCGCTCACGTTAGTGTTCACACTTAGCCTGTTATGGTGTACACCGCTTTTTGCTTTTCCAAACTCTGAAAAAGTTGACCCGAACACTTGGCTTGAGGTCGGGCGGGCGCGCTTATCCGTCCTTTTTTTCGATGTATACGACTCGCGGTTGAAGACACCCTCGGGCCAATACGAAGGCTACCAAGAACCGGTGGCGCTTGAAATCCATTACCTTCGCGATATCAAAGGTTCCGCTTTAGTGACACAAACGGTGAGAGAATGGGAGTCTCTGGGGCTCTCACCTGAAACCTACGAGCCCTACTTAAAGCCACTTGAATCCTTGCTGCCTGACGTCAAAAAAGGGGATTCATTAACCTTTATCGTTTTACCCGGAGGGTCAAATACGTTTTACTATAACGGCCAAACGTTAGGAGGGTTGGACGACCCGACGTTCGGTCAGCATTTTTTGAATATCTGGCTATCGCCCAATACCAGCCGCCCAGAGCTTAGGGCACAATTACTAGGATCAAACGCATGCGAAACTTTGGCCTGTTAATTTTATGCCTCTGGCTTAGCGCCTGTACGGGAGTGCCCGAGGGTGTTATTGCGATTAATAATTTTGACCAGAGCCGTTACCTCGGCCAGTGGTACGAAGTTGCCCGTATTGAAAATCGCTTTGAAAAGGGGCTGCACAGCGTAACCGCGACCTACACGGCCCGCGATGACGGCGGCATAAATGTTATCAACCAAGGTTACTCCGCAGCTGAGCAGCGTTGGCAAAAAGCCGAGGGCAAAGCCTATTTTGTTGGTTCGCCTGACACCGCGCACCTGAAAGTTTCCTTTTTTGGTCCCTTTTATGCGTCTTATGTCGTGTTCAAGCTGGATCCTGACTATCGCTACGCCTTCGTCACGGGCAATACCAAAGAGTATTTGTGGTTATTATCCCGCACCCCCGACGTGAGCGCCCAAGTAAAACAAGCCTTTCTAGACGATGCCGAAGCGCTTGGATATCAGCTGAATCAGCTGGTGTGGGTCGACCAACAAATACCCAAAGCCGTTCAGTCAAATCCCAATTTGTGACAGATTAGGCTTCGCACCCAGAGCAACATTACGGTACGATTCGTGCAAGCAGTCTAAGACACAAAAAAGAGGAAAGCCTCAGTGGTACAGTCGATGATTCGAGCACTCGTTGCAGTTTGCTTAATTAGCCTTACGGCGTGTATGGGCGGTGAGTCCAAAGTAGAACAAGGCAACCGCGAAGGTGTGCTTCATTACGGGAATGGCTCTGAACCCCAAGGCCTCGATCCACATGTCGTTACGGGCGTGCCTGAAAACAAAATTATTCGAACGCTGTTTGAGGGTCTCGCCGTCAAAAACCCTTACACCCTCGAGCCAGAGCCCGGTGTTGCCCAAAGCTGGGATATTAGTGATGACGGCAAACAAATCACTTTCCACATCAACCCTAACGCGCGCTGGTCGAATGGCGACCCAGTAACGGCTCATGATTACGTCTGGTCGTGGCGCCGTGCGCTTGATCCCAACATGGGCAACCAATATGCCTATATGCTATATCCCCTGCTGAACGCCGAGGCTTACGCAACGGGCAAACTCGATGACGCCGAGCAATTGGGCGTGCAAGCTGCAGACGATCAGACGCTGGTGGTGACTCTGAACGCACCCACCCCCTACTTCATACAGCTTATGGACCACTACTCGACCTTTGCGGTACATCCTGACACCGTCAGCAAATTTGGTGGCGCGACCGACCGCTTTACCCCGTGGACGCGGGTCGGCAACATGGTGAGTAACGGCCCCTTTGTTTTAACCGAATGGAAATTAAACCGCTACATCCGCGTCGAGAAGAATCCACTCTACTGGAATGCCGAAAACGTTAAACTCAATGCGGTGATGTTCTATCCTACCGAGAACCTCACCAGCGAAGAGCGTATGTTCCGAGCCGGTCAACTGCACTACACCAACGAAGTCCCCTTGGACAAAATCCCCGTTTACAAGGGCATGGACAACTCGCCCTTTGTGCAGGCCCCCTATTTGGGCACTTACTACTACTTGCTGAACACCCAAAAGGCACCCATGAACGATGTGCGCGTTCGCAAAGCGCTCTCTATGGCCGTAGATCGCGATACGCTCGTCAGCACGGTGCTACAAAACGCCTATGTCCCCGCATACTCCATTACACCCCCAGATACGCTGGGCTACTTCCCGCCCAAGACCTTTGGCTATGACCCAGAGCAAGCGCGTCAACTCTTAGCTGAAGCGGGCTACCCCAATGGCGAAAACTGGCCGGGGTTAGAACTTACCTACAACACCAGCGAAAACCATCGCAAAGTCGCTGTTGCTATCCAACAAATGTGGAAAGACGTCCTGAATATTGATGTATCGCTTGCCAATCAAGAATGGAAGGTTTATCTCGACTCGGTCAACCAAATGAACTTCCAAGTCGCGCGCCGAGGCTGGATTGGCGACTACGTCGATGCCAACAACTTCTTGGATCTATTTATCACCGAAGGCGGAAATAACAATACGGGTTACAGCGACCCGAAATACAACGAAATTATCTTGCGCGAAGCGCCAAAGGCAGCAACGCGCGAAGAGCGATATGCCCTGTTTCGCCAAGCCGAAACCATGCTGATGGAGGAAATGCCCATCATTCCCATTTACACCTACACCAGCAAACATTTAATACACCCAAGCGTCAAAGGCATGCCCTCTAACTTAATGGACTCACTTAACATTCGCTACGTTTGGCTCGATCCAAACGAAACCCTCAAGGCAGAATAATCATGTGGCGTTTTATTTTCGGTCGATTGCTGCAAGCCGTCCCCGTTATTTTTGTTGTCATTACGGCGACCTTTTTCTTGGTCCGCGCGGCGCCTGGTGGGCCTTTTGATGCAGAAAAAGCGGTCATCCCAGAAGTTAAAGCTGCGCTCGAGCGCCAGTACCGGCTTGATCTTCCCTTACACGAGCAGTATTTCGCTTACCTGGGTGATTTAATGCAAGGTGATCTCGGCCCCTCATTTAAATACCCCGGACGCAGCATTAACGAACTCATCGAATCAGGTCTGCCGGTAACCGCAGAGCTGGGTGCTTACGCTCTGCTAATTGCACTCATCATCGGTGGCCTTTCGGGCATATTGGCGGCACTGCGTCCCAATACTCTGCAAGACTACATCCCGATGTCTCTGGCGATGATTGGTATCTGTATGCCCACATTCTTATTGGGGCCCTTGCTCGTACTACTGTTCGGCATAGAGCTCGACTGGCTCCCCGTATCGGGCTGGGGCGACATCCCTGGCGACAAACTGATGCCCAGCATTACTCTAGGCGCCGCCTATGCTGCCTATGTGGCTCGTCTATCACGCGCCGGTATGCTGGAAGTCCTCAGCCAAGACTACATCCGCACCGCGCGAGCAAAAGGGCTACCCGAGTGGCAGGTAGTCATAAAGCACGGGCTTCGAGGTGGCATGCTGCCTGTCGTCGCGTTTTTGGGCCCCGCATTTGCGGGCTTATTAGCGGGCTCCTTCGTGGTGGAAACCATTTTTCAAATTCCAGGGCTCGGCCGCTTCTACGTGCAAGCGGCCTTCAACCGTGACTACACCATGATCTTGGGAACAACTGTATTTTTATCCACACTGATTGTTCTGTTTAACTTACTGTCCGACGTGGTAGCGGCGTGGCTCAACCCTCGGCTACGCGCGCAATTAAGCGAATAATTTATGACCGACATGACTCTACAAGCCGAAAAAGGCACATCCTTGTGGGAAGACGCATGGCGTCGACTCAAGAAGAATAAGCTGGCACTGTTTGGGCTTGGGCTTCTTAGCAGCTTCGTGCTCATTGCGCTGTTGACCCCCTGGATAGCGCCCTACGCCTACGATGCACAGAATTTGGACTTAGGCGCAACGCCACCCTCTGCAGCGCATTGGCTTGGTACCGATATCTTTGGAAGAGATCTACTGACCCAGATCATGTACGGCGGCCGTATCTCGCTGGCCGTTGGGTTTGTGGCTACCGCGGTAGCCTTGTTGATCGGGGTGACTTGGGGCGCTATTGCCGGCTACGTCGGTGGCCGCGTTGACGCAGTCATGATGCGTATTGTGGATATCCTTTATGCCCTACCCTTCATGATTTTCATCGTGTTACTGATGGTTGTCTTCGGTCGCAACTTGCTCCTGCTATTTTTGGCCATTGGCGCCGTTGAGTGGTTGACCATGGCTCGTATCATGCGTGGTCAGGTACAAACCTTACGCAAGCAAGAGTTTGTGGAGGCGGCAATCTCCTTGGGTTTAGCGCCTGCTACGATTATTCGTCGCCATTTAATTCCCAATGCGCTGGGCCCTATCATCGTGTACACCACCCTGACGATACCAAGCGTTATGCTGTTAGAAGCCTTTTTGAGCTTTTTAGGCTTGGGCATTCAGCCACCCAAAACCTCATGGGGCCTGCTGATATCGTACGGTGCGGAAACCATGGAAGAATATCCGTGGCTACTGATCTTTCCAGGCATGGCGCTCACACTGACCCTATTCGCACTCAATTTTTTGGGCGACGGCTTGCGTGATGCGCTCGACGTGCGTCGTTCTGCAGATTAAGGAGCACCCATGAGTTTATTATCCGTGTCTAATCTGCGAGTCGATTTTAATACCCGTAATGGTCATACCATCGCCGTTAACGACATCAGCTTTGCCGTCGAAAAAGGCCAAATCACTGCTATCATTGGCGAATCAGGCTCGGGCAAATCGGTGGCCTGTTACAGCTTACTAGGGCTCTTGCCGCAACCTCCGGCCAGTGTTGAATCGGGTCAAGCGCTTTTCGAAGGACAAGATTTACTGCAAATGTCTGAGTCCGAACTCCGAGCCATACGGGGTCGGGACATCGCTATGATTTTCCAAGACCCAATGACCTGCCTCAATCCCTTTATGACCATTGGTGATCAGCTGATCGAGCCTCTGGTCTACCACAAAGATTTGAGCAAAAAAGACGCCCTGAACCGCGCCAAAGAGCTCTTAGTCGAGGTGGGTATTCGCGACCCCGATACCACCATCAACAATTATCCCCATGAGTTTTCGGGCGGTATGCGCCAGCGAGTAATGATTGCGATGGCGCTAATTAATGAACCCAAGTTACTCATTGCTGACGAACCAACGACGGCCTTAGACGTAACCATTCAAGCGCAGATTCTCAAGCTCATTGCCGAACTTCAAACCAAGCGCGATATTGGCGTGATTTTTATTAGCCACGATCTCGCGGTGGTCGCTGACATTGCCGACCAAATTATCGTAATGGAGAAGGGCCACCTGGTCGAACGCGGGGATCGAGAAGCCATCTTCAAGCATGCGCAACATCCCTATACACAGAAACTGTTAGCAGCAATCCCCAGCAGTACCAAGCAAGGTAGCAGTCAAGTGCTTGAGCCTTTGGTGGAGATCAAAAATTTAAAAACGTATTTCGAAACCCCCTCACAGACAGTTAAGGCGGTCGATGACGTCAGCTTTCAAATTAACAAAGGCGAAATTCTCGGGCTAGTGGGTGAATCGGGCTCGGGTAAATCCACGATTGGCCGCTCAATACTCAGGCTACTGCCTATAACCGAGGGCACCGTCAATTTTGCAGGAACCGATGTGACTGCCCTAGACAAAGACGGGCTAAAAAGTATGCGTCGGCGCATGCAGATGATCTTTCAAGATCCGTATGCCTCACTCAACCCACGCATGAGTGTTTACGATACGCTGGCCGAGCCGCTGCTTCTGCACAGCATTGAATCTCGCAAGACGGTAGAGCAAGCCGTGTTGAAGCTCATGGATGACGTCGGCCTAGCTCGCGCCTTCATACGCAAATATCCGCACGAATTCTCTGGCGGCCAAAGGCAGCGTATCGCTATTGGTCGAGCGCTTGCGACGAAACCCGACTTTATTGTGGCAGACGAGCCAGTATCTGCATTGGATGTGACCATCCAAGCGCAAATTCTGGATTTGATGCTGGAATTGGGGCAACAGTATGGGCTCACAATGCTATTCGTATCGCATGACCTCGCGGTGGTCAGGCACATTGCGGACCGAATTATTGTGTTATACCACGGCAAAATTGTAGAGCAAGGTAGTGGCGACGCTCTGTTTAACAACCCCCAACAGACGTACACCAAAACGCTACTCCAATCGATACCGGGGCAGTCTTTGCTGGCAAGTTAAACGAGGAGGTAGGATACTTATCTCAAGCTTGTAGCCCTACGCCCCAGGGCTTATCGGGATTAGCTAGCCACTCCTCGAAATCACCGATCGACATCGGTGTGGCAATATAGAAGCCTTGCGCATAATCGCAGCCGAGTTCTTGAAGGGTCTGCAGAGTTGAAGCCTCCTCAACGCCCTCAGCGACCACTACCTTATCCAGCGCATGCGCCATTGCAATGGTCGACTCCACAATAATTCGGTCGTCGGCCTCATCTGACAAACGCTGGATAAACGCCTTGTCGATTTTAACGGCTCTGGCGGGTATTCGACGCAAATATGAAAGCGAAGCAAACCCGGTACCAAAGTCGTCAATCGCTATCATCGCACCCATCTTATCTAGGCGCTGCAAGCTCTCGAGTGCTTTATTGGGGTCAGTCATCATGCTGGTTTCAGTGACTTCTAAGGTTAAAGCACCCGGCTCTAAGTTCAGTCTGTCCAGCACATTGCGCAGTTGCGCCGTAACGTTCAAATCTTGTATGTCCGAAATCGACAAATTGATGCTGACATCCAAGTTGAGTCCACGCATACGCCATAAGCGCAATTGTCGAGCTGCTTGATCCATGGTCCAGCGGGTCACTTGACGAATGAGTCCGCTCATCTCCGCCAAACGCATAAATTCGTCTGGGTTCAGTAGACCTAGATCGGGATGGTGCCAACGCAACAGTGCTTCGACACTGGTAACGCGCTGGGTTTGCATATTGATAATGGGCTGATAGAACAACTCGAGCTCATCACGAGCCAGTGCCAGCTGTAGATTTTTGTTCATCATTAACCGCTGGGTCGCGTTGTCATCACTGGCGGGGTCATACAGTGCAACGTTCGACCCTGCCTTGGCTTTGGCCGCGTAGAGCGCGGTATCTGCCATGCGCAAAAGCTCGCCACCGTCATCGGCGTGCAGAGGGAACATCGCTAGCCCCATGCTAATGCCGATGCTAATCTCGTGCTCTTCAACGCAAAAGTAATCGTCGGTGGTTGAAATCAGTTTTTCGGCAACCTCTTCGGCACCAATACGATCAGTTAAAGGCAATATAAAGGCAAACTCGTCACCACCCCAGCGCGCGACAAAATCATCGCTGCGTAACACTGTCTTGAACCGTCGCGACAGCTCTTCTAGCACGCCATCACCGACAAAATGGCCCAAGGTATCGTTGACCCCCTTGAACCCATTGAGATCCGCCACCAACACCGCAAAGTGATGCGATTCATCTCGAGCATGGGCCAAGATTTGGCTCATCTCTGATCGAAAGGCAACGCGATTGGGCAGACCGGTTAAGTCGTCGTGCAAGGCATTGTAGTTGGCCACCTTACCGAACGAAATCAAACCATCGATTGATTCAAGCGAATGTCGACTCAACAACAGACCAAAAAAACTTCCGCCCAACATGATCAGAGAAGACAGAATGTCGTGTACACTGAATCCTCGCCAATACAGATCAAGGCCAAACGCGATGTAGGCACCGATGAACAAAAGCGTCGCGGCAAAAAGGAATTGCCATCCCCGCGAGCGTTCGTTACGTTTAAACACAATGAGGCCGATGGTATGCGCCGCACCCGCCATAGCGATAATGCTAAGAACAATGATGCCGACGACTACGGCTGAAATTGTCGCTTGATCTATCATCGTGCCACCGCGGATCCTTCAAGAAGCCGTTGGGAATAAAGCGCTCAGGTTACTTGGCAATGAGCACATTAGAGTAAACAAGATGCTAACAGTAGCATAAACCCGTTGTTTGTCACGGGTGCAACAGAGGTTAAATCACATGAGTGATACAGAAAATGTTCATTATCAAGGCTTAAGCTATCCGTTCGGGCGCACAGCACCTGATGCCAATGGCTGGATTCGCGAGGTCGCACCCGGCGTTCACTGGCTGCGTTTTGAGCTTCCCATGGCCCTTAACCACATTAACTTATGGCTTCTGGAAGACAAGGATGGCTGGACCATTGTCGATACCTGTATGAACATGTCATCAGCGCGCCAACAATGGGAAGAACTCTTCACTACCGTATTGCAAAATAAACCCATTACCCGAGTCATAGCCACCCACTTACACCCCGACCACGTCGGTCTTGCGGGCTGGTTAACCGAACGCTTTGATTGCGAACTGTGGATGTCGCGTACCGATTACACGATGTGCCGCATGCTGGTATCTGACACCGGGCGCGCAGCGCCTGAGGCCGGCATTCGTTTTTATCATCGCGCTGGATTCAATGACGAGCAGATTAGCAGTTACCGTGAACGTTTTGGCGGCTTTGGCTCTGTCGTGTACCCGCTGCCAGACTCGTATCGCCGACTCGTTGATGGCGACCATCTAGAAATTAATGGTAACTACTGGCAAATGGTTGTGGGTAAAGGCCATTCACCTGAGCATATTTCACTGTATTGCCCCGCGCTCAAATGCTTAATATCGGGGGACCAAGTACTACCCAGAATTACCTCCAACGTCAGCGTGTTCCCGACCGAACCCGAGGGCAACCCACTGCGTGAATGGCTACTGTCTAACGCCAGGATAAGAGAGCTCTTGCCCGAGGACCTGCTGGTGCTGCCGGCTCACGGCAACCCCTTTTACGGTCTGCACAAACGCTTAACCCAATTAATCGACGGTCATGAGCGAGACCTCGATGCGCTGTACGAACATTTGAGCGAGCCTAAACGTGCGATTGACTGCTTTGAGGTCTTATTCCAGCGCGTCATTGGCGACGATATGATCATGATGGCGACGGGCGAAAGCATTGCGCACTTAAACTGCTTAAAGGATCGGCGCCGCATCAAACGCTTTTTGGACGAAGACGGCGTATATTGGTACCAAGCGTTACCCGAAAGTCGCCAAATCCGCCTGCCCTAAGGACAACAAGAGCTCGATAGTGAGCCCCAACCAGAGCGCGGTAGACCCGAAACAGACAGTAGGAAATGCCTATGAACTTTAGCATACCGGAAGAACTACAAGCCTTTTTAAATGAAGTCGAAGCTTTCATCGAAGCCGAGATCAAACCCCTTGAGCAAGCCGATGACAACATCCGCTTTTTTGATCACCGTCGCGAACACGCCCGCACCAATTGGGATGAGGGTGGTGTGCCCCGAGAAGAATGGGAGGCTTTGTTAGCAGAGGCTCGCCGCCGCGCCGATGCCGCCGGCGTATACCGTTACCCCTTCCCAAGCGAGTTTGGAGGACGTAATGGTAACAATCTTGGTATGGCAATTATCCGCGAGCACTTAGCGGCCAAAGGTTTAGGCTTACACAACGACCTGCAAAATGAGCATTCTGTGGTGGGTAACAATATCGGCTTGCTGCTGATGCTTGAATACGGCACGCCCGAACAAAAAGCCCATTGGATCGATGGCCTTGCCACGGGCAATAAAGGATTTGCGTTTGGCATTACTGAACCCAACCACGGGTCGGATGCTACCCATATGGAAACCACGGCCATACGCCGGGGCAATGACTTCGTGATTAACGGCGTAAAAACTTGGAACACCGGCATTCATGTGGCTGAGTACGATATGGTCATGGCTCGCACCTCTGGCAAAGCTGGGGATGCGCAGGGCATTACCGCCTTTCTCGTACCCATGAAAGCACCTGGCGTCAAAATCGAAGAATTTTTGTGGACCTTCAACATGCCATCAGACCACGGTACCGTAAGTTTTACTGAGGTGGTGGTTCCTGAGAGTGCCATTTTCGGAGGTGAAGGCCGAGGCCTCCAAGTGATTCAGCACTTCTTCAACGAAAACCGTATTCGCCAGGCGGCATCAAGCCTCGGCGCTGCTCAGTATTGCGTTGCCGAAGCGGTGCAGTACGCGAAAGAGCGCAAACCTTTTGGCAAACCGCTAGCGACCAACCAGGGCATACAGTTCCCGCTGGTTGAGCTGCAAACGCAAATCGAGATGTTGCGAGCGCTGATACACAAAACCGCTTGGATCATGGATACCGAGGGCGCGTTTGCCGCCTCGGACAAGGTATCGATGTGCAACTTTTGGTCTAATCGCTTGTGCTGCGAAGCGGCCGATCGCGCGATGCAGGTTCATGGCGGTTTGGGCTACTCACGCCACAAGCCTTTCGAACACATCTATCGGCATCACCGCCGCTACCGCATCACCGAGGGCGCCGAAGAAATTCAAATGCGCCGCGTCGCGGGCTATCTGTTTGGCTTTATGAACCAAAAGGCGCCGAAAGGAGTGAAATAAGCGTGATGACGAGGCTGCAATCCTTCATCGAAAAACATCTCGGCCAAGGGGTTAAGGTCGAGAACGCGTTGTTACTGACCGGTGGCGCAAGCCAGGAAACTTGGCGAATCGATGTGGAGCACAATAGCATTCAGACTGCCTATTGTTTACGCCGTGCCAAAGACAGCGAATCAGAGCAAGCACTGGATCTCGGCGGCGTGGGCCTCATGGTCGAGGCCGAGCTGATTCAAGCAGCACATCGTGTAGGCGTTAAAGCGCCCCAGATAGTGGCCCTCATAAGCGCAGAAGACGACCTTGGCATAGGGTTTTTGATGCAATGGTTAGACGGCGAGACCCTTGGACATAAAATCGCCAGAGCTCCAGAGTTCGCGAGTATTCGCCCTGAGCTCGCTCGCCAATGCGGTGAGCAGTTAGCCTTGATACACTCAATGGACACACAACCTTTTTTGCAGGCAGGCAGCTTGCAGAAAATGGCGAGCGTGGATTTTGTTCAGCAGACCTACAACCAGTACTTGTCGTTAAATGTGCAGCAACCTATGCTGGATTACACTGCGCGTTACCTCTTAGAAAACGCGCCCAAGCAACACGATTACGTGCTGAACCACGGTGACTTTCGCAGCGGGAACCTCATGGTCGACCCAACGATAGGCATCAGCGCCGTATTGGATTGGGAGCTCGCCTCTATCGCCGACCCCGCCAAAGACCTTGCTTGGCTATGCGTCAATTCCTGGCGCTTTGGCTGTAACGAGTTCGTCGTTGGCGGCTTTGGCGACTTGGACGATTTACTGACAGCCTACAACGCCAACAGCGGCCGCAACATTAGCGCCGATGACATTCACTATTGGATGGTATTTGGCTCATTTTGGTGGTCAGTGTGCTGCTTAAGCATGGGCAACACCTACAAGACCGGTGTCAATACCTCACTCGAGCGCCCTATTATTGGTCGACGCGCCTCCGAAGGCCAGCTCGATTGCGTGAACTTGTTGCTGCCACAGGGTTTCGAAATCATCCCTGACGAACAGAATCAAGCTCTGCTACCCACCGATGCCGAGCTTGCTGAGGCCTTGCAAGCTCACCTCAAAGACAACGTCGCACCACTGTTGAATGGCAAAGACAAGTTTCTCGTACAAGTCGCGGCCAATGCCGCGGGCATATTAGCCCGCAGTGCCCGTTTTAATGCCACCGCGGCGAACCAAGCCAATAACCGCCTGCAGGCTCTTTTGGGTGACTGTGAACCGCAAGAAGACCTCAACGCTAAACTTTGCGAGCATATCCGTGGAGGGCTTATCGACCTAGACAACCTCGCCCTGCAGGCGCACTTACGCGCGACGGTCGAAGCTCAGGTCCTTATAGATCAACCGCAGTACGTTGAGTTTTCCAAGCGGGGCGCTAAGTAATACGCGGCAACTGTTTTACTCCGCATTTTGCGACTGCCTGCGCTTAGCCATTGTTGGCCAGCCACCCAAAAGCGGCAAGACCCAGGCGGCTAGCACCCACCAATGATCACTCCAACGCAACTCACCGAGCGCAAAGACGCCGAGCATGATGCAGGATATCGTGATAATAAGAACGTTTAAGGTTTTCTGATTCATCTGCTGTAGTCCAAAATGAATGTTATCTCTTGCTTCATCCCAGCCAATAACCCAGTGAGAACGCCACCAAAAACGTCACAGCAACATAGGGCAATATCTCTGAACTTTCAGATTCAGTCGCCGCTGTTGTTTTGGCTCGATTGTCGACCAACAATTCCGCCACGGTTGCCTCCAGCACGCTGGCTAAGGCTTTAGTCGTTTCCATTGACGCCACCCCAGTTTTTTCCAGACGCTGAATCGTTCGAATATTGATATCGCAAATGTCCGCAAGCTGTTGTTGGGTCCAACCGCGGGTTTGACGGGCATTTTTAATACTGTCTTTGTCAATCAACATATCGCCCCCTACACCAACCAAGACGCCGTCGCATAGCCCACTGCTGCGCCCACAGCGGCAAGACCCACTACAGCTTTCCAGCTGAGTGATTTTTTATTCGCGCGCGACAACGCGTCCGTTTCGTAAACAAGATGCCCCGCCACAAATG
Source organism: Aequoribacter fuscus (assembly GCF_009910365.1). Classification (NCBI taxonomy): domain Bacteria; kingdom Pseudomonadati; phylum Pseudomonadota; class Gammaproteobacteria; order Cellvibrionales; family Halieaceae; genus Aequoribacter; species Aequoribacter fuscus. The sequence goes on along the minus strand of NZ_CP036423.1, from coordinate 364,970 downwards.
CGCGAATCATGATTTTTGTCATAAAACGCTCCATGGAGATAGACAAGTTCATTTGCTCATCGCCCACATTCAGAACATGCTCGCTTCGCAGTGCAAACACCTTCTCGTCGACAACCTTTTCATCATCCACCCAGATTTGCTCTCGCGATGAAAATGTCGCAAGGTTCAAAATAACCTGGTGCTCGCTGTAAACGAAGGCAACCGTAATACCCTTGGCAAGAGAAAAGTCGAGCTCATCGTCAAGCTCTTGAACTGGCTTATTGGGGAGCATAGTGAAAATCCTCTCGTTTCAAGTGAAGGCCCAGTCTAAGCACAAAACTTGCAAATTGCGCCGACACACTTGCGACTGTCGTAAAACTGTCCGATAGTTAGGGCCTATTAACAACAAGAAACTAAAATAATGATACAAAAACTACTTGCTTGGATTCTTAGGCGCTATTACCTCAGTGTAAATCGTAAAGCCAACCCCGAAGCCCACACGCAACGCACCCATCCTGTCAACATCCCCAGTCGCGACGACAACCGTAAAATTCCCGCCAGGCACTATTCGGCCTGCGATGAAGGCAAACCGCTTATCGTGTTCTTTCACGGCGGCGGCTGGGTTATAGGTGATCTAGAAACCCACGATGCACTGTGCGCCAAGCTCAACCAAATAACAGGGTGTGCGGTTCTTGCCATCGACTATCGCTTGGCACCCGAGCATCGTTTCCCGGCTGCGTTTGAAGATGCTCTAGACGCCACGATTTGGGCCGCTGAGCAGCTGGATGTGCTCACCGATGCCAGCACCCAACTGATTGTTGCTGGCGACAGCGCCGGAGGTAACCTCGCCGCGGCCGTGTCACTCAATCTGCCCGAGGTCGCGCGTGCAAGCCTCGCAGGCCAAGTACTGATTTACCCCGTCACTGAATACTACTTGTCGGGTTATCAAAGTTATATCGACAAAGGAAAAGGCTATGCACTCAGCAAAACGCTGATGCACTACTTTTGGAATACGTATTTAGGCGAGAAATTTTCCGACCTAGCGACAGCCGAGTCGAAGGCCAAAACCGCTTTGCCCGGGACCTATAGTGACCTTAGCGCAATGCCAAAAACCTTTTTGTCGACCGCCGAGAATGATCCTTTACGCGACGAAGGCATCGCCTTTAAAGAGGCTTTAATCCGCGCAGGTATTACAACAAGTTACCAGCATTTTTCGAATTCAGAGCACGGTTTTGCTACCGCACCCGGCGCTGACCCCGAGGCCGTGCGCCAAATTGAATTGATCAATGAGTGGATTACTACGCTCTAACCCCATTAACGCGTGCAATAAAAAAGGGGCGTGTTCAAAGCGCCCCTTTTTTACTATTACATAACGATTTAGATTAAACCGTCATCGCATCGAGCATGCCTAACACATCGGCTGGCATCATCAAACGCGGCACCGGATACGATACAGCCTCAAGCACGGCGGCTTGCGCAATCGCGGCGTGGTCCTCGCGTTTGATGGCATCTAGGGTGGTACCGATGTCCAGGGTGGTATTCAGCGCTTTAACCGCATCGATAAAGGCCTGAGCTTTAGCGCCCTGGGTAGGAGCATCGCCGCCCACCCCGACTAAATCCGCCAGCTCGGCCAGCGCCGCCTCGGCAGGCCCCTTACTGAACTCGAGCACGTAGGGTAACACCACGGCATTGGCTAATCCGTGCGGTACTCCGTAGTAGGCTCCAAACTGGTGCGCAATAGCGTGCACGTTACCGACATTCACTTGGTTAATGGCCAAGCCTGCGTGGTAAGCCGCCATCGCCATGGCCGCGCGCGCATCATGGTCAGACGCATCTGCGTAAATTTTAGGCAAAGCCTGAAAAATCGTTTTTATCGCAACACGTGCTTGCTCTTTGCGGGTGCCGCGATCCCAGGTGCAAATGTAAGCTTCGATCGCGTGAGTCAGCGCGTCCATACCCGTTGCAGCCGTAATCGCGGGGGGCAAGCCTTGCTGCAGCGCAGGGTCAACCGCTGCCGCTTTTGGTAACAAGGATGCGCCACTAATTACGACTTTAGCGTGATCTTGAACGTTGGTAATCACCGCGCCAGCGGTGGCCTCAGAGCCGGTACCCGCCGTCGTTGGAATGGCGTAAAGCGGAATGGTCTCGTGCTTAACCTTGCCAAAACCCACCCAGTTTTTCGGGTCTTCGTCGCTGGTGGCGGCACCTGACATAATCTTAGCGCAGTCGATGACCGAGCCTCCGCCCACCGCGATAATGACTTGGCTGCCAGCAGCTTTGAGCACATGCTTACCAGCATCAACCTGTTCAAAGGTTGGATTAGGCTCGATGTCATCAAAATACGCGACCTCGACACCGGCATCTAACAACTCTTTAACCGCAGCCTCGGTGACACCAAGTTCACGCAGGATTTTGTCGCTGGCCACTAATATCTTGGTATAACCTTGATCCAGCACATAGCGACACAGCTGCCGACTGGAACCCGGCCCTGTAAATGCTAAGTGGGACATACCCGGACCCAAACCCGCTAGGCTTTTCATGAGTCCCATTAATAAAGCGTGTTTGAAACGAATAGACAGCATTTTGATTCCTTATTGTTATTTAAAAATGACTTTAATGCCTTGTGTCGACCACGCCTCGTAATGCTCGGCGTAGGTGTCGTCAATGACATTGCGTTTGATTTTAAGCGTCGGCGTAGTAAAGCCGTTTTCGGGCGTCCAGCGTTCGGGCACCGCAACCAAGCAACTCATACGTTCGTGAGGATCCAGTGTTTGGTTAACGGCTGCCAAATGCGCCGTAAGCTCATCAGCAATGTGTTTAGCTGACTCAGCATCGACGATTTCAGCCTGTGCTACGTCATTCAAGTTTAGCACGGCGATGGGCTGGGGTAAATTGGCGCCCGTCACACAAACCTGCTCGATCAAAGAATTAGCCAGCAAGCGGTTCTCGATAGGTGCAGGCGCGACATACTTGCCTTTACTGGTTTTAAAGAGCTCCTTAACCCGTCCGGTAATATGCAAACGGCCATCCTCATCGATCCGGCCTTGGTCTCCGGTTCGCAGAAAACCGTCTTCAGTCAGCGTTTCCGCGGTAATTTCGGGTGCTTTGTAGTAGCCCACCATGGTTGTGGGTGACCGCACCAAAACCTCACCAATGTCACTAATCACACACTCGACCGCCGGATTAGCTCTACCGACGGCCCCCGGCAAAGATTCACCCACCGGTGTGCTGTGCGAGTAGGCAAAGTTCTCGGTCATGCCGTAACCTTCTTGAATTTCAAGCCCCAAGTCACGGTACCATTCAATCAACCTAATGCTTAAAGGCGAAGCACCACTGAGGGCCACCCGGGTTTGATCAAGCCCCAAACCCTGAAGTAACTTACGTCGAATTATTTTGCCAATGATAGGCAAGCGTTTCAGAAAGTTAAGCTTGGACTCGCCCACTTTAGCCAACACACCCTGCTGAAACTTCATCCAGATACGAGGGACCGCAAAAAACAGGGTCGGCCGCGCGCGCTGTAAATCTTCGGCAAAGGTATCCAGTGAATACGCAAAGTAAACCGTAAACCCACTGTACAGTTGCGCGGTTTCAAGTGCCGCTCGCTCGGCCACGTGCGCGAGAGGCAAGTAAGACAAGCAGCGATCGTTGGCATTGGCATCGTACAACAGGCCCGACAAGATGCCAGTGTTACCCACTGTTCTGAAACTGTGCATCACACCTTTGGGCATGCCCGTTGTTCCCGAGGTATAGACAATGGTTGCCAGTTCATCCAGGTCGGGGTCGGTTCGCTCTGCAAGCGGTTCCGAGCTGGTCAAAATTGTCTCCCAACTTATTGCACCACTCACTTCCGGTGCATCGGGGAAACGGACTACAGGCATAGTGTCAGGCAGGCCCGGCGCCATGGACTCAAAGTTATCGAGCTTGCCCACAAAGGCGTAGTTAGCACCACTGTGGTCAATAATTTGGCGAATGGTTTCTGCCGCGAGGTTAGGATACAGCGGCACCGTCACGCCGCCCGCCATCCATATCGCCAGGTCGGCCATGATCCAATGGGCACAATTTTTCGAGAAAAGAATGACACGATCACCGCGCTGCAAGCCTTGAGCACGCAGATAACTCGCCACTCGCTCGGCTTCATCCGCAACCTCTGCCCAACGCCACTGTTTCGTAACACCGCCCGCATAGGGCTGAATATAGGCGACTTGATCGGGCTGTTGCTCTACTCGCTGGTAAAATGCAGCTAAAGGGCTGATTACCTGAGCTTCAAGCTCGCTCGGTGTCATGTGAACCTCCTCGTTAATATTGTGTGTTTACGGCTCAAACATAATCTAGTATTCATTGTCGGCACCTTTTTTTCCAGTGCTAATGGACGAATTGGTGTGCTTAAATGGCACACTGTCGTCATAGGACCCTATGCATATTACACTGGCTCAATATTAGGACATTTACATGCAATTGCCCGCTAAGTTTAAGCACATCTCAGTCAATCCAGACAGTAAATCCTTATATTTGGACGAATCCATCTTAGAATCTCCCGAGGCCCGAGATGTTTTAATCAAGGTCACTGCAGCCGGTATTAATCGTGCCGATCTCTTGCAGCGGCAAGGTTTGTACCCAGCACCTGCCGATGCGTCGCCAATTTTGGGACTCGAAGTCGCCGGCGTAGTGGCCGCAACCGGACCTGACGTCACTCAATGGCAGGTAGGAGACCGAGTGTGCGCCTTGGTTCACGGTGGAGGCTATGCCAACTACTGTGCCGTTCGCGAAGATCAATGCCTGCATGTGCCCGACAACATCGAACTCGATGCCGCTGCGGGTTTACCCGAAGCATTATTGACGGCTTGGCACAACGTGTTCGAGCGAGCCCAGTTAAAGCCTGGCGAAACACTTCTTGTTCAAGGCGGGTCAAGCGGCATAGGTAGCATGGCGGTGCAAATGGCCAAACTGTGGGGCGCAAAGGTGATTGCGACCGCGGGAGGTGCCCACAAGTGCCAGCGTCTTAAAGAGATGGGCGTAGACTTGGTCATCGATTACCGCGAACAGGACTTTGAAGTAATCGTAAAAGACTACACCGAAGGCGGCGGTGTCGATGTGATTTTTGACATGGTGGGCGGAGATTACATCCAGAAACACATAAACTGCGCGGCTGTTGAGGGGCGAATCGTTAACATTGCCTACCAAAATGGCTTTGTCGCTGAAATCCATTTTGGTCTGGTTTTAATAAAGCGTCTGAGTTTATTGGCTTCTACTTTACGGCCACAATCGTTTGACGCTAAGGCACGTATGACGAGAGTAATCTCTGAACATTTTGGCGCTGCATTAAGTCAAGGCAACTTATTGCCCGTTATTGACTCCATTTACCCTTTGGCGGAGGCAGAAAAGGCGCAAAACGCCATGGCGCAGGGAAATCACTTCGGCAAAATTTTACTGCGCAGTGACTAGCAAGCCCAAATGACTCAGGCCACAGTGGGCGGCGCTTTTAAACTAATCGATAAAAATGGTCGAGGGCCTGCGACTCCAGTAGGCGTAGGCCCAGCCTCCCAAGGCACCCGCAAGGCCTTGCAGCAACAAGCCCAGCATGGGCCGCGCCCCAGCAACACCCCACAAGCCCAGCACCGACTTTAAAATTAAGTGCATCGCCAGAAGTGCCACAAAACCGGCCAAGGCGTAGAGCCAAACTCTATAGACTGGGAAAAAACGCGAGATCTGACCGGTCACCAAAAACGCAAGCAGGGCAGCAATACTCACGAGCACGAGATAGGGCATGAGCAAGCCCTGCAGATCCAACCAGGTGGTATTCAGCCGGACCGCCCAAGGCACGCTGGCCCCTAACTCTTGCAGACTGGCTAAGTTCATCTGCGTAATCGCAATCGAACCTAACAGGTAAATCATGATCACCGCAGCAAAATACGCCTTAACATAACGCCACATAGGCTTCTCACCTTCGCTAATTTTTTGCACTATACTGACACGCAACAATAAAGATAGGAAGTCAGCTATGTCTATTCGTCGATGTCTAAAGCAGATGGTCTGCGTTCTTGCATTCCTCTCAGCACCTGTCTTCGCAGACTACCAGCTGACCGAGGTGGCCAGTGGTCTGGACCATCCTTGGAGCGTGGCATTCTTACCCAACGGCGATCATTTAGTCACCGAGCGCCCGGGCCAATTGCTGCGCGTAGCCAAAGATGGCACTGTCACAACGATTACAGGCGTACCCACAACCTACTTCGCGGGGCAAGGTGGGTTTTTCGATGTCTTAACCCAAACAACAAATACTGGAACGCGGGTTTATTTGTCGTACGCAAAAGGCAAACCAGAGGCCAACGGTACGGCGGTTTATGCGGCTGATCTCGTCGGCACTGAGCTCAAAAATGGCCGCGATATTTTTTGGGCCAAAACCCTAAAAGACACGCCGCAGCACTACGGGGGGCGTATGGTATTCGGCCAGAACGAGACCTTGTTCATCACAACAGGCGACGGCTTTGACTATCGCGAGTCAGCCCAAGACAAACGCTCAGAGCTTGGCAAAGTAGTCCGCATTAACCTCGACGGTTCCCTACCTGACGATAATCCGTTTAGAGGCGAGCTCAGCGAACGCATCTGGACTTACGGCCATCGAAACCCTCAAGGCTTAGCCATCGATAGCGCCGACGGCGCCCTGTACCTACACGAGCACGGTCCAAAAGGTGGCGATGAAATCAACCGCATCGAACGCGGGAATAACTACGGCTGGCCTCTCGCTACGTACGGCGTCAATTACAGCGGCGCACGCGTATCGCCCTACACCGAATATTCGGGAACCCAGCAACCCATTCATCATTGGACACCCAGCATCGGTCCCTCGGGCTTTGCAATTTACCGAGGCGATATGTTTCCGGAATGGCAAGGCAATTTATTTGTAGGAGCTCTGGTCAATCGCGAAGTAAGGCGCCTTACGCTCAAGAATGGGAGGATCGACTCAGAGCAGGCCGCATTCCCTGAGATTCGTGATCGCATCCGTGACATCCGCGTGAGTCCCGAGGGCGCGCTGTACGTCGTTACCGACGGCGAAAATGGTCGAATCATTAAGGTCACAAAAAATTAAAACCTGATTTGCTTGATTTTTGAGCTGAGCACGCTACCCTGCGCGACCGTATAGCGCAGGCGCGCTTGTTCGCAAAAATTAACAGGAAAGACCATGCCATTTGCTATCTTGTTTATCGCCTGCTGGGCCGGCTTTTACACCACTTTTGCTGCAGCCCAGAACGACGAAACGCCCCCCGTTGATACTATCACCTTAAATAACGGATCGATCATTTACGGCACGGTCAACAACATCAAAGATGGCAAGGTTCACATCGCGACCAATTTCGCCGGTAAACTCGCGATTGACTCGTCTCAAATTACCGAAATGCGGACCTACAACCCGGTCGTTGTTAAGTTAAGCAACGGCACGGTGTTAGAAAATGTCGTAATTGCTCTGAGCGATCAAACGCCTATCTTACGAACCTTGGGAACATCAGCGGAAGCACAGGTCGCCTTGACCGATATCGTTGCGCTTAACCCAGAGCCTTGGCAAATTGGAGAAGGCTACAAGCATGAGGGCGGAGCCTCTTTAGCGCTGGTGCAACAGCGCGGAAACTCAGACACCGACCAGCTGGACTACCGAATTGAAGGCAAATGGACGGGCGATGATGACCGTTTCAGCGTTACTGCTGAAGGTGAACTGGATGAATCAGAAGGCATGAAGAATGCCGAAAACTGGTTAATTACCAGCAAATACGACCGTTTTATGGGGGGCACCTCTTACTTGGGTGTCAACAGCTCGTTAAAGCAAGATCTGTTTGCTGACCTCGATATGCGTTTTTACTTGGGCCCCTATTTCGGGCGGCAATTTTACGATACCAATCGGTTCAAACTGTCGGCCGAACTGGGTTTAACCTATGTTCAAGAAAACTATATCAACGCTGAAGATAAAACCTACCCCGGTGCGAACTGGACAGTAAATATTGGTAGCGATGTTTTTGGCGACGATACCGAACTGTACTTCAATCACAAAGGCATCTGGGACCTAGACAGCTTGTCGGATGTGGTTTTGGACACCCGCATCGGCTTAAAAATTCCTTTAATGATGAACATCCAGGCGGCTGCCGAGTACAGCCTTGAGTACGACTCGGGTGCTGTAGAAGGGGTGGATGAAATTGACCAAAGCCTCAAGGTCCGCTTTGGTTATCGCTGGTAGAACGCTGGGCCACCGCACCTTGCATGCGGGTAATGTCGGTCCGCGTCAGCAGCATGCCAAAGGTCAATAAAAACGCGACGACCAGAGGTGCTCCTGCGCCAGCCATGTACCAAGCAGCCAAGGCATTGAGCACAGCCTCTGGGACCGAACCTGGCGGCATCTCGCGACTTAAGCCAATAAAATCCAATACGGCACCACCATAAGCTGGTCCCAATACCGAGGCCATTTTGGTCGAGAAGTTCAGTGCTGCAAAAAAACTGCCTTCTTGCCTGTGCCCCGTGCGGTAATCGTGTTCGTCGGCAATGTCAGCGGCTATCGATTGCGACATGATCGCGCGTAACAAGAAGAAGTACATAAATACAAACATGAACAATAAATTAATCCATAGGATCAGTGGCTCGCCATTTTCAGGCCACCAGCCCAATAGACGAGGCGGATACAGCCACACTCCGTTTACCATCATCATGCCCAGCGCAAAACGCAAAATTTGCGGCTTCTCGAAACGGTGCAACCATGCGCTTAAGGTCGCCATAACCGCACCAATGGCGACCAAACTGGGACCTGCCAAAATTAACGAGATCTCGAAAGCAGAAAACTCCCAAAAATAAATCCAAGCCAACATATTCAAGCTGACGATGACGCCGTAAGAAACTGTTGCAAAGACGTCATAACCCAATAGAAAGCGAAAATTACGATTCGAAAATGTTTTCGCAAAAGCCTTCAGCATCGAGTGCGAATGCGCAGAAACCGCGGGTATCGGTGCATTCAAACAACTAGAGACCGAACCGGTAAGCCATACCAAGACGCAGCTCATGACGCCGTAATAAAAATATCGATCGCTCACAAAACGGCCATCCGCGCCGCCTCGTTCCGCAAAAATTGTCGTCAAAGCGACTGCTGGCAAAATCACAGACACGAAAAACATAACCGCCATACGCGCGCCAATTACTTTAGAGCGCTCGTGGTAATCCTGGGTGATGTCGGTCGATTGGGCCAAATGCGGAATGGCAAAAAAAGTAACCGCTATGCGCACCCACAAGGACCAAAACAGCAGCCATGCGGCAAGGGGGTACTGACTGTCACTGACAACTTCAGGGGGCGTAAACAGGCCAATAAAACCCAGACCAGCAGGCAGTATACTAGCGATCATAAAAGGACGGCGACGCCCCAAACGAGACCGCCAACGGTCTGACCAAGCACCGACCAAGGGGTCTGAAACGGCGTCAAATAGCAGGCTTACCGAAATAACAAGACCGGTTAAGGTCCCGGACAAGCCCAGTACTTGCGTGTAGAACAGCAGCACAAACATGGTGTAAGCGGCTTCTTTAGCTGCATACACCGCCCCGCCCGAGCCGTACATCCATTTTGTTTTTATTGATACCATGCATATCGCCACAACACGTAAGAGCTAAGACTAATACGAACTCGACCACTTGTCGACCAGCACTTTTTTCTGAAGATCGACTATACTTGCGCCTCCACAAATTCAACACGAGGCGCCCGTGAAAGCCCTACTTGTTTTTATGCTGACCATCAGCGCAACGTTGGCTCAAGCTGAAGTCGATATCGAAGCCGGCAAAGCGCGCTATGCAGAGTGCAGCGCGTGCCATGGATCGCAAGCAGAGGGTAACGCCGCACTCAATGCGCCAGCGCTGAGTCACTTACAGCCCGTGTACATAGTGCGCCAGCTGCAAAATTACGCGACGGGTGTGCGCTCGGGCGAACCCGGCACGCCAGCGGCAATCATGGCTGCATCTGTTGAGGGTTGGGACAACATTGCTGAAAAACGCAATTTAGCCGTCTATATCAATTCTCTGCCCATCGCACCCAAGACTAGGACCTTAGGTGGCGACGCCGAGCAAGGCGCGACCACCTACCGGAACTTGTGCGCCGGCTGCCATGGCCGCGATGGTGAAGGTAAGAATGTGTTGCATGCACCGGCGTTAGCGGGCGCTGACGACTGGTACCTACTAGCGCAAATGCGAGCGTTCCAAGACAAACGCCGGGGCAGCCATCAGGCCGACCAACTCGGAGCGCAAATGCAGAGTATGGCTAACCTCGTCGATGACGAAGGTCTTTTGAACATCATCGCTTACTTGCAGACTCGTCAGCCAAACTAGCGTCTATTTTTTAGATTTGCTCTTCATGACAGCTTGATAGCGCGTCTGCAGCTGCTCGTGCTGGTCTAAATCTTTAAAGGCATCAAGCCGAGAACGTGATTTACTCTGAGACACGTTTTGGCGATCAGACACTGCGGGCACCTCAGATTTCGCCCTACCACTTGAGGGGCTACTGTCGGACTTAGGACGCCATTGCCAAATGAGTATGCCCGCCGCACCGTACAGCAAAGCACTTTTTGCCACCAGCATGTAAATGGCCAAATCGGGATGGGTCTGAGCAAAGTAGTCCTGCAGGTCGCCGAGCAAAAAGTACGACACCGACAAAAGCAAAACCGTCGACCCAAGTCGGTGCAGCTGTTTTTTATGACGCTTCATAAAAAACAACAAGGTCGAGTATTTCGCGACTTTAAACAGGGACATATCAAATACCGATATTAATGCCCAACAGCAGGGCGACGACCCCAAAACCGCGCCAGCCGATACTCGACCAAATTTCCCGCTCTTTTTCGGCTATGAGAAACTCGAGGTCTGCGTCGCTGTAATCGGCTTCGGTGCGCCCCGCATGAATCATGTCTTGGCGAACTTTGTCGACCGCGCGATCACGCAGTTTTTGCCGAAAAACACGCGGTACGCGAAGCGCTTTGGGTTTATCGTCCATGAAACTCCGGTTTTTGTTTATTCACAAAGGCCTGAAAGCCCGCTTGAGCATCTTCCGTCATCGCACATTCTGCAATGTAGCGGGTCTCACGCTGCATCTGAGATTCCAGCGAATCGGTTTGGGTGTAAAGCATTAATTTTTTTACTTTGCCATAAGCGAGCGTAGGTCCCGATGCAAGCTGCGCTGCCAATTTGTTCGCTTCGTCATCTAGATTGTCGGCGCTCACGACACGTGTCAACAAACCCCAATCTAAAGCTTCTTCGGCATTCAAGGTGCGATTAGTCAAATACAATTCGGTCGCCCGGCGCACGCCAACAACCCGCGGCAAAAACCACGATGAGCTTCCATCCGGTGACAGACCTATGCCGGTATAAGCACTGGTAAACTTGCAGGTATCCTTCGCAATCGCTAGATCAGCCGCTGCCACTAAGCTAAGTCCCGCGCCCGCCGCCACGCCATTCACTTTGGCGATCCACGGCTTGGACATATGGGCTAAGCGCGAAATTGCGGTGTGCAAATAGAGGGTAATTTCCGCAAGGTCTTTATCCGCCTGCTTAGACACAGCAAACGATGGCACATCGCCACCGGCGCAAAAGGCTTTATCGCCTGCACCGGTCAACACAACAACGCGCACAGCGCTGTCTGCTGCGACTTGCTCCGCGGCGTCGTTCAGAGCCTTGGCCAAATCCAAACTAATGGCGTTAAACGCCGAGGCTCGATTCAAGGTAAGTGTGGCCACGCCATCTTGAATATCTACCAATACTTGGTCGCTCATTATGACTCCTTATTCGTGGTCACAGCAGTATAACCCAGTGTGACGCTTAGTCTGAATCACCTAATCGCTCGACCAAACCCGCTAATAGAGCGTTCATACCTTCGTGAACTCGGCTCAACCCCAAACGCACGACCACCAGCTCCTGATCGGGCAACACAACCACGAACTGACCGCTGTTACCACCGGCATAAAACAAGCTCTCGGGCGCATCTGGGAAAGCAACGCCGTCATTGTTTAACCAGAAGCCTAAACCGTAGTCCTTGCGGACACTAGATGGCTTAGGTGTAGTCACATAATTCATCCAACCTTCGGGCAAGAGTGCTTGATTACCCGCCAGCGATTGGCGCCAAAACTCACCTACTTTTAACCAGTCCCGTGGCGTCATGTACAGGTATGAAGAGCCAATTTGCACCCCCGATACATCGGGCTCGGCGGTAAGATCGTCTAAACCCAAGGGCTGACTAAAGCGCGCATCAATCCATTGCCAATAAGGCTCGGTGAGCGTTTGCTGCCAAAAGTAAGACACGACATTGGTATCGCCACTGGAGTATCGAAATAAATTCCCAGGCTTGTCCATGTGCCCCTGCATCACAGGCACTTCCCACGCAACGTCAGCGCGATACAGCATTTTGGTGACATCATCCCCGGGCGTGTAATGTTCTTTAAAATCTAAGCCTGTGGACATCGCCATAAAGTTCTCAAGCAACAAATCGTCAGACAAGTTTTCGTAAAGCTCCGGGCGATTTGGATAGCTCGCTCGCAGCGTCGCTTTTATGGGCAAGTCGGTAGCCAAAGCTCCTTGTTTTACTTGCATACCTACCCAGGTGGCCACAAGGCTTTTGTTCATTGACCAGGCCTGCATAGGCGTCGCGTTCGTTACCGGACCAGCATAGCGTTCGGCAATCAACTCGCCTTTATGCATCACCAATACCGCCAGCGTGTTGCGACCTTCGCCAGAGGGCTCTGAAAATGCTTCATCAAATAAATCGATTAAATAATCGGGAATACCTACATCGGGTTGCACTGCAACATTGGGTCTGGGCACTACATAATCGGCCGTCTCCGGAGCATTTAAGGTGCAACCCGTGGCTCCTAAATAGCGCGCCGTCGAGGTAAAACCGAGCAGTGACGAGCTAACAGCGCGACCGGGCTCGTCTACCTCGTATGATAAAAAGGGGCGCAAAGGGCCCATCAGCTCCATTCTTGGGTAGACGTCTGTGTCCCAAATGAATTGATCGGGTAATTCAGACACAAAATGTGTCGAGCACAACTGTTTTGCGGTGTAGCCCGTTGCGATGCCCAGCATCATAGGTGCGGCATTAATACCCAACAATAATAAAACGACTACGAGTGCGCTTATGACGACTGATTTTTTCATAGGTCTTCCTTCTTCGGTAAGCGTCGATCTTAGCAGTATGGACACAATCCGTTCACTGCTACAATAACGCACTTTCGTCAAAAAGGTGTGAAAATGGGTTCAAACTACGACCTCATCGTCATTGGAGCAGGCTCAGGGGGTGTAAGAGCAGCGCGTATCGCCGCCAGCCTGGGGGCTAAAGTCGCCATCATTGAAGACCGCTACATGGGCGGCACCTGCGTCAACGTGGGCTGCGTCCCGAAAAAGCTTTACGTTTACGCCTCGGAGTTTGGCGCGGCAGTGGAAGATGCCGAGGGTTTTGGTTGGCGCTTTAAAGATGCACCTGAGTTCGACTGGCCAACGCTTACCCAAGCAAAGGTCAAAGAAATTGGGCGTCTCAATGGCATCTATCGCAAGATGCTCAATAACTCGGGCGCTACCGTCATCGATGGGCGCGGTAAAATCACCTCGGCCACCACGGTAGAAGTCGGTGAGCAAGTGCTCACTTCCGACCGAATTCTTATCGCGACAGGCGGCTGGCCCGTTGTCGCCGACATCCCCGGCGCCGAGCTCGCGATTACCTCGAACGAAATCTTCGACCTCCCGAGTTTCCCCAAACGCTTATTGACCATTGGTGGCGGCTATATAGCGACTGAGTTTTCAGGGGTATTTAACGGCCTAGGATCTAGGGTAACGCAGGTATATCGCGGCGAACTGTTCATGCGCGGCTTTGACCTCGACATTCGGCGCCACTTACTGAATGAAGTCAGAATGACTGGCGTTGATCTGCGCATGAATACGGATGTCACTCAGCTAGAGCAAGCGGGCGATGGCATCTTGGCGCACTTTAACGATGGCACCGAGGCACATTTTGACGCGGTTTTGTACGCCATTGGCCGGCGGCCCAATCTAGACGGCTTGGGCGCTTTAGAAGCGGGCGTTACCCTAAACGAAGATGGCACCATTGCCGTTAACGAGAACTTCCAAACAGCTGTCCCCACCATCTATGCTTTGGGCGATATTATTGGTGGGCCGGAGCTTACGCCAGTAGCACTAGCGGAAGGCATGGCTTTTGCGCACCAACAGTTCGGCCAAGGTGGTAATGCGCCTGATTATCAAAACGTCGCAACTGCGGTATTTAGCCAACCCCAAGTGGGCACCTGCGGACTGACGCAAGAACAGGCCTGCGAACAATACGCCCACTTAAAGATCTACCGCAGTGACTTCAAACCCATGAAACATACCATTAGCGGGCGTGAGCAGCGCAGTTTTATGAAATTGATTGTCGACGGCGACACCGACCGAGTGCTGGGTGCGCACATGGTGGGACCTGACGCAGGCGAAATCATGCAAGGTTTAGGAATAGCCATCAACATGGGCGCTACCAAGGCTCAATTTGATGCCACAATTGGCATCCATCCAACAGCCGCAGAAGAGTTCGTCACTATGCGAACACTCAGCGAAGAGATCCTGCTATGACATCCAGCCCTGAAGCTCTGGCCCTACTCGCCTTTTTGGGCGCAGCCTCGGGCTTTTTAAACGTGATCGCAGGGGGCGGTTCGCTTCTCACAGTGCCTGCATTGGTTTTTTTAGGACTGCCTGGCCCCGTCGCAAATGGCACCAATCGGATTGGTATTTTGCTGCAAAACCTGACCGCAATATGGGCGTTTCGCAACCGCGGTTTTAGCGCATTCAAACTCAGCTTTACGCTATCGCTGGCGACGCTTCCCGGAGCGCTTGCAGGTGCCTATGCCGGCGTAAAACTTGAAGGCGAACTGTTTAATCAAGTCTTAGCTGGGGTCATGATTGGCGTCATGATCATCATGCAGTTTCAAAGCTCTTGGAAAACCAACGAGCAAGTACAAGAACGCGGCGACATTTCCAAACCTCGCTTAATTGCCGGGCACCTACTCATGGCCCTGACAGGTGTTTGGGGAGGCTTTATTCAAATTGGCGTTGGCTTTTTGATCATGCCCATCCTGTCGCGCGTTATGGGCTTATCCTTGGTCGAGACCAATATGCACAAGGTCTTTATCGTCGCTTTTTTCTCGATCGTGGCGCTATGGGTCTTTGCCTCGCAAGGTCAAATCGTTTGGCTACTGGGCGGCGCTTTGGCCATTGGAAATATGGTCGGTGCGTACTTTGGGGTCAAAATCTCGGTCGCTCGCGGCGAGCGCTTTATTTATTGGACGCTGAATTTAACGCTAATCGCGATGATAGCCAAACTGCTGTGGGATGCATAAGGCGCTAGTCGGCGTGCACCCACACCAGGATTTGGTTATTCGCAGGCATGTTGTGCTTTGCCTGAAGTACTAGGCCGCAGGACTGTGCCAGCGCCTGCAGGTCATCGACATCGCGAATACCCATACTTGGTTTGCGCGCACGCAGGCTCTGGTCAAAGGCTTCGTTACTGGCGCTTGTAAAGGCACCCGCCTCATTAAATGGGCCGTAGGTCAAGAACATGCCGCCCCTGAGCAAGACTCGCGACACCCGAAAAAATAAGGACTCGACTTCATCCCACGACATAATATGCAAAGTGTTGGCGGTAAAAACGGCGCTTACAGGACCCACAGGCCACTGCAAACGCGACACATCAATGGCTCTAACAGGCAACACAAGGTTGGGCAATTGAGCCTGCTGCAAACGCTCTTCCGACAAGGGTAACGACTCAGGTCTATCGGAGGGTATCCAAGTAACATCTGGCAAGCTACGCGCAAAATACTCGGCATGCTGCCCCGTGCCGCAGCCGATCTCCAGGACTTGTGCGCCGGGCGTAAGATAACCCTTTAGTACGTCTAAAATGGCGTGTTTATTGCGCTCGGCCGCGTCGGAATGAGGAATCATAGGATGCTTGTCGGTTAAATTTCGATTGCGCCCGTCGGGTGCGTTGAAAACTCGACGTAAAACACGCGTTCGGCATCGCCTTTAATGATGTCGCTTAGAGATGTTTTCCAGCGCACGCTTTTACCATCCTCGGCAATTTCGCCATTGCTGGCAATAATCGCGGGGGCCTCGAGGTACCAAGATAAGTGAGTATCGTTGAACATGCGCGCCAGCAGATTTCGTGCGACTCGAGCCATGGCGCCATCATCAACCTCAACTTGGTCATCATAACGAGACTCAATCCGAAAATAATCGGGACTCAATTCGCGCATCGCAAATAATTGACTCTTACCTTCACCGGTCTTAGTTAAGGTCAGTTGACGCATAGCGCTTATTGGCCCTTCGTAGGTAACACCGCAATGTAACCCTGCTTCATCGACACGCTGCGTTACGCGCTTTTCCACTCCGTCGGGTAACTCGTTATCCAACTCATCGACTTGAATATCGCAATGATCGTCTTCGCTCCAATCCTCAAGGGTTTCTAAAGTGTCCGACTTGACCACCACCAAAGCGTCATAAGTCGCCGTATCTCCCGCCACGACCAAACGTTGCTCGACGTCAAAACACGCGGTTAAACTTAGCACCATCGCCACAGCCAATAAATTACGCACAACGCTCTCCTGTAAGTTGTTAAGCGCAAGCATAGCGCCAGCACAAACCATAACCTAGCTTGCGCACGACCAACGGTAAACACCAAGCGACAAAATGATGTGTCTTAGCGCTAAAATGCCGTAACGTGAAGATATGAGCGCCGCGGCGAGTTAACATACCACGGCACTGGTAGCGAGGGCGTTAATCTTGATGTAAGCGTTCGAGAATACTGGAAAAGTCGCGAGTGCCATTACCCTGAGCTTGATGCTGCTCGTATAAAGACTGCGCCAGCTTACCCATGAGGTTATCGACACCCGATTGTTCGGCAATTTGAGCCGCAAGGCCCAAATCTTTAACCATCAAGTCCACCATAAAACCGGGCTTGTAGCCATTACTTGCAGGCGCAGTCGGCATGACATCAGGATACGGGTTGTAGACTTCAAGAGACCAGTTTCGGCCCGAACTCGCCAACATGATTTCAGACAGTACTTTGGGGTCTAGACCATTTCGGGCCCCCATCTCTAGAGCCTCGCAAGTACCAATCATATGCACCGCCAACAGCATGTTATTGCAGCCTTTAGCCACTTGGCCTGCACCGGCAGGACCGGCATGGAAAATTTTACTACCCATGCCCTCAAGAATGGCCTTGGCTTTGGGGAATACCGCCTCTGGGCCGCCACACATAAAGGCTAAAGTTCCAGCTGCCGCCGCAGCCACACCACCCGACACTGGGGTATCCATAAAGCCGATACCCAGCTCGGCAGCGGCCTCACCCACCTGACGCGCCGTGACGGCATCAATGGTGGAACAATCTAACGCTACGGTAGATGGGTCGATATTGGCGAGCAAGCCGCCCTCGCCCAAGTAGACCGCTGCAACATGCTTGCCCGCAGGCAACATGCTAATCACATAATCCACCCCTTTCGCTGCGTCTAAGGCTGAGTTCGCTCGCGCCGCTCCTTGGGCCTCTAAGGCCTGGCACGCAGCATCTGACAAATCAAAAACACACACCTGATGTCCGGCTTTAATCAGGTTGGCAGCCATAGGACCGCCCATATTACCCAGACCAATAAACGCAACACTCGCCATACTTGTTTCCTACTACGCTAAATCAGCCAAGGGGTTTTGCTCCCATGGCGCTTGAAAAAATGAGTCCAGCAAGGCCGCGGGGACCTCTTCGGGCGTTTTAAATTGCCACTTGGGCTGACGATCCTTATCGACCAATAAAGCTCTGACACCCTCCGCAAATTCGGGGTGGCGCATAATATTGGTACCCAGCTGAATTTCGGCTTGGAACACTTCAGCCAGAGACGCGTGACGCGTTTCGTGCAGCTGGCGCGCAATCCACAAAGCTGCTAAGGGCGAACCGTGCGCCAAGCCTTGAGCCGCTTTTGCTAACCAGCGATCATCGGAATCAACATGCGCTTTAATGCGGTCGAATACCGTTAGGATCTGATCGGCGTCGCACAAATCATCGATCAGGGCTCGGTGCGTTGCCACTGCTGATTCTGGTGGTTCAGCATCCGCGCAACCCGCTAATGCAGCAACGACCGAACGCGCATAATCACCGTTTTGTTGGGCATCCGTAGACCACTTAACGGCCGTCAGGTCTCCAATTAAGGTTTGGTATTGACCACTACTCATAAAACGATTGGCCAGCCCTGTGTACAAGGCATCGCCCGCATTAATGGATGCACCAGTGATACCCAAGAATAAGCCCGTACGCCCCGGCATATGATTTAAGAACCAACTACCGCCAACATCGGGGAACAAGGCAATGGTGACTTCTGGCATAGCAATGCGGGTTGTTTCGGTCACAATACGCAAGCTACAGCCGGCAAGAATGCCCAAGCCGCCGCCCATCACGATACCACTACCCCAGCAAATAATGGGTTTAGGGTAGGTATGCAGGGTATAGTTCATGCGATATTCACGCGTAAAAAAAGTCTCTGCGTACTCACAGGGGCCACCGGGGGTGCCCATAGAAGACTCGCGCAAAGCTTGAACATCTCCACCCGCACAAAACGCTTTTTCGCCAGCGCCATCAATCAGAATGGCCGCGATGTCATCTCGGTCGCGCCAGTCATCCAACGCGGCTTGCAGTGCATCGACCATATCAAGCGTTAACGAGTTCAGCGTCTTCGGCACGTCGAGCGTTAAGTGCCCCAATAGCCCTTGTGCACATTCATGTTCCGCAACGATCACTGCCATCACGCGTTCTTCCATACGGGCTCGCGCTTTTCTAAAAAGGCGTTAACGCCCTCGCGCTGATCTTCAGTGGAAAATAGTGCGGTGAACTTTTCGCGCTCGCCCACTAAACCATCGGCTATTGCTTTATCTCGCGCCGAGTGGATAAGCTCTTTGCACATAGCGACCGAAATCGGGCTTTGCTGTGCGGCCTGAGCTGCCAATTGCTTGGCGACGTCAAAGGCCTGACCAGTCTCTACCACTTGCTCGACCAAACCAATGCGCTCGGCCGTCGCTGCATCGATCCGCTCGTTGCATAAAATCATGCGCTTAGCCCAACCTTCGCCCACCAGCCAGGCCAAACGTTGCGTACCACCGGCGCAAGGCAATAGACCCACGCGCGCCTCAGGTAGTGCCATTTTCGCTTGTTGCTCGGCAATGCGAATATCGCAGGCTAGCGCTACCTCAAGCCCCCCGCCCATCGCAAAGCCATTGATGGCCGCAATCGACACGCCACGGAAATCCGCCAACGCCTCGAAGGCTTCGCCAAATAGACGCCCCATGGTCTCAGCGTTGGCTGGGTCGCCATCGGCAAATAATTTTAGATCCGCACCTGCCGAAAAAAACTTTTCACCGGCGCCCGTAATCACCAGCGCAAAAATGGAACGATCCGCATTTAGAGCCGCAACCACGTCACGCAGAGCAGGCAAACTCTCAACATCCCAGGTATTCGCGGCCGGATTATCGATGGTAATCAGGGCCGTGTGCCCGTCGATTTCGACTTTCACTTTTTCTGATGGGCTTATACTCATTTTATGACCTCCAAGGCGCCTTCCATTAACATTCGTCGGGCAATAATAACCCGCATCACTTCGTTTGTGCCTTCCAGTATCTGATGCACGCGAGTGTCGCGCACAAAGCGCTCCATAGGATATTCACGAATATACCCATAACCACCGAACAGCTGCAGAGCCTGGTTGCACACATCAAAACCCGCATCGGTCGCGAAACGCTTAGCCATAGCGCAGTAGGTGGTGGCTTGCGGATCGTTTGCGTCCAATTTAAAAGCCGCTAAACGAACCATAGTCCGAGCCGCGACGAGCTCGGTTTGCAGATCTGCCAAGCGAAACTGTGTTGCCTGGAATTCCGCGATACTTTGATTGAACTGTTGCCGCTCCTGCACGTAGGCCGTGGCTTCGACCAAAGCCTGCTGTGCAGTCCCGACCGAGCAGGTGGCTATATTGATTCGGCCACCATCTAAACCCTCCATGGCAATAGCGAACCCTTGCCCTTCCTTGCCAAGACGATTCGCTACCGGTACACGAACATTATCGAAGCTGATCATGCGCGTAGGCTGAGCATTCCAGCCCATTTTTTCCTCTTTTTTACCGTAGCTGATGCCCTCAGCATCGGCGGGAATCAAGAAGGCCGACACACCCTTTGCACCCGCGTCACCGGTCCTAAGCATCGCAACCAACACGTCTGTTGACCCAGCTCCTGAGATAAACACTTTCGCGCCGTTCACGACGTAATGGTCGCCGTCACGCACGGCACTGCTGCGCAGTGAGGCAGCGTCAGACCCCGCGCCAGGTTCAGTCAAACAGTACGATGCCAGCTTGGTACCCATAACCAGTTCAGGGCACCATTGCTCAATGATCTCGGGATTGGCGTACTTACCAATCATGCTCGTGGCCATATTGTGAATGGTCAAAAAGGCTGCCGTGGTCGTGCACCCCCGAGCGAGCTCTTCGACAATCAAACTGGCATCTAAACGCGACATGCCCAAGCCACCGGCAGACTCTGGGGTGTACATACCCATGAAGCCCATCTCGCCGGCTAGGCGCAGAACGTCTACCGGAAAAATGGACTCGGCGTCCCACCGAGCCGCATGTGGCGCCATCTCTGCTTGGGCAAATGCCCTGGCACTATCGACATACGCTTGCTGTTCATCGCTCAGGGAAAAGTCCATAGCAGTGCCTCGTTCTAGCGCAAGTTAATACTCATATTAGGTTGCGTACCGGTGGTCGCCTCGGTATGCGTCCACTTTGCGGTAATGGTTTTCGTTTCGGTGTAGAAACGTACCGCCTGTTTGCCATAGGCGTGCAAATCACCCCGGAAGGAACCACGCCATCCTGTGAACGAGAAAAAGGGAAGCGGCACCGGAATCGGGATATTAATACCGACTTGACCCACCTTGATCTCGCTTTGATAGTGTCTGGCCGCACCACCGCTGGCGGTGAAGATAGAAGTGCCGTTACCGACCTGACAGCGGTTAATTAAACCAATGGCCTCATCTAAGGTATCGACCCGCATGCAGCACAATACAGGACCAAAGATCTCCTCTTGGTAGATCGCCATGTCCGTCGTGACGTCCGCAAACAGGGTGGGACCCACCCAGTTGCCATCGGGGTAATCTTCAACTTGCACATTGCGACCATCGAGCAAACAGCGCGCGCCCTGCTCGACACCTTTTTCAATGAGGCCAAGTACTCGCTGATGTGCCGCTTTTGAAATGATAGGGCCGTAGCTGGCGCCCGCATCATTCCAGACACCGGGTCGAGCTTTACTCATACGCTCTTTCAACTCCTCGACCCACTCGTACGAATCACCGACGAATACAGCCACCGAAATAGCCATACAGCGCTGACCCGCTGCACCCACCGAAGCGCCCACCAAAGCATTCAAAGTAGAATTGCGATCAGCATCGGGCATAATCACCATATGGTTTTTAGCGCCCATCATACACTGGGCCCGTTTGCCTGCAGCGGTGGCGGTTTTATAAATGTACTCACCCACACGCGTCGACCCAACAAACGACACGGCTTCAACATCAGGATGCGTCAATAGTTGATCGACCTGCTCCGCGCCACCGTGAACCATGTTTAACACACCTTTGGGTGCGCCAGCCTCGATGAATAATTCGATCAAACGGATGGGGGTTAGGGGCACTTGTTCAGACGGCTTTAAAACAAAGGTATTACCGCAAGCAATCGCTAGGGGGTACATCCACAGTGGAATCATAGCTGGAAAATTAAACGGCGTAATACCTGCCACCACGCCCAAAGGTTGAATATAACTGTAGGTGTCGATTCCGCCAGCGACGTTAGCAACCGTTTCACCCATCATGTTCGAGGGTACGTTAGCCGCTTGCTCGACTACCTCGATTCCACGCCACACATCACCTTTGGCGTCTTCAAACGTTTTGCCAGTGTCATTTGCTAGAATTTCACCCAGCTCGTCATGATGTTCTTTTAACAGGGCTTGATAGCGCATCATAACGCGCGCACGCTCTGCCACCGGCACCAAACGCCAGGTCTCAAACGCCGCTTTGGCCGACGCCACCGCCAAATCCACCTCGGTCGCAGTCGCCATTGGCACTTCAGCTAAGACCTGCTGGTTCGCAGGATTGATAACGGGCATGACCTGCTGAGACGAACTTTGAACGAACTCGCCGTTAATAAACAAAGGAACGCGCTTCATAATATTTACTCTAATAAACGTGACAAACGCTAAGCTAACACGAGGTTTGACGACCCGATATTACCGATCTTGGGAAACACATGGACTATATTGCTCTTATCGAATAACCTATTGGCATGAGTTTACCATCGCAATGGCCGTTGCCTCCCAAAGGCAGCCGCATCGTCAGCCCAGCGTTTATGTTAGAGCGCATGCAAGCACATGCGCTGAGTGAAGACCTATACCCCACTGCTCTGGGCTACTACCCTAGAGCCAAGGGCCACCGTATGCAACGCGCAATCCATGACGATTACCTGATCATATATTGCGTTGATGGCCGCGGGAAACTCACCACCAAGCAAAACCAACACGATATCGAGGCCGGCGATATCATCGTACTCCCAAAAGGGCAAGCACACAGCTACAGGGCGCTAAGAAACACACCTTGGACCATCTTTTGGGTTCACTATTTAGGCAACAAAGCGCAAGACTTTACCGACTATCTGCTCCAACACGCAGACTACCGAGTGACCCACGTCGGCAACCACCCCCAGCTACGCTCGGCTTTTCAAGGCTTGCTCGACGTCGCCAGAACCGGCTACGACCTGAGCGCGTTTTTAACTCTAGCCAATAGACTCAAACTGCTGCTGACAGAGCTTGGCCAAACGCGCTATCAACAAGTTGCACCGAAAGGCTTGGACCTAGAGGCGACACAACAGCTGATGCGCGAGCATCTGAATAGCCACATTAGTTTAGATGAGCTCGCACAAGCCACTTTTTTATCAAAATTCCATTTTTCTAACCGTTACAAACGCCTGACGGGCTACCCGCCTATTCAGCACTTTTTGAACATGAAAATGGAATACGCCTGTGAATTGCTCGATGCCAGCACTCTTAGCGTAAAGGCCATAGCAGCTGCGTTGGGCTACAACGACCCGCTGTATTTTTCTCGATTGTTTAAACGCACCATCGGTGTATCACCTTTGACCTACCGCAAGTCAACGCAAGGCTAAACCAAAATACGGTTGTACAAATCCAATGTCTCGACATATGGTGCTGCCACCACGAGGAGAAAATCATGTACCAGTTCAGCGAACAATCCCAGGCATTTCAGACCCAATTACTGCAGTTTATGGACCAGTATATCTATCCGAATGAGACCACTTTCGAACATCAACTCGCCACTGCAGACAACCGCTTCGCACCGGTGCCCATCGTTGAAGAACTGAAGCAAAAAGCCAAAGAACAGGGCCTGTGGAATCTGTTTGTCCCGCCCTCACATGGCGAATACACCGACTTTGGTGGACTGAGCAACTTCGATTACGCACCATTGGCTGAGATGATGGGACGAGTCGCATGGAGTGCTGAAGTTTTCAACTGTAACGCACCCGACACCGGCAATATGGAAGTGTTCATGAAATATGGCACCAAAACGCAACGGGATCGTTGGCTGACGCCTTTACTTGCAGGCGAGATACGCTCTGCCTACGCCATGACCGAACCTCAGGTGGCGTCAAGTGACGCCACTAACGTCGAACTCTCTATCGAGGTAGACGGGGATGAGTGGGTACTCAATGGGCGCAAGTGGTTTATTACCGGCGCGATGTACGAAAAGACCGAAATTTTTATCGTGATGGGAAAATCCGACCCAAACAATCCATCGCGCCACCTGCAACAGTCTCAGGTATTGGTCCCCAAAGGCACGCCTGGCCTCCATATTATCCGACCACTGACAACTTTGGGTTACGACGACGCCCCCCACGGTCACGCTGAACTTCGCTTCGAAAACTGCCGCGTACCCAAAGACAACATTCTTCTTGGAGAAGGACGAGGCTTTGAGATCTCACAAGGGCGCCTAGGCCCCGGGCGCATGCACCACTGCATGCGTTTAATCGGTGCAGCTCAACGCGCGCTCGAGATTACCTGCCAACGCGTAACGCAGCGGAAAACTTTCGGCAAACAGCTTGCCGAGCATCAATCAGTTCGAGAAGACATTGCGGATTGTTTTATTGACATCGAGACATCGCGATTGCTGGTGCTCAAAGCCTGTCACAAAATGGACCAAGTCGGCGCCAAAGATGCGCGCGATATGATAGCCGCCGCTAAAGTGGGCGTGCCACGCACTATTCAAAACGTATTGGATAAATGCATGCAAATGCATGGTGCCGGCGGTTTGACCGCCGATTACTTTTTAGCCGATGCGTTCAATTATGCCCGCTGGTGCCGCCAAGCAGACGGCCCGGATCAAGTCCACCAGATGGCCTTAGGTAAACAACTGATCAAACAGTGGGGCTAAAAAGCGAAGCTGACGTGACGCTAAGGCGTCGCGTCAACGAATAGTTTTTTAAGCGCTTCCGTCGTCGCGCAATCACTGACACGCGCAAGGCTCCCAACCAGCTGAGCGATAAAGCGATCATCGTCACGGCAGGCTAGCGGCACCAAGCCATCCAATGCCATGAGCTTAGCGACATAAGCGCTGGGCTCATCGTCGACGCATTGCGTCAAACTGACCGCCAAAGGGTCATTAATCGGGTAAGACGCGCCCTCTACACCCGTTCCGCGCAGATGTGCCATCCAACACGCGAGAGCCAGGGCCGCAATCGGTGAATCCAAGCCTTGCTGTCTGCGATCAATGACGCCGCGCAACCACCGCTGTGGCACTTTTTGCGAGCCATCCATCGCGATCTGAGCTAACTGGTGGTGCAAACTATTGTTCGCAAAGCGCTTAAGTAGAGCGCAGCAATAATCGTCCAGATCGACAGCAACCCTAACCGTAACGCGGGCTTCGCCAAAGTAGGCTAGCACCAGGGCACGCAAGGCTGGGTCGTTGATCGCCTGGTCGACTGTAAAGTGTCCAAGCAAGAGTCCCGCGTACGCTAAGAGCGAGTGTGCTCCGTTAAGCAGACGTAACTTCATCGTCTCATAGGGTTCAACATCGTCAACCATAGTGACGCCATCGAGCTCCCAATCAGGACGACCATTGCCAAAATTGTCTTCGACAACCCATTGCGAAAATTGCTCGGTCACGACAACAAGTGGATCTTGCCTACCAACCCAGCGCACGGATTTCGCAATAGCCTCGTCTGTCACCGCGGGCACGATGCGGTCGACCATGCTCGACGGAAAACTCATGGCCTGAATACTGTCTACCAGCTCTGGATAGTGCCGCTGTGCCAACAAACACACGGCGGTCTGAATACGCCTGCCATTGTGTGGCAGGTTATCGCAAGATAACACAGTGAAGGGAGCAAGCCCTTGAGCCACTCGCGTGTGTATGGCGGTCAGCAGTAATCCAGGGACCGATTTAGGCGCGTCCAGGCTCTGCCAGTCAGCAGCAATCGCCGGATCCTCTTGGTTCAAGGCCTCACCATTCGACAATAATCCATAACCCTTTTCGGTGACCGTTAATGTCACTAGGCGTGTTGCGGGGTCGATTAATCGCTGCACCAAAACAGACTTATCGCTTCCCGCAAACAGGGTATCGCTTATAACCCGCACGTTCGTCAGCGTCGCCGTATCTTCCGACTCGTAAGCCACAACCGGATAGCAGTGATCGGCGCTGTGAAGCGCATCGACAATCGCCTGATTGGAGCGAATATTGGCGGCGCAAAGTTGCCACGAGTCATCGCCCGTTCGATCGAAGTACGACTGCAAATACACCGCTTGATGAGCGCGGTGAAAAGCGCCCAAACCAATATGCACAATCGCGGGCACTGTTCTAGACATTGTTAGACCGCGATTTTCTTCAAAGTAGACAGGGTATGAATGACACCTCGCAGCTCTGCCAGACCACGCATGCGTCCAGCATAAGAATAGCCGGGGCGGGTCGTATTGGCCTGCTGGTCGACATCCATGGTATGCCCGTGATCAGGGCGCATTGGGATCGGTAGCCAGTTTTCTGATTGTGCACGACGAGCGTTTTCTTCATCGAGCAGCGCATCGACTATACCCACAATATCGTTGTCACCGTCCAAGTGCTCTGACTCCATAAACGAGCCGTCCGCTTCTTTCTTAATGTTGCGCAGATGCACAAAGTAAATCCGATCAGAGAAAGCCCTTACCAAACTGACCAAATCCGCATCTGCCCGCGCACCAAAGCTGCCAGCACACATCGTAATACCGTTTGCACGACTTTGGAGGTGCTCGGTCAACCTACGCGCGTCGTCAGCGGTAGACATCACGCGCGGTAGACCAAATAACGAAAACGGTGGATCATCGGGGTGAATCGCCATAACCACGCCAGCCTCTTCCGCAACGGGGATAACCTCATCAAGAAAAGCAAACAAGTGCCCGCGGTAGGTCTCATCATCAAATTCTGCAAAACGTTCTATCGCGGCTTTTACACCCGCACGATCATACGAGCCCTCGCCGCCGGGTAGCCCTGCGATGATATTGGTCTCTAGCGCTTGCACATCTTGCTCGGTCATTTGCGTAAAGCGTGTCCCTGCCTTCGCTAAGACCTCAGCAGTGTAAGAAGTTTCGGCGCCCGAACGCTCCAGCACATAACGATCATAGGCCGCAAAATCAGTCATCTCAAATTTTAGCGCGACGCTACCATTGGGCAGTTTGTACGAGAGACTCGTTCGAGTCCAATCGACCACGGGCATAAAGTTGTAGCACACCGTGCGCACGCCGGCCTTGCCCAAATTACGCAGCGATTCTTTGTAGTTTTCGATCATGCGCTCATAATCGGCGGTGCGTGATTTGATATTGTTGTGAACGGGTACCGATTCCACAACCGACCAGGTGAGCCCTGCCTCTTCAATAATCGTCTTGCGTTCGAGAATGTCGACAAGAGGCCAAGCTTCGCCTGTGGGGATATGATCCAAGGCAGATACGATACCGGTTGCACCGGCTTGCCGGATTTGACTGAGCGTCACTGGATCAGAGGGACCAAACCATCGCCACGTTTCTAACATCGCCTATTCCTTGCCATAGCACGAATTTGTATTGCTGAGCATTATCGGTCAAGTGGCCTGACCAATCAAGTCGTTTTGTGAAATTTTGTTTAAGCGCCGTCTGAGCCCAGCTCGCCGTCGACAATTTGAGACAACACTCGACCCAAGTGTGAATGCATTGCCGAACGTGCTGCGTCAGCATCACGACGCCGAATGGCCTCATAGATTTGGCGGTGATCTTCAACCGAGGGCTGGATACCACTTTGGCGCTGCTGCTCATGAAAAAACATGCTCATGGCCGTTGTCGTGCGCCACTCCCACAGCCGCTCGATCATAGCGATCATCGCGCTGTTTTTGGTCGCCATTGCAATTAAGGTGTGAAACGCCTCGTCGGCATCCTCGTGCGCATCGGAGGCTTCGTTTTCTGCCGCCATATCGTCTAGGGCACCAGCAATGAGGGCTAAATCAGTATCATTTGCCCGCTGAGCGGCAAGCGCTGCAGCCTCGCCTTCTATAAAATAACGTGCTTCGATAAGTTCGAGTGGGCCTGGCGCATCATCCGGCATAGACTTGTCGTTTAGCTCCGGTCTTTTTACATAAACTCCTGAACCCGAGCGAATCTCAACAAGATCGGCAATTTCGAGAGCAATCATCGCCTCGCGGATAGTGGGACGACTTACCCCAAACAGCGATGCCAGATCTCGCTCGGAGGGTAAGCGCTCACCCTCTTTGATCTCTCCATTACGAACCTTTTCTGCTAACTGATCGGCAACTCGAAGGTACAAACGTTCTTGCTTAATCGACTGTATTTTCATAGAGCTATTCACTGTTCATTTGCTCCAATCATACCCGAAAACTCCCCCATCAATAAGCTTCCTCGCTTCAGACCCAGTAGAATTTCTGCTTTGTATTGCGTGCTAGCTGATGGGCTTGGCTTAAAATCCTTGCATCTACATTTCGCGCAAATCACCTCGACGATAATCTAGGCGCTGACACCTCATACCACCCGACCGAGGCGGTCATGTGGCCTTACCAAAGAAAGACTAACGTAGAGGTGGTGCAAGTGCAAATAGTTTGGGGAACACAAAAAGGTGAAAAACCGCTACGAGAGCGGCTTTAAACTGAAGATCCTGTAACAGACCGAATTAGCCAGCCGTTTTCAAGCCGCAATCCGGCACCAGCTCAAAGTTGATCACCCGAGTTTTAGGGTCAAAGCCAACACAGTACACCGCGACTTCTTGGGCCAACTGAAAGCGCCGCGTCGTTGAAGTCAGACTGGCCGTCCATTTATCAAAGCTGAACTTTTCAGGATCCTTGCGCAAATCGACAAACCCCTCAAGGCCTGAATCAGTTAAGCGCGCAATAAAGCCACTGCTACTGATTTGCGCCACGACCGCGCCCAAGGGAACCTGTCGCTTAAATCCAGTCAGCTTTTTCAGGTAATTGGCCGCGAGCCACCGTTCTGCGTAGATGCAGGCATCTCGCGCAGTTTGAATGCTCTGACTCAAGCCATCCAGCACGCCCTGTTCGATGCCCGTATCCACTTGGTCTCGCAACAAAGCTTTTAACTGTCGATGAACCAACAAATCGGCGTACTTGCGTAAAGGCGATGTGCAATTAGTGTAAGCCGGCAGAGCCATACCCATGTGGGCACCACCCGCCGTCGTAAGGCTAGCGCGCGTCAGCAAACGGTTGACCATTTGACGTAGAGGCAGTTCATGCTCACTGCTGGCGAGCGTTGCCATTATCTGGCGGTATCCCGTAACAGTCGTTGGGTCAACCTCCAGAAGCTCAGGCGCAAACCGCTCGAAAAACTGCTTGGCCTCGTCCAATCGATCGGCTCTGAAACCGCTATGAGCGACAAAAGGACCACTGCTTTGTTGCTCTAGCATGAAACGCGCAGCACAGCGATTGGCTACGACCATGCATTCTTCAACAAGCTTTTGCGAAGTTAGCTTTTCATTGGGCTCGATCGATTCGATCTGCTTCTGATCATTTAACACCCAGCGGAACTCTTGGCGATCTTCCATGACCAGCTCGTTTACAGAGCGACGCTCACGCAATACTCGATACAACTGGTATAAGGCTTCAACGGCAGAAGTGTGCATCACGGGGTCTTCGTTATTACCCGACAGGTAGCGATCTACCGCGTAGTAGCTTAACTTGCCGTGCGACTTGATAATCGCCTCGATGAACTTAAATTGGGTAATTTCACCGTCGTTGTTGATATCCGCCTTTAATACCAGCGCGGGGCGCGGCTCGCCCTCAACTAATGCGCACGTTTGCTGTGCCAATAGTTCAGGCATCATTGGGATGACATCACCGTGAAAATACACCGAGGTCGCGCGCGCACAAATAGCCTGGTCAAGCCTAGACCCAGGCTTAATATAATCTGCCGGGTCAGCAATAGCGACGTAAAGAGTCCAACCATCAGCAGTAGTTTCAGCGTACAAGGCGTCGTCAATATCCTGCGTTTTGGCGGCATCGATCGAGACAAAACCTAAAGCGGTTAAATCGACACGACCTTCAAGAATGATACCCGCTTCAACCGCTGCCTCAACGTCTTTTTGTAAAGCTGGAGACCACTCGTCAGCCAAACCAAAGCTTGCTACGGCGTATTGATTTTCGATGCCGGGTGTCGAATGATTACCCAACACTCGCAAAATTTTAGCTTGCGGTTTACCGTCTTTAATGGGGTGACGCAACATGGCGCATCGCACGTGATCGCCGGCCTTGGCGCCATTACGGGCGTGAGGCGGAACAAACAACCAGCGTGTGAGAGTGCCGAAATCGGGTTGCACGAAAAATGCTTTCCCTTTGGTCACGCAAGTCCCAACGAATTCGCCCATAGGACTTTCGATGAGCTTTTCAATGTCGGCGACAGGCTTGCCTTCTCGGCCCGGATGAACGCACACGCGCGCGCGGTCACCTGGTAGTACTTTAAGCATTTCATCGGGCGGAACAAAGATTTCACGCCCATCATCCAGTACGGCAAAACCGTAGCGAGATTGAGTGCCTTTGATGGTTGCATCAACTCGCTCTTTTTCCGCCTCCATCTGCGATTTTAGGCCTTTAAGGCTGGCCAACGCATCTTTATCTAGCATGGAGAGCTTTTCACAAAAAAGAAAAAGCATAACGGAAAAACACCGGTCTGTCAGTGATTATACGAGGCTTTAACGCAAATTAACGAAAGCATGATTTTATTGTTGACAGCGCGTATAAGCCCACCGAGACTGAAACGGAATCTTCTTGAAAAGGAACGCTGCATGTCGGTATCGCCCAAGCTTCGAGTTGAACCCACCCCCTTGACCTCTTCACCCAAAAAAACCTACGTCCTAGACACCAACGTCCTGCTTCATGACCCCAACGCCATTACGGCTTTTAATGAACACCATGTCGTCATTCCCATGACCGTTTTGGAAGAACTCGACGACATTAAGGATCGACGCGATAAAACAGTCAGTCGAGAGGCACGAATTGCCATCAACCTCATCGAGAAAATTGTCGAGGGCGCCACGCCGGCTGAGCTACAAGCCGGTGTTGAAATTCCGGGATCGTCGGTGTCAGACCCCCTGGGCAATCTATCGGTTTATGCCGATCAGATTATTGACGATGACAGCGACGTACCATTTTTAAGTGTTAAAGAAGCACACAGTAACGACAACCGAATCATCAATGTCGCCCTGCGCCTTCAAGCAGCCGCAGAAGACAGCTTTGTTTGCTTAGTAACCAAAGATATCAACATGCGCATCAAAGCCAAAGGCTCGGGGCTTTTACACGTGGAAGATTACCGCCGCGATAAAGTTCTCGACGACATTGACTTACTGGCGCGGGGCTGGACAAGAATCACAGGTGACTTTTGGTCGGGTGTAGCTGAAGTCGAGACCCTACGTGAGGGCGATACCACGCTGTATCGAGTGCCTCGGGAGGTATTACCAGAGGCCTACCCCAATCAATTCATTTACGACGATCAAGAGTTCATTGCCTGTGTAAAGCGCATGGACAGCGAGCACCTCTACCTGAGAGTCGAAGATCGTCATCATTTAATGAACCGCCAATTTTGGGGACTGACTCCGCGCAACCTGGAGCAAGCCATGGCCATGGCTTTGCTGGACGACAGCAACATCGACATGACAGTCCTCACGGGACCCGCAGGCTCAGGCAAAACCCTAATTGCGCTGGCCTACGGCCTGCATGCCATTCTTGAAGGCGGCAAATACAGCAAACTCATTGTCGCCCGATCGACGCCGCCCATCGCCGAGGACATTGGCTTTTTACCCGGGACAGAAGAAGAGAAAATGGCACCTTGGCTTGCCGCATTTGACGACAATCTCGAGATTCTGCACGGTGCAGACGAATCCACCAGCGGTTCGATCGACTACGTCAAAGAGCGCGCCAATATTCAGTTTAAGTCTTTAAACTTTATGCGCGGACGCTCGTTCAATAATGCTTATATCATCATCGACGAAGCACAGGGACTCACCCAGTTTCAGTTAAAATCGATAATTTCGAGGGTTGGATCCGATTCGAAAATTGTCGTGCTTGGCAACCTTGCTCAAATCGACAATAAATACATATCGCCACTCAGCTCGGGACTGACCTACCTGGTCGAAAAAAGTAAGGCCTACGCCCATGCCGGTATTATGACCATAGGCGGGATTGTGCGTTCGCGCCTAGCCGCTTTTGCTGAAGAGCAGCTGTAGGAACGCCCAGGCCAGGACGGCTTAACCCGCCTTGGCCATACTCTCTAGCATTGCGGCCATTTGATTGCGCACCACATCGATGGCTTTGAGTGGGCGCACCATCACTTTAAAGTCGGTGATCTTGCCATCGTCATTCCAATGGATAATGTCCACACCGTTTACATGAATCCCTTCGAGCTCAAGCTTAAACTCAAGCATTGCATCATGTGGCCCAATGATTTCACGCACATAAGTAAACGACTCGTTCATTAATACGTGAAAGGCAGCCGATAAGTACGCGTGCGTAATCGCACGCCCCTCTTGGGGTGAATGCACGACCGGCGAGTGAAACACCACCTCGTCGGCCAACATCTCGTGTAAACCTTCGCTGGTATGATTTTTGGCAAGTGCATGCCAACGATCGACAACCTGACTCATGTTCATCCTTATATTCTTGTTGGGTCTTTAACAACGATGATCCATTTCCGTGTGCGAGCAAGCTGAGGCTACATCATCAAAACGATCCAACTTATTAAACCGAATCATGGACTGGATCTCTTTGACATACTCTTCACCACGCGTCGAATAACGAATCAACCCTTCAGCCAACTCTGCACCTTCCGGGCTACTCAATCGCTTGCGCTCTTGCTCTCGAATAAGGCGCAACTCGCGGTAGGCGTCTCCGGTATTTAGGTTATGTACGTATGCTTTTACCGAGTCCCGATACGTCGAGAACGAGCGCACCTCATAAGTCTGCCCCGCAGGACGGCCTTTGGGCACCATGCCACAACCCGGCGTGAAACACCATTGACCAAACAAAGCTTTGCCCTGAGTCGCGAAACGAGATCGCCCCCAGTTGCTCTCGTTGGCCGCTTGTGCCAGCAACAAACTGACGGGCAGGACATCAACGCGGCGCAACAGTGTTTGCTTATCACTCGGATCCACATCGTAGCGCTCTGCCAGTCGGTTCAAGAAACGCCGATCCCACCAACCTATACTGTCTTTTGATTCTGCGATATCCAAAAGCCGGCTTCGATCTTCTAGAATGCTCGTGTTTACCCTCGCAGCGATCGGCTGAAGATAATCAAAAAACGCTGTTTTACGAGCTTGCACACTCTCGATAGCTGCAAAATCGGGCGGAGCGTGCTCGCCTGCAAAGCAACTAGTCAACGAACTGAACAGCAAACCGGCTAGCCAAAAATGGCGCTTAAATACGGGACTCATAATGACTTCATTTTTGTGTTTTCTTGGATTCTAACCTGCGGTAGCGCGCAACCCGACTATTTTTTGCGGGAATTTTGACCTTCGCACTGAGAAAACATAGTCTTGTTGCCATTGCGATTGGCCCCGGAGATGACACAAACCATGGATACGCAGCGCTACACCGACCACATTTTTTGCATTGACACCGACTACGCTGCACCTGGTATCGCTTGCGCGTACATCATACAAGATGGGGAGGAATGCGCCCTTATCGAAACCGGCACCGGCCCTGCCCTATCCGCCATGATGGAACGCATTAGCGATTTAGGGCTGTCTCTCGACCAATTCAGCGCCGTTATCCCGACCCATGCGCACCTAGATGGGGTCCTAGGGATTTTGCCTCCAAATATTGCAAAAACCGCCGGAGGCCCCGCCATCCGTGGGCTGCAGGGGGCTATTAGTTTCTAATGCGCTGAGAAATTCGGTATCTTCTTCGACCTTTAGGTCAAAGAATGAGCAGAAACAAGCGGCTATCAATCCTCACTGCTGCCGAGGTCGAGGATCTATATGGCGTCCCATCCTTCAATGAGTCATACCAGCGATTCTACTTTATGCTGAATGACAAAGAACTAGCGGAGATATCGAGAATAAGGCAACGCAAATATCGTTGTGTGGCGATTGCTTTGCTGGGCTACTTCAAATGCAAACCGGTCCTGCTTAACCCAAGGTACAAATCAATGCAGGACGACTTGGTATTCATAGCCCGATTTCACTATAGGGACCTTACCTTCAGGCGTTTTAGCCTGAAACCTGACCAAAAATCCCGTATCTATGCGCGTGTTCTATCGATCGTCGGCGTCAGCAACTGGAACGATAAAAGACATCAGCCACAGCTTGTCGAGCACTTGTGTACCTGTGCTGAAAGCTGGGTGGAGCCCCGAGCAGTCTTTGACGCTGCAATCGAATATTTGGCTCGCCAGAAAATCGCAATTCCCGCCTATAGTACGCTGCAGAAGATCGTCAGTCAGGTTATTGGCCAGCACCAGAAACGATTGCATGACCAGATCGACGCCGCTTGCAGCCAAGGTCTATCAACTATGTTGCTCACACTGGTTTCCGGTGAAGGCCAGTTTACATTCCAGCAACTACGCCAGAGCGCCCGCAATTTTACCGGCACCGAGTTGCAAAAAGAAATAGCCGTGTATCACCATATTCAGCCGTGGATGACGGATGTGACGACTGTACTCGAGTCACTTTCTCTCTCTCAGAAAAACCAGCAACACTATGCCGAACGGGTTGACTACTACGGAGCCAAACTTAAACGTCAATCGCTTGCTAACCAGCGCCTGTACTTGCTGTGCTATCTGCAGTCGCGGCACCAGCAGGGCCTGGAACGTATTGCGGAAGGGTTCATACATCACCTCCGGCAAGTGAAACAACGTGCGCATCAAATGGCCCAAGAACGGGTCTATCGGGATTGGCAAAAGGCAGCTCGCAATGTGAGCAAAGCTGCTGATATCTTACACCTGTTCGTTGATGACAGCATCGATCCTGATACGTCGTTTCAAGCTGTACAGCAACGGGCGTTCCAGTTTCTCAATGTCAGCGACCTGAACTCAGTCTGCCGATACCTGAGTAATCAGAAACAGTCGGCGGAGGAGGCATTTTGGCAGCACCTGGATACGGAGTCCACATTGCGAGCCGGACTGTTGCGTTCGCTCTTTTGCTGTCTGCGTTTTGACGGTACCGACAAAACGCGGCGGTTAGCCGGGGCCCTGGCCCAAGCTCGGTTGGATTTGGTCGCCGGTAATAGGCTCGGCGATGTCAGCATTGATCAGCGTTTACTACCGAAAGCCACACGGCCATTGCTGTCGAAACCCGATGGCAGTATAGACAAATCCAAGTATGAATGGTTTTTGTATCTGCAGATACCCAACCGCTTAAACGGCCAGTTGACGCTGCCGGAAGTCATTCGATATCGGGCGTTAGAGGATGATCTCGTGAAGCCAGAGATCTGGAAAAACCAGAAGGGGTCCTTGGTGGAGGGCACTCAGCAACCCAATATCAGCGAGGATCCGAAACGTCTGATTCCACGCATGGCGGATGAGCTGACTCTTCGGTTGCACGAAGTCAGCCACTATTTGGAGCGTTCAGATACCAGGGACGTAATTTTGCGACCGAAAGACGGCAAACATCACTGGCGGCTGCCTACAGCCAGCAAGAAGCACCTAGTGAATAACCCGTTCTTCCAGCAAATGAAAGCGGTCAGCATCGCCGATGTATTGCGCGTAGTGGATCGGGATACCGGGTTCATTGACGACTTCCAACATGTGCTGGGCTTGAGCTCGAAAAGCCGTCAGTACGAAGTGGATCTGCTGGCGATACTGATTGCCAATGCCACTAATCAGGGCATCTATGGCATCGCGCAGATTTCTGACTGCACCTATGAACAACTCAGCACTATCCAAGCGAACTACCTTCGGTTGGAAACCCTGAATGCGTCCAATGACCGCATCAACAACGCCACTACACGACTGAGTATCTTCAAGCACTACAACATTCAGGAAGATATTCTGCACGCCAGTGCCGATGGTCAGAAGTTCGAAGCCAAACGCGAGACATTCCGCACGCGGTACTCCTCAAAATACTTCGGGACCAGCAAAGGCGTGTCCGCGGTCAGTCTGAATGCCAATCATATGGCCATCAATGCCCGGGTAATCGGGGCCAATGAGCATGAATCCCATTACATCTTTGACCTGTTGATGAACAACAGTACTGAGATAGTCCCCGACATGCTCTCAACTGACACTCATGGAGTAAACCATGTGAACTTTGCCCTGCTCGACCTGTTCGGATATCGGTTCGCACCTCGATATGCCCAGGTCGGCAGGGTCATCAATGAACTATTCAACATCACCGAAGACAAGAACCAGCAAGTGCATATATCGTTGCGCAAGCCGATCAACACGCAGCGTATCATGGCTCACTGGGACACCATCCAGCGGATTGCCGTCTCTTTGGCTCAGCGCAAGACCAGTCAGGCCAGGTTAGTGCGTAAACTATCCGGTTACAAGCACAATCACCCATTACTGGAGGCATTGACCGAATATAACCGGCTGCTGAAAGCCCAATATCTGCTGAACTACATTGACGACGCCAGCCTTAGAAATCACGTTCAGCGAGCGTTGAACCGGGGTGAAGCCTATCACCAGCTGAGACGGGCGATTAGCCACGTCAATGGCGACCGATTCCGGGGTAATAGCGATGAGGAGATCCAGATCTGGAACGAAAGTGCCAGACTGGTGGCAAATGCCATCATCTACTTCAACTCAAAAGTGCTCAGTAATCTGCTGGACAGCTTTGAGGATCAAGGCAATGCAATGTCTCTGGAAACAGTAAAGCGGGCCTCACCTGTAGCCTGGGAGAATATCAACCTCCGGGGTAGATACACATTCGCACCGACAGGTGAATTGCCAAAACTTGAGGATTTAATGGAATCGATTGATGGCTACCGGCCGACAATCGATAAGTAATGGGCCTCCAGAAACCACAGCTGGCGCGGCCTGCAGCGGTTTTTGCAATATTTGGAGGCAAAATCCCTAGGACCCCATAGACAACCCTTAATTCCTGTGGTAATACCAGTTTGTGTTTCCATTTATTTTCTTTAGAGCTCTATTTGAATGAATACGTCTATAGTTTCTCATTATGTAAAAACTGGTAATACCAGATGATTAGCGCTAACGACCCGTTCTATCAGGATGTGGCCAGGCAGTTGGAAGCCTTGATTCTAGACAGAACATTGCTCCCGGGGAGCAAAATCCCTTCCGAGCGCCAGTTGGCCCAAAGACTCTCTGTATCGCGGCCGGTAGTGCGTGAAGCGCTGAAGGAGTTAAGAGGCAGGGGAATTATCGAGACTCAACGTGGCCGGGGATCCTTTGTATCAGAAATGTTACCGGCAGCGTCCGATCAGTCGCCGCTTCGGCACCTATTTCGAGACCACTCAAGGGCCGTATACGATCTCCTTGAGGTCCGAGAGTTACTGGAGGGACAATCCGCCTTCTACGCTGCTTTACGCCTGACGCCGGCTGATCGCTATCGTATTTCCAAGGCCTATGAAGCAATGGACCATTCGACCTCGGGTGAGATTGACGTGAACATCGAAGCAAAGCTGGATCACAACTTTCATCAAGCGATATCAGAAGCAACCCACAATCCCTTCCTGGCATACACGTTGCGTAGTTTGTCCCAACTGCTATTAGATTCTGTTATCACATCAGTAAATAATCTCTATCATCGGCCAGAACAGCGAATGATGTTGAGTGCACAACATCACTCTATCTTTGTGGCCATTATGGACCAGAAGCCAGATGAAGCACGTGCCGCAGCAGTTCTCCACATTCAGGAAATTCGAAAGAGCCTGCAAGCCATTGAAATGGAAAATCAACGGCTGGAGCGCGCTGGAAAGTGGGAACTAATAAGGGAAAAACAATAGCTTGCAGATTCAGTGTAATCTTAGTTCCTCTGACCTCGAATACTATTTTGGTGTTCAGCAAGCTCGTTGATAAACCATTGATGAAATGGATCTTTAGACCGACTCTTATGCCAGTACAGACGAAACTCAAACCCTATATTGTTGAAAGGCGGATCGAAACGCTGCAGTTCCCCCGATTCAACAAGCGGTAAAACTAGTCGGGTAGACAGCGTGGCAATAAGGTCTGTTGTCGCGACGATCTCAGGAATAGCGAGCGAACTGGCCACCCTGAGACCAATATTCCTTGTAGGCAAGTCACCTCCGACGATGTACTCAACGGGAGTTACTTCTCCAGCTGTTTGACCAGCAGAAAAGCTGGGGCGTGGGACCAGCGACACATGCGGAAGCGACGTGTATTGCTCCAGGGAGAGACTTCCCTTGATGCTCGGGTGACTCTTGGCACAAATAACTGACAGGGTTTCGTCCGCAAAATGAGCCGAATCAAACTCATCGGATAAGACTGGCCCATACTCCAATGCATAGTTCAAACGCCCATCCTTCAAACGCCCAGCAATGTCCGGAATATGGTCAGGATGGAACCGAATCCTAAGGTTTGGAGCCACCGGAAGCAGTATCCCTAGCACATCAGGAGCGAAAACATACTCCGCTGCAATATCCATGGAGATATCCAACGTCCTATCTGATACTTCTGGACTAAAGGTTTGATCGTCGAACGTATGGCTGAGTGACTCCAGAACAGGTGCTATAGCCTCATGCAGCTCCACTGCGCGCTGGGTTGGCTTCAGCCCCCGTCTTGTCCTGACAAATAGATCATCCCTGAAGCTGATTCGGAGACGTTTCAATGCATTACTAACT
This sequence comes from Aequoribacter fuscus, assembly GCF_009910365.1. Lineage (NCBI taxonomy): Bacteria > Pseudomonadati > Pseudomonadota > Gammaproteobacteria > Cellvibrionales > Halieaceae > Aequoribacter > Aequoribacter fuscus. Next base: position 326,610 of record NZ_CP036423.1, on the reverse strand, counting down.
GCAGGCTGGCTCATACACAACCGTTCCGCCGCCCTGGAAAGCTGCTGCTCCTGCATCAATGCATCAAATATGGGCAAGAGATTCAAATCCTGGTTTCGAAGCACCGACCACCTCTTATTCAAATAACTGATAATACTCTTATATATTATCTATTTGAATTAATATCAACTCCTTGTACTCTTCATAGTATGTGCTTCGTTTAAGACGGGGCGACATGTAAAGCAACCGTAGCTTCAAAAACAATATTAAACTTTTGAGTCAAGCGCTGAGACGCGAGGTGAAATATGAATGCAATTACTAATGTCGTTGGTCAGTCACTGGAAGATGGTGCTCGAGTCGCTCGCCTGAAGAAAGCTGTCGACGAGGCTACCTACGGTGGCTGCATCGAGCGCGCAGTGCTTTGGTCAGAGTATTACATGGATGAGGCCAACGATGGGAAATCTACGGCCGTTCAGATAGCTGAAGCGACACGCCACGTCCTGGCCAACAAAACGGTGAAAATCTATCCTGACGAGCTGATTGTTGGCAACTTCACCGCCAAACGGGTCGCCGGCATCTGTTATCCGGAGTTGGGCGGTCTGGGCATAATGATTGGTGTCGACAAACTACCCACCCGCAAGGTCAATCCTCTCGAGATCAGCGAAGACGAGCAGGCAAAACTCCAGTCATATATTCCGTTCTGGATGGACAAGAATATGGCTTATCTTGCCTTTGACGGGCAGGAAGAGCAGATGCGCTTTGTTAAGGAGCAGAGTGAAGCACTGCAGTACCAATTGTATGAGGCTGGTGGTATTGCTCACCTGGCACCCGGCTACGAGAAAGTGATCAAACTGGGTGCCGAGGGCATCATCGCCGAGGTGGAGGCCTTCGAGGCACAAACCAACGATCCCTCCAAGCTGGACTTCTACCAGTCTGTGAAAATCTCAATGAATGCGCTGGCAGAGTTTGGTGACCGCTATGCGACCGAGGCGCGTAGGCTGGCAGAGGCTGAAGCGGACCCTCAGCGGAAACTTGATCTAGAGCGGATTGCGGAGGTCTGCGCTCGCGTACCACGTTATGGCGCAACCAGTTTCTATGAAGCGGTCCAATCAATGACCCTCACCCACATCGCCATTTTCCAGGAGACAATAGGTGAAACCACCTGTCCGGGCCGCGTGGACCAATTCCTGAATTCCTACTATGAAGAGGATTTGGCGGCTGGACGTATTTCAAGACAAGAGGCGAAAGATATTCTGGGAGCTTTCTGCGTAAAGGTATGCGAAACCATCCCCATGTACTCCGACGAGCTGACCAGCATGCTCGGTGGATTGACCAGCTGGGAGGTAGTGACCATCGGTGGTCAGGACTCCGAGGGCAACGATGCGACCAATGAACTGAGTTTCATTTTGTTGGAGCTCGCCGATGAGTTGCGCATGCGCCAGCCCAACTTCCACGTCCGTCTCCACGAGAACACACCCAAGGCATTCTACGATGAGGTCATCCGGGTGAACTTCGGCCCGGGTTCGGCGCCCGCCATGTATAACGACGAGACCATCATCGAGTCCATGATGAATGTCGGTTATTCCCTGGAGGATGCCAGGGACTATGTCGCCATCGGCTGTGTTGAGCCCACGGCGCCGGGCAAGACCCTGGGTTCCACCGACGCCGGGATGTACAACATGGCCCTGGCCCTGGAAATGGCGCTCAACGAGGGGTGCCAGTTTGGTTCTGACCGACAGATCGGTGTCAAGACACCCCCGGTCTCCAGCATGAAGAGCATGGATGACGTATTGGACGCCTACAAGGTGCAGGTGAAGCATCAGCTGGGCAAGCTGCACGCGGATTTGCAGAAGTGTGAACAGTTCAACGCCGAGTACCACCCCACCCCTCTTACCAGCGCTACACTCGAAGGCTGCCTGGAGCAGGGCGTTTGCTCTACACAGGGTGGCGCGAAGTACAATTTCTCCGGTATCCAGGGCACCGGCATGGCGGTCGTGGCCGATTCCCTGGGGGCCATTGAGAGTGCTGTGTTCGAGGACAAGTGGCTCACCCTTGAGGAGCTGGTCGCTCACCTGAAAGACAATCTCTCGGATGAGGTTGTGCGGACCAGGCTGGAAGGCATCGATAAATTTGGCAACGATATTCCCAAGGCGGATGCCTGGATGAAGTGGGTCGGGGATCACTACTCCGATTCCATTCACGCCCTGGGCAAGAATACCCGCGGTGGCCAGTACCTGGCGGGCGTGTACTCCAACACTTCCCACACCCACTTCGGCGGGCTGATCAATGCCACACCAAATGGCCGTCGTGCCGGCGAGACCTTCGCCTCGGGTTTTGCGCCGGAAAACGGTGCAGACAAGCGTGGCTCCACCGCCTTGATCAATTCGATGAACCGGATCGATTTCAAGAAGTTTGCCAATGGCATCAACTTCAATATCAAGCTGGATGCCTCCAGTTACGAGTGTGACGATGGTAAGAGTGCACTGGGTAGCATGTACAAGGTGTACTTCAAACGGCACGGTATGCAGGTGCAGGCCAATATGCTGGATCCGAAAATCCTGATTGAGGCACGGGACAACCCGGAGTTGCACCCCAACCTGCTGATTCGGGTATCTGGCTACTCGGCGTACTTCAACGATCTATCACCTGAAATGCAGGATGAGGTGATATCCCGGAGCAGTAATGGGGCCTGATGCAAGCCTGATTGATGCGATAGCAGTTACCGAGCCAAGGAAGGCTTCGCTGTACTTCGACATCAAGAGAAACACCCTGGACGACGGGCCGGGTATTCGCAGCGTGGTGTTCTTCAAGGGCTGCCCGCTGTCTTGTACCTGGTGCCAGAATCCGGAAAGCATCAACACCGGTTACGAACTCTCCTATGATGCAGAGAAGTGCATCAGCTGTCACGACTGTGCTGACGCCTGCCCCGAGCAGGCGATCGACCTGAGTTCGCCCGACAAAATCATCCGCGACAAATGCACCCAGTGCTTCAAGTGCGTTGATGTCTGCCCATCCGGTGCTCTGGAGCGCTGTGGCAATGACATCGACATGGATCATCTGGTGGAGAAGGTGCTTGAAGACGAGGCCTTCTTCGAGGCCTCCGGCGGCGGGGTTACTGTCTCCGGCGGCGAGGCGCTGATGCAGATGGATTCGGTCGGCGAACTGTTCTCGCGGCTGAAGCAGCGGAATGTTCACACGCTGATCCAGACAGCGGGCCTATTCAATTACAAGGTATTTGAAAATCTGGTATTGCCCTACACCGACACCATCTACTTTGATCTCAAGTTGATGGACAGCGATGCGCACAAGCAGTACTGCGGCGTTCCCAACCATTCTATTCATGAGAACTTCAGGAAGGTCCAGGCCCTGGCACGGGATTCGGTGATCGAGGTTCTGCCGCGGGTCCCGTTGGTGCCCTTTATCACCGACACGGATGAAAACCTCAGTGCCATTGCTGACTTTATGCTCGAGAACGGCGTAAAGAACATGCAGATCTTGCCGTACAACCCGATTTGGCTCGACAAGCTGCCACGCTTCGGCAGTGTCCAGCGTCTGGACTTCGGTGAAGGGACAGGCAAGTTCATGCCGGACGCGGAGCTTGACCGCTGTACGGAGATTTTTGAGTCCAGAGGTATTCACGTCCATTGTCACAGGTGATGTATCAGCTCAGACAGCCGGCGCCTTCTTGATTTCGCTTTACCTATAACCCATAATCAATCTGTCCATCACATGAGGAAAATAAAATGACGTATGCACAACCCGGCCAGGAAGGATCTGTAGTTTCCTTCAAATCGCGCTATGACAATTTCATCGGCGGCGAATGGGTAGCGCCCGCTGACGGCCGTTACTTCGAAAATGTGACTCCGGTAACCGGCCAGGTGTACTGTGAGGTGGCCCGTTCCTCGGCGGCGGATATTGAGAAGGCCCTTGATGCGGCGCATGCAGCGCGAGCAAGTTGGGGTGCCACCTCGGTAGCCGACCGGTCCAACCTGCTGCTGAAGATCGCTGACCGCGTCGAGCAGAATCTTGAAATGCTGGCGGTTGCGGAGACCTGGGAGAATGGTAAAGCCGTACGCGAGACCCTGAATGCTGACCTGCCCCTGTTTGTAGACCACTTCCGCTATTTTGCGGGCTGCATCAGGGCCCAGGAAGGCAGCGCCGCTGAACTGGATGCGACAACGGCCAGCTATCACTTCCACGAGCCCTACGGCGTGGTGGGCCAGATCATTCCCTGGAACTTCCCCCTGCTGATGGCCGCCTGGAAACTGGCGCCGGCGCTGGCCGCGGGTAACTGCGTGGTCATGAAGCCCGCCGAGCAGACCCCGGTGACCATTCTCCTGGTGATGGAGCTGATACAGGACATTCTGCCCGCTGGCGTGGTTAATATCGTCAACGGCTTCGGGGCGGAAGCGGGGGCGGCACTCTCGCAAAGTACACGCATTGCCAAGCTGGCCTTCACCGGCTCGACGGCGGTGGGTAATGAGATTCTCAAGTGCGCGGCGAACAACCTCATTCCTTCAACGGTTGAGCTGGGTGGTAAGTCACCGAATATCTACTTTGAGGATGTTCTGGACTATGAAGATGACTACCTTAACAAGTGTGCGGAGGGTCTGCTGCTGGGCTTCTTCAACCAGGGTGAAGTGTGTACCTGTCCCTCCCGTGCACTGATCCAGGAATCCATCTATGACCGTTTCCTTGATATCGTGGTTGAGCGTTCAAAGACCATTAAGCAGGGCAATCCGCTGGATCCTGAGACACAGGTTGGTGCGCAGGCCTCCAAGGAACAGTTTGACAAGATCATGAGCTACATGGAGATCGGTCGGCAGGAAGGTGCACAGATTCTGATCGGCGGTGATAGTGCCAACCTGTCCGGTGATCTGTCCGGCGGTTACTACGTGCAGCCGACCCTGATGGCGGGCAAGAACGACATGCGCATTTTCCAGGAGGAGATCTTTGGGCCGACGCTGGGTGTGACCTCTTTCAAGGACGAGGCCGAAGCACTGGCCATCGCCAACGATACTGACTATGGCCTGGGTGCCGGCGTCTGGACCCGCGACATGAATCGCGCCTACCGCATGGGACGGGGCATTCAGGCGGGTCGCGTGTGGACCAACTGCTACCACGCCTATCCTGCGCACGCGGCCTTTGGCGGATACAAGAAGTCGGGTATTGGCCGTGAAACCCACAAGATGATGCTTGACCATTACCAGCAGACCAAGAACCTGCTGGTGAGCTACAGCATCGACCCGCTGGGTTTCTTCTGAGTCCAAACTACTGCCTTAATGGTCTTAATGCCCCTTGGTAATCACCTTGGGGCATTTCTAATGCCAGAAAATTTAGTCTCAACCATTCTCGCCGTGCCAGCTTGAATTTAACCCCGACTTGGTCACGTGTTGAATGGCTCAGTGACCTATCCTTACTACAGGAGTTGGAATGTCCGAGTTTCAGACACACCCAGTACCAGCGAATTTCAAAGACGCGCACATCAACGCCGAGAAGTACCAGGCCATGTACAAGCGCTCCATCGAGGATCCCGAGGGCTTCTTTGGCGAGATGGCCAGTGAGTTCCTGAGTTGGGACCAGCCCTGGGACAGCGTGGTCAACTACGATTTCGTGAAGGGCGAGGCTGCCTGGTTCTCAGGCGGCAAGCTCAATGTCAGCTACAACTGTATCGACCGTCACCTGCCGGAGCGCGCCGACCAGACCGCGCTGATCTGGGAGGGGGATGATCCCGCCGACAGCAAGCACATCACCTATGGCGAGCTGAAGGAACAGGTCTGTAAGCTGGCTAACGTGTTGAAGGCGCGCGGCGTACAGAAAGGCGACCGGGTCTGCATCTACATGCCGATGATTCCCGAGGCGGCCTACGCCATGCTCGCCTGTACCCGCATCGGCGCGGTTCACTCCATTGTGTTCGGCGGCTTCTCGCCCGAAGCGCTGAAGGATCGTATCCTCGATTCCGACTGCCAGACCGTGATCACTGCCGACGAGGGCGTGCGCGGTGGACGCTCGGTACCGCTCAAGGTCAACGCCGACAAGGCGCTGCAGTCCTGCCCCAATGTACACACCTGCCTGGTGGTAGAGCGCACCGGCAATGACGTCAACTGGGTGGAAGGCCGCGACCAGTGGTACCACGAGTTGATGGCTGGCGCCGACGCCGATTGCGCGCCGGAGCCCATGGACTCCGAAGACCCGCTGTTCATCCTCTATACTTCCGGCTCCACCGGCAAGCCCAAGGGCGTGCTGCACACCACCGGCGGCTACCTGCTGCAGGCGGCCATGACCTTCAAGTACGTGTTCGACTATCGCGAGGGCGAGGTCTATTGGTGCACCGCCGATGTGGGCTGGGTGACCGGCCACACCTACATCGTCTACGGCCCCCTGGCCAACGGCGCCATCTCCCTGATGTTCGAGGGCGTCCCCACCTACCCCGATGCCGGCCGCTGCTGGGAAGTGGTGGACAAGCACCAGGTCAACACTTTCTACACTGCCCCCACGGCGATCCGCGCCCTGATGGCGGTGGGCGATGAGCCGGTTACCCGCTCCTCCCGTTCCAGCCTGCGCCTGCTTGGCACCGTGGGTGAGCCTATCAACCCGGAGGCCTGGGAGTGGTACCACCGCGTGGTCGGCGACGAGCGTTGCCCCATCATCGATACCTGGTGGCAGACCGAGACCGGCGCCCACATGATCACCCCGCTGCCCGGGGCTGTAGACCTCAAGCCCGGTTCCGCCACCTTCCCCTTCTTCGGTGTGGAGCTGGCCCTGCTGAACGAAGACGGCTCCGAGGTTGAAGGCGCCGGTTCCGGCTACCTGGTGGTGAAGTCCTCCTGGCCCAGCCAGATCCGCAGTGTCTATGGCGATCACCAGCGCATGATAGACACCTACTTCAGCAACTATGCCGGCTACTACTTCACCGGTGACGGCGCCACCCGCGACGAGGACGGCTACTACTGGATCACCGGCCGTGTGGACGACGTGCTCAACGTATCCGGCCACCGCATGGGCACCGCCGAGGTGGAGAGCGCCCTGGTACTGCACGACAAGATCGCAGAGGCCGCCGTGGTCGGCTTCCCCCACGATATCAAGGGCCAGGGTATCTACGCCTATGTCACCCCGATGGCAGGCGTGGAGCCGGACGACGACTTGCGCGCGGAGTTGATCCAGCTGTGTGTGAAGGAAATCGGCCCCATCGCCAAGCCCGACATTATCCAGTGGGCCCCGGGCCTGCCCAAGACGCGCTCCGGCAAGATCATGCGTCGCATCCTGCGCAAGATCGCCGAGAACGAGCTGGACAGCCTGGGCGATACCAGCACCCTGGCGGATCCCTCTGTGGTGGATCACCTTGTCGCCAACAAGTTATCTTAATTCTCAAAATGCAGGTGATTCTCGATAAGTGATCAGATATATCAACAATTTGGCATTAATGTCATGTATCGATTAGCCCAGTTCTTGATACCAATAGTCCTGACAATAATATGGCAGTGGATGGGCTACAAGGACGATGAATCGACACGACGTGGTGGGAATGGTGACCTCCGAGAAGGCGCCTTGGGAGCTCCAAGAAGTTGAAGTCAAGGGCGCCACGCAAAAGTGGTTTGTAAACGGCCCTCAGTCTCTCCGTCAGCTCTATGAGGACAATCTCAGCGATGAGCCGTTCTATGCCTATGAAGACGAATGCTATACCTTTCAAGAAGTCTATCGAATGGCCGCAAGCCTGGCTCAGCAACTGCAGAGTCGATATGGCGTGAAACATGGGGACCGCGTTGCTATAGCGATGCGCAACTACCCGGAATGGCCCATTGCCCTTGAAGCCATAACGTCCATTGGCGCTATCGCGGTAGCAATTAATGCCTGGTGGCAGCCGGAAGAAATCGACTATGCGTTTAAGCTCACGGGCGTTACCGTGGTCATAGCGGACCAGGAGCGGATAGAACGTATCTCCCACATCGCTCCGGAGTCTACTCCCCATATCATCGCCGTACGTGCAGCCCCGTCAGACTCGACCACTCCAATAGACACACTGACAAGCTCCAACGACCCTATGCCATCGGTAGGTATTCACCCGGACGACGATGCGGTAATACTGTTTACATCCGGTTCAACTGGCCACCCCAAGGGATCCGTATCTACTCACCGCAACATTCTCGCGGCGCTACTTTCGTGGGAGGTCGACTTCGTCACTCATTTCATAATGGAGAACGGCGAATTTGATCAGGAGAAAATAGGAAGCGCAGCAAAATCTCAGAGCACCGCCTTACTGGCAATGCCGTTGTTCCACGTGGATGGACTGCACGCAGTGTTGCTATCTGCCTTCCGCACGCAAAGGAAGATCGTCTCCATGTACAAATGGGATGCGGCCACCGCTGCAGATATCATCGATAACGAAGGCATATCGACCTTTGTTGGGACACCAGCGATGACCGGTGATTTAGTTGAGTATGCAAAACGATCACACAGAAATTTAGAAAGTCTACGCTCAACAGGTGGCGGAGGATCCGCGCGTGCTACGTCCCAGGTGAAGGACATTGGACAATCGCTAAAAAATGCCGCGCCCTTTACTGGCTGGGGAATGACCGAAACCAATTCGATTGGTACCGGTATTTACGGGGCGGACTACCTAAAAAATCCCAACTCGTCTGGCATGTGCTCTGCAGTACTGGAAGTTTCAACGATTGATGAACAGGGCAGCTTTTTGCCTCCTGGGGATCGAGGTGAACTCGTTGTCCGGGGCACCTCTGTAATTCACGGATATTGGAATCAGCCCCAGGCCAACAAAGAGTCATTTGTCGGAGAGTGGTTCCGAACTGGTGATGTAGCCTATATCAATGACGGGCATCTTTATGTGGTCGACCGCATTAAGCAACTCATTATTCGGGGTGGTGAGAACATTGGCTGTGGCGAGGTAGAAGACGCCTTGCTGGATCATCCTGACGTGATAGAAGCCAGCGTTTATGGTGTGCCTGATGAACGTCTAGGAGAAACCGTTGCCGCGACACTTTACATAAGCGCGGATGCAAAAAATGTCGCAATTTCTGACTATCTGCAATCGAAGCTAGCCAAATTCAAAGTGCCTGAGTACTTGAAACTGTGTACAGAGCAATTGCCCAGAATAGCATCCGGCAAGATCGACAAGCGTCGTCTACGCCAAGAGCACATAGGCGATCTGGGTCTGCCTTTTGACAGCCATCAATGAGCAGAACTATCAATAATTGAGCAGGCCAAACATTCTGCGCCAAGTTGCGTCCCCATATACTCGCAACGAGAACTGCAAAATAATATCAACCATATTAGGGAGTCCTATAATGAGTAAAAGCTGTTCTTTTCCCAAAACCGCCCTGTCACGCTCCGTTATGCTCGCCAGCGTCGTGGTCTCCGGCACGCTAATCGCCCCCAATCTAGCCAGTGCCCAATCCGGCCCAGCAGCCCTTGAGGAAGTTGTCGTTACTGCAACGAAGCGTAGCACCAGTGTCCAAGATGTGCCGATAGCTATCACTGTCATGACGTCAGAAACCCTTGAGAATGCCGGGGTGAATGACATACTGGCACTTGAGCGAGTGGCACCCAGCTTCAATATCAATACATCTGATTCAGCGACAGGTGGCGTCGTACTCAGAGTCCGGGGTGTTGGCACCACGGGCAACAACATCGGATTTGAAAGTTCCGTTGGGGTTTTTGTCGACGGTTTCTATCGGCCCCGGCCAGGCGGCGTTCTCGGAGATCTGGTAGACATAGAGCGCATTGAGCTGTTGCGGGGGCCTCAGGGCACCTTGTTTGGTCGGAATACCTCGGCTGGCGCATTGGTCATCCACACCAAGCGTCCGGACCTGGAGAGATTTGGCTATTTCGGCAACCTGACCACAGGCAACTATGACCTCGGCGCTGGCCAAGTTGGCGTCAACATGCCGCTTATAGAGGACACTCTCGCGTTAAAAGTGACCGGCTCTATCCGAAAGCGCGATGGCTTCATTGATGGCGGCTTTGGCGGTGACAATATCAGTCGCGATCGAAGCTCGGTCCGGGCGGATATGTTGTGGAATGCCGAAGAAGCAGGCGAACTGCGGGTAACTGCCGGCTATGGAGAGGGTGACGACAAGTGTTGCCTCGCGGTTTGGCGCAATGACTCGCAGTTCCTCCTTGATAACGTATTACCTTATGTGGATCCCGAACTTGGTCTTGGCGAAAATGCGGGCGTTCCACCCGACCTCGTCGGTAGAGACGCGCTGGATGATTCAAAAGCTGTTGATGACTTTTATCGCAACCCCAGTCGAGGTTGGGGGATCACCGTCGAGTACAATGTAGAAACCCCTCTTGGCGATTTGACCTATTTGGGCGGGTATAACGAAGGATTCGCTGACTCCGAGCGAGCGGACTATACGCAGAACGCGATTTACTCTGTTGGTGACACGCCAGCCGGCCGCGCGCTTAATCCTGAGCGCGACTACAAGTCCATGAACGGTACCGAAACCGAAGCTTATAGCCACGAAATTCGGTTAAATGGACTGGCCTTCAATGATCGATTGGATTGGATGGTCGGCGCCTACTACGGTTATGAGGAGTTGGATCAGAAATACACACTCCAGTTTGAGGAGGAGATGCAAATTGGCTGGAGTATTGGTGCATTTGGTCAGCCCACATGGAATGAGCTGAATTTTGTCTCCGGTGGAGTAGACGCCGTATCAGACTTCGGTTCTCCCCATGCTTCCCAGGAAAGCGAAACCTGGTCGATCTTCACCCACAATGTGTTCTCCGTGACCGACAAACTCGATGTAACTCTGGGCTTGCGTTACGTTAAGGAAGAGAAAGACGGTTCAATGCAGGAGCAGGTAGACGGACAGCATAACGCCTGTTTCGCGAGCTTTGAGAACTTGGAAAACAGCATACCCTTCTACAGCGTAACGCCAGGATTGAGTCTTGGCCGCCTAGGGGCCGCCATCACGACCAACTGCTGGGTGTTCACAGCACCCTTCTATGATCCGGATGATCCGGATGACTTCTTTGTACCGTATGCGACTAACCCCGCTACCGCGTGGTTAGTGGATTTCATGCCGCGGCCCTTTGATGAAAAATTTGAGGATGAAGAGCTGACATATACCGTCAATGGCACCTATCACCTTAATGACAACACCAATGTTTATGCCAGCTTCACGCACGGATTCAAATCAGGTGGATTCAATCTTGATGTATCCTCAGGTGCAGGCGGCGATGATCCACGGTTTGACTCTGAAACCGTGGATGCCTTTGAAGTCGGCTTAAAAACCGATTTCTGGGAAAATCGCGCCCGGGTGAATATGGCAATTTTCTACCAGGACTTCGAGGACTTCCAGGTACTTGAGTACGATGGCACACGGTTCCAGACGTTCAATGTCCCCAAAACAAAAAGCCAGGGTGTCGAGGTAGAATCAACTGTGCAGTTTACTGAGAGCTTCGGCATGAACCTGGGTATAACCTATACGGACGCTGAGCACCCCAGTGACTGCTCAACCTTTAATCCCAATGCATCAGACTTCTCATCCCAAATCCTGCCTTTGTGCGGCGCTCCGTTAACCAACTCCTCTGAGTGGGTCGGTGTACTGTCTGCGAACTACTATCAACCCGTCTTTGATGGCAACTGGGCCTTTTTCGCCTATGGCTCGGCTCGCTATGAATCAGAGAGAAGAACCAGTACCCTGCCCACCGAACGGCCTAACGTTGCAGGATTGACAACTGAAGCAGAGGTCAGGGCGGCCGTAGACGCTGCAGTTCCTCTGCCGGGTGACATCCAGGATTCGAACACCAAGGTTGACCTGCGATTCGGCCTGACTATGTTGGAGCACAAAGTGTCGATTGAGGTCTGGGGGAACAATGTGTTTGATGAGCGTACCAAGTTCAACACGTTCAACATCCCCCTTCGAGGCTTTACCGGCGATCGCGCCCGAGGCCAGTTTGTCCAGGAGCCTAGGACATACGGCCTGACTTTAAGAAAGGACTTCTGATGGTCCTGCGGCACCATCCCTGCTTGCCCGGCTGATTTCAGCCGGGCTTTTTTACGTTTGGCGAACGGATGTTACAGTGGGATATGCCTTGTCCAGTAAAGTTTTCAAGTAGAAGCAATCATCTAGGACAAATAGGCTTCGCCGGCACACTTTGTTTTGATTCCATAAAGTACCCAATCAATGTTCAAGTTGGCGATCTGGTAGGGAACCGGTCCCGAAAAGGAGTTATCTATGCTATATCGTAGTGGCTTGCGGTGGACGAACGGGCCCAACCGCACAGTACATATGATACTTCGGTTATCGCTGATTAGCGTCTTAGCAACAAGTTTTTCGATACAACTATGGGCAAGTTCTAAGTCACCCTCTTCAGTGGGTATTGAAAAGTCTACACGCAATATAGACACGGCTCGGATTGCTTCCCCGTCGGAAAGTAATTGGCTCAGCTATGGGCTTGATTATGATGAGCAACGATATAGCCGCCTGGCCCAGATAGACAGCGACAACATCACCGACCTTGGCCTCGATTGGCACTTCGATACCGATTACAACCGCGGGTTGGAGGCAACTCCGCTGGTAGTTGACGGCGTCATGTATGTGACCGGCAACTGGAGCGTTGTGTATGCGCTGGATGCTTCCGATGGCAGATTGATCTGGCGCTACGACCCAGAAGTACCTAAGGAGTGGGGGAAAATGGCCTGCTGCGACGTCGTGAATCGAGGCGTGGCCATTTATCAAGGAAAGGTTTTTGTCGGCACGTTAGATGCCCGTCTGGTGGCTCTCGAGGCTTCAACCGGCAGGGTCCTATGGGACATAAAGACGGCAGACACATCCAAGTACCCGTACACCATAACCGGAGCGCCCAGAGCCGCAAAGGGCAAAGTATTTATCGGGAATGGAGGGGCAGAATTCGGTGCCAGGGGATTTGTGAGCGCATACGATGCGGATTCAGGCGAACTGGTGTGGCGCTTCTATACGGTGCCAGGCAACCCCGAAGTCGGCCAGGAAAGCGAGGCACTTGAACAGGCTGCATTAACATGGACGGGAGAGTGGTGGAATGCCGGTGGCGGTGGCACCGTCTGGGATTCTATCGTTTATGACACTGATCTGGATCAACTCTATATAGGTGTTGGAAACGGGTCTCCCTGGAATAGGCGGGTAAGAAGTCCGCAGGGAGGCGACAATCTATTCCTCTCGTCGATCGTGGCACTTGATCCAGATACCGGCGCATATATCTGGCACTTTCAGGAGACCCCCGCTGAGACATGGGATTACACGGCCACTCAGCCCATCATGCTAGCAGAAATGAACTGGCAAGGTACGGCGCGCAGGGTGATATGGCACGCTCCCAAAAATGGCTTTTTCTTTATCATTGATCGGGAAACAGGTCAGCTCCTGTCCGCCGAACCCTTCGCAGAAGTAACCTGGGCTAGCCACTATAACCTGGCTACTGGCCGGCCGGTGGAAGTGCCCGGGATGGATTATTCTACCGAATCACAGTTCGTCGCGCCCTCTCCCTATGGGGCTCACAACTGGCACCCCATGTCCCATCATCCTGGAACAGGGCTGGTGTACATACCCACACTAGAGATCGACTATCTTTTCGAAGGCAACTCCAAGCCTCACCAATGGGGCCAATGGAACACGAATACCACCTACTCTGCCGATCTTATGGGAGATGATGCGCAGGACCAAAAAGACATCAGGCAGGCTGCCAGGGGCTTCTTAACGGCCTGGAATCCGCGTGACCAAAAAGCTGCCTGGCGCGTGAACCGTGATCTTGCGTGGAATGGCGGCACGCTCTCGACGGCCGGCGACCTGGTCTTTCAGGGCCGAGGGGATGGATATTTTGAAGCTCTTGATGCCCGTTCCGGGGCGTCACTGTGGACATTTCCAACCCAGGCGGGGATTGTAGGATCCCCGATAACTTATGCTATCGACGGCGTGCAATATGTAGCGGTGACCGTGGGTTGGGGTGGGATTTTGGGTCAAACCTATGGGCTGGATCTTGGCTCAGGGCTACAGCCTCCTCCCAGTCGAGTTCTGGCCTTCAAGGTAGGCGCGGGCCACGAACTGCCTCCGCTCAAGCCCGCCAGGAAACGACCAAAGCCCCCACCCAGAGTGACGGATGATATGAGTATCCTCAGCCAAGGCGCAGCTATCTACGCGGAATATTGTCAACGATGTCACGGACAGTTTGCCGTCAGTAACGGCCGCATTCCTGACTTGCGGCGCAGCGCTGAAGCTGTCTACAGCGCCTTCAATGTTATTGTGCTTGACGGTGGCTTGGAACAGCTGGGAATGCCGGCGTTTAAGGACGTACTGTCGTCGGACGACGCTCTATCACTTAAGGCATACCTGATCGATGCAGCGAATGATGACTGGGAGCAGCGACCCGTAAGTGCACAGTAAAGCGCCCCCAGAGGCAGGGGCAGGTGCTGGCTTGGATCAGATCTGGAACATCGAGGCATCCATACGGGATCCGATATATACCGATTAGCCAGTCCACCGGAACTACGTTGCTGATTCCCCTAGTTGTCTGGACCTCAGAGCAGCTTGGACTTCCCTGCTCCGTTCTCGGCTAACGCCCAATCGAGAGACCATCCACAAGGGAATGACCAGGATAATTGTCATTACAGGGCCAATCACGATACCAATGGAGGTAAGGATTGATTCCGGCACAGCTCCGGGAGCCATCGTTGCCTCAAGGCCAATGATATCCAGAAAGGGACCCACAAAAATGTAGCCAAATCCCATCACAAACTTCTCGGCAAAGGCCGCTACTGCAAATAGCACACCTTCTTGTCGACGTCCGGTGCGAAGTTCATGCTCGTCAGCAATGTCAGCCAGAATGGAGTGGTGTGAAATCGTGCGGAGTATGGAAAGAAAGGTATTAATTGTTCCCTGAATATATAGAAGCGCAAATAGAAAGAGAGTCCCGTTTTCAGGCGCCCAGTCCGTCATTCTGGCGACAATCAGCCAGGGAGTATTGATAATAAAGCCGATTACGGCAAATTTCAGGATAGTTTGTTTCTCCCAACGTTCAGATAGGTACTTCGTCGCTGGAAAGATAAGTCCTGCGGCCACCAGAGAGCCCGTCGAGAGAACAGACAGTTCGCCGACACTGACCTCCCAGTAGTACGTCATCGTAACCATAAACAACGCAGCGGTTATTCCAAAGGTGGCGCCGACACAGAGGTCCAGTACGATGAGCCTTCTAAAATTACTGTCATGGAAGGTCTCAATTGCATCACGAAGCACACCCATCGCGCCGGGGGTTGGCCGGTGACGGTTACCGACGGCGATTAGACGTGGGATGAAGCGCCATGTTCCCCTTATACAAGCAAAGCAGAAGATAATGACAATAATGCAGCATACCCACCCGTACTGCGTATAGTTTTCGACAATGAAACGACCATCTTGATCGTTCGTGCCTACGAAAAGAAGAGGTAATGCAATAACTGGTAGTAACATACCTGCGATCCAGCCGATGTTGGTTCTAAAGCTAACGATTGACGTACGTTCAGCATAGTCGTCGGTAATCTCTGCGCCCATTGCACCAAGCGGGATCCAGATCATCGTAAGAAAGGTTCTCAATAGAACTACAGAGACCAGTAACCAAGCGAACAAAGGCCATTGTGTGCCCTGTACAGCTTCGATAGGGTTAAAGATCATGACAAAGGA
Source organism: Aequoribacter fuscus (assembly GCF_009910365.1). Taxonomy (NCBI): domain Bacteria; kingdom Pseudomonadati; phylum Pseudomonadota; class Gammaproteobacteria; order Cellvibrionales; family Halieaceae; genus Aequoribacter; species Aequoribacter fuscus. The sequence goes on along the minus strand of NZ_CP036423.1, from coordinate 310,978 downwards.
CAGTCCAAGGGGTATGGTCCCGGCGATTAACATCGGGTGGCGTCGGCCCAATCTGGTGCGCAAGCGGTCAGACCATGACCCGATCAATGGATCCGATACAGCGTCCCACATAACACTGATGAATATCGCTAAGCCCGTCAAGGTGCCCGATAACCCCAACACCTGTTTGTAGAAGAGAAGAACGAACATGTTGAACGTGACATTCTTCACGGCGAGCGCCATGCTCCCGCCTCCGTAAAGGAACTTTTCAATAGTGGTGATGTGGTTGCTTACCGGCCCCGCTACGGGCTGTGTACTCGCTGAAGCAGCTGTAGTATTTATATTTTGGTTCATCGCTATTTCTTCAACTTTATCGGAGGCTCAAACCCATTACGCCGGGCGTACCTCCATCTCGTTATCGTTTTTACTGGCGACGTGTCTACTGCTTGACACTTGTATTTGACGCTATCTGATCCGTGCAGACATTGAACCTTTGAATTTTGATGAACCTCGCTGGTTTCTTATTCCATCGTCGGAGGTATCAGACAGTCGCGCTCCATTGTCCGGCGTGCGCCAACAAGGGTGAATGACCGAAATGGTCAAATCGTGACTTAATTGATCATCTTCAAAAATAGCCATGCCAGTTGAAACTGACAGACCTAAGACGATATCTCGACATCACATGGATTCGAGAGACAGTGTTGCTGAACTGAGGAGCACTTACGTAAATTTCTGCCGCTGTTGCTTTCGCCATGCTCCAGGTGCTATTCCTTCCCTTCTCTTGAATGATCGAACAAGGGGTCCTAGGGATTTTGCCTCCAAATATTGCAAAAACCGCCGGAGGCCCCGCCATCCGTGGGCTGCAGGGGGCTATTAGTTTCTAATGCGCTGAGAAATTCGGTATCTTCTTCGACCTTTAGGTCAAAGAATGAGCAGAAACAAGCGGCTATCAATCCTCACTGCTGCCGAGGTCGAGGATCTATATGGCGTCCCATCCTTCAATGAGTCATACCAGCGATTCTACTTTATGCTGAATGACAAAGAACTAGCGGAGATATCGAGAATAAGGCAACGCAAATATCGTTGTGTGGCGATTGCTTTGCTGGGCTACTTCAAATGCAAACCGGTCCTGCTTAACCCAAGGTACAAATCAATGCAGGACGACTTGGTATTCATAGCCCGATTTCACTATAGGGACCTTACCTTCAGGCGTTTTAGCCTGAAACCTGACCAAAAATCCCGTATCTATGCGCGTGTTCTATCGATCGTCGGCGTCAGCAACTGGAACGATAAAAGACATCAGCCACAGCTTGTCGAGCACTTGTGTACCTGTGCTGAAAGCTGGGTGGAGCCCCGAGCAGTCTTTGACGCTGCAATCGAATATTTGGCTCGCCAGAAAATCGCAATTCCCGCCTATAGTACGCTGCAGAAGATCGTCAGTCAGGTTATTGGCCAGCACCAGAAACGATTGCATGACCAGATCGACGCCGCTTGCAGCCAAGGTCTATCAACTATGTTGCTCACACTGGTTTCCGGTGAAGGCCAGTTTACATTCCAGCAACTACGCCAGAGCGCCCGCAATTTTACCGGCACCGAGTTGCAAAAAGAAATAGCCGTGTATCACCATATTCAGCCGTGGATGACGGATGTGACGACTGTACTCGAGTCACTTTCTCTCTCTCAGAAAAACCAGCAACACTATGCCGAACGGGTTGACTACTACGGAGCCAAACTTAAACGTCAATCGCTTGCTAACCAGCGCCTGTACTTGCTGTGCTATCTGCAGTCGCGGCACCAGCAGGGCCTGGAACGTATTGCGGAAGGGTTCATACATCACCTCCGGCAAGTGAAACAACGTGCGCATCAAATGGCCCAAGAACGGGTCTATCGGGATTGGCAAAAGGCAGCTCGCAATGTGAGCAAAGCTGCTGATATCTTACACCTGTTCGTTGATGACAGCATCGATCCTGATACGTCGTTTCAAGCTGTACAGCAACGGGCGTTCCAGTTTCTCAATGTCAGCGACCTGAACTCAGTCTGCCGATACCTGAGTAATCAGAAACAGTCGGCGGAGGAGGCATTTTGGCAGCACCTGGATACGGAGTCCACATTGCGAGCCGGACTGTTGCGTTCGCTCTTTTGCTGTCTGCGTTTTGACGGTACCGACAAAACGCGGCGGTTAGCCGGGGCCCTGGCCCAAGCTCGGTTGGATTTGGTCGCCGGTAATAGGCTCGGCGATGTCAGCATTGATCAGCGTTTACTACCGAAAGCCACACGGCCATTGCTGTCGAAACCCGATGGCAGTATAGACAAATCCAAGTATGAATGGTTTTTGTATCTGCAGATACCCAACCGCTTAAACGGCCAGTTGACGCTGCCGGAAGTCATTCGATATCGGGCGTTAGAGGATGATCTCGTGAAGCCAGAGATCTGGAAAAACCAGAAGGGGTCCTTGGTGGAGGGCACTCAGCAACCCAATATCAGCGAGGATCCGAAACGTCTGATTCCACGCATGGCGGATGAGCTGACCCTTCGGTTGCACGAAGTCAGCCACTATTTGGAGCGTTCAGATACCAGGGACGTAATTTTGCGACCGAAAGACGGCAAACATCACTGGCGGCTGCCTACAGCCAGCAAGAAGCACCTAGTGAATAACCCGTTCTTCCAGCAAATGAAAGCGGTCAGCATCGCCGATGTATTGCGCGTAGTGGATCGGGATACCGGGTTCATTGACGACTTCCAACATGTGCTGGGCTTGAGCTCGAAAAGCCGTCAGTACGAAGTGGATCTGCTGGCGATACTGATTGCCAATGCCACTAATCAGGGCATCTATGGCATCGCGCAGATTTCTGACTGCACCTATGAACAACTCAGCACTATCCAAGCGAACTACCTTCGGTTGGAAACCCTGAATGCGTCCAATGACCGCATCAACAACGCCACTACACGACTGAGTATCTTCAAGCACTACAACATTCAGGAAGATATTCTGCACGCCAGTGCCGATGGTCAGAAGTTCGAAGCCAAACGCGAGACATTCCGCACGCGGTACTCCTCAAAATACTTCGGGACCAGCAAAGGCGTGTCCGCGGTCAGTCTGAATGCCAATCATATGGCCATCAATGCCCGGGTAATCGGGGCCAATGAGCATGAATCCCATTACATCTTTGACCTGTTGATGAACAACAGTACTGAGATAGTCCCCGACATGCTCTCAACTGACACTCATGGAGTAAACCATGTGAACTTTGCCCTGCTCGACCTGTTCGGATATCGGTTCGCACCTCGATATGCCCAGGTCGGCAGGGTCATCAATGAACTATTCAACATCACCGAAGACAAGAACCAGCAAGTGCATATATCGTTGCGCAAGCCGATCAACACGCAGCGTATCATGGCTCACTGGGACACCATCCAGCGGATTGCCGTCTCTTTGGCTCAGCGCAAGACCAGTCAGGCCAGGTTAGTGCGTAAACTATCCGGTTACAAGCACAATCACCCATTACTGGAGGCATTGACCGAATATAACCGGCTGCTGAAAGCCCAATATCTGCTGAACTACATTGACGACGCCAGCCTTAGAAATCACGTTCAGCGAGCGTTGAACCGGGGTGAAGCCTATCACCAGCTGAGACGGGCGATTAGCCACGTCAATGGCGACCGATTCCGGGGTAATAGCGATGAGGAGATCCAGATCTGGAACGAAAGTGCCAGACTGGTGGCAAATGCCATCATCTACTTCAACTCAAAAGTGCTCAGTAATCTGCTGGACAGCTTTGAGGATCAAGGCAATGCAATGTCTCTGGAAACAGTAAAGCGGGCCTCACCTGTAGCCTGGGAGAATATCAACCTCCGGGGTAGATACACATTCGCACCGACAGGTGAATTGCCAAAACTTGAGGATTTAATGGAATCGATTGATGGCTACCGGCCGACAATCGATAAGTAATGGGCCTCCAGAAACCACAGCTGGCGCGGCCTGCAGCGGTTTTTGCAATATTTGGAGGCAAAATCCCTAGGACCCCTACTTCTTGCAACTGCACGCACTATCGCAATACTCTGAGCCCTTTTCGAGAGTCAGGGGAAGAGTCAGGAGCATGGAGGGTTCCTGGTCTGGAGGCACTCTCGCGAGCTTTAGATCCACCGTCTCAGTGGTTACCGAAGATCCACAGTTGCTCTCTAGCCTTGTAGATCCCTTTGCACTTACTCCCGGCTATACTGGAGTCAGCCAGCCCCCGGGAAATCAGCCGCATTACGACGACGCTCTACAGACGTGGACCGCCCCCTTTGTCATGGCTGTCATTAATACTAAAACCGTACATCGTTCCAACCATCTTCTCGACCGCATGTACGGGGAAGAATTCGTTTACGATGAAATGTTTGTGACCGGGCCTGGTGAGGAAGGTGAGCAACTAGCAAATGCAATGGCTGCAGATCAATCCATGGCAGAAGACAGCACACCACCGGGTCAAGGTCCTTCTCGCGAGGAAAGAGAACGTGGTATGTACGATATCTTGTTTGCCGGGACTTCAGATAATGGGCGTTTTGCGAAGATCAGCGTTCATGGCGATATGGATCCCGGTTACGGTTCGACTAGTAAAATGATTGCAGAGTGTGCAGTCTGCCTGGCCAAAAACCCTGATCTGGCCGGCGGCGGCATATGGACGCCCAGTGCGGCTATGGGGCTCGACCTGATCAAGCGACTTGAAGATAACGCTGGCCTGCGTTTTGTCATTGAATGATGTGACTGGTCCACTTCAAATTTTCTCTAGGCCTGGTTATTGTAGTACGCTAGGTCCTGGTTCCACTTCTCTACTGAGCACACTCTCCGCTAGCCAGCGGGTTTGCCGCCCAGGCTTGATCACACTCTACAACAAGACCTTATACATAAGGCCTGACCCCGAGGTGGTCTATTGAATTAATGCCTTTGGCAAGCAGTGACGGCTTTTAATTACCACCTTGTATTGCTTTGTCTGCGGCTTGAATCATATTAAAACTAGGCGATTGTCGCTGCGGAAACTCTTCGAAAGTGGCAAGAAATTTTTGAATTTCCAGATAGAATAATCCTGTAACAGCCGGCAAGAGCTCGTCGTACCACTCTACGAAGTATCCACTGTCAATCTCTGCTCTCTCAAGCGGGTCCCTACGAAGATTGTATATGGCAGGTAATCTTCGCTGTGTATATGGCTCATTCCAAACGTCAAATCCCACAGCTCGCTGCTGTGCAAACATACCTTTCCAATCTCCAACTCGAACGGCGGATAGCATTCCCCCATCCGTGAAGTAGAAGAACTCCTTCCGTGGCCCGGTAGCCTGAGCGCCCGTCAAGTGTGGGAGAAAGTTATAGCCATCAAGGTGCACCTTGTACCTCTTGCCGTTGGCAACGTATCCCTCAAGAAGCTTGTCCTTTATTTTAGGTTCTCCTACAGCGGCCAAAATGGTAGGTAACCAGTCGAGGTGTGACATCACTTGATTGGATATGCCGGGTTGAATCCGTTTCGGCCAACTCACAATAGCAGGCACCCTGAAGCCCCCCTCCCAGGTCGTGTTTTTTACGCCACGAAACGGGGTCATGCCACCATCTGGCCAATTATGAAGTTGTGCACCATTGTCCGTGGAATAGAACACCAATGTGTTTTCAGTAATTCCCAGCTCATCCAGCTTGTCCAAAAGAGCACCGACGTGACTGTCGTGTTCCTGCATACCATCGGCGTACACACCCTGCCCCGTCTTGCCCTTCCACTTGTCACTCAGATGGGTGACCGTATGCATACGCGTTGAATTAAACCAGGCGAAGAACGGGACGCCCTTATCATGCGAGTCGTCTATAAAGCGCAGCGTTTCAGCAAGGAACTCAGCATCTACACTTTCCATTCTCTTAATCGTCAGTGGTCCAGTATCCTCCACTTGGCCATCGGCGGATGATCGGACAACTCCTCGAGGACCGAACAGTTGTTTGTATAAGGGGTTCTTCGGGTAATCAGGGTGCTCCGGTGCCTGCTCTGCGTTCAAGTGATAAAGATTGCCGAAGAAGATATCGAATCCGTGTTCAGTGGGCAGAAACTCACTTCGATCCCCTAGGTGATTCTTGCCGAATTGCCCAGTGGCATAGCCGAAGTTCTTCAACAACGCGGCGAGAGTCGGATCCTCTGGTTGTATACCCAGTAAGGAACCTGGCACACCTACTCGGGTAAGTCCGGTACGAACGGGATGTTGTCCCGTAATAAATGCAGATCGACCTGCTGTACAGCTTTGCTCTCCATAGTGATCTGTAAAACGGATCCCATGCTCGGCGATGCGGTCTATATTGGGTGTCTGATAGCCCATTAAGCCATCGTTGTAAGCACTGATATTAAGCCATCCAATATCGTCACCCCAGATCACCAGAATGTTCGGCTTTGACCCAGCCAGTACTGTAACGGGGAGTATCCAAAGTAACGAGGTGATGAGGCTTATTACAAGTCTGTTCATAATACGCTTTTCCTGAATGCTGTGGCTGGCTTATCCCTATCTGCTTGTGTTCGCAGTCTAGACGTTAGCTGGCGATAGACAACCCTTAATTCCTGTGGTAATACCAGTTTGTGTTTCCATTTATTTTCTTTAGAGCTCTATTTGAATGAATACGTCTATAGTTTCTCATTATGTAAAAACTGGTAATACCAGATGATTAGCGCTAACGACCCGTTCTATCAGGATGTGGCCAGGCAGTTGGAAGCCTTGATTCTAGACAGAACATTGCTCCCGGGGAGCAAAATCCCTTCCGAGCGCCAGTTGGCCCAAAGACTCTCTGTATCGCGGCCGGTAGTGCGTGAAGCGCTGAAGGAGTTAAGAGGCAGGGGAATTATCGAGACTCAACGTGGCCGGGGATCCTTTGTATCAGAAATGTTACCGGCAGCGTCCGATCAGTCGCCGCTTCGGCACCTATTTCGAGACCACTCAAGGGCCGTATACGATCTCCTTGAGGTCCGAGAGTTACTGGAGGGACAATCCGCCTTCTACGCTGCTTTACGCCTGACGCCGGCTGATCGCTATCGTATTTCCAAGGCCTATGAAGCAATGGACCATTCGACCTCGGGTGAGATTGACGTGAACATCGAAGCAAAGCTGGATCACAACTTTCATCAAGCGATATCAGAAGCAACCCACAATCCCTTCCTGGCATACACGTTGCGTAGTTTGTCCCAACTGCTATTAGATTCTGTTATCACATCAGTAAATAATCTCTATCATCGGCCAGAACAGCGAATGATGTTGAGTGCACAACATCACTCTATCTTTGTGGCCATTATGGACCAGAAGCCAGATGAAGCACGTGCCGCAGCAGTTCTCCACATTCAGGAAATTCGAAAGAGCCTGCAAGCCATTGAAATGGAAAATCAACGGCTGGAGCGCGCTGGAAAGTGGGAACTAATAAGGGAAAAACAATAGCTTGCAGATTCAGTGTAATCTTAGTTCCTCTGACCTCGAATACTATTTTGGTGTTCAGCAAGCTCGTTGATAAACCATTGATGAAATGGATCTTTAGACCGACTCTTATGCCAGTACAGACGAAACTCAAACCCTATATTGTTGAAAGGCGGATCGAAACGCTGCAGTTCCCCCGATTCAACAAGCGGTAAAACTAGTCGGGTAGACAGCGTGGCAATAAGGTCTGTTGTCGCGACGATCTCAGGAATAGCGAGCGAACTGGCCACCCTGAGACCAATATTCCTTGTAGGCAAGTCACCTCCGACGATGTACTCAACGGGAGTTACTTCTCCAGCTGTTTGACCAGCAGAAAAGCTGGGGCGTGGGACCAGCGACACATGCGGAAGCGACGTGTATTGCTCCAGGGAGAGACTTCCCTTGATGCTCGGGTGACTCTTGGCACAAATAACTGACAGGGTTTCGTCCGCAAAATGAGCCGAATCAAACTCATCGGATAAGACTGGCCCATACTCCAATGCATAGTTCAAACGCCCATCCTTCAAACGCCCAGCAATGTCCGGAATATGGTCAGGATGGAACCGAATCCTAAGGTTTGGAGCCACCGGAAGCAGTATCCCTAGCACATCAGGAGCGAAAACATACTCCGCTGCAATATCCATGGAGATATCCAACGTCCTATCTGATACTTCTGGACTAAAGGTTTGATCGTCGAACGTATGGCTGAGTGACTCCAGAACAGGTGCTATAGCCTCATGCAGCTCCACTGCGCGCTGGGTTGGCTTCAGCCCCCGTCTTGTCCTGACAAATAGATCATCCCTGAAGCTGATTCGGAGACGTTTCAATGCATTACTAACTGCAGGCTGGCTCATACACAACCGTTCCGCCGCCCTGGAAAGCTGCTGCTCCTGCATCAATGCATCAAATATGGGCAAGAGATTCAAATCCTGGTTTCGAAGCACCGACCACCTCTTATTCAAATAACTGATAATACTCTTATATATTATCTATTTGAATTAATATCAACTCCTTGTACTCTTCATAGTATGTGCTTCGTTTAAGACGGGGCGACATGTAAAGCAACCGTAGCTTCAAAAACAATATTAAACTTTTGAGTCAAGCGCTGAGACGCGAGGTGAAATATGAATGCAATTACTAATGTCGTTGGTCAGTCACTGGAAGATGGTGCTCGAGTCGCTCGCCTGAAGAAAGCTGTCGACGAGGCTACCTACGGTGGCTGCATCGAGCGCGCAGTGCTTTGGTCAGAGTATTACATGGATGAGGCCAACGATGGGAAATCTACGGCCGTTCAGATAGCTGAAGCGACACGCCACGTCCTGGCCAACAAAACGGTGAAAATCTATCCTGACGAGCTGATTGTTGGCAACTTCACCGCCAAACGGGTCGCCGGCATCTGTTATCCGGAGTTGGGCGGTCTGGGCATAATGATTGGTGTCGACAAACTACCCACCCGCAAGGTCAATCCTCTCGAGATCAGCGAAGACGAGCAGGCAAAACTCCAGTCATATATTCCGTTCTGGATGGACAAGAATATGGCTTATCTTGCCTTTGACGGGCAGGAAGAGCAGATGCGCTTTGTTAAGGAGCAGAGTGAAGCACTGCAGTACCAATTGTATGAGGCTGGTGGTATTGCTCACCTGGCACCCGGCTACGAGAAAGTGATCAAACTGGGTGCCGAGGGCATCATCGCCGAGGTGGAGGCCTTCGAGGCACAAACCAACGATCCCTCCAAGCTGGACTTCTACCAGTCTGTGAAAATCTCAATGAATGCGCTGGCAGAGTTTGGTGACCGCTATGCGACCGAGGCGCGTAGGCTGGCAGAGGCTGAAGCGGACCCTCAGCGGAAACTTGATCTAGAGCGGATTGCGGAGGTCTGCGCTCGCGTACCACGTTATGGCGCAACCAGTTTCTATGAAGCGGTCCAATCAATGACCCTCACCCACATCGCCATTTTCCAGGAGACAACAGGTGAAACCACCTGTCCGGGCCGCGTGGACCAATTCCTGAATTCCTACTATGAAGAGGATTTGGCGGCTGGACGTATTTCAAGACAAGAGGCGAAAGATATTCTGGGAGCTTTCTGCGTAAAGGTATGCGAAACCATCCCCATGTACTCCGACAAGCTGACCAGCATGCTCGGTGGATTGACCAGCTGGGAGGTAGTGACCATCGGTGGTCAGGACTCCGAGGGCAACGATGCGACCAATGAACTGAGTTTCATTTTGTTGGAGCTCGCCGATGAGTTGCGCATGCGCCAGCCCAACTTCCACGTCCGTCTCCACGAGAACACACCCAAGGCATTCTACGATGAGGTCATCCGGGTGAACTTCGGCCCGGGTTCGGCGCCCGCCATGTATAACGACGAGACCATCATCGAGTCCATGATGAATGTCGGTTATTCCCTGGAGGATGCCAGGGACTATGTCGCCATCGGCTGTGTTGAGCCCACGGCGCCGGGCAAGACCCTGGGTTCCACCGACGCCGGGATGTACAACATGGCCCTGGCCCTGGAAATGGCGCTCAACGAGGGGTGCCAGTTTGGTTCTGACCGACAGATCGGTGTCAAGACACCCCCGGTCTCCAGCATGAAGAGCATGGATGACGTATTGGACGCCTACAAGGTGCAGGTGAAGCATCAGCTGGGCAAGCTGCACGCGGATTTGCAGAAGTGTGAACAGTTCCACGCCAAGCACCACCCCACCCCTCTTACCAGCGCTACACTCGAAGGCTGCCTGGAGCAGGGCGTTTGCTCTACACAGGGTGGCGCGAAGTACAATTTCTCCGGTATCCAGGGCACCGGCATGGCGGTCGTGGCCGATTCCCTGGGGGCCATTGAGAGTGCTGTGTTCGAGGACAAGTGGCTCACCCTTGAGGAGCTGGTCGCTCACCTGAAAGACAATCTCTCGGATGAGGTTGTGCGGACCAGGCTGGAAGGCATCGATAAATTTGGCAACGATATTCCCAAGGCGGATGCCTGGATGAAGTGGGTCGGGGATCACTACTCCGATTCCATTCACGCCCTGGGCAAGAATACCCGCGGTGGCCAGTACCTGGCGGGCGTGTACTCCAACACTTCCCACACCCACTTCGGCGGGCTGATCAATGCCACACCAAATGGCCGTCGTGCCGGCGAGACCTTCGCCTCGGGTTTTGCGCCGGAAAACGGTGCAGACAAGCGTGGCTCCACCGCCTTGATCAATTCGATGAACCGGATCGATTTCAAGAAGTTTGCCAATGGCATCAACTTCAATATCAAGCTGGATGCCTCCAGTTACGAGTGTGACGATGGTAAGAGTGCACTGGGTAGCATGTACAAGGTGTACTTCAAACGGCACGGTATGCAGGTGCAGGCCAATATGCTGGATCCGAAAATCCTGATTGAGGCACGGGACAACCCGGAGTTGCACCCCAACCTGCTGATTCGGGTATCTGGCTACTCGGCGTACTTCAACGATCTATCACCTGAAATGCAGGATGAGGTGATATCCCGGAGCAGTAATGGGGCCTGATGCAAGCCTGATTGATGCGATAGCAGTTACCGAGCCAAGGAAGGCTTCGCTGTACTTCGACATCAAGAGAAACACCCTGGACGACGGGCCGGGTATTCGCAGCGTGGTGTTCTTCAAGGGCTGCCCGCTGTCTTGTACCTGGTGCCAGAATCCGGAAAGCATCAACACCGGTTACGAACTCTCCTATGATGCAGAGAAGTGCATCAGCTGTCACGACTGTGCTGACGCCTGCCCCGAGCAGGCGATCGACCTGAGTTCGCCCGACAAAATCATCCGCGACAAATGCACCCAGTGCTTCAAGTGCGTTGATGTCTGCCCATCCGGTGCTCTGGAGCGCTGTGGCAATGACATCGACATGGATCATCTGGTGGAGAAGGTGCTTGAAGACGAGGCCTTCTTCGAGGCCTCCGGCGGCGGGGTTACTGTCTCCGGCGGCGAGGCGCTGATGCAGATGGATTCGGTCGGCGAACTGTTCTCGCGGCTGAAGCAGCGGAATGTTCACACGCTGATCCAGACAGCGGGCCTATTCAATTACAAGGTATTTGAAAATCTGGTATTGCCCTACACCGACACCATCTACTTTGATCTCAAGTTGATGGACAGCGATGCGCACAAGCAGTACTGCGGCGTTCCCAACCATTCTATTCATGAGAACTTCAGGAAGGTCCAGGCCCTGGCACGGGATTCGGTGATCGAGGTTCTGCCGCGGGTCCCGTTGGTGCCCTTTATCACCGACACGGATGAAAACCTCAGTGCCATTGCTGACTTTATGCTCGAGAACGGCGTAAAGAACATGCAGATCTTGCCGTACAACCCGATTTGGCTCGACAAGCTGCCACGCTTCGGCAGTGTCCAGCGTCTGGACTTCGGTGAAGGGACAGGCAAGTTCATGCCGGACGCGGAGCTTGACCGCTGTACGGAGATTTTTGAGTCCAGAGGTATTCACGTCCATTGTCACAGGTGATGTATCAGCTCAGACAGCCGGCGCCTTCTTGATTTCGCTTTACCTATAACCCATAATCAATCTGTCCATCACATGAGGAAAATAAAATGACGTATGCACAACCCGGCCAGGAAGGATCTGTAGTTTCCTTCAAATCGCGCTATGACAATTTCATCGGCGGCGAATGGGTAGCGCCCGCTGACGGCCGTTACTTCGAAAATGTGACTCCGGTAACCGGCCAGGTGTACTGTGAGGTGGCCCGTTCCTCGGCGGCGGATATTGAGAAGGCCCTTGATGCGGCGCATGCAGCGCGAGCAAGTTGGGGTGCCACCTCGGTAGCCGACCGGTCCAACCTGCTGCTGAAGATCGCTGACCGCGTCGAGCAGAATCTTGAAATGCTGGCGGTTGCGGAGACCTGGGAGAATGGTAAAGCCGTACGCGAGACCCTGAATGCTGACCTGCCCCTGTTTGTAGACCACTTCCGCTATTTTGCGGGCTGCATCAGGGCCCAGGAAGGCAGCGCCGCTGAACTGGATGCGACAACGGCCAGCTATCACTTCCACGAGCCCTACGGCGTGGTGGGCCAGATCATTCCCTGGAACTTCCCCCTGCTGATGGCCGCCTGGAAACTGGCGCCGGCGCTGGCCGCGGGTAACTGCGTGGTCATGAAGCCCGCCGAGCAGACCCCGGTGACCATTCTCCTGGTGATGGAGCTGATACAGGACATTCTGCCCGCTGGCGTGGTTAATATCGTCAACGGCTTCGGGGCGGAAGCGGGGGCGGCACTCTCGCAAAGTACACGCATTGCCAAGCTGGCCTTCACCGGCTCGACGGCGGTGGGTAATGAGATTCTCAAGTGCGCGGCGAACAACCTCATTCCTTCAACGGTTGAGCTGGGTGGTAAGTCACCGAATATCTACTTTGAGGATGTTCTGGACTATGAAGATGACTACCTTAACAAGTGTGCGGAGGGTCTGCTGCTGGGCTTCTTCAACCAGGGTGAAGTGTGTACCTGTCCCTCCCGTGCACTGATCCAGGAATCCATCTATGACCGTTTCCTTGATATCGTGGTTGAGCGTTCAAAGACCATTAAGCAGGGCAATCCGCTGGATCCTGAGACACAGGTTGGTGCGCAGGCCTCCAAGGAACAGTTTGACAAGATCATGAGCTACATGGAGATCGGTCGGCAGGAAGGTGCACAGATTCTGATCGGCGGTGATAGTGCCAACCTGTCCGGTGATCTGTCCGGCGGTTACTACGTGCAGCCGACCCTGATGGCGGGCAAGAACGACATGCGCATTTTCCAGGAGGAGATCTTTGGGCCGACGCTGGGTGTGACCTCTTTCAAGGACGAGGCCGAAGCACTGGCCATCGCCAACGATACTGACTATGGCCTGGGTGCCGGCGTCTGGACCCGCGACATGAATCGCGCCTACCGCATGGGACGGGGCATTCAGGCGGGTCGCGTGTGGACCAACTGCTACCACGCCTATCCTGCGCACGCGGCCTTTGGCGGATACAAGAAGTCGGGTATTGGCCGTGAAACCCACAAGATGATGCTTGACCATTACCAGCAGACCAAGAACCTGCTGGTGAGCTACAGCATCGACCCGCTGGGTTTCTTCTGAGTCCAAACTACTGCCTTAATGGTCTTAATGCCCCTTGGTAATCACCTTGGGGCATTTCTAATGCCAGAAAATTTAGTCTCAACCATTCTCGCCGTGCCAGCTTGAATTTAACCCCGACTTGGTCACGTGTTGAATGGCTCAGTGACCTATCCTTACTACAGGAGTTGGAATGTCCGAGTTTCAGACACACCCAGTACCAGCGAATTTCAAAGACGCGCACATCAACGCCGAGAAGTACCAGGCCATGTACAAGCGCTCCATCGAGGATCCCGAGGGCTTCTTTGGCGAGATGGCCAGTGAGTTCCTGAGTTGGGACCAGCCCTGGGACAGCGTGGTCAACTACGATTTCGTGAAGGGCGAGGCTGCCTGGTTCTCAGGCGGCAAGCTCAATGTCAGCTACAACTGTATCGACCGTCACCTGCCGGAGCGCGCCGACCAGACCGCGCTGATCTGGGAGGGGGATGATCCCGCCGACAGCAAGCACATCACCTATGGCGAGCTGAAGGAACAGGTCTGTAAGCTGGCTAACGTGTTGAAGGCGCGCGGCGTACAGAAAGGCGACCGGGTCTGCATCTACATGCCGATGATTCCCGAGGCGGCCTACGCCATGCTCGCCTGTACCCGCATCGGCGCGGTTCACTCCATTGTGTTCGGCGGCTTCTCGCCCGAAGCGCTGAAGGATCGTATCCTCGATTCCGACTGCCAGACCGTGATCACTGCCGACGAGGGCGTGCGCGGTGGACGCTCGGTACCGCTCAAGGTCAACGCCGACAAGGCGCTGCAGTCCTGCCCCAATGTACACACCTGCCTGGTGGTAGAGCGCACCGGCAATGACGTCAACTGGGTGGAAGGCCGCGACCAGTGGTACCACGAGTTGATGGCTGGCGCCGACGCCGATTGCGCGCCGGAGCCCATGGACTCCGAAGACCCGCTGTTCATCCTCTATACTTCCGGCTCCACCGGCAAGCCCAAGGGCGTGCTGCACACCACCGGCGGCTACCTGCTGCAGGCGGCCATGACCTTCAAGTACGTGTTCGACTATCGCGAGGGCGAGGTCTATTGGTGCACCGCCGATGTGGGCTGGGTGACCGGCCACACCTACATCGTCTACGGCCCCCTGGCCAACGGCGCCATCTCCCTGATGTTCGAGGGCGTCCCCACCTACCCCGATGCCGGCCGCTGCTGGGAAGTGGTGGACAAGCACCAGGTCAACACTTTCTACACTGCCCCCACGGCGATCCGCGCCCTGATGGCGGTGGGCGATGAGCCGGTTACCCGCTCCTCCCGTTCCAGCCTGCGCCTGCTTGGCACCGTGGGTGAGCCTATCAACCCGGAGGCCTGGGAGTGGTACCACCGCGTGGTCGGCGACGAGCGTTGCCCCATCATCGATACCTGGTGGCAGACCGAGACCGGCGCCCACATGATCACCCCGCTGCCCGGGGCTGTAGACCTCAAGCCCGGTTCCGCCACCTTCCCCTTCTTCGGTGTGGAGCTGGCCCTGCTGAACGAAGACGGCTCCGAGGTTGAAGGCGCCGGTTCCGGCTACCTGGTGGTGAAGTCCTCCTGGCCCAGCCAGATCCGCAGTGTCTATGGCGATCACCAGCGCATGATAGACACCTACTTCAGCAACTATGCCGGCTACTACTTCACCGGTGACGGCGCCACCCGCGACGAGGACGGCTACTACTGGATCACCGGCCGTGTGGACGACGTGCTCAACGTATCCGGCCACCGCATGGGCACCGCCGAGGTGGAGAGCGCCCTGGTACTGCACGACAAGATCGCAGAGGCCGCCGTGGTCGGCTTCCCCCACGATATCAAGGGCCAGGGTATCTACGCCTATGTCACCCCGATGGCAGGCGTGGAGCCGGACGACGACTTGCGCGCGGAGTTGATCCAGCTGTGTGTGAAGGAAATCGGCCCCATCGCCAAGCCCGACATTATCCAGTGGGCCCCGGGCCTGCCCAAGACGCGCTCCGGCAAGATCATGCGTCGCATCCTGCGCAAGATCGCCGAGAACGAGCTGGACAGCCTGGGCGATACCAGCACCCTGGCGGATCCCTCTGTGGTGGATCACCTTGTCGCCAACAAGTTATCTTAATTCTCAAAATGCAGGTGATTCTCGATAAGTGATCAGATATATCAACAATTTGGCATTAATGTCATGTATCGATTAGCCCAGTTCTTGATACCAATAGTCCTGACAATAATATGGCAGTGGATGGGCTACAAGGACGATGAATCGACACGACGTGGTGGGAATGGTGACCTCCGAGAAGGCGCCTTGGGAGCTCCAAGAAGTTGAAGTCAAGGGCGCCACGCAAAAGTGGTTTGTAAACGGCCCTCAGTCTCTCCGTCAGCTCTATGAGGACAATCTCAGCGATGAGCCGTTCTATGCCTATGAAGACGAATGCTATACCTTTCAAGAAGTCTATCGAATGGCCGCAAGCCTGGCTCAGCAACTGCAGAGTCGATATGGCGTGAAACATGGGGACCGCGTTGCTATAGCGATGCGCAACTACCCGGAATGGCCCATTGCCCTTGAAGCCATAACGTCCATTGGCGCTATCGCGGTAGCAATTAATGCCTGGTGGCAGCCGGAAGAAATCGACTATGCGTTTAAGCTCACGGGCGTTACCGTGGTCATAGCGGACCAGGAGCGGATAGAACGTATCTCCCACATCGCTCCGGAGTCTACTCCCCATATCATCGCCGTACGTGCAGCCCCGTCAGACTCGACCACTCCAATAGACACACTGACAAGCTCCAACGACCCTATGCCATCGGTAGGTATTCACCCGGACGACGATGCGGTAATACTGTTTACATCCGGTTCAACTGGCCACCCCAAGGGATCCGTATCTACTCACCGCAACATTCTCGCGGCGCTACTTTCGTGGGAGGTCGACTTCGTCACTCATTTCATAATGGAGAACGGCGAATTTGATCAGGAGAAAATAGGAAGCGCAGCAAAATCTCAGAGCACCGCCTTACTGGCAATGCCGTTGTTCCACGTGGATGGACTGCACGCAGTGTTGCTATCTGCCTTCCGCACGCAAAGGAAGATCGTCTCCATGTACAAATGGGATGCGGCCACCGCTGCAGATATCATCGATAACGAAGGCATATCGACCTTTGTTGGGACACCAGCGATGACCGGTGATTTAGTTGAGTATGCAAAACGATCACACAGAAATTTAGAAAGTCTACGCTCAACAGGTGGCGGAGGATCCGCGCGTGCTACGTCCCAGGTGAAGGACATTGGACAATCGCTAAAAAATGCCGCGCCCTTTACTGGCTGGGGAATGACCGAAACCAATTCGATTGGTACCGGTATTTACGGGGCGGACTACCTAAAAAATCCCAACTCGTCTGGCATGTGCTCTGCAGTACTGGAAGTTTCAACGATTGATGAACAGGGCAGCTTTTTGCCTCCTGGGGATCGAGGTGAACTCGTTGTCCGGGGCACCTCTGTAATTCACGGATATTGGAATCAGCCCCAGGCCAACAAAGAGTCATTTGTCGGAGAGTGGTTCCGAACTGGTGATGTAGCCTATATCAATGACGGGCATCTTTATGTGGTCGACCGCATTAAGCAACTCATTATTCGGGGTGGTGAGAACATTGGCTGTGGCGAGGTAGAAGACGCCTTGCTGGATCATCCTGACGTGATAGAAGCCAGCGTTTATGGTGTGCCTGATGAACGTCTAGGAGAAACCGTTGCCGCGACACTTTACATAAGCGCGGATGCAAAAAATGTCGCAATTTCTGACTATCTGCAATCGAAGCTAGCCAAATTCAAAGTGCCTGAGTACTTGAAACTGTGTACAGAGCAATTGCCCAGAATAGCATCCGGCAAGATCGACAAGCGTCGTCTACGCCAAGAGCACATAGGCGATCTGGGTCTGCCTTTTGACAGCCATCAATGAGCAGAACTATCAATAATTGAGCAGGCCAAACATTCTGCGCCAAGTTGCGTCCCCATATACTCGCAACGAGAACTGCAAAATAATATCAACCATATTAGGGAGTCCTATAATGAGTAAAAGCTGTTCTTTTCCCAAAACCGCCCTGTCACGCTCCGTTATGCTCGCCAGCGTCGTGGTCTCCGGCACGCTAATCGCCCCCAATCTAGCCAGTGCCCAATCCGGCCCAGCAGCCCTTGAGGAAGTTGTCGTTACTGCAACGAAGCGTAGCACCAGTGTCCAAGATGTGCCGATAGCTATCACTGTCATGACGTCAGAAACCCTTGAGAATGCCGGGGTGAATGACATACTGGCACTTGAGCGAGTGGCACCCAGCTTCAATATCAATACATCTGATTCAGCGACAGGTGGCGTCGTACTCAGAGTCCGGGGTGTTGGCACCACGGGCAACAACATCGGATTTGAAAGTTCCGTTGGGGTTTTTGTCGACGGTTTCTATCGGCCCCGGCCAGGCGGCGTTCTCGGAGATCTGGTAGACATAGAGCGCATTGAGCTGTTGCGGGGGCCTCAGGGCACCTTGTTTGGTCGGAATACCTCGGCTGGCGCATTGGTCATCCACACCAAGCGTCCGGACCTGGAGAGATTTGGCTATTTCGGCAACCTGACCACAGGCAACTATGACCTCGGCGCTGGCCAAGTTGGCGTCAACATGCCGCTTATAGAGGACACTCTCGCGTTAAAAGTGACCGGCTCTATCCGAAAGCGCGATGGCTTCATTGATGGCGGCTTTGGCGGTGACAATATCAGTCGCGATCGAAGCTCGGTCCGGGCGGATATGTTGTGGAATGCCGAAGAAGCAGGCGAACTGCGGGTAACTGCCGGCTATGGAGAGGGTGACGACAAGTGTTGCCTCGCGGTTTGGCGCAATGACTCGCAGTTCCTCCTTGATAACGTATTACCTTATGTGGATCCCGAACTTGGTCTTGGCGAAAATGCGGGCGTTCCACCCGACCTCGTCGGTAGAGACGCGCTGGATGATTCAAAAGCTGTTGATGACTTTTATCGCAACCCCAGTCGAGGTTGGGGGATCACCGTCGAGTACAATGTAGAAACCCCTCTTGGCGATTTGACCTATTTGGGCGGGTATAACGAAGGATTCGCTGACTCCGAGCGAGCGGACTATACGCAGAACGCGATTTACTCTGTTGGTGACACGCCAGCCGGCCGCGCGCTTAATCCTGAGCGCGACTACAAGTCCATGAACGGTACCGAAACCGAAGCTTATAGCCACGAAATTCGGTTAAATGGACTGGCCTTCAATGATCGATTGGATTGGATGGTCGGCGCCTACTACGGTTATGAGGAGTTGGATCAGAAATACACACTCCAGTTTGAGGAGGAGATGCAAATTGGCTGGAGTATTGGTGCATTTGGTCAGCCCACATGGAATGAGCTGAATTTTGTCTCCGGTGGAGTAGACGCCGTATCAGACTTCGGTTCTCCCCATGCTTCCCAGGAAAGCGAAACCTGGTCGATCTTCACCCACAATGTGTTCTCCGTGACCGACAAACTCGATGTAACTCTGGGCTTGCGTTACGTTAAGGAAGAGAAAGACGGTTCAATGCAGGAGCAGGTAGACGGACAGCATAACGCCTGTTTCGCGAGCTTTGAGAACTTGGAAAACAGCATACCCTTCTACAGCGTAACGCCAGGATTGAGTCTTGGCCGCCTAGGGGCCGCCATCACGACCAACTGCTGGGTGTTCACAGCACCCTTCTATGATCCGGATGATCCGGATGACTTCTTTGTACCGTATGCGACTAACCCCGCTACCGCGTGGTTAGTGGATTTCATGCCGCGGCCCTTTGATGAAAAATTTGAGGATGAAGAGCTGACATATACCGTCAATGGCACCTATCACCTTAATGACAACACCAATGTTTATGCCAGCTTCACGCACGGATTCAAATCAGGTGGATTCAATCTTGATGTATCCTCAGGTGCAGGCGGCGATGATCCACGGTTTGACTCTGAAACCGTGGATGCCTTTGAAGTCGGCTTAAAAACCGATTTCTGGGAAAATCGCGCCCGGGTGAATATGGCAATTTTCTACCAGGACTTCGAGGACTTCCAGGTACTTGAGTACGATGGCACACGGTTCCAGACGTTCAATGTCCCCAAAACAAAAAGCCAGGGTGTCGAGGTAGAATCAACTGTGCAGTTTACTGAGAGCTTCGGCATGAACCTGGGTATAACCTATACGGACGCTGAGCACCCCAGTGACTGCTCAACCTTTAATCCCAATGCATCAGACTTCTCATCCCAAATCCTGCCTTTGTGCGGCGCTCCGTTAACCAACTCCTCTGAGTGGGTCGGTGTACTGTCTGCGAACTACTATCAACCCGTCTTTGATGGCAACTGGGCCTTTTTCGCCTATGGCTCGGCTCGCTATGAATCAGAGAGAAGAACCAGTACCCTGCCCACCGAACGGCCTAACGTTGCAGGATTGACAACTGAAGCAGAGGTCAGGGCGGCCGTAGACGCTGCAGTTCCTCTGCCGGGTGACATCCAGGATTCGAACACCAAGGTTGACCTGCGATTCGGCCTGACTATGTTGGAGCACAAAGTGTCGATTGAGGTCTGGGGGAACAATGTGTTTGATGAGCGTACCAAGTTCAACACGTTCAACATCCCCCTTCGAGGCTTTACCGGCGATCGCGCCCGAGGCCAGTTTGTCCAGGAGCCTAGGACATACGGCCTGACTTTAAGAAAGGACTTCTGATGGTCCTGCGGCACCATCCCTGCTTGCCCGGCTGATTTCAGCCGGGCTTTTTTACGTTTGGCGAACGGATGTTACAGTGGGATATGCCTTGTCCAGTAAAGTTTTCAAGTAGAAGCAATCATCTAGGACAAATAGGCTTCGCCGGCACACTTTGTTTTGATTCCATAAAGTACCCAATCAATGTTCAAGTTGGCGATCTGGTAGGGAACCGGTCCCGAAAAGGAGTTATCTATGCTATATCGTAGTGGCTTGCGGTGGACGAACGGGCCCAACCGCACAGTACATATGATACTTCGGTTATCGCTGATTAGCGTCTTAGCAACAAGTTTTTCGATACAACTATGGGCAAGTTCTAAGTCACCCTCTTCAGTGGGTATTGAAAAGTCTACACGCAATATAGACACGGCTCGGATTGCTTCCCCGTCGGAAAGTAATTGGCTCAGCTATGGGCTTGATTATGATGAGCAACGATATAGCCGCCTGGCCCAGATAGACAGCGACAACATCACCGACCTTGGCCTCGATTGGCACTTCGATACCGATTACAACCGCGGGTTGGAGGCAACTCCGCTGGTAGTTGACGGCGTCATGTATGTGACCGGCAACTGGAGCGTTGTGTATGCGCTGGATGCTTCCGATGGCAGATTGATCTGGCGCTACGACCCAGAAGTACCTAAGGAGTGGGGGAAAATGGCCTGCTGCGACGTCGTGAATCGAGGCGTGGCCATTTATCAAGGAAAGGTTTTTGTCGGCACGTTAGATGCCCGTCTGGTGGCTCTCGAGGCTTCAACCGGCAGGGTCCTATGGGACATAAAGACGGCAGACACATCCAAGTACCCGTACACCATAACCGGAGCGCCCAGAGCCGCAAAGGGCAAAGTATTTATCGGGAATGGAGGGGCAGAATTCGGTGCCAGGGGATTTGTGAGCGCATACGATGCGGATTCAGGCGAACTGGTGTGGCGCTTCTATACGGTGCCAGGCAACCCCGAAGTCGGCCAGGAAAGCGAGGCACTTGAACAGGCTGCATTAACATGGACGGGAGAGTGGTGGAATGCCGGTGGCGGTGGCACCGTCTGGGATTCTATCGTTTATGACACTGATCTGGATCAACTCTATATAGGTGTTGGAAACGGGTCTCCCTGGAATAGGCGGGTAAGAAGTCCGCAGGGAGGCGACAATCTATTCCTCTCGTCGATCGTGGCACTTGATCCAGATACCGGCGCATATATCTGGCACTTTCAGGAGACCCCCGCTGAGACATGGGATTACACGGCCACTCAGCCCATCATGCTAGCAGAAATGAACTGGCAAGGTACGGCGCGCAGGGTGATATGGCACGCTCCCAAAAATGGCTTTTTCTTTATCATTGATCGGGAAACAGGTCAGCTCCTGTCCGCCGAACCCTTCGCAGAAGTAACCTGGGCTAGCCACTATAACCTGGCTACTGGCCGGCCGGTGGAAGTGCCCGGGATGGATTATTCTACCGAATCACAGTTCGTCGCGCCCTCTCCCTATGGGGCTCACAACTGGCACCCCATGTCCCATCATCCTGGAACAGGGCTGGTGTACATACCCACACTAGAGATCGACTATCTTTTCGAAGGCAACTCCAAGCCTCACCAATGGGGCCAATGGAACACGAATACCACCTACTCTGCCGATCTTATGGGAGATGATGCGCAGGACCAAAAAGACATCAGGCAGGCTGCCAGGGGCTTCTTAACGGCCTGGAATCCGCGTGACCAAAAAGCTGCCTGGCGCGTGAACCGTGATCTTGCGTGGAATGGCGGCACGCTCTCGACGGCCGGCGACCTGGTCTTTCAGGGCCGAGGGGATGGATATTTTGAAGCTCTTGATGCCCGTTCCGGGGCGTCACTGTGGACATTTCCAACCCAGGCGGGGATTGTAGGATCCCCGATAACTTATGCTATCGACGGCGTGCAATATGTAGCGGTGACCGTGGGTTGGGGTGGGATTTTGGGTCAAACCTATGGGCTGGATCTTGGCTCAGGGCTACAGCCTCCTCCCAGTCGAGTTCTGGCCTTCAAGGTAGGCGCGGGCCACGAACTGCCTCCGCTCAAGCCCGCCAGGAAACGACCAAAGCCCCCACCCAGAGTGACGGATGATATGAGTATCCTCAGCCAAGGCGCAGCTATCTACGCGGAATATTGTCAACGATGTCACGGACAGTTTGCCGTCAGTAACGGCCGCATTCCTGACTTGCGGCGCAGCGCTGAAGCTGTCTACAGCGCCTTCAATGTTATTGTGCTTGACGGTGGCTTGGAACAGCTGGGAATGCCGGCGTTTAAGGACGTACTGTCGTCGGACGACGCTCTATCACTTAAGGCATACCTGATCGATGCAGCGAATGATGACTGGGAGCAGCGACCCGTAAGTGCACAGTAAAGCGCCCCCAGAGGCAGGGGCAGGTGCTGGCTTGGATCAGATCTGGAACATCGAGGCATCCATACGGGATCCGATATATACCGATTAGCCAGTCCACCGGAACTACGTTGCTGATTCCCCTAGTTGTCTGGACCTCAGAGCAGCTTGGACTTCCCTGCTCCGTTCTCGGCTAACGCCCAATCGAGAGACCATCCACAAGGGAATGACCAGGATAATTGTCATTACAGGGCCAATCACGATACCAATGGAGGTAAGGATTGATTCCGGCACAGCTCCGGGAGCCATCGTTGCCTCAAGGCCAATGATATCCAGAAAGGGACCCACAAAAATGTAGCCAAATCCCATCACAAACTTCGCGGCAAAGGCCGCTACTGCAAATAGCACACCTTCTTGTCGACGTCCGGTGCGAAGTTCATGCTCGTCAGCAATGTCAGCCAGAATGGAGTGGTGTGAAATCGTGCAGAGTATGGAAAGAAAGGTATTAATTGTTCCCTGAATATATAGAAGCGCAAATAGAAAGAGAGTCCCGTTTTCAGGCGCCCAGTCCGTCATTCTGGCGACAATCAGCCAGGGAGTATTGATAATAAAGCCGATTACGGCAAATTTCAGGATAGTTTGTTTCTCCCAACGTTCAGATAGGTACTTCGTCGCTGGAAAGATAAGTCCTGCGGCCACCAGAGAGCCCGTCGAGAGAACAGACAGTTCGCCGACACTGACCTCCCAGTAGTACGTCATCGTAACCATAAACAACGCAGCGGTTATTCCAAAGGTGGCGCCGACACAGAGGTCCAGTACGATGAGCCTTCTAAAATTACTGTCATGGAAGGTCTCAATTGCATCACGAAGCACACCCATCGCGCCGGGGGTTGGCCGGTGACGGTTACCGACGGCGATTAGACGTGGGATGAAGCGCCATGTTCCCCTTATACAAGCAAAGCAGAAGATAATGACAATAATGCAGCATACCCACCCGTACTGCGTATAGTTTTCGACAATGAAACGACCATCTTGATCGTTCGTGCCTACGAAAAGAAGAGGTAATGCAATAACTGGTAGTAACATACCTGCGATCCAGCCGATGTTGGTTCTAAAGCTAACGATTGACGTACGTTCAGCATAGTCGTCGGTAATCTCTGCGCCCATTGCACCAAGCGGGATCGAGATCATCGTAAGAAAGGTTCTCAATAGAACTACAGAGACCAGTAACCAAGCGAACAAAGGCCATTGTGTGCCCTGTACAGCTTCGATAGGGTTAAAGATCATGACAAAGGACAGTCCAAGGGGTATGGTCCCGGCGATTAACATCGGGTGGCGTCGGCCCAATCTGGTGCGCAAGCGGTCAGACCATGACCCGATCAATAGATCCGATACAGCGTCCCACATAACACTGATGAATATCGCTAAGCCCGTCAAGGTGCCCGATAACCCCAACACCTGTTTGTAGAAGAGAAGAACGAACATGTTGAACGTGACATTCTTCACGGCGAGCGCCACGCTCCCGCCTCCGTAAAGGAACTTTTCAATAGTGGTGATGTGGTTGCTTACCGGCCCCGCTACGGGCTGTGTACTCGCTGAAGCAGCTGTAGTATTTATATTTTGGTTCATCGCTATTTCTTCAACTTTATCGGAGGCTCAAACCCATTACGCCGGGCGTACCTCCATCTCGTTATCGTTTTTACTGGCGACGTGTCTACTGCTTGACACTTGTATTTGACGCTATCTGATCCGTGCAGACATTGAACCTTTGAATTTTGATGAACCTCGCTGGTTTCTTATTCCATCGTCGGAGGTATCAGACAGTCGCGCTCCATTGTCCGGCGTGCGCCAACAAGGGTGAATGACCGAAATGGTCAAATCGTGACTTAATTGATCATCTTCAAAAATAGCCATGCCAGTTGAAACTGACAGACCTAAGACGATATCTCGACATCACATGGATTCGAGAGACAGTGTTGCTGAACTGAGGAGCACTTACGTAAATTTCTGCCGCTGTTGCTTTCGCCATGCTCCAGGTGCTATTCCTTCCCTTCTCTTGAATGATCGAACAAAACTTGCCGCCTCGGAGAATCCCAACATATCAGCTACTTCGTCGACTGTTTTTGTTGAGCTCAAAAGCATCACACAGGCTAAAGAATGTAATGTTTCGGCTCTCACTTCCCTGAAGGTTGTTTCCTCCTCACGCAACCGGCGCCGTAAGGTACTACTCGAAATCCCCAGGGTCTCAGAAACCGTTTCCTCACTGTGATTGACCTTACGAGCAAATGATATGAGATCATGAACTCGATTAGTAAAGGAAGACCGTCTTTGATCGACTATTCCTTGAAGTTCAATCTTGGCACGTTGGTACGCCCACTTATCGGACATTCTCAGTGGTTCAAGAAACAGCGTGTTTTCAAATGAAATAGAGTACACATCCGAACCAAACTGTACCGGGCATCCAAAAAATTCAGCATAAAATGGTGCATCATTGGGGGCTTCTATCATACAAGTAACCTGGGTGGGTACTATGTCTCTGCCAAGCATTTCAGTAAACCAGATTTTTAGAGAAGCGAGCCCGCGGATCGCGCAAAAGTGTTGGCATGCGGCCGGCAACGCATGGGGTAATATCAAAAACTCGACTGATCGCTCATGCGGTTGCGCGGCGACTTCGCATGTCCACAGAGAAATTGAGTGATAATCTGCTGACACTTGCAGTGCGTGAAAAATATTGCGGCACGACAGCATTGCATATCCGAGCGTGCCTAATGTCGTTATATGTACTCTACTCGCCGCGGTGAGCGCCAGTGAAAATCGCACATGCCTCTCAACGAGTCTCTCTATATAGGCCAGCTCCTGCCACATAAATATTTCAGCATAGGGCTGGTATATACTGTCTCGGTCTACGTCAATGCCTGCCAGCAGCTGATCGACCGGAAGCTTGGCCTCCTCGGACAGATCCAAAAGCACCCTAAAAGCCGAAGCGTCACGCTTAGCATCTCGATCCATGTCAGTTCACCCGCGATTTTATTGTTTTAATGATGCCGTGGCCTTCTATTTGCAGTTGTCGAAGGGTAGCTTACGTTCATAATACGGTAGGAGTGCCTGAAAACCAGCACCCTACGATAATTGATACTTAAGAAGTATAGATCGAATCAGGCCACCAGTGAATCATGCCTTATGTCTCTATACATCGAAAGAAACTCAACAGGCATTAGTCTAGACAGTTAATTCACGATTCCGGGAGTCTAGAAAACTGCGCCCGATACCTATGGGATATGGTGGACATGCATGCGGGAGAAAGTGGTCAATAGTTTCCTATCTAGCATGTAGCAACGAAGAGAAGCCGTGGTTTTCTGACTAACTACAGATAGTTAGCATGGAAATCAATGTGCTCGCCAATAAATGATGCGACAAAATAGTAGCCGTGATCGTAGCCGCCTCTCATCCTCACGGTGGCAGGGTAGTCATACTCACTTAATGCTGACTGTAGTTCATCCAACCCCAGTTGCTCTTCTAGAAACTCGTCCTCATCACCCTGATCAATGAGGAGCGGTAAGCGTTCCTCTGAGGTCGCCACGAGTTTGGTGGCGTCATATTGGCGCCAGGTGGCGCGATCAGGACCAAGATAGTTATTGAATGCTTTCACACCCCATGGACAATCCATAGGATTACAGATGGGGGCCATCGCTGACACTGAGCGGAATCGTCCCGGGTTCTTTAGGGCAATCGTAATTGCGCCATGGCCGCCCATCGAATGTCCAAATATACTCTGGCGCGCGGAGTCAATTGGCAGCTCATTAACAATAAGAGTACTGAACTCATCAACTACGTAGTCATACATATGATAATTTTTCTGCCAAGGTAGCTCTGTTGCGTTCAGGTAGAATCCGGCGGACAAGCCAAAATCGTAAGCACCATCGGGGTCGTCAGGAACGCCTTCTCCCCTTGGGCTGGTATCAGGAGTCACGATTGCTATGCCGCGTTCAGCGGCATAGCGCTGGGCACCTGCCAAAAATGGGAAGGTGTTGTCTCTACCTGTCAATCCCGAAAGCCAGATCAAAAAAGGCACCTTATTCTTTTCGGCTGCGGGGGGCAGGTAAACACCGAAGGACATTGTACAATTCAGGGTTTCAGAGTCATGTCGATACCGAATCTGGCGGCCACCAAAGCAGGTACTACTTTCAATCTGTCTCATGTTTCCAGCCATCAGTAGGTAATAACTGAGCGAATGCCATCGCCTTGGTGCATCAGGTCAAACGCTGTATTGATCTTCTCCAGGGGCAACGTGCGAGTAATCAGCTCATCGATATCAATTTTTCCGTCCATGTACCAGTCTACAATTTTCGGTACATCCGTGCGTCCTCGAGCTCCCCCAAACATAGTGCCCTTCCAGGTTCGACCATAAAGGAGATGATATGGGTGCCCTGTGAACTCGTTGCCGTCTACTCCGATGACACAACTTTCTCCCCATCCAATGTGACACGCGTCCATCGCTTGCCGCATGGCATCAACATTCCCAATGCACTCAAAGGTATAATCGAGCCCTCCTCCCGTCATTTCCCTCAAATGTCCCGCTACATCGTCCACGTCTCTGGGGTTGACAAAGTCGGTCATCCCGAACTGGGTCGCGAGATCAGCTTTGGCAGGATTGATGTCCACGCCGATAATCCGACCTGCCCCTGCCATTTTCGCACCCTGAATCACATTGAGCCCGATGCCACCCAGGCCCCAGACGGCGACACTGGCGCCAGCCTCAACTTTCATTGTAAATATGACAGCACCGATGCCGGTTGTTGCTCCGCAGCCGATATAGCAAACTTTGTCCAATGGAGCGTCCTTACGGATTTTGGCCAAAGCAATCTCAGGTACGACAGTAAAGTTGGAAAAGGTGGAACATCCCATATAGTGATAAACAGGGCGTCCTTCATAGGAAAATCGACTAGTCTGGTCGGGCATCACTCCTCTAGCCTGTGTTTCCAACAACGCACTACACAGGTTTGTTTTCGGATGTAAGCAAAGATCGCACTCCCTACACTCGGGTGTATAGAGCGGAATTACATGGTCGCCTGGCTTTAGGCCATGGACGTTTCCGCCGACTTCCCTCACTATTCCGGCGCCCTCGTGGCCTAAGACGACAGGAAAGTACCCTCCAGGATTTCTCCCGTCCAATGTATAGGCATCGGTATGGCAGACTCCCGACGCCACTATCTCGACCAGGACCTCACCTTTTCTAGGAGCCGCCAGGTCAAGCTCGACAATCTCAAGCGGTTTGTTTGGCTCAAACGCCACAGCGGCCTTAGTTTTCATAGATAGTATCCAAGTCATTGTGCAAGTTAGGGGGGCCTATTGGCAATCACCCCTGAAATTCTTATGCGTAAAGGTCAAGTGCTCAACACCACACCAAAATCCTTTGTCTGGATTGATTCGTCGATCGCCATATACTGAAAATCGTTCCGAACGAACCATTCCATTTACTAGCCGACATTCTCGATAGCTGTCCGACTCAGCGGAATGACATATTTGGTCAAATAATGTCATTTTCGACCTTCGGACTTCCGGCATCCGTCTGCCAGACAAGACGGGACGAATCCAGCTAAACGACAACACAATGAAACATATCTGTGCCTGAATATGTTTGGCATCCCTACAAACAATTTGATTCTCGACAAGGCCTTTAGCAAATATGGATATGAATTGTCTGGGGATCTTTTCTAAGATATCAGACAAGACTCATGTTCTTTTTCAGCGACTCTTGTCGTCAACGACAGACGGCGATGGGCGTTCTACTGTAGTTGGAGGCGTACTGTGTTGAACACGTTACCCGTGAGCAGTTTTAAGTTGGCAAAGCCATTAAATCAGGAAAACGAGCGTCTTGCTTATGCCGATTTTCGCACGAAGGAGATTGAGCTCGGCGTACATCTTCCGCTTCTATATGTTGCTTCACCCAGAGGCAGAAAGGAGTAGAATCTGTACGTCGGCGACATTGGTGCCCGTTGCTCCCGTAACTAGTAAATCACCGGAGCTCTTTAGAGCGGCATAACTGTCGTTGTTCTCTAGTAAGGCGAGAGGGTCTTGACCACGCGCCCGAATACGAGAGACTGTTTCAGCATCGACAATACCACCAGCTGCATCTGTTGGTCCGTCTCGGCCATCGGTGCCTCCACTCAAAAGCACCCAATCGCGATTAAGGGGCAACGAATCAGCGATAATCGCTACACGCAAAGCCAATTCCTGATTTCTCCCTCCCAATCCAGTTCCCCGCACATCGACCGTCGTTTCACCTCCAAACAGAAGAGCGGCCGGGGACTGGCTCAGAATGGAACGACCCGCATGTAAGATACCCTGTGCTGCAGTAGCAACATCTCCAATCAATTGATCGGATACTACTTTGACCGCACAGTATTTTTCGGCCGCACGCTTGGCTGCACTGAGGCTAAGTTTGTTGGAACCGATCAAATGGTTAACGACGATTGAATTCCTAAAGCCTTCCTCCTGGTTGCTCCCAAGCGCTGCAAGGATGCTACTAGGGACTCGATTCGCTAGATTAGATTTCTTGAGGACGTGCATTGCATCAACCGGCGAGCCGATGGCGGCGGCTGTCGGCCCACTGGCAACAACGCGTAAATCATCACCAATGACATCGGAAAGGATATAGGCTGTCACCGGTGCAGGCGCTGCGAGGCGAGCTAATCCCCCTCCTTTTAGCCTGCTAACTTGCTGCCGCACCAAATTCATTTCGGTGATATCAAGTCCAGCGGATAGCAATAACTGGTTAAGCGCAATCTTGTCCTCAAGGGTCACACCCGGGACAGGTGCCGGAAGCAATGCCGAACCGCCCCCTGATATCAATACGATGACCTGATCAGGTGGTCTGGTAGTCTCAAGCAGCTCTAATACGCGGTTGCCCGCGAGAATGCCATTGGCATCCGGCAACGGATGGGACGAACGAATGATTTCTACCCCAGGTACATCCGCTTGGTTACCGTAATGGGTCACGAGAAGCGCCTGACGCTCGCCCACCACATGGGGTAACGCTTCTCTTAGCATTTCTGGCGCGGCCTTACCGATTGAAATTAGGAACGTTCTCCCGCCCTCGGCGGGTATTGGCAGCGGGTGGGTCACCAACGTGCGCTTCAAGGCCTCTGCAGGATCTGCTGCAGCCACCGCGCAGTCAAATATTGATTTCGCTCGAGCCCTGAGATTTTCGGTCGTTGCCAGATTCATGGTGAGGCTCTGTGGACATCCTGAAAATGC
Source organism: Aequoribacter fuscus (assembly GCF_009910365.1). NCBI lineage: Bacteria > Pseudomonadati > Pseudomonadota > Gammaproteobacteria > Cellvibrionales > Halieaceae > Aequoribacter > Aequoribacter fuscus. The sequence continues at coordinate 281,123 of NZ_CP036423.1, read as the reverse complement.
CGCCCATCGAGCTCGAGCGCCCCGGAGGCATAAAACAAATGCCAATCTGGGGTGTTCTGCGACTCCATCGTACAGCTAATAGATAGGATAACGCGCACAAAGTTTTGACACTTTTTCGCGCACACTCGATTCAATTGTGTCGTTGGCGTCCTCGCCATAAGTGGCAAGGCCATCGACTATCTCAACAATCCAATCAGCGATGTCTCGAAACTCCTGCTCTCCAAAGCCACGCGTAGTACCAGCCGAAGTCCCCAAGCGGACTCCTGAAGTGATCGTAGGCTTCTCAGGATCAAAGGGAATCCCATTCTTATTGGTAGTAATGCAGGCTCGGGAGAGCGCTTTTTCGACCCTATCTCCGGTAACTCCCTTTGAACGCAGGTCCACCAGCATAAGATGGGTATCTGTGCCCCCCGTTACTATATCCAGGCCACCCTTGATCAGCTGATCGGCCAACGAGTCTGCGTTTAAGCGCACTTGACGTATGTATTTTTTGAAGTCCGGGCGCAATGCTTCACCGAACGCTACCGCCTTGGCAGCAATGACATGCATTAGAGGACCACCCTGTATACCCGGAAATATCGCGCTGTTAACTTTCTTGGCGATTGATTCATCATTGGTCAGTATCATTCCGCCACGAGGTCCGCGCAGCGTCTTATGCGTCGTGGTGGTTACAACATGCGCATGCGGAAATGGAGAAGGATGCTCGCCTGCAGCTACCAATCCGGCAAAGTGGGCCATATCGACCATTAAATAGGCGCCAATTTCATCGGCGATTGCGCGCATGTGTTCAAAATCTATTACCCTGGGAATAGCGGAACCACCGGCGATGATCAGCTTCGGAACATGGACACGCGCTAACGCTTCAACTTGATCATAGTCAATTCTGTTATCTCGTGGACTTACACCATACTGAACTGCTTCGAACCACTTTCCGGACTGGTTCGGCGCCGCCCCATGGGTAAGATGGCCTCCAGAAGCCAGGTTCATCCCCATAATCGTACAGCCGGGTTCGAGAAGGGCCTGGAACACTCCCTGATTAGCTTGGGAACCGGAGTTGGGCTGGACGTTAGCGAAGGCACAACCGAACAGCTCTTGGGCTCGTTCAATTGCCAGGTTCTCAGTGACATCTACATGTTGGCAGCCCCCATAGTATCGTCTGCCTGGATAACCTTCTGCGTATTTGTTCGTCAATACGGTACCCTGCGCCTCCATAACGGCTTTGGAGACGATATTCTCAGAGGCAATCAGCTCTATCTCATCTCGTTGTCTATGCAACTCATCCTGGATGCTCGCATAGACTTCAGGATCGCTATCTGCCACGCCTTCTGTAAAGAAGCCAGCCAATTTTTGACGTGTATTCATCTTAAAATACCCGAATAGTGAATAGAGATTAAACGCAAGTGCTGACACGCTAAATAACGCGATCTCTGGGCTCTCGTCCTTCGAAAAAGTCATCCAGATTCTCAATTACGCGAAATCCCATAGCCTGACGAGTCTCAAGAGTTGCGCTGCCTAGGTGTGGCAGCAGTACGGTCTTACCACACTCCAGCAAACTCGCATTGATTATTGGTTCACCCTCGAAGACGTCCAGGGCTGCCCCGCCAATGCTGCCATCTTCTAGCGCTTCGGCGAGAGCGAACTCATCAATAACTTCGCCTCGGGCGGTGTTGATGATGTATGCATCTCTATTCATAAGGCGCAGCCTTTCCGCGTTGATAAGGTGGCGATTGGATGAACCGCCGGGACAGTGTAACGATAGAAAATCACATTGCGGTATCAGCTCATCTAATGTGTCCACCTGACGTGCACCGCACTCGGCAAGAGCTTTACTACTTATGGCACTTCGATTGTAAACAACAACGTTCATGCCGAAGCCATGATGCGCACGGCGAGCTACTTCCTGGCCAATTCTTCCGAAACCGATAATGCCCAATCTCTTTCCTGACACCTTCGTGCCGACCATGTGTGTTGGCGCCCAACCCGACCACTTACCCGAGCGCAATTCCCGCTCGCCTTCGCCGGCGCGGCGGGCTACCATCAACATCAGCATTATAGTCAGATCGGCAGTGCACTCCGATAAAACACCTGGTGTGTTTGTTACTGTCAATCCCAGGGCGCGAGCTGACTCTTCACAGATATGACTGTAACCGACACCGAAATTTCCCAGAAACCTCGTCTTAGGTGAGGCGACATCTAGTACTTCAGCGTTCAAGCTATCTGTGACGGTTGGCAATATAGCGTCATACTTTATGAGCGCCTCTTTAAGCTCCGTCGGAGTTAGTGCTCTATCCTGCCTGTTGAATGTAGTATCGTATGTCTCGGACAGTCGGGACTCGACGGCATTTGGCCAACGTCGAGTCACAAATACTGATGGTTTTCCCATCACTAAAACCTCTTTGATAAAAGTTGTGACTTGCCTAGGCAACAAGCCTTATCAGCCGCTGAACTAGCAGATTAATCCATACCACTGGCGATTTAATCGCTATCAGCCGAAACAACCGTGGGCCAGCAATACCTCGATTCTAGTCAGGCTACGCAATCTACGGGAAAATGCTTGTCCATCACTTCTCCAACGCGAGCGCGATCCACATCGCATCCCATCTCAAGGAGGACATCCATAAAGCGGCCAACGATATCCCTGACGGCCCCAGCATTTAGCTGATTGAGTATTCCAATGCGAACCTGTATTGGCTCGGACAATGTCGGCCAGAGACCAAATCCATTGGCTCGGCACAGCTCGACCAATTCCCCTTCACGCCCTGACAAATCCGCGGGCAAGTTCAGCACGACCAAGCTGCTCATATCCGAGGTAACTTCGCATCCCATAGTAGTCACTGCTTCCCTCAAGGCGACCTCGTGCTTACGATATGACTCAGCGCGCTTCTGAAGACCCTCCTTCAATGCCAACCGCAAAGACTCATGAAAGGCGGCCACGGCATAAGGTGAGTGCGTTCTATGATAAGTGCCTTTCTCGACGTCCTGCCCTCCAATGATCCCCCAGTGTCGCGCCTCAAAGATCGGATGGTGGACGTACGTATAGGCACCATTTTTTATTAGCGTATCAATATAGACATCGCGGAAACTTACGGGTGCATAGGTCAGGGGAAGGCAGCAAAGTCCCTTCTGGGGGCACGATGCCCACGCTACGACTCCCGGGTAATCGTCGATTGCGAATGCCTCCACCCCAAAGGAGGAGACTGCATCTACCAATCCCATCACTCCATGACGTTTACATGCATCCGAGAAAGCCCGGATATCGTTGATGCGCCCAGACCCAGTCTCCCAGTGAGCCATGAAAGCCCATTTGGGCTGGTGTTCCTCAAGTGCAGCGTCTATACACTCTTCAGACACAGACTCCCCGTGTTCCGCTTTAATAACAACTACACTTTTAGCCAGCGGGTTGAGCGAATCCTCCGCCAGTTCATCAGGGGTTGCCGCCTTTATTCTGAGAGTGAGTGCATCAATACTAGAGAATGTTCCGTTGCTAAAGGCAACGACTTTGTCACCAGGCATAACTGCGGAAAACATCGCATCAAGTCCACTCCAGCCAGTGCCAGCCACTGCGAACGTATGTATGTTTGTGGTACCCCAAAGTTCCCGAAGCATGTGCTTACATTCAATCAATCCTCGTAACACATCACTCTGCATATGATCGGCAACACCGGCTGTCGCGAAGGCCTGTAGCACCCTTTCATCCGTGTGGCCTGGCCCCGGACCTGCCGCCAACGTTTGCGGAATCTCCAACTTTGGATATCTATCAATCGCCATGTGCGGTGCCGCTCCCATATATAATTTTCATGCCGTTCTCTACGCCGTGCCTGCCCATTGAAATCAATGCAAGGCAAGTGCCGACAATACGCTCGGCGCACGTAACGGGTGATCAGCGCGTTTTCCCACAGATACGGGTGGCGAACTGATCCCCCGTCAAACCAAATATCGCATCGAACTGGTAATTTCCATTATGCGGGCAAAGAAACGAATGATTTTGGAGATCAATTTTAGACCGTAGTGTTCAATACAAAGGAAACAGGCACCGCAATGTCGCGTCGTCCTGTATTGACGAACGCTATTCTGCTCACTTATATCCGAGCAACCAACGTACAACCTAGGAGGGTCAGCCGCCGATCTGAGGTGTGTGAATTGCCAACGGCAAAATCTACGCTGTCTTATTGTTGGGTGGCTAAGTCTCAGCTTTTTGCCTGGTTGGAAGAACCCCAGCAACGGAAAGCAGAAGGACTAATCCATTCGACCAAATCCCACTGCTGAGACGAAAATTCACATGATATTTGTCCAAAGCATGAAATTTGAATCTGCCATGATCAGAGCTAATCTGGATATCAACTGCTCGCAGTGGCGGGCCCTTGCGGACACGTTTTCGCCCTAGGTTCGAAGAAGAGATCTGTTGCAGCAGGTTATAGGGGTATCTTCGCACGAGACAAAACAATGGGATCAGGTATTCTGTTGTCAGCGGTGTATGGCGCTACCCTGAGCTCGGACTGACCAGAACTGGAACTTTCGAGTGTTTCACTTAGCTCAACACCAAGTACCGCTACAACTCAAGACAGATTGATATCTCTTCTATTGAGGTAGGCCTGCGAACTGCCCAAGGTTCAGCTCGCAGGCACACTTTGGTAAAACTCTACGAACAGAGTTAAGGTAGGACAAAAGTAGTCTCAGCTCAGCCCCTGTTACTACTACGCGATATCACCTCATCCTGCATTTCAGGTGATAGATCGTTGAAGTATGCCGAGTAGCCCGATACCCGAATCAGCAGGTTGGGGTGCAACTCCGGGTTGTCCCGTGCTTCAATCAGGATTTTCGGATCCAACATATTGGCCTGCACCTGCATGCCGTGGCGCTTGAAGTACACTTTGTACATGCTACCGAGTGCACTCTTGCCATCGTCACACTCATAACTCGAGGCATCCAGCTTGATATTGAAGTTGATGCCGTTGGCAAACTTCTTGTAATCGATCCGGTTCATGGAGTTCAACAACGCAGTGGTACCTCGCTTGTCCGCTCCGTTTTCAGGCGCAAAACCCGAGGCGAAGGTCTCACCAGCCCGGCGACCGTTGGGTGTAGCGCTAGTCAAACTGCCAAAATGCGTATGGGAAGTATTGGAGTACACGCCCGCCAGGTACTGGCCGCCACGGGTATTCTTGCCCAGCGCGTGAATGGAATCGGAGTAGTGATCACCGACCCACTTCATCCAGGCATCCGCCTTGGGAATGTCGTTGCCAAATTTATCGATGCCTTCCAGCCTGGTCCGCACAACCTCATCCGAGAGGTTGTCTTTCAGGTGCGCAACCAACTCCTCAAGGGTGAGCCACTTGTCCTCGAACACAGCACTCTCAATGGCCCCCAGGGAATCGGCCACGACCGCCATGCCGGTGCCCTGGATACCGGAGAAATTGTACTTCGCGCCACCCTGCGTAGAGCAAACGCCCTGCTCCAGGCAGCCTTCGAGTGTAGCGCTGGTAAGAGGGGTGGGGTGGTGCTTGGCGTGGAACTGTTCACACTTCTGCAAATCCGCGTGCAGCTTGCCCAGCTGATGCTTCACCTGCACCTTGTAGGCGTCCAATACGTCATCCATGCTCTTCATGCTGGAGACCGGGGGTGTCTTGACACCGATCTGTCGGTCAGAACCAAACTGGCACCCCTCGTTGAGCGCCATTTCCAGGGCCAGGACCATGTTGTACATCCCGGCGTCGGTGGAACCCAGGGTCTTGCCCGGCGCCGTGGGCTCAACACAGCCGATGGCGACATAGTCCCTGGCATCCTCCAGGGAATAACCGACATTCATCATAGACTCGATGATGGTCTCGTCGTTATACATGGCGGGCGCCGAACCCGGGCCGAAGTTCACCCGGATGACCTCATCGTAGAATGCCTTGGGTGTGTTCTCGTGAATACGGACGTGGAAGTTGGGCTGACGCATGCGTAACTCATCGGCGAGCTCCAACATAATAAAACTCAGCTCATTGGTCGCATCGTTGCCCTCGGAATCCTGGCCCCCGATGGTAATGACTTCCCAGCTGGTCATACCGCCCAGCATTGCGCCGGTAGTTTCAGACCATACGGGAATCGTTTCACAAATTTTCACACAGAAAGCGCCAAGGAGTTCCTTGGCCTCCTCCCGGGTGATGACGCCATCTGCCAGGTCCTGCTCATAGTACGGATTAAGGAACTGATCTATACGACCCGGGCAGGTCGTCTCCCCAATAGTTTCCTGGAATATCGCGATATGTACTAAGGTCATACATTGGACCGCTTCGTAAAAGCTGGAGGCTCCGTGACGAGGCACGCGGGTACAAACTTCCGCAATTTTTTCCAACTCCTGACGACGCACAGGATCCCTTTCATCGCTAGCAACTCGCGTGGCCTCCGCCGCATAACGGTCACCAAATTCACCTAGTGCCTCCATGGAGATCTTCACGCCACGGTAGAATTCGAGTTTTTCCGGATCAGTGGTTTGTGCCTCGAAGGCCTCCACCTCGGCGATGATGCCCTCAGCACCCAATCGAATAATCTTCTCGTAGCCAGGTGCCAGGTGCGCGATTCCTCCAGCCTCATACAATTGGTACTGCAGTGCCTCGCCCTGCTCTTTCGCAAAACGCGCACGATCTTCGTTGTTATCGAATGCAAGAACTGCTGTGTTTCTTGTGAGCCAATAAGGGATAGTTAATGCCAGTTTAATCCGATCAAGAAATTTGATATTGAGAGGGTTAACTCTGCGGGTGGGGATCTTGAAGATTTCCATCATCGGCGCAATGCCGGTCATCTCGGGATAAATGATGCCGCCGACGCGATGGGCAGTGAAGTTGCCGACGACAAGCTCCTCCGGGTAGATTTCCACTGTCTTGTTTCTCAAAACATGGCGGGTAGCCTCGGCGATAAACACGGGGCGGGACTTCGCCTTATTGTTTTTGTTCTTGCTGAACTGTGTCCAGAGCATCGCGCGTTCAATACAGACTGCGTACTCCTCTGCTTGCACTGCCTTCTTCAGGTTCGGCACCCTTGTAACGGCCTTGGTAGTCGATTTCTGGGGATCCACTATCGCATTCATCTCGCTCTCCTCACATCTATGTCGGTTATCCAGCCTTAGCTATGCCACGGTCTGGCACACAGGTAAATGTATACCGCCCTCAGCAGGCTGTCAGGGCAGAATGGCTTAAAGTTCCGGCGCCTGCAGAAACAAAGATGATATTTCTCCATTAATTTTCTTTATTATCAATAAGATAGGACTGGCAAATTAGCTCAACACCAAAAACAATACATGGCTCTTTACGTTAGAATTGCCCCCTATTCTGTTACTGATACCTTTGCCTAAAATCCGTAAAACTGACCCCCGCCTCCTTCTTGAATAATCGGCCGAAGCTGTTTACATCACGAAATCCCAGCCTTTCGGACAATTCCGACATGGAACATTCCGTGTGGGCTGCCTCCCAGAAAGCCTCATCCATGCGATACATGGTGAGCTCACGGCTAAAGGAGGTACATGCCGCCTGCAGGTATCGTTTTAAGGTGGGAAGCGTCGTAAAGAGCTGTTGTGCACACTCCTCCTGCTTATAGAATCCACGGGAAAAGAGCGTCCGCAGTTCATTCAATCCGCCCTTGTTGGCCGGCAGCTGATTCAGTTGTGCCTGCAATACGCGCCGAGTTGCATTAGCCGACACCGGATCGGCATTCGGAATAGGCAATGCAAGAAGATCTTTGTGAATCCATATCTGGTCTGCATGTTGATTCCATTCTATCTGGCCATCAAAGAACTGCCGCCACTCTTCTGCATAATCCGGTGGCGAGCCTTGCACCCTCACAAATAGTGAACTGGTGTACTTCCGCGCCGCCTCGCCCCCAATCTGGAGTACAGACTGGAAAAACATTGAGAAATACGCTTCCAGCGAATGTCTCAGAATCGGGTCACGTGTGAATTCAGGATGGATAGTTAGGCAGCAATACTCGTGAGTATCTCGGCGCTGAACATAAAAGATTGGGGATACAAGTAATGGATAGTTCTCCTGGATATCAACCACCTGCTCCCAAGTCGAGCAATTTAATGCAAGTAGACCGAGAAGCCCATGCGAAGCTACGGGAAGTCGAAGCCCAAACTGAAACCCCCAATCGCTTGCGATCCCTGCTACGACATCGGCGATTAGTTGATACTGTTGCCATGTAATGTGCAGATCGACATCATCGATATCTTGTAGACTGAGACCGGCGCCGTGTAGCAGTTCTTCTGCAGATAGCCCAAGTTCAAGCCCATACTCATAAAGATGAACTGGATGTAGCACCCAGGGAAATAGGGAGTCCTGGCCACCTATTAACTTTTTCATTTTTATTCAGGCCGCTATCAAAACCAATTATGCCACGTGTAAGTTGGCCATGGGGTTTATGTAGAAAATACTAATGTATACGCTAATTGTCGCTCACGCATCTAACAACTTTATTGAGAAATACTGCGCTTCCAGTCGTCGAAAGTAAAGTCAGAATCAACATCACGAACACTTGTTTACTACATAAAAAAGCGGCGCCCGAAGGCGCCGCTAAAGGCCTCTTTAGCAGCAAGAGTTAACCTTTGTTTGAGCTGCGCCCGATAACTTCATCCTGCATTTCCGGCGACAGATCGTTGAAGTACGCCGAGTAGCCCGATACCCGGATCAGCAGGTTAGGGTGCAGCTCCGGGTTGTCCCGCGCCTCAATCAGAATCTTCGGATCCAGCATATTGGCCTGCACCTGCATACCGTGCCGCTTGAAGTACACCTTATACAAGCTGGCTAGCGCATCTCGTCCCTCTTCACAGTCGTAACTGGAGGCATCCAGCTTGATATTGAAATTAATACCATTGGCGAACTTCTTGTAGTCGATGCGGTTCATGGAATTCAACAACGCAGTGGTACCTCGCTTGTCCGCGCCGTTCTCCGGCGCAAAGCCTGAGGCATACGTTTCACCCGCCCGACGGCCATTAGGCAAGGCACCAACCAGGCCACCAAAGTGGGTGTGTGAGGTGTTGGAGTACACGCCCGCCAGGTACTGGCCACCGCGGGTATTCTTGCCCAGGGCGTGAATGGAATCGGAGTAGTGATCCCCGACCCACTTCATCCAGGCATCCGCCTTGGGAATATCGTTGCCAAATTTATCGATGCCTTCCAGCCTGGTCCGCACAACCTCATCCGAGAGATTGTCTTTCAGGTGAGCGACCAGCTCCTCAAGGGTGAGCCACTTGTCCTCGAACACAGCACTCTCAATGGCCCCCAGGGAATCGGCCACGACCGCCATGCCGGTGCCCTGGATACCGGAGAAATTGTACTTCGCGCCTCCACTGGTCGAACAAACACCCTGCTCCACACAGCCCTCGACCATGCTGCTAGTCAGTGGGGTGGGATGATGCTCGGCGTGGAAACGTTCGATCGCTTGCAGGTCACGGCGTAGCTTGCCCAGCTGATGCTTCACCTGGGTATCGTAGGCGGCAACAAAGTCGTCCATCGAGCGCATTTCACTAACCGGAGGAGTCTTCGCTCCTATTTGCTTCGAGCTGTGGAACTGTTTGCCTTCGTTAAGGGCCATTTCCACCGCCAGAGGCATGTTGTACATCCCGGCGTCGGTAGAAGCCAGTGACTTGCCCGGCGCCGTGGGCTCAACACAGCCAATGGCCACATAGTTTCGAGCGTCCTCCAGTGAATATCCCACGTTCATCATAGACTCGATGATGGTCTCGTCATTGTACATCGCGGGAGCGGACCCAGCACCAAAGTTGATGCGAATCACCTCGTCGTAGAATGCCTTGGGTGTGTTCTCGTGAATACGCACATGGAAGTTGGGCTGACGCATGCGCAACTCATCGGCGAGCTCTAGCAGAACGTAGCTCAGCTCATTGGTCGCATCGTTGCCCTCGGAGTCCTGGCCACCGATGGTAACTACCTCCCAGCTGGTCAGCCCACCGAGCGTGCTGGTAGCGACGTCTGAATGCATAGGGATGGTTTCGCACAACTTGACACAGAACGCCCCCAGGATTTCCTTGGCCTGCGCACGATCGATACGCGCTTCTGCAAGGTCCTTTTCATAATAGGGTCTCAGGAACTGGTCAATACGGCCCGGGCAGGTCGTTTCGCCAAGCGTTTCCTGAAAGATGGCAATATGGGCAAGTGTCATGGACTGCACTGCCTCGTGGAAGTTCGTTGCTCCCTGCCGTGGTACACGAGAGCACACCGCTGCAATGTCCAGAAGCTCTTGCTTTCGTACCGGATCGCTCTCCTGCACCGCCATTGCCTTGGCCTCTGCCGCATAGCGGTCGCCGAATTCCGCCAGTCCACTCATGGCGATCTTGACTGACCGGTAGAAATCCAGCTTTTCAGGATCGCTGGTTTGAGCTTCCATGGATGCCACTTCATCGATAATACCTTGCGCACCAACCTTGATCAGCTTTTCGTAGTCGGGAGCGAGGTGAGCAATGCCACCAGCTTCATAGACCTGGTATTGGAGCGCTTCACCCTGCTCTGCAGCGAAGCGGAAGAGATCTTTCATGTTGTCAAATGCGCGGTAAGCTGCGTTCTTATTGAGCCAATAAGGTACCTTGGAGGCCAGTTTGAACCGATCCCAGAGGCTGATCTCGAGCGGATTAACTCTGCGCTTGGGTAAACCGAACGCCTCGACCATTACCTGAATACCGGCGAGCTCGGGGTAGCAGAACCCTGCCACGCGCTTGGAGGTGAAATTTCCGACAATCAGTTCACGGGGGTAAATTTTGACACTTTTGTGATTCAGTACATGGCGGGTGGCCTCTGCGATACGAACAGCAGGGGTCTTGCCCCTATTGCGCTTGTCCTTGTCGTACTCCGTCCAGAGCAAGGCGCGCTCAATACAGGCGCCATTGGTTTCGCTCTGGACTGCCTTTTTTAGGGCTTCAACTCGTTCACTCGGCGGCTGGGCACAGCGGTCAGAGTTCGCGGCAATAAGATCTTTATTGATAGGGGCATTCATTCTGATGTCCTCACACATTGTTTCATTGTCCAGGCCTTAGCCATGCTGCAGGCTGTTATGTGGCCCAAATGTATATCGCCTCATAAATAGTGTCAGGGCAGAATGGCTTAAAGTTAATGCCTATTTTGTGATGGATAGACCAAGTATTAGTTTTTTTGTATATATATCAAAATGTTAAAAACTACATTTTGGCTCACGCACTCACGCAACGCTCTTGTAATATCGTTCGGATATTCGGATATTCTGGTGCAATTCAACTAAAATTAGCATTCGTAGCGCAGCTCGAGGGCTGCATTACCAAAATGGATTCTTAAGCATTTCGAATCCTATATGGGTTACTCAACGTACCAGAACTAACTAGTCAGAAGCTATGATTGTCCAACTCTCTATTTCTCATGATCTCAGTCGATGGCTGGGGATGGATTTGCCAAGGCTCATGCGCAGGGGGAGTGACGTTATCGGCGCGCAGCGGATCGCCAATACTGAGGATGTGGTGAGCTGGCAATGTCATCTAATCACAAGTAGTCAAAGCCATAGTCCGTACCACACGGTAGTGGCAGTGCAACCCGTTAGTCATTATGCGTTATTGATTCCTTACCTACACCGCCCTACTCAAGACCAGTTCGCCGGCGATCTGATTTATCGCTGGGGCAATGAACTAATGCATAGGATGGTCGACACCAGAGCTATCCAACAGTCTGACGTAGTAACTGTCGCCGAGCAGTTCAAGACCAGTCCCCGTAGCATCGAATGGTACCTAAATAGCGATCAGGACCTGTTGGAGCGGGCCAGCTCCACCGAGCAGTGGATAGATGGTTACCTGGACGCTTTTGAACTGAACTATCTAGAGGAGGACCATGCAATCGACGTGGGAGCTCACATCAATAGTCAATCAGTGACCAAGGATGGCATGCAAGATGATGACTCTGCGGTTGTGGGCTTCGTAAATGACGGGCTGTATCGCTTTGCAAATGGCCTCTGCACCAGATTGTTTAAGAACACTATAGAAGGCAACTATCCCTACCCATGGACGGAGGCTCCACCCTGTGAGGTTATCCAAGAGCCTGTCGAAGAAGGTGGCGCCGAGCTCTTCTCGATTGACCATCTAAGCACTAAGTAGGGATCCATCGAACTTTCGATCGTGCCATATGGATATTCGACATGAACAAGTCTAAAGCACTGGATCCAACAAGTGCCGCATTTCTCTTCACCGAAAAGAGAACTACGCCTATGCACATCGCCGTGCTTGGCATCTATAAGATACCGAAAGGTTCCGATGAGGCGAAATTCCTGCAGCGCCTGGTAGATACCGTTGGTGATATCGAACGCTTTCGTTTCCCTTTTGGCAGCCGCCTGCATTCATCCCTAACAGGGCCAAGCTGGATAGCCGATGACGACATCGATATTTCCTACCACTTGCGCCGGTCCGGCCTCGCAACGCCTGGTGACTTTGAACAATTGTTTACGCTTGTATCTAGGCTTCACGGAACATCTCTGGATCGCGAGAGACCTTTATGGGAACAACACCTGATTAACGGCCTGGAGGGTAATCGCTTTGCTATCTATACAAAGCTTCACCACGCAGCCATCGACGGAGTGGGCATGGCCAAACTCGGCCAATCCATGCACTCGACAAGAAAGTCCGATCGCTTAAAGGCCTCGCCATTCTGTCACGGGCTACAAACAGAGGCGTCGAAGGGTGCATCTGGAGAACCCGCTCAACCTGTGTCTATGCCGGATCTAAGAGTGGGTTTAGAGGTCTTAAAACAAGCTGCTGGAAGCACCACGAACATATCTTCGGCTATGTTGAAGTATCTGCAGGGTTATGTCCGACCGGGTGATCTCACCGTGCCCTGGCAGCACAGCGGCCCCACCCCATTGAATACCAAAGTCGGTGCTCCACGATCATTCAATGCAAGCTCATGGGAACTTGATCGTATCAGACGACTTGGAAAGACGCTCGGAGGCACAATAAATGACGTTGTGCTGACTGTGTGCTCAGGCGCAATTCGGAGTTATCTAAAACAATGGCATGAGCTACCGACACGACCACTAACCACCATAGTTCCGATTTCCCTGCGAGACAAAGGCGATACAGGTAGCGCAAACCAGATCGCATTTATCACCGTAAACCTTGCTACCGATGTTGAAGATTCCGAGCAGCGCTTTAGGGATATCCAGAGATCAGTGAAATCTGGAAAATCTCTCTATTCCGGGCTATCTGCGACTGAAGCCGGAGTATTCAGTGCCCTGACACAGGCGCCGGTGCTGACCTCATCCCTGCTAGGCCTGACACCAAAATACCCACACAGCAGCGTACTCATATCCAATGTACCTGGCCCCCGCAAAAAGATGTATATCGACGGGGCCGAGCTCGAGGCAAGTTATCCGGTTGCCGCATTACCAGAAGGCATCGCCCTAAATATCACTGTCTCCAGCTACGCGGGAAGATTGGACTGTGGCGCCATCGCCTGCCGGCGGTCCCTACCCGAAGCTGACAGAATCATTGACCTGATGGAGGATGCACTGGTTGATTTAGAGGAGGTCGCGGGAATCACCACCTAGAGGCTCGCTTAGTGCGACCTGCTGCTCATTGTAACCTCGAAATCGATGCGGCCCAGCGAGCCATAATCTACACTGTAACCACCAGTTAACATTGGCAGTCCACCGCCGCAGGTACCACATAGCAAGACTGAACCATCTTCTATCTGAAGACCACGTTTTCGAGCTTCGCTAGTACACCATTGCAGCGCCTGCTCTGGACCACCAAGGGAATCCATCGGAGAGGTTTCCATGATAGTGGACCCGTCCAGCTTAGCCGTCAGCTTTGAGTTTTTTATAGCATCGAAATCCACTTCCGACCAAGGCATCTGCTCCCCAACGAGAAAGCGATCAGCACCCAGGCTGGAAACGACCAGGTTTGCCGCCGTCATATCTTCGGGTCTGGAAAAGTTAACGTAGACAAATTCAATCGCTGGAGCCAAAGACTTTGGCTGTCCGTCAGCATCAAGAATGATGGCCAACTCACACTCGATCTGCGAGCCAGCCAGCAGAGGAATGCCGTCACCCAATATCAGCTCGCCCCGGTCATACACATAGCCAAGCAAAGCATGGTCAAGGCCAAAAAAAGGCTGTAGATCTGTATTCGTTAACCCTGCCTTCAATCCACGAATCTTCCTGTCACAAACACGCTCAGCAACAGATGGTAGTAATGCATAGGCATCGTCTAAGGTGAGGCCCTCTGGAAATTCCGAAAGTGGATTGTGGCCCACTATGTCGCTGGCTAGCTTTGCCTGAAACTCGTCATGCATATCCTGTGTCCTTTTATGTTCGTGATCTAAACGGCTACGAGCCCATTAACTATCGATTGCAAATCGGATTCATCCAGGTATCGGGGGACGGGATACATATTCCCCGCCTCGGCGCCGGCTGAGCGCACCACATCATCTTGTTTCTGTGGGGTGAAATTTTCGATCTGGAGGGGCATATCCATGGTTGAACGCATTTCGACAATCGCAGCTACAAATTTATTTGCCAGGATTTTATCGTTATCATCCGCCGCGCCGACCCCGACTAGTCTGGCAAGCTCAGCTAGTCGGGAGAAAACACAGTCGCCGTAAGCAGCAAGTACTTCAGGAAATACCATTGCATTAGCGTTGCCATGCGGGGTGCCGAAGAGTCGCCCCAGTTGGTGCGCAATAGCGTGGACATAACCCACGCCGGCGACTCCAAAGCTCGTACCGGCATAGAAGGAAGCAGTGGCCATGGCGTCCCTGGCCTCCATATCATCGCCGTTACGATATGCTCTTAACAGATAGCGAAAGATCAGATTAACAGCCAACCTCGCTTCTCGATCTGTTTTTTCAGTGGCCCCTCTACTGAGGTACGCTTCGACAGCATGTGTTAGAGCATCTATCCCTGTAGCTGCTGTGATCGAGGGTGGTAGGCCCTGCATAATCACGGGATCCAGCGCGATGTAATCGGGCAACATCTTACCGTCTGTGATCAGTACTTTTCGATGCGTGGCCGGGTCTGATATTACGGCAACCGGTGTGATCTCGGCACCAGTCCCAGCCGTTGTGGGTACTGCAAAATGTGGGACAGCGGGCTTATTACTTTTCGATACACCCTCAAACTTATCCAGAGATAAGCGGTTGTAGTGTAGTAGTGCCATCATCTTCGCTGCATCAAGGACCGAGCCTCCACCCACAGACACAATGGCGTCACAGCCGTTATCTCCGTAAGCCTTGTCCCCCTCGATCACCGCATCAAAATCAGGATTGGGCAGTACTCCATCGTACACAATGTATTCTACGCCTGCGGCTCTAAGTGAAGCTTGCATTTCATTCAGCAGGCCAGATTCAGCGAGGAAATTGTCAGTGACAAGAAGGACTTTACGGAATCCCAACATTGATATCTCGTTACAAAGGTGCAGTGAAGATCCCTCGCCTTTGAACACCATGGGGGACTTCTTGGGTAAAAATCGCAACACCCTGATTGCCCCGAAGGCTCTGATCATGAAATAGAGTCGTACTAAGAATTTCATTTGTAATTACCTAAATACTATGAATATTTTCTATATTCTGTTGTTAATGCAAGCGAACCAACTTTACTGGTAGACGACCTGACGCATTCCACTCGCAGACATAAACATTCTCGTCATTGTCTACACAGACGTCATGGCAGTGACTGAACAGGGGTACCTCCTGCCTGAGTTTTCGGACTTTTCCGTCTACGTACTCTGGCCCTATTCCTCCTGGATTAGAGACAACAACATTGTCTCTGTTGAGAATCGTTACAAATCCCGTATTTGGGGCATACAATTTATCTGACCAGCATACGGCCGCGTACAAATTCTCACCGTGAATTACCGGACGGCACATGTATGCGCCAGGAATATTGATGCTTTCGATATAGTCGCCACACAGGGTAAAACGCTTGATACAAGCGTCCTCGCGAGAAGTTACCAGTAAGGTTTGTTCTGCCCCTCTGGAATCAATAGCAATGCCGTGGGAGGAGTTGACGCTCTCCTCGTCTTCACCCCGCCCACCGAAGTGACTGATGTACCTGCCCTCTACATCGTACTGAATAATGTAAGATGAGCCATAGCCATCAGCGACGTACACATCACCATTCTTGGATACCGCTGTTCCTGTTGGTAGATACGCGCTACTGCCGGAATAGATATCCAGAAACTCTGGTGCGCGTATCCGCATCAAGATCTGTCCCCATAGTGTCGTTTTGTATACTGTCTGGGTCTTGTAATCAGTGATGAACAGCATTTCCTCATCTTCGCTGTGCGAGATGGTCAGGCCATGCGCTGCCTCTAGGCCGAGCGTCCAGGTGTCAATGAGCTCTCCAGAAGGATCGAGGATTAATATGTTGTTCCTGAAATCGTTAGTCAGCACGTAAATATGCCCTGCTTTACTGATCACCATTTCATGATGATCCCGCGAACTATCAGGCGTTAGCTCAATTCCACTCGCCCAATTTAAATCCACTCGATACAGAAATTGATTGTGACCAACCAGACTGCCATGTAACTTATCTCTTCGGTTTCGCCCCACAAAGTGCTTGCCCCGCGCAATCACCTTGGCCATCTTATCCATCTGTTCAAGCTTTCTAAGTCCATTGACGCTAGACATAGCTTAATACCTCAGAGCCGTTCCGCAGACACTAGTGAATCTACGTTATATGTTGATTTCAATGCGACGATTGCCACTCGCTATCGAGCCATCATCTCTCAAGATACTGGAGCTTGTTCGGTTTTCCAGTCCACTCTTCCGCGTCTGCTGGAGCTTCTTTCATTTCACTGATGTTTGGCCATACTTCGGCCAGTTCCGCATTGAGTTCCAGGAACACGGCCTGGTCTTCTGGCAGTTCGTCCTCAGAAAAAATTGCGTCCACAGGACATTCCGGTTCGCATAGCGCACAGTCGATACATTCTCCGGGGTGTATCACCAAGAAATTCGGACCCTCGTAGAAACAATCTACCGGGCAGACCTCAACGCAGTCCGTGTGCTTACACTTGATGCACTCTTCACCTACTATGAACGTCATCCAGTTTTCTCCACTAGCGCAGGAACAAAGTTATACAGTGGCGTCCCCGCTATAGAATTTCTCTGTTTCGTATACGTAAGGCGGTTCGTCTTCATTCCTATGCACCCCGCCGGTTGGCTCAGCCACAGCTTGCAATCGAATCCATTGCCATTTGGAATCGGCATATGTCCCTGTAGCATGGTTTTGTGACATTTAACCCGGCCGTACAGAAGCCCCCCATTGCAGGGGGGCCGTATCGCTTCGGACTCAGAAGAAACCCAGCGGGTCGATGCTGTAGCTCACCAGCAGGTTCTTGGTCTGCTGGTAATGGTCAAGCATCATCTTGTGGGTTTCACGGCCAATACCCGACTTCTTGTATCCGCCAAAGGCCGCGTGCGCAGGATAGGCGTGGTAGCAGTTGGTCCACACGCGACCCGCCTGAATGCCCCGCCCCATGCGGTAGGCGCGATTCATGTCGCGGGTCCAGACGCCGGCACCCAGGCCATAGTCAGTATCGTTGGCGATGGCCAGTGCTTCGGCCTCGTCCTTGAAAGAGGTCACACCCAGCGTCGGCCCAAAGATCTCCTCCTGGAAAATGCGCATGTCGTTCTTGCCCGCCATCAGGGTCGGCTGCACGTAGTAACCGCCGGACAGATCACC
The DNA here is from genome assembly GCF_009910365.1 of Aequoribacter fuscus. NCBI lineage: Bacteria > Pseudomonadati > Pseudomonadota > Gammaproteobacteria > Cellvibrionales > Halieaceae > Aequoribacter > Aequoribacter fuscus. Next base: position 263,447 of record NZ_CP036423.1, on the reverse strand, counting down.
GGACAGGTTGGCACTGTCACCGCCGATCAGAATCTGTGCACCTTCCTGCCGACCGATCTCCATGTAGCTCATGATCTTGTCAAACTGTTCCTTGGAGGCCTGCGCACCAACCTGTGTCTCAGGATCCAGCGGATTGCCCTGCTTAATGGTCTTTGAACGCTCAACCACGATATCAAGGAAACGGTCATAGATGGATTCCTGGATCAGCGCCCGGGAGGGACAGGTACACACTTCACCCTGGTTGAAGAAGCCCAGCAACAGACCCTCCGCACACTTGTTAAGGTAGTCATCTTCATAGTCCAGAACATCCTCAAAGTAGATATTCGGTGACTTACCACCCAGCTCAACCGTTGAAGGAATGAGGTTGTTCGCCGCGCACTTGAGAATCTCATTACCCACCGCCGTCGAGCCGGTGAAGGCCAGCTTGGCAATGCGTGTACTTTGCGAGAGTGCCGCCCCCGCTTCCGCCCCGAAGCCGTTGACGATATTAACCACGCCAGCGGGCAGAATGTCCTGTATCAGCTCCATCACCAGGAGAATGGTCACCGGGGTCTGCTCGGCGGGCTTCATGACCACGCAGTTACCCGCGGCCAGCGCTGGCGCCAGTTTCCAGGCGGCCATCAGCAGGGGGAAGTTCCAGGGAATGATCTGGCCCACCACGCCGTAGGGCTCGTGGAAGTGATAGCTGGCCGTTGTCGCATCCAGTTCAGCAGCGCTGCCTTCCTGGGCCCTGATGCAGCCCGCAAAATAGCGGAAGTGGTCTACAAACAGGGGCAGGTCAGCATTCAGGGTCTCGCGTACGGCTTTACCATTCTCCCAGGTCTCCGCAACCGCCAGCATTTCAAGATTCTGCTCGACGCGGTCAGCGATCTTCAGCAGCAGGTTGGACCGGTCGGCTACCGAGGTGGCACCCCAACTTGCTCGCGCTGCATGCGCCGCATCAAGGGCCTTCTCAATATCCGCCGCCGAGGAACGGGCCACCTCACAGTACACCTGGCCGGTTACCGGAGTCACATTTTCGAAGTAGCGGCCGTCAGCGGGCGCTACCCACTCGCCGCCGATGAAATTGTCATAGCGCGATTTGAAGGAAACTACAGATCCTTCCTGGCCGGGTTGTGCATACGTCATTTTATTTTCCTCATGTGATGGACAGATTGATTATGGGTTATAGGTAAAGCGAAATCAGGAAGGCGCCGGCTGTCTGAGCTGATACATCACCTGTGACAATGGACGTGAATACCTCTGGACTCAAAAATCTCCGTACAGCGGTCAAGCTCCGCGTCCGGCATGAACTTGCCTGTCCCTTCACCGAAGTCCAGACGCTGGACACTGCCGAAGCGTGGCAGCTTGTCGAGCCAAATCGGGTTGTACGGCAAGATCTGCATGTTCTTTACGCCGTTCTCGAGCATAAAGTCAGCAATGGCACTGAGGTTTTCATCTGTGTCGGTGATAAAGGGCACCAACGGGACCCGCGGCAGAACCTCGATCACCGAATCCCGTGCCAGGGCCTGGACCTTCCTGAAGTTCTCATGAATAGAATGGTTGGGAACGCCGCAGTACTGCTTGTGCGCATCGCTGTCCATCAACTTGAGATCAAAGTAGATGGTGTCGGTGTAGGGCAATACCAGATTTTCAAATACCTTGTAATTGAATAGGCCCGCTGTCTGGATCAGCGTGTGGACATTCCGCTGCTTCAGCCGCGAAAACAGTTCGCCGACCGAATCCATCTGCATCAGTGCCTCGCCGCCGGAGACAGTGACACCGCCGCCGGAGGCCTCGAAGAAGGCCTCGTCCTCAAGCACCTTCTCCACCAGCTGATCCATGTCGATGTCATTGCCACAGCGCTCCAGTGCACCTGACGGGCAGACATCAACGCACTTGAAGCACTGGGTGCATTTGTCGCGGATGATCTTGTCGGGCGAACTCAGGTCGATCGCCTGCTCGGGGCAGGCGTCAGCACAGTCGTGACAGCTGATGCACTTCTCTGCATCATAGGAGAGTTCGTAACCGGTGTTGATGCTTTCCGGATTCTGGCACCAGGTACAAGACAGCGGGCAGCCCTTGAAGAACACCACACTGCGAATGCCCGGCCCGTCGTCCAGGGTGTTTCTCTTGATGTCGAAGTACAGCGATGCCTTCCTTGGCTCGGTAACTGCTATCGCATCAATCAGGCTTGCATCAGGTCTCATACACTGCTCGGTATATTTCTAACCTTACCAACCATACGGCAGCTGCGCCATCGGAGGAAATCATATTCGCTCATTTTGAAAGCTCAGCCTCAGTTGAAATATTTATTTCCTATATTTATCAATGCGATACAACTCGCCATACAATGCATATCAGCTCATTGCTTTCACGCATTTGTTTGAATGTTACTTCCGCTACGGAAAATAACTTAGAAAGCCAGGTAAGATAATGGGCCCTTGAAACGCGCCAAGTAACGGGACGTACCATTCAGCAGTGTCAGGGGTCGATCTTTCCCCTGAACTCTAAGAGGACGCTCCCACACAATAGCTTTCTTGATGGCCGGGAGGTGCACCTGATGCGTCATCAGCGGAGAAGACATTACTACGGCCCCCTGTTCCATAAAGGTCACAGAAACGCTCCTCCAGTACACCTCCGCGCCTTGCATCCATGATAATAGCCCGTGATTCCACTGACATTGTTTCGCGGCAATGAATAGTCAAAAGGAGTTAGTTCCCAAGTAACGATCTTCATGCTTCTTCGCATTATAAATGGCCGCTTTAATTGTCTATCAACGCTTGAAATTGTCGCCCCATTCGCAAACGCTACTGACATAGTGCTCCGGAGCGCTTAGGCACCATAACTCAAATTTTATTCACCCCAAGAATATTTAACATACAAAATATAAACTAGAACATAGGGTCTTGAGTCTCCTCACAATTTCGCCAGCCACATCATCAAAATACTAGCAGGTGAGCATTTGCATCATGAGCAGTTGTGTTAGTGATGGGCATAAGAAAATAACTGAATTTTTGAAGAGGCACGATAATGAACAGGTACCTAAACTCCCTCACCCTTCCTCTTGCCGTAGCTATGGCAGTTGGCACTGTAGATGCCAAGGCACAAGCATTGGAAGAGGTAATAGTTACTGCCCAGAAACGCGAACAGAGCCTTCAAGATGTGCCGATTGCCGTGGCAGCGTTCTCGAACGAAATGCTGCAAAAAGCAGGCGTCAAAGACATGTTCGAACTACAGGCCAATGACCCAAGCCTGGTTGTAGGTCAGGGGCATAATGCCTCCACTTCATCGTTCGGTATTCGAGGCGTATTCACAAGTTCCAATAACTTTGGCCTTGAATCTTCGGTTGGCCTGTATGTTGATGGCGTCTATCGTGCACGCCAGGGCTCGATGCTAAACGACCTGGTGGACATCGGCCGTATCGAAATACTCCGAGGCCCCCAGGGTACACTGTTTGGCCGCAACACTCCCGCGGGCGCTATCTCGGTATTTAGTGTTGAGCCAGACTTTGAAGGAACTGGCTATCTTCAAGTGGAGGGTGGCGAGTATTCTCTGTTATCCGGCCAAGGCGCCAAGTCCTTCACCGTTATTGAAGACATTCTGGCTACAAGAGTGACCGGCTTCTACACAGAGCGGGACGGCACTATCAGCGACGTCAGCCTTGGAGATGATAAGATCAACGATCGCGACCGCTGGGGCGTCAGACTGCAAGCCCTATGGACGCCAACTGACGAGCTGTCCGTGCATGTTATTGCGGACCACTCAGAAATCGATGAGGTGTGCTGTACTACCAACAGCTGGAAGAACAACTTTGTCGCGGATGAAGTGCCAGGCAAGACGGGCACGGACGCCAACGCCGTTGCACTGGGTTCCAACATTATTCCGGGTAGTGAATACTTCGAGCGGGAAGTGGCACTCACCTTCCTCCCCTCCTCTGAGAATGAGGACAAGGGCATTTCCGTGCAGGTCGACTGGCAAGCTGACTGGTTCACGTTGACTAGCATTACCGCCTACCGCGAGTTTGAGTCCCATGAAACCGTTGATGTTGATTTCATCGACCTCGACGGGAACGTTCAGGACAACCAGCAGGAACAGAGTCAATTCTCACAGGAACTACGGTTCGCCAACCAGTTCGACAACTGGAACTATGTGGCTGGCCTCTACTACTACGAGCAATCGTTGGACACCGTGTCTTACCTGGGTGTGGGCGATGACGCTTCCGCGTTACTGGGGCTACCGCCCAACGCATTTATTGGTGGAACAGGATCTACAAACTTCGCAGATCAAGAGCACACCAGCTACGCCGTTTTTGGTCAGTCCGACATCAACCTGACAGACAGTCTCGTACTGACCGCCGGCCTGCGTTGGACCAATGAGGAAAAAGAGCTCAGCAACATCTTCATCGACGATGCTGGCGAGGGGCCGCTACCGATTTACGACAACTGGGGCTTCTACTTCTTTCCGCCGTTGGCACCAGTAGATGACGTGTACGAAGAAATCGATGATGATCAAATAACCGGCACGCTTAAACTGAGCTGGTTTGCCTTCGATGACATTATGTTTTACGCCTCTTACGGTACAGGCTACAAATCTGGCGGCACAAATACCGACCGATTGGTACCCGGACTTCCCTACATATTCGGTCCGGAAGACTCCGAGTCCTATGAAGTGGGCATGAAAGCAACCTTCCCTGAGCAGGCGCTTCGCCTCAACGTTGCCATCCACAGGACCGACACCAACGACCTACAAACCGTGTCGTTCCAAGGCAACGGATTCACTTTGCTGAATGCAGGAGTTGCCGAGGCCCAGGGGGCCGAGGTCGAAGTCTCCTGGTTGCCTACCGAACGACTGACCATGAACCTTGGCTACGCCTATAACGACGGCGAGTATTCCGACTTTGAGCTGGGACCCTGCCAGGTAGCCACACCCTGGCATACCGGACTTCCTGATCCCGGCGATAATGGGGACGGCACTTGCGACCGATCAGGCGGAATGCTCCGGGGTAACGCTGAGAACCGGGCGACCTTGAGCGCTGACTATCGTTTCAGCTTTTCCAGCGTCATTGAAGGATTCATCTATGGTGAATACATCTATACCGACGAGAGGATGACAGACGTCAACAACGATCCTCTGAAGTTGGACGACGACTATTTTTATGTCAATCTACGAGCGGGTCTCGATTGGATCAGCTTGGACACATCCCTTACAGTCTGGGCAAGAAATCTCACCGACGAAGACATCGTAGCCACAATCGCTGACGCCGTAGCCCAAGAAGGCAAGTTGATCGGCTACTATGGTGCTCCGCGTACCTGGGGAATCACTCTCCGTAAAAACTGGTGAGTCTTTTGAAATCAATCGGTCATCGCGACGCACAAAATCTCTAATGACATTGTAGTGTGGCGCGGTGATCGATTGAATTTAGAGCCTATAAGTGGCCCCAGAATTTTATTGACCGCTAAAGATTGCCGCGGGTCAAGCGCCATTCACAAGCGGACATTCCAGGGCCAACGTAGATTCTCGACTCATACGCTGCTTTAACGAGTCAGGACTTATGACAGTGACTGCTAACATCCGCATCCTTGCGAATGTGCCTTCGCACTACTGATGAACACTATGTGGTTATCGAGTTCACAATCAGCTCTTCCAATTGCCCGAGGCGCTCTTTTCCAAAGAACATTTCCTCACCAAAGAAGAACGTTGGAATACCGAAGGCACCGCGATCAGCAGCACGTTGCGTGTTGTCGATCAATTCTCGCTTGACTTCCGAATCTTGTGTAGCTTCTAAAAGCGTCTGGCCGTCCAGACCGCCGTCAGTAAACACTTCAACGAATGTCTCAGGATCGTCCATCTTCTTGCCATCTTCCCACATCGCCTTGAACGCGATCTCAATAAACTGCTCGAGTTCACCCCGTTTTTTGGCAGCGATAAAGGCACGCATTAGAAGCAGCGTGTTGACCGGGAAATTCGGGTTCATCTGATACTTGCTCAAACCATGTCGAATAACATAGCGTTCCAGTTCTAGTTGTTCATACGCCAGCTTCTTAGGTACTTCTGCGAACGTAATGAATGGCGCTTGGTTACCGGTTGACTTGAACAGTCCGCCCAGTAAGCATGGAATATACTCGATACTGATGCCCGTTCTTGCAACCAGCCCATCAATAGTCTTATGCACCAGATAGGCATTGGGGCTGGCAAAGTCAAAAATGAATTCTACGGTGGGTGTAGGCATAAAAAAGCTCTCAATTCATCAATTAAGTGGGGAAGGGTCCGATTTCCGGGCCGTACCACTAAGTCTAGTACCTCGTTCTTTTACCCACACGACATCTTCCTCCAAAAATCCTTCTAATACAGGCGAAAGCACTAGGACGGACGACCTAGCGCTTTCGTCATACTAGCCAAAGCTGGTCTTTTCTTCCATGTCGAAAAGTTCTATTTAGATCACAGTATCCGAAATGGTGGTTCGGTGTAATAGCCTGTCATAACCATCATATCCACCAGTGGCCGAGTGTAAAACCGACCTGTTATCCCATATCACCAGCATGCCTTTTTCCCACTTATGTCTATAGACGAACTCCTCTTTCGACTGATGGTTATAGAGATCAATCAGGAGTGCATCCGATTCAGACTTGTCCATGCCAACAAAACCCTGGATATATGCAAGCGATGAAAATAGAGCCTTATTGCCGGTTTCGCGATGCGTTATCACTAGCGGATGCTCCTGCTTATCTCGCGCTTTTTCGCTGGTGACAATTTTCATACTGCGTTGGCGATTCTCCTCGCTGTCGCCGTACACTCCATCAGGTGCATAGCCCAGCTCAGCTGAATGTATTGCCATTAAACCTTCGGTCCTTGCGCGTAATTCATCTGGCATCTGCTCGTAAGCAGCCACCTGATCCGCAAACAAGGTATCACCGCCTGAGGGAGGAATCTTGATGCCGTATAGCGCAGTGGCTGCTGGCGGAGTCTTCATAAAGCTCCAGTCAGAGTGGAAGATTTCGGCAAACACTGGAGCTGTCTCATCTGCATTTCTTTGAATCGCGCAAATATGCTTGTGCCCTTCGATATGGCCGAAGAACGGGTCGTCGCCCAACTCACCAAAATATGCTGAAACGCGTTCTAGGTCATCGTTACTAAGGTTCTGGCGCGGAAACACGAGAACCTTATGTTCAAGCCAATGGCTACGAAGTTCAGACACGATTTCAGGCGAAACGCTCTCGGTAAGGTCGATACCTGTTGCGACGGCACCACATGAAGATCCTGTGGGGGTAACTGTAAGTGACATATGTTTCTCCGTTTTATCTGCGTTCAACTTGCGAGACCGACTAGTTGGCACTCTTTTCTAAGCTAAAGCGATCTCTAACCTGTGATGAATCTTGTTCCTCTAAGTTGTGGAACTCTCAAGAGCACGGTCTAATTTAGAGATTGCGCAGCATATGAACAGGTGATATTGTGCCACTCGTGGGGTTAGATGCTGCCAACATTCGATATGCAGAATCAATTAGAGTCCAAGGGGGTAGTGAAGGCCTATGGGCTTCCGGCACTGATAGCCGAGTTAGCTGAGGAAGGCATTTCACAAGATCAGATTCTGCGAGAGGCGGGTCTTTCCGCACTTTCCGACGATTTACAGTTTCATGAGAGAACAGCTCTTTTCAGAGCAGCTCAAGCACTATCCAGGCGGCCGCAAACCGCACTTCTTGCGGGTCAGCGTCAACGTATTAGTTACTACGGCGCTTATGGCTATGCTCTAGCGACTTGCCGGACAATGCGAGAGGCCGTGGGAACGGGGAGAGCTTTTCTGCACTTGTCTGGAACGCTACTTCGAATCTCTTTCCGGGAAGAAAACGGCGAGGGTGTGTGGCTCTCCCACCAACCAGACTCGCTAGGCCCACTGCTACCATTTGTAGCAGAGTATTGGCGAAGTTCGTTGAACACCCTGTTTTCAACCTTTTTGGGTAGTCGATTCCCCTCGATAAGCATGACATTTCCTTACAAGGCGCCTCGGCACGCTAGTCTCTATAGAGAAATTTTCAGGTGCCCGATCAATTTTGATGCCGACGTCATGGAGTGGCGTTTTGACGCGGCCGTCCTGGATCAACCGTATAATCATGCAGACCCATTCACAGTTGAGCTCTGCGAACACTACTACAATCAATTCTTTAAACACAGCGGGTCACACAGTAAATTTGAACGGGAGGTACTCCGAACCTGCCTGGACCAAAGACATTTCCCAAAGGTGGATGCGGGAACTGTATCCCGAGCCATGAGTATGTCGTTGCGTACCTTTTACCGACGACTGAAACAAGAAGGGGTAAGTTTCCAGGGGCTAATAGACCGACTGCGCTGTTCTGTTGCAATCGAATACCTCAGGAACACACAGCTGACAGTTGATGAAATCTCCTCCAAATGTGGATATCAGGATGTCGCAAATTTTCGAAAAGCATTTAAGCGCTGGACTGGAAATACGCCCTCTTCCATCCGTGGCGGACAGCGGAGCGCAACTCGCTAACTGTGTAGCAATATACAGGTCGCTTCTGATCTGACAAGTCACTCTCAGCTCTACCGTTTCACCAGGCGCTTTAACCCTTCGTGATCAAGAATGGATACATTGCCAGAGTCTTAATTGATCACCCCCAATGATTGCCATTCATATATAGCTTGGTAAATACTTTGCCTGCTCACACCTAGACTTATAGCCAAATCTACTTGTGATTCCGTTAGCGCATTCCTTCTAGCCAACTGCTCAAAGCAAAATAGTTGTTTCGACAAGCGCATCCTAATTGGCAGAGACGCTATTTCCTCCAGATAAGTTCCTGCTAGCCGGACTCTAGAGCACAGGATACTCGCCCACATGCGATAGAGCTTCGACTACTTTTCGAGCCCGTTCATAGTCACACTTATCTAAATCATCAATAATGAATCTCAACGCGAAAAAATTGGCCTGAGCTCTGAACGAAGACCCTCCCAGGCTGTGCATGAGGTTTTTAGGTTGAGAGCGCGTCATCTCTTGTCTTGCTTTTGGGCAGCATACGTCGTTTGATCCAACCGTCGAGTCCAGTCTGTTTGAACGAGAATATTCTACTGGCTATCCAGGCCATCAATACGGACTTTACTTCCAATACTCGCTCTTGAAATTCGGTACGCTGAGTCATATTTCCACCTGAATGTTCTGTGGTTTATCTGCCTTTACCACGCGGCCGGGAAAACCCTTGAAATGAGGAATGCCCTGCTCATAATCCAAAAACTCATCGTCGTCGGAACACAGTACCGCGTCACTCGACAAGAATGCTCCTGCGAGCTCCTCTGTACCTCTTGTTTCGGGGTACCACCAGCCATGAGGTACTCGTACATGTCCCTCCTTCATCGAAGGCTGAACAGAGAGCTGCGCACTGACCTTACCGTACGCAGTCTGCAGCTCCACCCACTCCTCGTCGACTAATCCATCGCGCTCAGCATCCGTTGGATGCATGAATATTCTGGGAATAGGACAACGCTGTCGTAGTTCGCTGATATTGCGCTGGCCGGTCTGGAAGAAGGGATCTTCTCGAACGCCGTTAAACACGCGATATGGATACTCCAGAGACGGCGTCGGTCCCTCACGGTGATAGGGCAAAGGATCGAAGCCAAGCTCCTCCAGTACAGAGGAATACAGCTCAACTTTACCGGAAGGGGTCGCAAAACCATCTTTGCGATATTTCCGGTATCTCGGCGACGGCATCTCCATGAAGCCGGACTTTTCGAACTCTGCGAATGTGCGGTTGGAGCGAGATAGGCGGTAATCGAGCAACTCTTCTGGCGTCTTCCAGGGGAACCGGTCTTCAAATCCAAAGCGGACCGCTAGGTCGCGCCAAAACTGATAAGTACCACTGCTCTCTTCCGGTGGCTCAGCTACTTTCTGCGAAAGACTAAGACGTGTTGTCCAGTTCCATGTATCAGATATGTGGTTTCGTTCAGAAAATGCGTCTCCAGGTATGACATAGTCAGCGAGCATAGCGGTAGGCGTTAGGAAAAGTTCATGGGCAACGATAAGCTCCTGATTTTGCATGGCCCTATGAATCTGGTGCTGATTCGGATAACTCATCAGCGCATTGTTGCCAAGTACGAAAAATGCCTTCACAGGGTATGGATCGCCGTAAGCCATGGCCCTGAAAAGCTCGCTGGGATTAGCCATTTGACAGCCGGTCACAATGTCAGCGTATGGAAATCCCCAAACTTTCTCAGTTGGTTCTTTCAACATCTCGGCTACGCGATAAGTATAAGCGGGATGCTTCTCATAGCCCAGTTGCTTTGCCTTTTGTCCAACGGAAAGCTCTTCATGCAGTCCAAGTTCCGACTCAGGTACAATGTTGGGGTTGAAGCCGCCGAGAATTTCACCACCGACAACATCCAAGTTACCGGTCACGGCTCTGAGAATCGAGTGGAGGCGAATCGACGATGTTGAAGATATCTGCATATCCGTAATTGGCGTCCAGGGAATAATAGCGCCATCGGCATTTGCATAGGTGCGTGCGGCTTCAGCGATAAGATGCCGGCTTACCCCGGTAATTTCCTCTACGCGCGCTAGCGGATATTCGTCAACCCGAGCCTTTAATTCCTCGAAACCAACACACCACTTCTCGACAAATTTCTTGTTATAAAGCCCCTCGTCAAATATGACCTTCAGCCAGCCCAGACACATTGCAGCATCTGTGCCCGATCGAAGCCTGAGATGAATATCAGCCACCTCAGCCTGCTCTGAGATTCGTGGGTCAAGCACAATTACCTTGGCACCACGCTCACGCGCAGATTCAATCATATTGTAGATCGGTGTCCAGGAGTGTTTTCTGGGGTTATGACCGAACAATACTATACAGTTTGTATTCATGAAATCGCCCATGGGAAACCAGCCATAGGTCATGCGATTGACTGCTGCAGTATTACCCGCACAAAGTGACACACCGCTAATCCAGTTGGGTGATCCAAGCAGGTTCATGAAGCGGCGGTCCGTACCCTGGGTTGTCTGGGTATTCCAGGCAGACGTGGAAACAGCGAAAGCCTCAGGACCGTATTCTTTCACGATATTTTTGAGTTTGGCTGCAATTTCATCCATGGCCTGTTCGTAGGAAATCTCCTGCCACTTGTCTTCGCCGCGCTCGCCAACGCGCTTCAATGGAACTCTTAGACGCTCTTTGTGATTGTGAATGCTGGGAGCCGCTACACCCTTGAAACAAATATTCTTTGCAAGCAAGGGGTTATCATGCGACGTCACGCGGGTGACCTTGCCATCTTTCGCGTCGGTTCGAACCTGACAACCGATGTCACAGATAGAACAAACGGAGTATCCTGTCTTCGTTGTCATGGCTTTCCCTCAAATTCAAGTGTTATCAATGTCGCTCTGGTGTGAAGTCAGGCTAACAATGTGGTCTCCGCCCTGTCGGGCAATGTTCCGCAGTCAAGCGCCAGCCAAAGACGTACATTATTTCGGCAGCTTCAGCATTGCCTTGGTCACCTTAGCGGTCGCTACCAGCTTTCCATCAACGTGACATTCTGTTTCCATGAACGATACTTGCCGCCCACGCTTCGCCACGCGGCCGTTTAACACCAAGGTCTCTCCTACGTGACAAGGCCTTAGTACAGATACGGATATATCCACGGTGGCTGCTGACTCGTGGTCATCCAGAACGCTCAATAACGCAAAATACCCAACCACATCCGCCGCCGCGTAAACAACGCCACCATGTAACACAGACATGAGGTTGGTGTGACGCTCCTCAATACAGAGCGTCGCTGTTACCTTTCCATCGCCTATTTCCGTAAACCGGATTCCCAGGAACTTTGAAAACTCCATGTCATCGTACCGCCGGGCAAGTGGGTGCTCCAGTGTACTGATGTTTACCGATCGCGGCTCGGCCGAAGCTAGAATACCGCTGTCCCGCGCTGGCTCTGAGTCATCGAAGAATACCTCTAACACAGGCTCTGCGGCAGAAAAACTAGTAGACATAACAAGTACTCAAGTAAATTTATCCCGCGTCACATAAACGAGAGCTAGCACATGGGAGTTCATCCCGCACTTAAGAGACGAGCCGGAACATGCTTATGTAATGGTGTGCCGATATGCTTATCGATCAGCTTGGCACTGGTCAACTTGTTGATCCAATAACCAGCTTTTACGACCTCTCCGGCATCGTTAACGAAGTCCATTCCCTGTCCATTGGGAAGTGCCATAAGCCCCTTTGGCATTCGCTCATCGATCGAAACGGAGACCTCGCAGCGGCCATTCTGGGTTTCCAACACCGCGGACGAAAGTTCTTCGAGCCCAAGGCCATCTGCATCCTCGGGGCTGATGGTGAGCTCCATCTGTCCCTTACCCTTGATCCAATCGGGGTTTCTCATAATGCAATTGGCCGTATATGAACGCCGTTGTCCGGCGACTAAAAGCATCGGAAACCCCTCGGGAGTATCCACGGGCGCCTGTAACTGGTCCAGTTCATCGATGTCACGCAAAAGCGTGCCAATAGGCAGTTGAATCTTGTTCTCAGGCTTCGGTAACTTGGTAAAACTGTCAGCGTGGTCTGCAATGCTGATCACAACACCGGATGGCGAATTGCACAGCGCACGAAACATGTCACTACCCGCATTGGGACCCTCAAATCCAGCTCTTGCAACCTCCACGGGGTGCGACATCACGAAGCGCTGACACAATCCCCAAAGCGCAGCTGCCACGTCCTGGCCGGGCTCAAGTGTCTGGCCCAGGGTACGATAGAGCAGATATGACATGACACGCTTGAGTTGCGGCTGCTCTGACAGTATCTCCATCAATACTTGTCCAAACCTGCTGTCACCTTCCTCGGCTGCGGCGGTAAGCTGGTCCAGGGTCGATGCGTCAACTATCCCCAGTTGCTCGATAATTCGGGCATAGATCTCCGCCTCTGGCAGCGTATCGCCAGCCGGCTCGAGCATCGGGCGACGCAAATGGAAGATATTCTTCGGGTAATGCCTCTGGAAATAGGTCGCCTCCCATTTCTCGTACTGACTGGATGCAGGCAGTACATAGTCGCACTGCCTGGCGGTCTCGGTCATGACTACATCTATTGCTAGACTGAAGTCCAAATTGCGAAGTCCGCGTGCAATTCGGTCGGATTCCGGCAGACTATGCACGACGTTTGTGCTTTCAAGAATCATCGCCCGCGGTCGATCCTGGTGATCAGTATCAATCTCATCAGCCAAGACGGCACCCGGATAGAGCCCGCTAACAATAGGCGCACCAGTTACAGGTAGACGATCGACAACCAGAAGGTTCCCCTCTTCATCCAAGGGTGTATGGTCCGTAGGCAACGCCTCGGCAATCTGCAACACAGGTCCCAGCGTCCCCGTCTTCCCGTACTGACCAGTGATAGCGGAGAGCAGCAAGTCCAGGTAACTATTCAACGTTGAATGTGGCGCCATCTGCACGCCAAGATCCTCTTCAAGCGAGAAAGATGAGGCATTGGCAATTGCCTCGGCTGCCGCCTCAATTGTATGCAGTGGGACGCCGCAGTGTTCTGCGTAATCCTTCACCGAAACCTTTGAGAATCGCTCAATGATCTCTTCGTAGCCGCGGGTATGTGCTTTGAGCCAGTCCAGGGGTAGATCGTGGTTTTTTACGATCTGAGCCAGAATTGCGGAAAGGCACCATGCGTCGAATCCAGGCTTAATTGCTAAGTGAATATCCGCATAGTCTGTTGTTTCTGTGCGCCGGGGGTCGAGAACAATCAGTGTACGCTCCGGATCTCTCTTCATCTCACGTAGGAAGTTGCGGGCCTGATCCATGCCATTACTCATAAACGGATTCTTACCGCTAAACATAACGACCTGCGCCTTCTCTATGTCACTGTGCACAGGCAATCCGAACATCTGGCTGAACACAAAGGTATGCCCGGTCTTTTCCTGTGAAGCAGGGTTACCCCTGTATCGCACATCAAGCGCATTCAGCAAAGACGCGACATAGGTCGCTCCGAGGTGGTTGCCCTGGCCGCCGCCCCCATAAAATAGGATTCGCTCGCCACCATGCTGCTCCTGCACAGATTTTAGTTTTGACCCTATCTCTTGGATTGCCTGCTCCCAACTGATGTCAACATAGACTCCATCTTCCATTCGCTTCTTGGGAGAGTGAATCCGATTGTTGTCATTCTGATAGAAGTTGAGCCTTGCCGCCTTGTTGCAAATATAGCCTTGGGATTTCGGGTGATCTTTATCCCCCTTCACCTTGATGAATTGCCGACCATCTTCACCCCCAAGAGTGACTTCAAGACCACAATTCACAAAGCAAAGATTACATGCTGTCTTGTACGTGTTTGTATCTTCCATATCTACTATCCACCCTTAGATCGATTCTTGTAGTGTACAGGCGCGACTAACGCCCACCCTGAGACAAGGAGGCGATAACGCCTTCCCCGGGAGTCCACTGAATAAACTCGGGTGAAACGGCTTCACCCTCGTCGTCGACAAAGCCAACACCCACAGTCTTGCCGCTTCTATTGTCGTGTAGCCGAACAGAGGGGCCCAACTCATGCGGAAGCCACTTGTCCCCCCACGTTGACAACGCCAAAATAACGGGCGCAAGCTCTACACCTTTCTCGGTCAATTGATACTCGTGGAACTTGGATCCGTCGCTCGCGTGTACTTTAGTCAGCACACCGTCGTGAATAAGCTCCTTCAATCGAATCGAAAGTGTATTCTTGCCAATACCCAAGGCAACCTGGAATTCATTGAAGCGGGACAATCCCTGAAGACAACAGCGCACCAGTAACAATGACCACCAGGGGCCCACCTCATTCAGTGCCCTGGCAGCGGAACAGCGCATTTCACCCAGTGGGGTTTGTTTCATTCGCTAGACCTCATATCCACCTGCGTTCATCGTTGAGATCTCAAGAGAGGGGTCCTAGGGATTTTGCCTCCAAATATTGCAAAAACCGCCGGAGGCCCCGCCATCCGTGGGCTGCAGGGGGCTATTAGTTTCTAATGCGCTGAGAAATTCGGTATCTTCTTCGACCTTTAGGTCAAAGAATGAGCAGAAACAAGCGGCTATCAATCCTCACTGCTGCCGAGGTCGAGGATCTATATGGCGTCCCATCCTTCAATGAGTCATACCAGCGATTCTACTTTATGCTGAATGACAAAGAACTAGCGGAGATATCGAGAATAAGGCAACGCAAATATCGTTGTGTGGCGATTGCTTTGCTGGGCTACTTCAAATGCAAACCGGTCCTGCTTAACCCAAGGTACAAATCAATGCAGGACGACTTGGTATTCATAGCCCGATTTCACTATAGGGACCTTACCTTCAGGCGTTTTAGCCTGAAACCTGACCAAAAATCCCGTATCTATGCGCGTGTTCTATCGATCGTCGGCGTCAGCAACTGGAACGATAAAAGACATCAGCCACAGCTTGTCGAGCACTTGTGTACCTGTGCTGAAAGCTGGGTGGAGCCCCGAGCAGTCTTTGACGCTGCAATCGAATATTTGGCTCGCCAGAAAATCGCAATTCCCGCCTATAGTACGCTGCAGAAGATCGTCAGTCAGGTTATTGGCCAGCACCAGAAACGATTGCATGACCAGATCGACGCCGCTTGCAGCCAAGGTCTATCAACTATGTTGCTCACACTGGTTTCCGGTGAAGGCCAGTTTACATTCCAGCAACTACGCCAGAGCGCCCGCAATTTTACCGGCACCGAGTTGCAAAAAGAAATAGCCGTGTATCACCATATTCAGCCGTGGATGACGGATGTGACGACTGTACTCGAGTCACTTTCTCTCTCTCAGAAAAACCAGCAACACTATGCCGAACGGGTTGACTACTACGGAGCCAAACTTAAACGTCAATCGCTTGCTAACCAGCGCCTGTACTTGCTGTGCTATCTGCAGTCGCGGCACCAGCAGGGCCTGGAACGTATTGCGGAAGGGTTCATACATCACCTCCGGCAAGTGAAACAACGTGCGCATCAAATGGCCCAAGAACGGGTCTATCGGGATTGGCAAAAGGCAGCTCGCAATGTGAGCAAAGCTGCTGATATCTTACACCTGTTCGTTGATGACAGCATCGATCCTGATACGTCGTTTCAAGCTGTACAGCAACGGGCGTTCCAGTTTCTCAATGTCAGCGACCTGAACTCAGTCTGCCGATACCTGAGTAATCAGAAACAGTCGGCGGAGGAGGCATTTTGGCAGCACCTGGATACGGAGTCCACATTGCGAGCCGGACTGTTGCGTTCGCTCTTTTGCTGTCTGCGTTTTGACGGTACCGACAAAACGCGGCGGTTAGCCGGGGCCCTGGCCCAAGCTCGGTTGGATTTGGTCGCCGGTAATAGGCTCGGCGATGTCAGCATTGATCAGCGTTTACTACCGAAAGCCACACGGCCATTGCTGTCGAAACCCGATGGCAGTATAGACAAATCCAAGTATGAATGGTTTTTGTATCTGCAGATACCCAACCGCTTAAACGGCCAGTTGACGCTGCCGGAAGTCATTCGATATCGGGCGTTAGAGGATGATCTCGTGAAGCCAGAGATCTGGAAAAACCAGAAGGGGTCCTTGGTGGAGGGCACTCAGCAACCCAATATCAGCGAGGATCCGAAACGTCTGATTCCACGCATGGCGGATGAGCTGACTCTTCGGTTGCACGAAGTCAGCCACTATTTGGAGCGTTCAGATACCAGGGACGTAATTTTGCGACCGAAAGACGGCAAACATCACTGGCGGCTGCCTACAGCCAGCAAGAAGCACCTAGTGAATAACCCGTTCTTCCAGCAAATGAAAGCGGTCAGCATCGCCGATGTATTGCGCGTAGTGGATCGGGATACCGGGTTCATTGACGACTTCCAACATGTGCTGGGCTTGAGCTCGAAAAGCCGTCAGTACGAAGTGGATCTGCTGGCGATACTGATTGCCAATGCCACTAATCAGGGCATCTATGGCATCGCGCAGATTTCTGACTGCACCTATGAACAACTCAGCACTATCCAAGCGAACTACCTTCGGTTGGAAACCCTGAATGCGTCCAATGACCGCATCAACAACGCCACTACACGACTGAGTATCTTCAAGCACTACAACATTCAGGAAGATATTCTGCACGCCAG
The DNA here is from genome assembly GCF_009910365.1 of Aequoribacter fuscus. Lineage (NCBI taxonomy): Bacteria > Pseudomonadati > Pseudomonadota > Gammaproteobacteria > Cellvibrionales > Halieaceae > Aequoribacter > Aequoribacter fuscus. Next base: position 246,372 of record NZ_CP036423.1, on the reverse strand, counting down.
TGCCGATGGTCAGAAGTTCGAAGCCAAACGCGAGACATTCCGCACGCGGTACTCCTCAAAATACTTCGGGACCAGCAAAGGCGTGTCCGCGGTCAGTCTGAATGCCAATCATATGGCCATCAATGCCCGGGTAATCGGGGCCAATGAGCATGAATCCCATTACATCTTTGACCTGTTGATGAACAACAGTACTGAGATAGTCCCCGACATGCTCTCAACTGACACTCATGGAGTAAACCATGTGAACTTTGCCCTGCTCGACCTGTTCGGATATCGGTTCGCACCTCGATATGCCCAGGTCGGCAGGGTCATCAATGAACTATTCAACATCACCGAAGACAAGAACCAGCAAGTGCATATATCGTTGCGCAAGCCGATCAACACGCAGCGTATCATGGCTCACTGGGACACCATCCAGCGGATTGCCGTCTCTTTGGCTCAGCGCAAGACCAGTCAGGCCAGGTTAGTGCGTAAACTATCCGGTTACAAGCACAATCACCCATTACTGGAGGCATTGACCGAATATAACCGGCTGCTGAAAGCCCAATATCTGCTGAACTACATTGACGACGCCAGCCTTAGAAATCACGTTCAGCGAGCGTTGAACCGGGGTGAAGCCTATCACCAGCTGAGACGGGCGATTAGCCACGTCAATGGCGACCGATTCCGGGGTAATAGCGATGAGGAGATCCAGATCTGGAACGAAAGTGCCAGACTGGTGGCAAATGCCATCATCTACTTCAACTCAAAAGTGCTCAGTAATCTGCTGGACAGCTTTGAGGATCAAGGCAATGCAATGTCTCTGGAAACAGTAAAGCGGGCCTCACCTGTAGCCTGGGAGAATATCAACCTCCGGGGTAGATACACATTCGCACCGACAGGTGAATTGCCAAAACTTGAGGATTTAATGGAATCGATTGATGGCTACCGGCCGACAATCGATAAGTAATGGGCCTCCAGAAACCACAGCTGGCGCGGCCTGCAGCGGTTTTTGCAATATTTGGAGGCAAAATCCCTAGGACCCCTAGATCATGCCGGCGCCGCTGGGCATTGGATTGAGGCCATGCCCAATGCCAAGCTCTACTGTCACCCCAAAGCTGCGCGCCACTTAATCGACCCTTCGCGCCTCGAAGCCTCCGCTCGCGGAGTCTACGGAGAAGCTTTCGACGCACTGTATGGGCAGTTGATACCGGTACCAGAAAATCGAGTAGTCATTTTAGAAGATCACGATTCAGTAGAGGTTGGTCAGCGCGGGCTCACCGCCTATCATACCCGGGGTCACGCGGACCACCACCTGTGTTTGTGGGACGAGCAAAGCCGCGGCTGGTTTACCGGCGACTCGTTCGGCATTTGCTACCCCTGCATGCAGACAGGCGATTGGCCTTTTGCCTTGCCGGCCACGACCCCCACACAGTTCTTGCCGTCATACTACCAAGAGTCTATCGATATCATCGCTGCTAAAAAGCCCCAGTGGATTTACCCTACCCATTACGGCCGTATCCCCTTTGACGTTCGAACAGCACAAAGCCTAAAACAACAAATTGGCGCCTATGCCAACATTAGCGACATCGAGCACGCCGCTGCAGAGCTTCAAAACATCACGCTGCACAATTTAACCCAGACGTTTAGCGGGCCAGAGGCAACGATGATATTAGACAGTCTTAGTCAAGATCTGGCCTTAAATGCACAGGGTGTTATGCACCGACTACAGAATCGGACACGCTAGCGCAAAAGTACCGAAATTTTCAGATTCAAACCAAAATCTGACTCCCCGTTACTACCAGAAAATCTATATACTTGCGGTTTACGTGGTACCTGCGGATTTGATTATGTCGCCTTTTATCTTGCTTCAGCGCCTATTACCCCAACACCTACTGTCTCGCTGGGTGGGGCGCCTTGCCGAACTCAAGCATCCAAAATGGCTCAAGAACACCCTGATAAAAGCGTTTATTAAACACTATCAGGTCAATATGGAAGAGGCCTTCGCACCCTACCCCGAAGCCTACGTCAATTTTAACGAGTTTTTCACTCGCGCCTTAAAGCCAGGGGCTCGCCCGCTGGCCGTTGCCGATGTACTGAGTCCCGCAGATGGAGCCTTTAGCCAGGTTGGTAAAATCAATGAGGATCAGATTTTTCAAGCCAAGGGCAAATCATTTACAACTACCAGCCTACTCGGCGGCAACGAAGAATGGGCCGCGCTCTTCCATGATGGCGATTTCGCTACTATTTACTTAAGCCCAAAAGACTATCACCGCATTCATATGCCGATTCAAGGTACCCTGCTCGCCACTCGATACATCCCTGGCGATCTTTACTCGGTAAATCAAACCACCGCCGAAAATGTCGATGGACTGTTTGCTCGCAACGAGCGTTTGGTGTGCCTCTTCGACACAGAGGCGGGCCCAATGGCAGCCGTCTTGGTGGGTGCTATGATCGTAGCGGGTATCGAAACCGTCTGGGAAGGCCAAGTGGCACCTCCTGGATCGCAGATTATTACTCGCCACTACGCCCAACCAGCGCCGGCTATCGAGCTCAAGCAAGGGGATGAGCTCGGCCGGTTTAAACTGGGGTCAACTGTCATTTTGCTGTTCGGCAAAGATCAGATCGCTTGGGAGACTTGGTGTCACGCGGGCAACGACATCCGCATGGGCGAATGCATTGCCTCACGAATAAACGTTTAGACGGGGCGGTCGGCGTCTAACGCGTCGACCAATATTTGATAACTGCGAAATCGAGCCTCGCTGATACGCCCCTCGTCCACCGCCGCCAAAAGCGCACAATCTGGCTCAGCTTCGTGCTTGCAATCACGAAAACGGCAGACTCCGAGAAACGGCGCAAACTCCCGAAAACCCTGCTCTAATTCGGCACGACTCATATGCCACAAACCGAATTCGCGAATTCCAGGAGAATCGATCAATACGCCGCCGGTGGGCAAGTGAAACAGTCGCGCCGTAGTCGTGGTGTGCTGACCCTTTTGATTGTATTGCGAAAGCTCGCTGGTACGCAGCGCTGCTGCCGGCAGCAGTGAATTCACTAAAGACGATTTACCCACTCCCGATTGTCCAACAAACACACTCACACGGTCTTGCAAAACATGGACTAGAGCCGACAAATCGGCCCGATTCGCACTGGTTTGCACCACTCGATAACCCAAGGCTTTATAGGGTTCGAGCACTTCATCGACTGTATCTTTCAGCTCGGGCTGATCCAGTAGATCGGTCTTGTTTAGTAACAATAAAGGTTCGATACCGGCCGTTTCGGCCGCCACCAAATAGCGGTCTATCAAATCAGCATAGGGTGTAGGCTGAGGTGCAATCACCACGACGACCTGGTCAATATTGGCAGCAACAGGCTTAAGACCCGTGTAGGGATCTGGGCGCTTCAATATGGTGTGGCGCTCGTGCAAAGCCACCACGACGCCTGCGTATTCGCCAGCGCAAAACACCACTCGGTCGCCCGTGACTAAAGCCGGTAAATTAGCCCGGATAAAGCAGCGCTGCCGCTCAGCGTTTGTGCCCTCCACCTCCACTTGGGTACCAAAATGCGAGATGATTAGGCCTTCTTGTTCATCGCCTAGCTCACCGCCAACGAGTAATTCATCGGCTTTGCTGTCGCGTTTCTGCGAGCGCTTACTGCGCTCATCTTGAATCTTTTGGATTCGCCACGCTTGCTGCTTGGTTAATTTTCGCTTGCCCACCGCTTGTAACCGCCTATTGCGCCGAATCTAACAGGTCAGCATTTTTTCACGATAGTAACGCAGCTCTTCGATCGACTCGCGAATGTCATCAAGAGCCAAATGCGCGCCTTTTTTGGAAAAGCCATCAGCGACTTCTGGTGCCCAACGCTGGGCTAAAATCTTTAACGTGCTGACATCTAAATTGCGATAGTGAAAATAGGCCTCTAGTGTTGGCATGTGACGAGCCATAAAACGCCGATCCTGACAAATGGTGTTACCGCACATTGGTGATTTACCTGCGGGAACCCATTGCTCTAAAAAGGCGATAGTTTCCAGACTGGCGGCCCGTTCGTCCGTGGTGCTGGCACGCACTCGATCCAGTAAACCCGACGCTGTGTGATGTGTGGTATTCCACTCATCCATCCCCGCAAGAATGGCATCGGACTGATGAATGGCAATGACCGGACCTTCGGCCAAAGTATTCAACTCGCTATCGGTGACAATCGTTGCTATTTCGATAACCACGTCTTGATCAGGTTCTAGACCCGTCATTTCCATGTCTACCCAAATAAGGTTTGAATCTGAAACCATGAACCTTCCCGCTTAAAGTCGCTTGACCCGCTAATGATGGGCGGAAATCCGTATCCGAAGCAAGTCTTTACTCGAAGACACGCCGATAAAGATCCACAATTTCCGCAGCAGACGGCACGCGAGGATTATTATTCGGCGAACCAGAGGCTAAAGCCTGCTCTGCCATCAAGGTTACATTAGCTCGCCAGCTGTCGGGGTCAATGCCGTAACTCGCGGGCGTCGGTACACTTAAATCCGAGCACAAACGACGCAGACCACTGATTAGTGCATCGCACGCGGTTGAGTCATCGCTGTCTTGGGCAGCGAAACCCATATGCCGAGATGCGATAGCATAGCGGACTTGGGCACCCGGCAACGACCAGGCGGTAATCTCTGGCAGCAGCATGGCATTACTTAACCCGTGCGGCACATGATAGTGCGCGCCGATAGGGCGACTCATCCCGTGAATTAACGTCACCGAGGCATTTGCAAAAGCAACGCCGCCTTGAGTTGCAGCCAGCATCATCGCCTCGCGTGCTTCACGATTGCTAGGGTCGGCGCATGCGCTGGGCAAAAAGGTCACCACTGAACGCATGGCATCCAAGGCGATCGGGTCGGTAAACGCATTGGCTTTGCGACTCACAAAGGCCTCTAGGGCGTGGCACAGGGTATCTAGGCCTGTGTCTGCGGTTAAACGATAGGGCATTTCGATCGTCAACTCATAGTCGACCAGCGCAGCAATCGGCATCAGCGCCAGTCCTATCCACAGCATCTTTTCCTGCGTTTCGGTGTCGGTTATTACTGCAAATTTGGTGGCCTCAGAACCGGTTCCCGCAGTCGTTGGGATCGCGATAATCGGCAAACCGGAATCTAAAGCAAAAGGTACTTTGTATTGCCGCATGGGCTCAGACCGCCCTTGCATCGCAGCCATCGCTTTTGCCGTATCCATGGAGCTACCGCCCCCGATGGCGATGAGACAATCGTAATCCTTTGCTGTCAACGCCGACAAACCGGCCCGCACCGAATCGGTGGTTGGGTCGGGCACGCAGTCAGCAAAGATATCGGTAGCACTATCAAAATCAGGCACTGCACCGACAATCGCATCAAAAAACGCTCGCGAGCGAATGAATGGGTCGGTCACTATTAAGGGCTTTGACAGCCCCAATTGCGCGAGTGTCGCTCTTAGCTCTTGGCTCGCACCGCCCCCGACGCGGAGAATTCTGGGTAAATTCAACTGACTGATCACCGCCCGCGGCTCCTTATTCGATCCCGATCAGGTGGACCTCAAATATTAGAGCGGTGTTGGGTGGAATCACACCACCGGCACCTTGCTCACCATAGGCTAAATGTGGGGGCGCAAACACGCGCCATTTATCGCCCACAGACATCAGCTGCAAAGCTTCGGTCCACGCAGGAATAACCTGTGTCACGCCAAAAGTCGCAGGCTCCCCGCGCTGCACGGAGCTATCAAATACCGAACCATCAACAAAGGTCCCGTGGTAGTGCACCACGACCGTAGAGTCCCGAGTGGGCGCAGCACCATCGCCAGATTCGAGCACCTCGTATTGCAAACCCGATTCAGTGCTCACGACACCCTCACGCGCCGCGTTTTGGGTCATGAATTGGTCAGCGATAGCGCTTTGCGCAGCACCTTGCTCTGCCTGCGCCGCTTGTTGCTTGGCTTGAACGGCCTGGTAGGCAGGATTTAGGTCAGCGTCAGATAGCTTGCTGGCGCCATCGGCAAACCAGTCGCGGATACCGGCAACCACCGCATCGATGTCCATACCGTCGAATTGATTCTTACGTAGCTGGTCGCCAAATTGCAGGCCAAAGCCATAGCTGACTTTTTGCTCATCTGTCGTAAATTTCAAGTTGTCGCTCATAACATGTCCCCCTATTTTCAAAACCCCACACCTTAACAGCTGGATTCCTTTGTGGCGAGACAGAAGCGCTAGTCAGGATCAAAAAGTAAGACTTCTACACGCAGTTGCAACGATGCGGTATCGCAATCGCACAACGCAGATTGCCAGGTGTAGCGGGGCTCGACTTCGAACCAAAGGTAGTCTCGCACGTAAGAGCGTCGCCAGGTAACCCCGACATATTTAGCGGTATCCCGCCAGGCTGAAGAACCCTGCCCCGCCAAACCCAAAAACCACTGCCGAGCATGCAGGGCAGCGCCCTCTCCGTTCGCATGTCGCGACTGAAACACCGTGCGCCAAGACGCAGCCTCGTCACCCAAGCTGGTATCGACTCGGGTACGCCAGCGGTAGAGGTGTCCGGACGTGACTTTCTTATCAAAAATCAATTCTGTCGATGTTTCCCAGCCATCTTTGCCGTAATCAAATCGATGGTAAAAACGCATAGCGACATTGTCCGTGACCGGGGCCTGACGCCTAAATCTAATACCCGGACGTATACCTGAATCACGCCAATGTGCCGTCAAATCAATACTTGAAGCATCCTGCTTCGACAAGCGCCACTGAATACCTAGGTCAGGGGATTCGCTGCCCGCACCTGGGATAGCGTCCAACGCCTCATCGCCGATATCATCATCGTCAAATAAAAGCGCCAAACGGTCGTTCACCTTGGGAAGATACAAGGTGCCTCGAACGCGCAAATTATTGGCATTTTCGGCATTTTCATTCCATGAGTAACGCCCAATAACCCGCAGATAGCTCTCGGCCATTGCTTCATCTTCGGTGACCTGATCGCCAAACACACCATCAATCCACAGTGCCATGTTATCCACGCTTGTGGTCGCGGACTGATGCGCACGATCCAGCCAGACAAGGTTTTCGGAGCTGCCAGATTCAGACTCATCAAGACCGTTCGCCATGGGCGCAAATAGCCATAGCACAGTAAAAACTGTGAACAACGATTTAATCATGCCGTCATCATCTCGATTGTTGCTTAGCAAAAACTTAACACGCACACCACAATTTTGAGTAGTCATTTAAGCATGGATTGTTACACTACTCACCCCACATGGAGGCCAAATGACAGCACTCAACGTTCAATTACTCATGACCGGAAACGAAGTCATGGCGGGCGACACCATCGACTCCAACTCGGCTTACATCGCCCGCGAGCTGGCCGCCATGGGCATTAAAGTTAGCCGTCGAGTCACGGTCAACGACGACCTCGAACAACTGTTAATTGAACTAAACAGCATGAGTGCATCGGCTGACATTGTCATCATGAATGGTGGCTTGGGGCCTACTGTCGACGATCTAACGTCAGAGGCTTTAGCGGCTTTTAGCAATAGCGCCTTGCAAATACACCCGGACGCAAAAGCCCAATTAGAGGGGTGGTGTGAACGTCGAGGCCAAGCGCTAAATGACGCAAACAAAAAACAAATGTTGATTCCTGCCGGTGCAGACATCATTCCTAACGCAACGGGCTCGGCGCCGGGAATTGACTTGCAGCACCAAGGCACCCGCGTCTTTGCAACACCTGGGGTTCCCAGCGAAATGCGGCAAATGCTGCCCATTATCACGGACCGAATTAGCGCTCGATTTGATCTGACGCATCGTACTATTGTGCGACGTTTGCAAACCTTTGGATTGGGCGAATCTAACGCTCAACAGCTCATTAACAACAGCACTTTTGACTGGCCCGAGACCGTGGAGCTGGGCTTTCGCGCCAGCGCTCCACAAATGGAAGTAAAACTCACTATCCACGACGACAGCCATCAAGAAGACCAAGAACGCTGTATCCAACACATCCATACCCTATTTGGGGACCATATCGTTGGCGAAGGCGATACCACACTTGCCGAAGCAGTGTTGAAACTATTGCGAGAACGCCAGCAAACCATCACGACCGCAGAGTCTTGCACCGGTGGCCTAATCGCCAGTGCTCTCACTCAAATCCCGGGCGCCTCGGCAGCATTCCATGCCGGTTTTGTCACCTACGACAATGCGATCAAAGCCAGTGTTCTTGGCGTTTCAGACAGTCACTTAAACAACTGCGGCGCTGTTAGCGAACCGGTTGTACGGCAAATGGCTGACGGGGCACTAGCCCGGGCATCGGCCGACTACGTGATTGCGGTGAGCGGTGTTGCAGGGCCCGATGGTGGATCCGACGAAAAGCCCGTAGGCACGGTTTGGGTAGCCTACGGCTCACGAGAAGAATTGAACACGCTTCGGCTATTGTGGCCACTGCCTCGGCAACTATTCCAGACGATGGTCACCGCCTGTACGCTGGACTTAATCCGTCGCCAACTACTTGGACTACCAAAATATTGCCGTTATGTAGATCAACGCCAAGTGGTTCCGACCGATCAAGAATAGGCTCAAACTAAGGCTGTAACTGCTCGATCCACCAATCGCTTTCGCCTTCACGATAATACCGGAAGCGGTCATGAAGGCGGTTAACGCCACCCTGCCAAAACTCTATGCGATCCGGCACCACGCGATAACCGCCCCAAAAATCGGGCACTGGAATATCACCGTGGCTGAATTTCTCCTTCATGGCATGTAGCTGTTGCTCAAGCACTGAGCGAGCCGAGATTGGGCGACTTTGATGCGAAGCCCAGGCTGCCAACTGACTCTCACGAGGGCGCGATAAAAAATAATGGGCGGTTTCGAGTTTAGAGATCTTACTCGCTACACCACCCACGATCACCTGACGATCTAATTCATTCCAAGGAAAGTGCAACGACACACGCGGGTTGTGATCGATAGCTTGAGCTTTAGAACTTGAATAGTTCGTAAAAAACACAAAGCCTTTATCGACCCCCACGTCTTTTAACAGCACCATCCGCTGCCACAAATAGCCCGACTCATCTTGGGTCGCAACCACCATACCTGTGGGGTCACCAAGGCCTGCATCAATGGCCTGCTGCAACCAACGGTCAAACTGTTGGTAGGGGTCCGAACTCAAATCAGAGCGACTCAGCCCGCCTTTGGTGTAGTCTCTTCGGTGATCTTTTAAGCTCACTTAACTCTCCTTGCCTTTACTGCGCGCCAGCAACCCAACCACCGGGCCTGCGCGTATCGCTCGCTCCCAAGAACCAGCCCTCTTGAATCATAATCGATTGGGTCCGCCCCAAGGTTCTGACGTTTTCCTCCACGGGGTGACCCATGGCCTTGAGTTTGTCGACGGTGTCTTTACTCACACCGTTCTCAATACGCAGGGTATCAGGCATCCACTGATGATGAACGCGCGCGGCGCCCCCTGCTGCGGCAATGTTCATATCAAAGGCCATGGCATTCAGTATCGTTTGCATGACGGTACTGATAATCAAACTCCCACCTGGACTACCGGTCGCTAGCCAAGGCTGGCCGTCTTTGAACACCAGCGTTGGACTCATTGAAGACAAAGGTCGTTTACCCGCGGTAATTTCGTTGGCCTGGCTTTCGATCAAACCAAAGGCGTTAGGCGTTCCGGGCTTCGTCATAAAATCCGCCATTTCGTTATTTAACAGCACACCTGTACCTGGCACGACAATGTGTGAACCGTAGCTAAAGTTCAATGTGTAGGTATTAGACACAACGTTGCCCAGCGTATCTGCCACCGAAAAATGCGTAGTATCTAGACTCTCGATGTCGCTAAAGTCGCCGGCTTGAATTTCGGTGGCAGCGCGCGCTCGTTCGGGATCAATGTCACCACGAACCTTGGCGGCATACTCTTTGCTCAACAATTGATTAACCGGTACTGGGGAAAAATCGGGGTCGCCCATGTGCGCCGCACGATCCGCGTAGGCAATTTTCATAGCCTCGATGACATGGTGAATATATTCCGCAGAGTTGTGCCCCATAGCTTGCAAGTCGAAGGGCTCCAGAATGTTTAACATTTGGATTATGTGCGCTCCACCCGAGGACGGCGGTGGTGCAGACACGACTTCGTAGCCACGAAACGTACCGCGTACGGGCTCACGTTCGACCACTCGGTAATTTTTGAGATCGCCTTCGGTAATGATACCGCCCGACTCCGCCATGGCTTGCGCAATGGTTTTGGCAACCCAGCCCTCGTAGAAACCTGAACGACCATTATCGCGAATACTTTTAAGCACCTGCCCTAGATCGGATTGACGAAAGTTCACACCGAGCTGTGGCGCTTCGCCCTCAACGAGATACGTACTGGCTGCACCCGGATCGGCCAGCAAACGCTCTTTACGCGAATTCAATTCTTGGTTCAACGCGAAGGAGACAGGAATGCCTTTCAGCGCAAGGTCAACCGCCGGCTGCAAAACTTGCCGCACGCTCATCGTGCCATAATTTTCTAGCGCATGAAGTAAACCAGCCACAGTGCCGGGCACCCCCGCCGACAAATAACTAAAGTACAGTCGTTGCCTATCGACATCGCCAAATTCATCCAGATACATATCACGCTGTGCTCGACCCGGGGCCATCTCGCGATAGTCAATAAACACCTGTTTATTCTCGTCGGCCAAGTGAATCAGCATAAAGCCACCGCCGCCCAAGTTACCGGCGCGCGGGTAGGTCACTGCCAAAGCAAAGCCGGTCGCCACAGCGGCGTCAACGGCATTACCGCCTTGTTGCAAAATAGCGTAACCAATTTCAGTGGCCAGACGCTCAGGACCCACGACCATACCGTTGCGACCAAACTGCGGTAAAAATCGATCCTGATAATCGATAATCGGCGCCTGCTCCGTGCTAGGCTGGGCTACCGCGAAGGTAGAGTACAACAAACTAATCAATAACAAGCGTCGTAGCATGGTCGATCTTCCTTCTACATGCACAGTGTGTTTGAATCGGGCTATAACCGAATTGTGCGGCCCAGGTGCCGAGAGGAATGATACCGCTTGAGCGCAATAAATCCATTACTCAAAGCAATTACTGAGCGACTAGACGCCATAATTATCCGACTACACGCGGGCCTGGATTGCCCGCCCGCCGATCAATTGCGCCTTGAGGGCTTGATGCAAGCCGCCGTTTTAGTAAGCATCACGAGCGAAGCAGACCTACAAAAACTGTTCGAAGAGCGCTACCAAGACTTAACTGGCCGCTGCATCAAAACCCAGTTCGGTGACGCTTGGGCTGACTTTTTTCAGTTCCCTAGCTTGCCACTTTTTGCCAAACCAGCGCCCGTTCAGCCAACGACAAAAGTTTAAACGCTTAAGCGCGAACCTTAGCCGACTGGCGCGAAATCGCCACCAACTTTCCCGTATTATCCCAGAACAAACCGTCCTCTTCGGTAATACCCTCGGTTAAATAGTTTGACCACAAGTAAGCTTGTATGGGTCCCGGCGCTGGTTTGGCGCGTACCTGCACCGTCAACTCGATGGTGGGCACCCAGCCAACCGCACCAAATAGTGAAAATGCTGGCGGTGGAAACGCGTCGGAAAAAAACAACAAAGATAACGCATCTGTCGGCGCGCCATCACTGTGGCGAATCCAACCTTGAAACTCGCCGCGACCATCGCCTTTTCCGTCTTTCATGAAACTCTGGCCCTGAGATAAGCGCAAATCCATGCGCTGACCCAATTCGATCGCGGTATTAGGCGTGGGTACGAGTTCCTCCCACTCTGGGATATCAGCGCGTTCAGTCCGCAGCCATGTCGGGCCCGAAAGGGAGTCGAGGTCGCAGCAAGCGCCGGTGACTTGAACTTTGAGTTCGTCGTTCTGGTACATCTTAACGACCGCTTGGCTGGTGTTTTTTCCAAGGCGCAAGATCTCGACCTCACAGATCATGGGACCGACAAACGCGGGCGCAAGATAAAACGCATTAATCGACAGCGGGTCAGATTGAGGCAGGGCTTCGCCCATGACACGCCCCGCGATCGCCAACAGATACCCCCCATTCATCATTTCGCCAATGCGCCACCCCGGCACCAAGTTTGCCTGCCAGCGAGTCTCGCTAATTCGCTGTACTGCCGTGTCTTGTTCGAACAATCCCATACGTCTTCCACCTTATGAACGCCGAGTACTGTAGCCCAAAACGAAAATCAGTGCACAAACCCTTTACTTAAACCCTTTTTGGGGTTGGCCTCGTATCGTATACAAATCGGTTATAGTGTAGATTAAATCGGTGTCCGCCCTGATCAACTGGAAGTCGAAAAACCATGAAGATGCGCGTACCTATTATTGCCAGCCTCATTGTACTCAGCACTAATGCAACCGCGTTGGCACAAGCGGCTGACGTCCTCGACATGACTGATAGCGAGCAAACGATCGAGCTCAGTACCGCTGAACTCGATGGGTACCGAGACGTCATAAAAAGCTTGGAAGAAACCGGCGGTGCCTACGCTTTAGGCTTATCTGAAGAACTACTTGGGTTTGGCTTAGCTCTGCAGCGTTCTGGCCGCCAAACGCAGGCGGTCGAGATATTTCAACGCGGCACACACATCACTCGCATTAACCAAGGTTTGTACAGCGAGCAACAAATCCCTTTCTTGAAAGGTTCGATAAACAGCCTAGCAGTACTTCAAGATATTCGCGCGGCAGATGACCAGCAAGACTACTTAATTCGCGTGCAACAGCGTGCACTACCTGCCGGGCCTGAGCGAATTTCAGCGTGGCTAGCCTATGCATATTGGCAGCGTTCCCAGTTTTTAAAGGACCCTGTCGACACTCAGTTCCCTCGACTGGTAAAAATGCTGGACGCTTATCAAAGTGCACTGAACGAGCTTAAAACCTTTGAGGATGAGAGACAGCTCGTTGCCGATTCGTTGTGGGGCTTAATTCAAACATACTTCTTGATCACCTCGTTTGACGACGAGAAAGACGCCTCGCCCTTCGAGAGGCGAACCAATTTTGACGAAAACGCGCCGCAAGAAAACTTTTACGAATTTTACCGCGACGCCGACCGCGGCGCACCGCAAGCCATCGAACTCCTGGTTCATTTGCTATCAGAATTACATGGTGTGACTAGCTTCGAGGCATTTCACGCCAGTATACAGTTGGCCGACTGGCATCTCTGGCGCGGCGAACGCCGAACCGCCAGCGAACTGTATCGCCAGATCGATCAGGTCATTGGGGAACTCGAAGACGAAACCCAGATCCAAGATTTACGTGAGCGATTGTTTAATCGCATTACGTTATTGCCGGATATTAGCGGCATCCGTTTGTTGCCGCCCGCGGTACCAGCCGAGGAAGGCAACGTAACACTCAGCTTTAATGTGACCGATCGGGGCAGTGTACGCAACGTGAAGCGCATCGAGGTTGCCGAGGGGTTTGATGGCTTAGCCGGTAAATTTATACGCTACTTAAGACACGCCGTGTTTAGGCCTCATGTCATAGAGGGTACCACTGTAACCAGAGAAGGAGTGGAGCAAACCTATGTCTTACAAGTTGACTAAACTGGTCATAGCCATAAGCATGACAGCGCTGACCTATGGTTGCTCGACCAGCACCTCAACGTCGACCTCGACGCCATCGGTGTCACTCCCATCGCCGAGCTCAAGCTCAAGCTCAAGCTCAAGCTCAAGCTCAAGTTCGAGTTCGAGTTCGAGTTCGAGCTCGAGTTCAAGCAGCCCCAGTCTGCCGAGTGGGGGCATACCCAACCCAAGCTCATCGCAAAGCTCAGACCCGACCAGCACGACATCGCCTACGACGACGAGCGGCTCAAAAAACGGGACAGAGACCAGCAGTGGCTCCGAGACAGCAGCGATTCCACCGCCACCCAAAACCGGTAACGGCGAGGGCGCCTCTGATGATACCTCTACTGATCAAAGCGGAGAACCCGGCTTTGTCACTATGGGCGACCAAGGTAGCGAGGCGCTGCCTACCTTGGTGGACGAAGAACCCGCGAGCAGTGCTCGCAAAGCACCCTTAGAGATCGGTCAAGCCAGTGGGTCCAACGAACAGCCTGCAGATGATAATGGCACCGAGGCTAATACCGGCGGTCAGACATCGACCACCGACACACAAGGTGACTACGCCAGTAACAATAATAGCGAAGCAACCCAACAAGGCGTCCCCGGAGCCTCAGGCCCGATGAGCCAGAGCGAGAAAATTGCTGTGCTGGATGCTGAGCTCGAACGCGCCACAGGCGTGTTTGATCAGATTATCCTAGATGCGCAAGCGGAGCAGCGTGAGTCCGATACCGAACCAAACCCGCAGTACCCGGCGGGCGCGGAAACTGCGAGTACGGATAGTAACCAAACGTACGGCCGTATGCCTGGGGGCATGGGCAGCCAAGGTGGCGGGGGCGGCATGCGTACCGGCGAGGTTAGTGCGGCTAACACAACCGCTAAGTATCCACCGCCAGGCGACATACCTAGCGGCGACGATGATGACGTTATCGCGCGCCAACTGCGCGAAGCTGCGATGCGCGAACCCGATCCCGCAGTCCGCGAAAAACTGTGGGACGAATACCGAAAATACAAAGGAATTAACCAAGGATGAAGATCTCTGTGCGGGTAGTTGGCTGCTTGATCGTTACGCTGGTCAGTCTAAGCGGTTGCGTATCACAAACCGTAAAAACCACCAAAATCCCCGCCATCCAAACGCCCACGGCAGCCATTCCAAACGAACAATTATTGGACGTCAGCATTGCCCTATTTGACCCGGGGCTGGATATCGAATCGGATGGCGATATTCCAGTATTCCCCGAAGTGCGGCAATCAGAAGCTCGCTATATGCCTCAATTGTTAATGAACGCAATGCAAGACAGCGGCGCTTGGGGTGCGGTGCGTGTCGTGCCCTCCGAGGACCAACTCACGGACTTAATGATCAGCGGCAAGATCCTGCGCTCTGATGGCAAAAATTTAGCCCTTGAAATTACCGCGGTGGACGCAACCAACCGCTACTGGATCGATCACCGCGTCTATAAAGCCGAAGCGTCTCGCTACGCCTACTCAACGACAACAAGAAGCACCCACGACGCTTTCCAGGCCGTGTACAACCGCATTGCAAATGACCTGTTGCAGCACTATGACAAGCTCGGCCCCGCAACCTTAGTACGAGTACGGCAAGTCGCCGAAATGCGCTTCGCCGAGCGCTTTGCAAGCCAAGCTTTTGAGGACTATGTCATCTACGAAGACGGGCGTTATCAGCTGCAAAAATTACCCGCGGAGGGCGACCCCATGCTTGAGCGAGTCCGCAAAATACGCGCACGTGATCATTTATACGTCGATACTTTACAAACCTATTACGAGCAATTTGGCGGTCAGATGCAGTTGCCCTACCAAGAGTGGCGCAAACTTACCTACGAAGAAGCCATGGCCTTAGAAGAAGTTCGAGCAGAAGCCGCGAGCGATTTATTAATAGGGGGCTTGTCAGTACTCGCGGGTATTTATGCGGCGGCTGAAGGCAATGACACCGTGACACGAACGGCGGGTAACGTTGCGATAATGGGCGGCGCCTACATGGTCAAAAGCGGATTAGACAAACGTAATGAGGCCGCCATTCACGTCGAGGCACTAGAAGAACTTGGGGCGTCCTTGGAAGCCGAAATTACACCTCAGGTCATTCAACTCGACGATCAAACAATTACTCTGACCGGGAACGTGCAGGATCAATATGCCCAGTGGCGCGCCTTGCTCGACGATATCTACGAGTCAGAGATTGGCAGCTTGGATCAAACACTGCGATCACAACAGGACAGTAATCGCTGATGCAAAAACGCATTGAACCGACCGAGTTTCAGCCCGCTGTAGCGCGGAGTGACACTAAACTCCAAGAAGGCAACAAGCCTTGGGGCTTAGTCCTCGCGGTCGTCCTTATTTTGGTTGCCATTTACGGCGTTTTTATTTGGCTCCCCGGACAAGTTACACCGACCAGTCCCACCAGTGTTCAAGCAAATCAAACATCAACTTCAACGCAAACGCCAAACCGCGCAGGTCCCGAGCTGGGTAGCCCTGCCTCAGAACTTTCTCCATTCGAACAAGCGCAACTGGAAAAAGCGCGCAAAGAGGCTCAAGACGTCCTTGAGCAGATACTCTTACAGCAAGAAGTATTGCAGGAAGCAAAAGTCGAGTTGTGGGGACAGACGCCCTACGAACAAGCACTCAGTCGTGCTCAGGAAGGAGATCAATACTACCGCGATAGAGATTTTGCCAGCGCGATTGCAGGTTACTCAGCAGCCTTAGAACAGCTCGTTGAACTAAGCGATGGCATTCCGGCTCGCGCCAACCTGGCCGAACTGCAAACCCGAGACGCGATTGAAGCGTTTGACCCACAAACGGCTGTACAACAACTGAATCTGCTTGAGGCCCTAGCGCCCAACCACGGTAGCATTGCAACACTGACTCAGCGTATCGAGGCACTGCCGCAAACTGCCCAGTACTTCGACAACGCCCAGCAAGCGCGAAGCCAATCGAATTGGAGTGCAGCCAAGGTCGCGATTGATGCGGCAGCCAAGGCCGATCCCGCGCATCAGACCGTTAGCCTAGCGCAAGCAGAAATTCTCGAAAAATGGCAACAAGCGATGTTTGAAGAAACACTCGGGCAAGCTTACGCTGCCATCGAGGATAAAGACTTCGACATGGCCGCGCGTTTGCTTTCAGAGGCTAGCGCCTACAGGGGCTCAAACGAAGCCCTAGACCAAGCCAGAGCGACGCTCAGACTTGCTGAGACCACCGCAACTCTGCGTCGACTCGAACAAGCGGCCGACGCCGCAACTCAGCAGGAAGATTGGCAAGGCGTCATCGATCTGTATCAAGAGGCGCTCGCCTTGGACCCGAGCATTCAATTCGCGCAACAAGGCCTTCCCAATGCGCAAGGACGCCTGCAATTAGATCAAAAAATCAGCTCTGTTTTGAATGCCCCAGAGCGCCTGCAAGACCCTGCGATTACTGCGGGGGCGCAGCGCCTGCTGGATGAGGCTCGCAGTATCGCACCAGCGGGGCCGGCGTTAACACTGCAAATTCAAACGCTGGAAAATCTAATTGAACGGGCCAATCGTATTGTCAATGTCACGATAGAATCGGATGGCTTAACGGAGCTCGTGTTACTACGTCACAGCAACATTGGGACCACCCAGCAACATCAGGCGAGGCTTCGCCCGGGTAAGTATACCGTTCGCGGCACACGAGTAGGCTTCCGCGACATACTCGTCAATTTTGAAGTCAAACCCGATGACTCTAACCTTCGTGTCTTTGCTGCCTGTCGCGAGCCAATCTAATGACGCAATCTAAACGCAATTTAACACCTACCGAATTCCAACCTGTTACGCAAAATACTCAGGGGACAGGCGGATCGATTGGGCTCTCGCCAGCGAAGGTTGGGTTGATCCTACTGGCTCTCGGGTTGTTTGCAGCGTTAGCGTTTGTGCTAGCCGCCAAAAGTCTGACGGTTATCGTGAATCAGACCCATGAAGCCAACGTCGACGTTAAGGGCGGGTTCTCGGTAAACTTTGGCGGTCGGTTCTTGTTGTTGCCTGGCGAATACACCATTTCAGTCGCAGCTGCAGGATTTCAGGCCGCAGAAATTGCCTATACGGTGACACGAGACGAGAGCCAACAGCTCCAAGTCGAGCTAAAAGCACTCCCCGGTAGAATCACCCTCAACCTGAGCCCGGCCAACGCGACAGCACAACTCAATGGCGAGACAATCACCGAAACAACGCTGGAGCTCGAACCGGCCACCTATGAGTTACTCGTTCAAGCTGACCGCTATCAAGCTAAAAACGTAAGCCTTGAAGTCGAGGGCAAAGGCATAACGCAAGAGTTCGTCATCTCTTTAGATCCCAATTGGGCTACTATTACGATTCACTCTGAACCGGCGAACGCCGAGGTTTACCTCAACAATATCCGCCTTGGCGCCACGCCTCTGACGGCTGACATTCTTGCGGGCCAACATGAGCTGCGCTTAGAAAAACAACATTATCAACCCACAACACAAACACTAGACGTTGATGCTGGCGCCGACCAGAGTTTACCAAAGATCGTACTCGATGAAGCCAACGGTCAATTCAAAATCGAATCAGACCCAATTGGTGCTACCGTCATGCTCGATGGTCGCTACAAAGGCCTTACACCGGTCTCGTTAACACTTGAACCGGGGCAAGAGCACACAATCGCATTAACAAAACCGGGGTTTCAGGCGCTGGAATTCACACGCAAACTTGCGGCCGGTGGCTCTGCGAAAGAAATGTTTAACCTGAAACCAATGCTCGGCCGAGTTACCTTTGCTATTAGCCCTGCGGATGCCTCAATTACGGCTAACGGTCGCAAAATAGGACAGGGATCGACCACCCTTGATCTTCCACAAGTCGAGCAGACGGTCGTTATCAGCAAGCCGGGATACGAGCCTTTTTCCACGGTCATCACGCCTCGGAATGGGATCGCACAAACGGTTACGGCAACATTGATGACTGAAGCGGCGGCCCGCAAAGCGCGACTTCAACCTATCGCCAAAGACCCCACAGGCGCAGAGATGGTGTTGATTGACCCCGCCGGCAAGGGGGCCTTTACTATAGGTAGCTCACGACGAGACTCAGGCCGACGCGCCAACGAAACAGAGCGAAGCGTGCAGCTAACGCGCGCGTTTTACATAGCCAAACAGGAAACCACCAATGCGCAATTTAGATTGTTCGAATCATCCCATGATTCCGGAGTCGCGGCGGGCAACTCCCTAAACCGACAGACCCAACCGGCTGTTAAGGTCAGCTGGCAACAAGCGGCGCAATTTTGCAACTGGCTCAGCCGTCGAGAGGGTCTACCCCTGTTTTATAAAGAGCAAAACGGAATTATTGTCGGTTTTAATCAGGAAGCTTCAGGTTACCGGCTCCCCAGTGAAGCCGAGTGGGAATTTGTGACCCGCGTGACCGAAGCCGGAGAACGTCGATTCCTTTGGGGCGAGACCTTCCCTCCCGCCAATAACACGGAAAACTTTGCGGATGCCAGCAGCGCCCACGTCACCGGACGCATTGTCGCTAATTACCAAGACGGCTACGTGGCGACCGCTCCGGTAGCTAGCTTCAATCCCGGCCCTCACGGCTTGTTCGACTTGGCGGGCAACGTGGCAGAGTGGGTACATGACGTGTACGAAATTCGCACGCCATCTGAACAAACAGAAACCAACCCACTGGGTAAACAGGTGGGCGACAACTACGTGATAAAAGGTGCAAGCTGGTCACTTTCTAAGTTGACCGAGCTGCGGTTAAGCTACCGCGATTACGGCGCGCGAGGTCGCGACGACGTGGGGTTCAGGGTGGCGCGTTATGCTGAATAAAACCTACAGTTTGCTTGTCTTCGGTTTAACGGCGACTGTTCTGGGCGTCACAACGGCGCTTGCTCAGACGGACGCTCAGCAGACAACCGAATCGGCGTCGCCCCAGACTGAAGCGCCCGCTGTCAGCGATGCAACGACAACTCCCACACCATCGCAAGCGGAAGCCGCACCCAAACCGGCTCAGTCTTCGCCCAGCACAAAAACCGTACTAGACTACGAAGCTTCCGAACAGATTTCAGAAGACTTTTCCGTCTCGTTCCCAGTAGACATATAGGACACCTCATGCATTGGTTTACTCGCAATGAATTTTTGTTCCAACTAGTATCTCTTTTGATCGCCGTCATTCTCGTGCACGGGGTCTACGTGGGTTTGGTCAGGCCTAATGCCGATGCCCACTTAGCGGCACAAGCCGCGCTGCAGGCCGCCAGCGGCGACTTCACACCCACACGCAGTCTGTATGTCGTCATCCGCGATTATGAGCAGGAAGCGTGCTTTATTTTGCTGTTGTGGGCCCTAGCGATCATGGGGTTCAAACTGAAACGCAATCTTGCGGAGCGCGCTCTGACCCAGAAAGGTTTGATTGCGATCCCAGAAGGCACCAGTGTATTGCCCAGTGACGCTCGCGCCTACAGCCGCCCCTTGGAGGCCCTGCCCGAAGAGCAACAAGATTATTTGGTCGCCAGAACCCTAGCCGCGGCCTTACAACGCTACGCCACAACCGCCAGCATTCCCGCTGTTGCAGACACCGTGCGCGAGCAATGTGAAACAGAGGCCGACCGCTTAGACTCAGAGTTATCGATGGTTCGCTACATTGCTTGGGCGATTCCCTCAATCGGCTTTATTGGCACTGTGCGCGGCATCGGTGATGCTTTGGGACAAGCTTACAAAGCCGTTGAAGGTGACATCTCTGGCGTCACAGTGAGTCTTGGCGTGGCATTTAACAGTACGTTTGTCGCCCTCGTATTGAGCATTATCATTATGTTCTGTTTGCATCAGTTACAGCACTCGCAAGAACGCCTGGTACTCGAGTGTCAGCGCTACACCGATAAAAGCCTGCTTCGATTTTTGGTAACGCCCTAACTATGACCTTACACCTACTCGACATCAACGATTGCAAGCTGGGCTTTGGCACGAGCGAAGAGCAAGACTTTCACCCCGGAATTGCCTACTGGGACGGCAGCAACTACACCTTTGGCGAGTCCGCGAGGCCAAAACTCAAGCGCTGCCCAACCGATATGCTGCACCGCTACTGGATGCAACCCGCGCTAGAACCCTTGACACCACCCTTGGGGCACGCACGCCACAACGCCGACCTGGTTCACGCACAAATCGACCAGATTACTCAAGGCCATGTCGCCGAGACTTTGATTGCCGTACCAGGTCACTACAGCGACGAGCAACTCAGTTTGATATTGGGCATTTTGCGAGCGACGACACTCGAACCTGTGCGCCTGATTCACCGAAGTATTGGCATTAGCTACTCTCAAGCAAAAGCGCCAAGAGTTTTACACCTCGAGCTCCAACTACACCAATTGGCAGCTACTGAGCTGCATATCGTTGACCGCGAACTGACGGTGAAACGCACAACGACAGTCGCTGGACAGGGTTTATTTGCATTGCGCGACCGTCTGCTACAGGTCATTAATTCTGTGTTTATCGATCAAGCTCGATTTGACGCCTTACGCTCGGGCAAAGACGAGCAAGACCTCGCAGATCAAATCGATACATTGCTCGCTGCAAACCCGACTTTCGAGGCCGAGTATTATTTTCACTGCCAAGGGCATACCGTCGCTTTAGATCATGACCAGCTTCGCCCTGCCTACCAACCCATTATTGACGCCATCACTCGTTTTGGGCCCGCCCAGGCGCAATGCCTCATCGAAGACCATAACTTTAAGGTGAGTCACTTTTGTCCAACCACTTGGACAACCGAAACAGTGGATTCACGCATTTTATTTGACCAGCTTACGACGTGGGTTGAACTCACGCCAAACAGCGACGCATTTACCCTAATCGATACACTGCCCTGTGAGCCACAAGAAGACCGAGCTCAGGTCACAAATTCAGATACTGTCCAGACCCTGCCTTTTGGCTTGTCGAACTACAAAGCCATACCTCTAAAACAGTGGCTCAAACACAAGGCCCCCAGCGCCTCGTTGGATGGCTGGGCCCTAACTCTCAGCAGCAATGCACCGGAGTTAATTACGGTGAACGGCCGCTTGGTGAGCAGGCAACAAAAACTCACACCGGGTGACACCATCAATATTAATGGGTCGGTCATGACTCTGATCGAGATCAGCGGGTAGGCAATGGCCAGAGCACGGCGCCGTTTTACCACCTTTAACCTAAGTTTCTTAGACATTATGTCGTGCGGCTTTGGCGCAGTTGTCCTAGTGTTTTTAATTATTGATCATGCCATCGAGCAAGAAGCAGACGCGATTAATGCGGATCTGCTATCAGAAGTCAGCCTGTTAGAGGAAGATATCCGCGAAGGACAAGCGGGCCTGGTCAAACTCAAAAATACGCTCGACACGGTGAGCTTAGACGTAGTGACCGCCGAGGGTCGTGCTGATCGAATTCGCAAAGAAATCGATGACATCAACGCCCTGTTAACAGCCCTTGATGAAGATGGCGCCAGCAAGGAGTCAATCATCGATACCCTCAAAGGCGAGTTGAGCCAACTGGAATCTGAAGTTGAACGACTGCGTGCCACGGCAGAGAAGAACGCGGGCAAAAGTGCTCGTGACTACGTTGGCGATGGAAATCGCCAGTATTTAACGGGTATGAATTTGGGTGGACGACGGATTCTGATTCTGCTCGACGCTTCTGCCAGCATGCTAGACCATCGCATCGTCAACATTATCCGCTTACGCAACATGTCAGAACAAGTCCAAGCGCAAGCGCCCAAATGGCGTCGCGCAACCAATACAGTGCGCTGGCTGACCGCTCAGTTACCACCATCCTCTCAATACCAAGTGGTGTACTTTAACACCGAGGCAAAGGCCGCCCTCCCTGAAACCGAGGGCCAGTGGCTTGATGTCTCAAACCGCAGTCAATTAGAAGCCGTCGGTGACGCGGTGACAAAACTCTTACCCAGCGGGGGCAGTAGCTTACACGCGGCCTTTGACGCCATGGATAAACTACCCCTGCGCCCTGACAATATTTTTATTATTACCGACGGCTTACCCACGCAAGGCGACAAAAAACCCAAGGGGGCCACCATCTCTGGAGCCGACCGAGAAAAACTGTTTCGAGAGGCGGTCAAAAAGCTACCCAAGGGTGTGCCGATAAACACCATTTTGGCACCCATGGAGGGTGACCCAATGGCCGCGGCTTACTACTGGCAGTTGGCCTTGGGCACTCAGGGGTCTTTTATCAGCCCATCAAAGGATTGGCCATAATGAGACGACAACGCCGCGAGGCAGAAGGGTTTTCTTTATCGTTTTTGGATGTGATCTGCTGCGGTTTTGGCGCTGTGATTTTGTTGCTGATGATTACCAAGACGGTACAGCCCCAAATTCTTGAGCAAAGCACCGTCAATCTAGAGGGACGTATTGCCGCCCTACAAAAACAGCTGTTCGAATTGCGTGGTGAAACCGCAATATTCAATCGTGATTTAAACGCCAAGCAAGAACAATTGTCAGAGTACAAAGAGCGCATCGCTCGCTTATCCGGTCAACTTGCTGCCTTGCGCAGTCGATTCGAGGAAGAGCAGGTTGCGAGTACAGGCGACAGCATTATCGTTGAGCAACTCGCCGAAGCCAAACAACGCCTCACCGAAGAGATGCAGCGCCTGTTGGGTTTACAGTATCAAGCCAAGAATAATCTCATTGCAGGCATACCGGTCGACAGCGAATACATCATTTTTGTCATCGATACCTCGGGCTCGATGTTTTCTTACGCTTGGCCACGGATGCTGCAAGAAATGGAGGCTACATTAAGCATCTACCCCGAGGTAAAGGGCATTCAAGTCATGAATGACATGGGCAACTACTTATTTTCTCGATACCGCGGCGAATGGATTCCCGATACCCCAGGGCGGCGGAAAATCATCCTAGATAACCTGCGCACTTGGAATCCGTTCAGTAACTCAAGTCCGGTAGAAGGGATAACACAAGCCATTCGGGGCTTTTATGATCCACAAAAAAAGATTAGCGTATACGTATTAGGTGATGAGTTTTCTGGGGACTCAATCGCCTCGGTAGTTGATACCGTAGACGCGATCAATGCCGAGGCAGCGGATGGCTCGCGTAAGGTTCGCATTCACGCCATCGGCTTCCCTGTACAATTCTCGCCAGATGCATACACTAACGTAACGGGCATACGGTTTGCCACGCTCATGCGTGAACTGACCTACCGAAACGGAGGCACATTTGTTGGGCTTAACGACTATCGATAAGCAAGATTCATCGCTCAGAGCGGCAGCTCTAGCGTTATGCTTATTGTTTCTGTCGGCCTGCGGTGCCAACCAAGTCATTGTCGACAGCCAGTTCCCACAGCCCGCGCTTGACCCTATCCCGATAACGTTAGGGGTTTACTTCAGCGAAGAGTTCAAAACGCACACCTTTGTTGATGAACCCGAGGCGGAGACCGAGCGAGGCTGGGTGGTCGAGACGGGTGCTGCACAAATGAGTCTGTGGCAAACCATTCTAAACGCCATGTTCCAAAAGGTCGTTTACTTAAAAGAGGCACCATCGACCGAGACACCCAATACCGAGGTCCAATCCGTATTAATACCCACCATCAGTGACTTGCAATATGCAATCCCGGCACACACCAATACTAAAGTGTTCGAGCTGTGGCTGAAGTATGACATCGCCTTGACCGATCATACGGGCGACTCGCTTGCCGAATGGTCGATGACCGCGTACGGCAAGACCCCCGAAGCTTTTATGCAAAGCAATCAAGAGGCCGTCGGTGCGGCAGCCATTGTTGCGCTGCGCGATGCCGGCGCCAATTTTGCGGTGAATTTCCCGAAAGTTCCAGCCGTAAGCGAATGGTTAGAGCGAGCCACCGACGAAACGTCTTCTCGGGAGGATACACCATGAACACCTCCAAGCTCATCCAAGTCATGTCCCTGACGGCGGTGATGTTCGTACTGCAAGGTTGCGTCACAGCCAAGATCGATGAAATGACCTATAACCCCCCAGAGGCAGGGGTTGGTGCATCATCAGTTGTGCTGCTGGGCCGTCGCCATGCCAGCAACTACGACACTGAGCGCGATTTTGTGCAATGCGTTCGAAATCATATTCAGGGCAAAGACGACACCATCGATATTGTTGACGAAGCCCAATTTTTAGACGCGCTCTACCCTTGGTTTGAACCCAGAACGGCCCCCATGCACCCCGGTGCTATCCGCGAGTTACTCGCCCAACCCGCCGTCGCCAGCAAAATCCAAGCGCTGGACACGCAGTACATGATTTGGATTGACGGCAACACCGAGCGCACCGATGCCTCTGGCTCTATGACCTGCGGGGTGGGGCCCACCGGCGCAGGCTGTTTTGGCTTCGGTACTTGGAGCGACGAGTCGAACTACGAAGCGGTAATCTGGGATTTTAGCAATCAGGCAGAGGTAGGACGCATCAATACCAGCACCAGCGGTCAGTCGTATATGCCCGCTGTCGTAGTCCCCATCCCTATCATCGCCCCAGTACAAGGCACAGCCTGCGACGGTATTGGCGAACAATTACTGCAATTTTTATCGGCTAAGTACTAAAACCATGCCTTATTTTGTTGCTTTACTGACCTTAACTGCGGCATTGATCATAACCGGCTGTTCAAGCAACCCGGCCACTGGCGGCAGTAGCGTCGTATTTACCAGCGCCAGCAAAGAAAAAGAAATTGGCCAGACAATGTACGAGCAGCTAAAAGAGCAAGGTGGATTTTACGAGGATCCCGAACTTCAGGCGTACATCAATCGAGTTGGGCAAAAACTGGTCGCTGTGAGTGACATGCCAGACTTGGATTTTACTTTCACGGTCATCGACAACCCAGCAATTAACGCATATGCCACGCCAGGAGGCTATGTATACGTCAACCGGGGATTGCTCGCCTATCTCGACACCGAGGACGAACTCGCAGGCGTTATGGCGCACGAGATTGGTCACGTTACCGCTCGCCATTCAGCCCGCCAAAAAACCGCACAAACCACCAGTAAAGTTTTGGCTGTCACGACCTACATCTTGACGGGGAGCGGCGACCTTGCCGGTGCTGCTGATACCTATGGCGCCCAACTTATCTCGGGCTACGGCCGTGAAATGGAACTCGAAGCCGACAGTTTAGGGGCAAGATATATGCACAAAGCGGGCTACGATACCGATGCCCTGCTCGCTGTTATTGGCGTCCTCAAAGACCAAGAGCGCTACCAACGAGCCAAAGCCGGTGGCAAGGCAACAGGGTCTTACCATGGACTGTATTCCACCCATCCACGCAACGATAAACGCTTGCAGCAGGTCATCCGCACCGCGAGCCAGCTCGATGATGTCCAAAATCGCTCGCTCGAACCACCAGAGCCTTTGCGCAAACATTTGCAGGGCCTTGTGTGGGGCGAAAGCATTCAGAGTAAGCGCGAGGACAACCGTTTTTACCACAACAAACTGGGCTTTACCTTTGCACACCCAGAAGGCTGGAAGGTAAGTACCAATGCCGATAAGATTATCGCCAGCGACGCCTCTAAATCCATGACTTTGACCCTTACGCTTTCGCGCGAACCTAAAGATCAGACGCCGCAGGCTTTTCTGGAATCGCAGGTTAGCGGCGCGCTGTCTGCCAGCAAAGCCCTGGAGCAGGCTGGCCTGCAGGGCTATACCAGCATCGTGAGCGCCCAAGGCATCAGCAAACGCGTCGCGGTCATTTATTACAACGGTCTGGCGTATCGCTTCGAAGGTGAGGCCGAAGATTTTAATAGTGGTGACGCCTTAATTTTGCCGATGATCGAGAGCTTTCGGCCGATCCATCCCACCGAGAAGGCCGTGGGCGATGGTCAATTCATCGAGTTTATCCAATTTCCCCGCGGAGCTACCTTGGCATCTCTTGCCGAGCAAATAGATATTCCTGATGCGGAAAATCAGTTGCGTCTAATCAATGGACTTTACCCCAGTGGTGAGCCTCGAGTGGGTGATTGGATTAAAATTATTCGCTAAGCCTCGCACGTTAATAACGACAATAACGAGATCACAATGCACCGTATTCGTACCCATTTCCTGTTGCCCTTGTTGTTGGCGACACTGCCAGCACAAGCCTTAGATCTCGCCATTATTGGCGGCCGCGTGATCGACCCGGAAACACGCACCGATAAGGTGCTAAATGTGGGTGTTCAAGATGGCCGCATCGTCGCTCTGACCACTGATTTGCTCGAGGCTGATCGAGTGATCAATGCGGAAGGTCGTGTTGTCGCCCCCGGGTTTATCGACATCCACTCCCACACACCGACCCCTTTTGGTATGCAGCTAAATATTTTAGATGGTATTACCACTGCACTCGACACCGAAGCAGGCGCCTACCCCGTTTACGAATACGGCGATGCAATTAAAGATAATGCGCTCTTGAATTTTGGTGCCTCGGTAGGGCATTACGCCGCAAGAATTCGAGTGATCGAGGGAAAGTATCAGCCCTATTTTTTTCACCAGGGAAACCTAGCGGGCATGAGCTCACCTGCGTTTGAGCAGCCCGCAACAGCCGAACAGATAGAAGAAATTCGCCAGCACTTGAACCAAGGCATAAAGCAGGGTGGATTAGGTATCGGCCTGCTACTTGATTACATGCGCGATGCCGTTACCGATAAAGAGCTGCGAATGATTTTTGAAGTCGCGGCCGATCACGACGTACCAGTATTCACGCATGTGCGGCGCAACCTACCGGGCGACCCAAGCGGTTTGAACGAGGTTTTGGCGCTGGCCAAATCGACGGGGGCAGCGATATTCATTTGTCATATCACACACAATGCCATGGGCTCAGTGGGAGATTGGCTTAAAACCATTGACCAAGCCCGCGCAGATGGCGTTCGCGTGACCACCGAGACACTAAGTTATCTGGCAGGTGGCACTTCGATTTCTGCCGACGTCTTCCGTAAGCGCGACTGGCAAGCCATTTTTGATATCACCTATGAAGACGTCCAGTGGGTCGCAACCGGCGAATGGCTGACCGAAGAAACCTGGAATCACTATGCCAAGCATGAAGGCTCGGGGGCCGTAAATCATCATTATGTCAAAGAACCCTGGCTGCACACAGCGCTTCGCTGGCCCGATATGATGATTTCAACCGATGCCTTACCCGCTTTCACGCATGAGCAATTCAGCAACCCTAATATTGCGGGCACTTTCTCGCTGGTTTTAGGTCGCTATGTACGAGAGCAAGGTATTCTTACGTTATCCGATGCGCTCTCGCGTATGAGTCTGAAACAAGCGCAATGGCTCGAGCCGTTTGCGCCGGCCTTCAAACGCAAAGGGCGCATCCAGCTAGGTATGGATGCCGACATCGTAATATTCGACGCAGATACCGTAGCGGCCACAGCGGATTACGGCAAACCTTATGAAGCACCTGTTGGTATTCACTGGGTCATTGTGAATGGCCAAGTGGCTGTCGTAGATGGCACCATCCAATCGTCTATCGCGGCCGGTAAGCGGCTCACGACACTCACAAACTAAGAGACGTCAGTACATGAGAACCTTATTAACCGCGACCTTCGCTCTACTTGTTTCTTTGGCGAGCTACGCCTCTGAGGTCACAATTTATACCGCCAAATCCATTATCACCATGGAGCCATCGCAGCCGCGCGCCACGGCTGTGGCGGTCCAAAACGGTCTGATTGTCGGGGTTGGCACCGAAGCCAGCCTAACGCCATGGGTCGACCGCTTTGGGGGTAAGATTGACCGACAATTAGACGATATGACCGTGATGCCGGGCTTTATCGACCCTCACGTTCACCCCAGTCTGCCCGCGATTTTAACACAACTCCCCTTCTTGGCTCCTGATGACTGGAGCCTACCCACGGGCGAATTCCCCGGCGCGCTGACACCCGAGGATTACAAAAGCAAACTGATCGCGCTAGAAGCCAACGACGCCGATAAATCCAAACCCTTTGGCTCTTGGGGCTACCACGAGCTTTGGCACGGTCATGTCCGCCGCGCGGAGCTCGATGCTTGGTTTGGAGACCGCCCCGTATTTATCTGGCAACGATCTTTTCATGAAGTCATCTTCAATACCGCCGCACTTAAGCACTTTGGTATTACCCAAGCCGATGCGGAGGCGGCGCACGGCGAAGCCAATTGGGACGAGGGGCATTTTTGGGAAAACGGCCTGTTCGCAGTATTTCGCAACTTGGGCTATTTAATCGAGCCGCAAAACTACATGCGCGGGACCCAAAACTTTCTAGAAATGGCGCATCAAGGTGGAGTAACGACCGCGGTGGACATGGGGCTGGGAATTTCCAGCGACCCAGACGTAGAACTGAGGCTACTCAGCGGGATGATGCAACAATCCAACGCGCCCCTACGACTGATCATGACCCCGATTATTTCGAAGTTTATGCAGGCGGGAAAAACGCCGGCGCAAGCGCTAGAGCAAGTCAAACGATGGCAACAAACTCACACCGGACAAGTGTCGGTGCGAGATCATTTCAAGCTTATGGTCGATGGCGCCATTTTTTCCGCACTGGCGCAATTTAAAGCGCCCGGCTATTTAGACGGACACGAGGGTGTCTGGCTCACACCCGAAGACGCACTTAAAGAATATGCCGAGGTTTTTTGGCGCGCAGGCTTTCAGCTTCATGCCCATTCCAATGGCGACGCTGCGACCGAACGGACTTTGGATCTGGTAGAGTCACTGCTGACAGACTTCCCGCGTCAAGATCACCGTTTTGCCATCGAGCATTTCGCGTACGCGACGTCTGATCAAGCCAAACGTATTAAGGCGCTTGGCGTCATCGTATCGGCCAACCCCTACTATCATTACATTCTGTCTGACAGTTACGGCGAGCATGAAATAGGGCCATCGCGCGCCGAGCAAATGGTACGCTTGGGTACCCTAGAACGTTTGGGCGTGCCCTTTACCTTGCATTCGGATACACCCATGGCGCCACTGAGACCGCTAACGCTCGCTTGGAATGCGAGCAATAGACAAACCATTAATGGCCATCTGACTGGGCAAAATGAACGCGTATCGCTGGACGCCGCGCTGCGTGCAATTACCATCGATGCCGCTTGGGCAGTCGGTATGGAGACCGAGATCGGCAGTATAGCGGTCGGCAAAAAAGCGGACTTCACGGTTTTGGCGCAAGATCCCTATGAGGTCGGTGCATCTGGCCTAAAAGAGATTGAGATACGAGGCACTGTATTCGAGGGACGCTTCGCCCCAGTCAACTAAGCCAAGTTTTTGTGCTGCACCAGGACCCACGGTGCTGCCACCGTCACCCACAGCAGTTGGTCGTTGTCGTACCACACCAGCGCCTGCTCGTCGGTCGCGGGTGCGATGAAACCTTGCTCTATCCACGCGGCAAACTGAGCGGAGTTATCCAAACCTAACTGCACGGCGACTTCGATCAAATCGAGCTCTGCAGACACAACAATCACACTGCCGCGAGCGTAATAGGTTTGCATCTCGCGCCAAGGCATTTTTGCAGTTTGCTTTAAAAACTCGGTTTGCAGCAGTTGCTCGCGCTCGGAGGTACTCAAGCTCGCCAGATCAACATCCGGCACATTAAAAGAGGGCTGATCAGACACCGAACTTACCCGTAGCGCGAATCAGCAACGAAAGGGTTCGTCTGACGCTCTTGCCCAAACGTTGACGTTGGCCCGTGACCCGGCACGAAGGTAATGTCATCGCCCAGCGGGAATAACTTGTCTCGGATGGAGTGGATAAGATCATCGTGCTTGCTCATGGGGAAGTCAGTGCGACCGATTGAGCCCTGAAAAATCACATCGCCCACCCAGGCAATACGGTTTTCGTCACTCACGAACACCACATGTCCTGGTGTATGCCCCGGACAGTGAATGACCTGCAGCTCAACCTCACCCACGTTAACCGTGTCACCGTCGTGTAACCAGCGATCCGGTGTAAATGCATCGGCATGAGGAAAACCCGCCAGTTTGCAATAGTCGGGCAGTTGATCAATCCAGAACTTATCAGCGGCTTCTGGCCCCTCGATAGGTACTTCGAGTTTATCGCGCAGCTCAGCGGATACACCGCAATGATCCAAGTGCCCATGGGTTAGGATAATTTTTTCGATCGTGGCGCCCATTTGCTCGGCCGCTGACAAAATACGATCGATGTCACCACCTGGGTCAACAACAGCGGCTTTACCGGTCGCTTGACACTGAATGATCGAGCAGTTTTGCTGGTAAGGGGTTACCGGCACCACCGAAACTTTAATCGACATAGTTACTAACCTTCTTGTTCATACTAAGCTTCACGAGCGTCTAGCGTGTCTGCAGAAGCGTGATAAATTTCCTGATCGAGCTGGCCCTCAGAGTTTGCCACAACCACACTCGCCACCGCATCACCTGTGACATTAATTACGGTTCGAATCATGTCCAACAAACGATCTACCCCAATAATTAGGGCAATACCCTCTACCGGCAAACCGGCCTGCTCGAGCACGAGTGCAAGAGTAATCAAACCCACACCCGGTACGCCTGCTGTACCAATCGAGGCCAAGATAGCCGTGACCACAACGCCAAAAAGGGCCGCCATCGACAAATCGATACCATACACTTGTGCAATGAATATCGTGGCCACGCCTTGCATGATGGCTGTGCCATCCATATTGATCGTGGCTCCCAGTGGGACCGTAAAACCTGCAACGGAGTTATGCACACCCAAACGGTGCTCGACCGTGCGCAATGTTACCGGAATGGTCGCGCCCGACGATGAGGTGCTAAACGCAAATGCCCATACCGGGCGCATTTTTTGAAGGAGCACCGCCGGAGAAAGCCCCGCGAGTACGCGAAGAAGCATTGGATAAACAACCAGACCATGAAATACGAGAATAGCGGCTAGAGTAAAGAAGTAGCCGGCTAAATCCAGAATCGCGGAGGCACCCATGCCAGCAAACAGTTTGCTCAAAAGAGCAAAAACACCGTAAGGTGCCACTTCCATCAAGAGTGACACCATACGCATCACCACGGCTTCAGCATCGCGGAAAAAACCTGCTAATCGTCGACCGGGCTCACCGGCATGTGACATGGCGTAACCGAACAACAGAGCAAACACGATAATCTGCAGCATGTTTGCTTCGGCCATGGCTTTGACGGGGTTGGTTGGAAAAATATTCACAATCACATCGGTTAATGGCGGCGCAGGTTTAGGCACAAACTCCGCACTCGTTTGCAAATTCATACCCTCACCCGGCGCCACGATCGATGCGACCAGCAAAGCAATGGTCACCGCCAAGCCGGTGGTAAATAAGTAGAATGCGATCGTTTTACCGGCTATAGGCCCCATGCGCGCGCTGTCGCCTAAGGCGCTAGCACCACAGATCAGGGAAACGAGAACTAAAGGGACAACCAAAAGCTTGAGAGAGGCGACAAAAATTCGTCCCAAGACATCAAATACACCGTCTATTAAGTAGGTTTGTATCAGCGCACCAAAACTTACCCCCAATGCGTTGGCACTCAACAGTAAATTCAGCAGTGATCCCACGGCGATGCCCAATACCATCGCCAGTAAAATTCTATTGGTTAAACTCATAGTCCATCCTTTTTTTGTGCCCCATTGCAACCCTTGCATCGCCAGATTGCAAGCCCTGCATCGGCTTTAGCTGTTGTCGCCTACTGCTTTGGATAAGCGAGGACAACAAAAAAGCCGCGTAATGACCTCGTCAAGGTCATCCGTCAGCGTAATCAAATCGAGATCCAAGGGACCGACATAATGCTGACGCACCATTTGGTCACGGACGAACTGCAATAGGGGATCAAAGAATTCCGTGCCCACGAGGATAATCGGACGCTTATCGAGCTTACCCGTCTGCATCAGCGTCAACAGCTCGAATAACTCATCGGTGGTACCAAAACCACCCGGAAAAGCGACAAAGCCTAAAGCATAGCGAATCAGTAGAAATTTTCGGGTGAAAAAATAACGAAACTCCAACCCCATGCTCAGGTAAGGGTTGGGTTGCTGCTCTTTGGGCAGCGTAATATTTAAACCCACACTCAAGCCGCCCGCTTCAAGCGCACCGCGATTAGCGGCCTCCATCACACCGGGACCACCTCCGGTAATCACACCAATACCCCGCTCTGCCAAGGTTTTGCCAAGTGCGTAAGCGCTGACATACTCCCATGACTGCACTGATGAACGCGCCGAGCCGAATACCGTAACAGCTGGGCCGATTGACTGCAGTTCGCGGATACCGTGCTCTAATTCTGCCTCAATGCGATCGAGTCGCTGACGCTCGTCGTCACTGAAATGATATTGGGGGTCGACAAAATCGATCGGGCTCATGGTGTAGTGCGTCCAAAGGCCCGTTTGCGGGCTTCTATATCAGGGATTTTTTGCCATTATCGCGCATCCACGCTTCGAATGCATCGACCGGCAAAGGTCGAGAAAAATAATAACCCTGAATGTAATCGCAACCGAGCGCTTTCAGAAGATCGCAGGTGGCACGATCTTCAACGCCCTCAGCCACCACGGTCAGACCAAACTGATGCGCAATGTAGATCATGATCTTCACCAGCTCGAGATCGTGACCACCATCGATCAGATGATCAATAAATGACTTGTCAATTTTCAGCTCATCAGCGGGGATGTGCTTAAAGTAAGACAACGAGGAATAGCCTGTACCAAAGTCATCAATGGATAGAGTGGTGCCGAGCTCTCGCAGCTTTAACAGGTTATCAAACCCGGATTCTTTATCTTCGATAAAGCCGCCTTCGGTAATCTCAAGCGCAAACCGATCTGAGCTGACGCCCCATATTGCTAACGAGTCTTTCACCAGACCGTGTAGGTCGGGGTTGGCAACGAGGCTCGCTTGGATATTCACGGCGAGTTGCACATCCATACTGGATTGCCACTCTTTCGCCTGACGCATCGCGCGATGAATAACCCACTTCGCCAGAGCATAACCGCGCCCCGAGGATTCTGCGAGGTTGACCGCATACTCCGGTGAGATAAAGCTGCCATCGTCTAACTGCCAACGCAGTAAAGCCTCGGCCGCGTCAGGGCGACCGGTATGCAGATTAATCTTAGGCTGGTAATACAACTGGAAGGCGTTGTTGTGCAGACTTTCGTAAAAGAGGCGCTCGAGCTCGATGTCTTGCTCAGACGGCAACTCGGTGCCGAGTAAATCTTCAAGGTTGCGCTCTTTACCCTGCTTGGCAGCCGACAATGAGACCTCAGCAGCAGCCAGCATATCCATTGCGGGTAGCACGCAACCTTTGTTCACTGCCACGCCCTGCTTGACAATGATCGGCATGACGCCGTCACCTAACATCAGCGCTTCTTCTAGCACCATTTGCACTCGGTTCAACGCTAACGCGATAAAGGCAGGATTATTCAAGCCCGGCAGGATGTACGCAAACTGGCGACCGCCGATGCGAAATACCGTATCGGGCAGCTTGGTCACGCCCAGCAGAGCTTGATTGGCCTCTCTCAGAATGGCATCGCCGCGGTCAAAACCGTAAGAGTGATTGATACGGGCGAGATTGCTCAGATCAATCAGCAAAAGACCCACATTGTCTTTGTTGCGATGCCCCTCTTTTACCGCAAGTTCTAGGGCGGCGACAAAGCGCTCTCGCTCGATCGGAGCAGCCGAGGCAGACATAGTTACAGTTGAATTCCCGCCATATCGATACCGTAGGCATCAGGCTCGAGGGAATTCACGATATCTAGGGGTTGGCCGTCTTCGGTATGAGTCACCTCCAACAAGTTAATAGTCTGCACGTCCATAATTGGCTTTTTATTGGCGTCTAGCAAAATCATAACTTTAGGGCGC
Organism: Aequoribacter fuscus; assembly: GCF_009910365.1. Classification (NCBI taxonomy): domain Bacteria; kingdom Pseudomonadati; phylum Pseudomonadota; class Gammaproteobacteria; order Cellvibrionales; family Halieaceae; genus Aequoribacter; species Aequoribacter fuscus. The sequence goes on along the minus strand of NZ_CP036423.1, from coordinate 212,120 downwards.
AACCGTCGAGTTCGATACTCCGACAACACCACACCCACTTGACCTGACGACAACTCAACGAGCGTCCCTGCTGGGTAAATACCGACGGCTTGTATGAATTCTTCCACCAACTCCGCTTGGAAATCGATATCTCGCCACTCGTAGAGCATCTTAATTGCCATCGAGGGGGGTAACGCTTTGGCATAGCTGCGATGACTGGTAATAGCATCGTAGCAATCCACAATCGCTGCAATTCGCGCAAAAATGGGGATCTGATCCCCTTTCAGGCCTTTAGGGTAACCCGAGCCATCGTGGCGCTCGTGATGGTACTCGATCATCTCAAGCACGTCTTTGTTCATCAGTCCGCTTTTTTTAACGGCCTCTAGACCCAAATTGACGTGGTTCTGCACCATCTGAAATTCTTGGTCACTCAGCTTGCGCTTAGCATCGATCAATTCTTTATCGACCTGCAACTTACCCACATCGAACAGCAAACCACCAATCGCCAAAGACCGCAGATCGGGTTTGGGTAAACCTAACTGACGACCGAGCGCCACCGCCCAAATTGAGCAACCAATTGAGTGCTGATAGGTATAAGTATCGGCTTGCTTCATGCGCGCCAGCCAAATACAGGCGTCAGGGTTGCGCGTGATACTCTCGACCATGGGCTCAACTGAGCGCTTCACTTTGACAACATCCAGACCACTGCCTTTACTGACGCTGTCAAAAATATTTGTCACACCCGTTGTCAGGGTCGTTATGGCCTGACGCGCCTTGGGATACTCATCGCCAAATTGCCCGGCATCGCGATAATCACTGAGACTACGATTAGGAAACAACTCTTGTTTGGTTTTGCGAGGGCGCGAGACCGGTGCCGCACGCTTTTTTGTTGTTTGATCCGCCACTTCGCTTTTTTCAAAATCGACGTACACGAACTCACAGAATTTACTGATTTTGTCGATATCGCGCTGCGACTTTAGCAAAAAACCCTGCAACGCAAAGGGAGTTTCCAGCCACGGCCTGTCCAGACTGGAGACATACATCCCAATCTTTAAATTATCGACGGTAACTTTGCGGACCTGGATCATTAGCGACTATGCAAAACCATAAAAACACAATGCCATAGTATACCCCACCAAAGTAGAAAACGACTTTATTTAGAAAATTTTCTACCGAAAAATTGATTCAAACCATCGCAACATCTCATTCTCTCTTACTCTCGTGAATGGCTGAGCATTCAATAAAATAAATCGTTTTGATTTAAACAATTTAATTTATAAAAGATCTACAGCATCATAAGATGAGGCAGATCAAAGACAGGCGTTCCGACCGATAAATAGGCGTGCCCAAAGCAGATTATTACGTAGTATCAAAGGACGAAAGCAGGAAGGTAGCTGATAGGAAAAACGGCCCTTTCCACTAACGAACCAGAACAACCAGGAGAGCAGAATGAACATTAATATCGGAATTAAAGAGACCGACCGTCAAGCAATCGTACAAGGATTAAGCGTGTTACTGGCTAACACCTACACGCTGTACCTCAAAACCCACAACTACCACTGGAATGTCACAGGCCCCATGTTCAACACCCTGCATTTGATGTTCGAGCAACAGTACACCGAGCTGGCGACTGCGGTCGATGAAATTGCCGAACGGATTCGTGCCTTGGGCGAATTCGCTCCAGGATCCTACAGCGCTTATGCGGCGCTCACCTCAATTCCAGAAGATAGCTCTATCCCATGCGCGGAAGATATGATTAGAAACTTGGTTGAGGCTCAAGAAACCATTGCTCGCCAAGCGCGCGAAGTGATTGCTATTGCCAGCGAGGCCAGCGACGAACCCAGTGCCGATTTGCTGACGCAACGTATGCAAGCGCACGAAAAAACCGCCTGGATGTTGAGGAGCCTGATCGCCTAGCATCCTAACCGGGGCGCACCGCAGCCTAGGCAGCACAAATCTAGGACGCTAGACTGGTCGTTATTTAACAGCGAGTGTAACCATGTCCGAGTTCAAGATCTTATTCGTGTGCCTAGGCAACATCTGCCGCTCACCCGCGGCAGAAAACATATTCCGAGACTTCATCGAGAGCGACAATCGGCCTTTTACCGTGCACATCGACTCATGTGGCACCGCCTCTTATCATATTGGCGAGCCGCCCGACCAACGCATGCAAGATCGACTCAGAGCATACAACCACAGCTATCACGGGTGTGCACGCCAATTCGAACGGGCCGACTTCGATCGGTTCGATCTCATCATCGCGATGGATCGCAACAACCTCAAGGACCTGCAAGCGCTTGTCCGCCAACCCACGGACTCGGCTAAGTTACGCTTGTTCTCGGACTTTTTACCCAAGGGAGCACCTAAAGACGTGCCCGATCCTTACTACGGGGGCACCAAGGGCTTTGACAGGGTGATTACTATGCTCGAAGACGGCTGTGATGGTATTCTGCAAACGCTGTGCAAAAATCCTGAAATCGATTAACTAGGAGCAGACCATGGGCCAGAAGATTGTCGACTTATCCATCTTTCTAGAGAACGACGTCATCTCTGACCCCCCGGGACATCAACCGCAAATCCACTACATTAAGCACTCCGATTCAGCCCAGGATATTGCCAATATTTTCCCCGGACTTGCCCCAGAGGATCTACCCGATGCTGAGGGCTGGGCAATCGAACAGATCAACCTAAACACCCACAACGGCACTCACCTCGATGCCCCCTACCACTTTGCAAGCACCATGAACCAAGGGGAACGCGCTTGGACCATCGACGAGGTCCCGCTAGAATGGTGCTTTCAACCGGGGGTAAAACTTGACTTTCGCCATCTTCCCGACGGTCATGTTGTCAGTGCCGATGAGGTTGAAGCAGAGCTTGCACGCATAAACCATACGCTGTCGCCCCTTGAAATTGTTCTGGTAAATACCCGCGCGGGCTCTCGTTACGGGCATGACGATTATGTCTCGAGTGGCTGCGGCATGGGTTACGAAGCAACCCGCTACCTGCTAGATAGAGGCATTCGTGTGACCGGAACCGATGGCTGGAGCTGGGACGCACCCTTTGTGCACACCGCGCAACGATTTAACGAAACTCAAGATCCCAGCATTATCTGGGAAGGTCACAAGGCAGGGCGCCACACCGGCTACTGCCATCTCGAGAAACTTCACAATCTCGAAGCGCTCCCGAGTACCGGGTTTACGGTGTCGTGCTTCCCCTTCAAAATTCGCGCGGCCTCAGCCGGCTGGACTCGAGCGGTAGCGATTCTTAACGATTAATCCACACTTAAGAAACCCGTAACCAACAGCCCGTATAGTACGCAGACGTCAAACAATGGATGGAAGCCGCAATGGACGAGCCCCAAGTGATTAAACGGACAGGAGTGCAACGCCTACTATTTACGATTGTAAATTCTGGCAAGGGCCTAGCTTGGTTGTTAAAACACGAAGAAGCCTTCCAGCTTGAATTCGTGTTAGCGCTTATATTAATTCCAGCGGCGTTCCTGATCGGCACAACGACTGGCGAGATCAGCCTGATGATTACCGCCACGTTATTCGTACTGGTTATCGAAACACTAAACACCGCGATCGAAGCGACCATCGATCGCATCAGCCACGACTACCACCAGCTCTCGGGCTTAGCAAAAGACCTCGGATCGCTCGCCGTGACTTTCTCGTTAATCATCTGGCTCGTCATCTGGGCACCCATTGTGTGGCGATGCTTTACAGGTTAGATTGTTACTACTGTCAATTGCGACATCACAATAATAAGGACATAACATGATCGAAATTATTATCTACGCCCTAGCACTAGCGTTGTTCCAGCTTTGGCTTTTACCCGCAAGCACCCGCCTGGACAAACTCGACTGGCTGCTGTCGAGTCGCGACGAACCTCTTGACGTATCGATCATTCAAGGTCGCATCCAACGAGCGGGCAACAACCTGCAAGAGAGCCTTGCGCCCTTCCTGGCTTTAGCAATTATTGCGCACGTGCAGAACGCGCAACTCGAGACCGTTGCGTGGATGTGGCTCGTCGCCCGCGTTGCCTATGTCCCCTGCTACGTATTCAATATCAAATACGTCCGCTCTATCATTTGGAGCGTGTCGCTTGGCGCGCTTATTTGCATGGCGTATCGCTTACTGTAGGAGCCCCTATGTCTGACCCAATCGTTACCACGATAGACCACCTGCCTGGCTATCAAATCCAATCAGTACTCGGCGTTGCCAGAGGATCCACCGTCCGAGCGAAACACATAGGCCGCGACATTACCGCGGCCTTGAAAAATATCGTAGGCGGCGAAATTAAAGGCTACACGGAACTCTTAGCTGAGGGTCGCGAGGAAGCTATTTATCGGATGTTAGAAGATGCCAAGGCGCTTCAAGCAGACGCTGTTATTGGTTTCCGTTTTACCACGTCTATGGTGTCGCAGGCGGCGGTAGAAATTATGGCCTATGGCACCGCTGTGAAAATTAAGGCGAATGACCCATGATTGAATGGCTGATTTGGGGCGGACTGGCTGCCGGCATCATCTACTTCATTGTGGTTCGCCAAAAAGAAAAGCGCGAAGAGAAGTTCGAAAAGCGGCGCTGGTGATTAGGCGGCAAGCGCCTGTGCCTTTGACCGCTTCGGACGAGTCAAAATTAACAGTGCGGCAATGACGATCGACATCCATTGCATTGCCGTGAAAATGTTCAAATAAGATTGCATCGCAGCCTGGCGTGTAATTTCCATATTTAACACCCAAGCGCCCTGTACGGAATCAAGCGGCAGCAGGGCGGGCCAACCCGCAACAAATGTCATGGGCGTAATCGCCTCAACCAAATGCGCATGAAAAAATTGATTATCGCGCGTAAAGACAGCAAAAACTCCAGAGATAGCAAAACCGCCCACCAAGTTTCTAATTAAACCGCCAGAGCTCGCGGCATCGGTCTGATACTTAGGTTCCAAGGTTAAATACATCAACACATTAGTCGGCATGAACACAAACGAAGTGCCAATGCCCTGTAATACGGTGCTCCAAGCAATATACGAAGAATCTATGTGCACATTGAAGTTTGTCATCAGCCAGAGCGACAGCGCTTGAAGCATAAAACCAAACGCAATGTAGGGCCGCGGGTTTTGGGCAACGGGCAGGCGACTCAGTATCATTAGGGCAAAGAACATACCCAAACCACGTGGCATCATTAGTAAACCTGCATCGATAACGGGGTAGCGCATCACTCCCTGCAGGTAGCCCGGAAGAATGGCAGAGGTACCGTAAATCACGATACTGGTGACCGACGCAAAAACCAAACCCGCAAGAAAGTTCGCATCTTTAAAGCATCCCAACTGAATAAACGGATGCTTGCGCCCCACCGTGTGTATCAAAAAGATACAGAAGAACATAACCGAGAATATGGCTTCTAGTCGAATTTCCCATGAATCGAACCAGTCTTCGCCCTCGCCTCGATCAATCATCAATTGCAATAATCCAATCGCGAGCCCCAGATACAAGAAACCCTTCAAATCAATACGACGGTCAGGATTCTTAGGGCAGTGCGGCGATACAATTAACAGGCCAATGACCAAAACGATACCAATAGGAAAATTAATCAGAAACACCCAGTGCCAAGACAGCATCTCGGTCAAATAGCCGCCTATTGTTGGGCCCAAAATTGGCCCAATAATGATGCCCATGCTCCAAATACCAATCGCCTTTGCGTAGGTTGCCTTGGTATGGATATCGAGCAGTATCGATTGCGTCACCGGCATCAAAAACGCACCGCTAGCCCCTTGCAGGGCTCTCGCGATGACTAACTGCTCCAAATTCTGAGAGATTCCGCACAGAAAGCTGGTAAAGACAAATCCTATGACCGACGCAATCAGAACTTCTCTCTTACCAAAACGATCGGCCAAAAAGCCGGTAAGCGGCATAAAAATGGCGTTAAACAGAATATAAGAGGTTAAGATCCATCCCAGCTGACTATTCGTCAAGTTAAGGTCATTCTGGATGCGCGGCAGTGCGATATTTGCGATGGTTGTGTCCAGTGTAATCAACAACACTGCCATGGACGACAGAACCACATTCCAGGTTCGAATACCGGGAGAGACTTCGACCAGCGGCTTATCGATCATTCTGTTGGCTATTTTTGCTGAGAGGGAAACACAACAACCTCAGCCGTCATTCCCTTCCTTAACACGGTGCCGGCGTGTGACGATTCCAACTCGACACGCACAGGAATTCGCTGCGTAATTTTCACCCAGTTACCGGTAGCGTTTTGCGGCGGTAAAATTGCAAACTCAGCACCCGTCGCTGGGCTGAGGCTTGCGACCCGCCCCTTCCAAACTTTGTCAGGATACGTGTCGATATGAACTTCCGCGAGTAAGCCAGGTGTTAAACGCGCGACGTCCGTCTCTAAGAAATTGGCCTCTACCCACAGATTGTTGATGTCTACCACCGACGTAATGGGGCGACCGCGTTCGGCGTGCGTTCCCAATACTGGCTTCTCAATTAACATCCCACTAATCGGTGAGCGCACAACGGTATTTGCAACGTCGCGCTTGGCCTGATCGAGCTGGCTTTGCAGCGCTTTGTACGTCGGGTGATCTTCGACCGCCAAATCGGTCTGACCCAATAGCTCCGATAAGGCGGTCGCAATGTCAGCTTCAATCACGGTAATGGCTCGCTCGGCACGCTGCAGGTCGTGCTGTTTGACCGCCAAGTCGTGCTCGGCATTGAGTCCTTTAGCCGTCAGATCTTTCTCACGCTGCCACTCTTCTCGGGCATAGCGTAGGTCCTCCAGCAGCAGCGCTTTTTGTGCCTCGAGCTCATTCAAGGCACTTTTTTTGCGCGTAATATCGATAGCAAAGGCTCGTTGCTCGGCCTCAATTTGCTGCGCTCTTAACTCATAAGGTGCAGGATCAACAACGAAAATAATGTCGCCGGCGTGAAGCATTTGATGCTGCTCAGCCTTAACGTCAACAATGGCCCCACTGACTTGAGCATTGACGTACACATGCTGTGACTTTACGTACGCGTTATCTGTGCTCAACACGTCGACTTGCTGGTAATACAAAAAGCCAATGACTGCGAAGGCGATCGCAATCACACCCACCATAGCTCCCTGTTTTTTACCTCTCGACACGCTACCCCCTAACTCGTTTGGTCCAAATTGTTTTTGATGCGCTCAAGCGTGGCAAGCAGCTGAGCCAACTCTGCATCTGATATGCCCTGATAAGCTCGACCCAAAATTTCCTGCGACGCCGCCTTAGCCACTTCAAGAATCGGGTCACACTGCGAAGTCAAGTACAAGCGGTGGGCTCGACGGTCATTTGGACAAGGCTCACGCTTGACCCATCCCCCCTTGACCATTCGATCCAGTAGACGCGCAATACTGATGGGCTGAACATCTAACGCATCAGAAAGCTCGCGCTGAGTGCAACCCTCGCGCGTTGCCATGATAAGAAGCGCGCGCCACTGCGCCTGCGTCAAACCATACTCGGCCATCTTGACATCAAAATGACGACGAAACGTACGCGAGATGTCATTGAGCAAAAAGCCCAAGCTTGACGGTACAAAATTTACGGTAGATCTAGGCATAGGCATATTATAAGCATGCTTAGTAGTTTCCGCAAAAAAAAAGCCCCGCAGGGCTTTAGTCCAACTCAGTTAATATCAGTGCGGATTATTTACCAAGGTCATTTCGTCCAGCAGATGCCCGGCGCCGTCAATGTACTTCATGGCCCAAAGCATGTAGGGACTCGATACATGAATCGTGCGATTCATGCTCGGGTCATAGCTCCAGTCTCCGATAACCGATTCGTAGACTGAATCAAAAGCCAGACCCACAAATTCGGCCCTCGAATTCAGGGTTGGAGAACCGCTATTGCCGCCGGTAATGTCCACCGTCGTCAAATAATTAATAGCGATTGAGTTGAGTGTTGGATCCGCATATTCATGATAATCGCGCGCTGCAATAGCGCGACGCATAGACTCAGGCAAATCGAATTCATCATCACCAGGGATGTACTTGGCTAACATGCCCTCGGCGGTCGTGAAGGGCACAGCAACCAGCCCATCTTGAGGGGAATAACCCGTGACCGTGCCGTACGTAATGCGAAGCGAACTGTTCGCATCGGCGTAAACAGGCTCGCCCAAACTTTGTTTATACGCCAGTATCGCCTGCATCCACAGCGGACGTGCTTTTAATAACTCACCCGCGAGCGCTTTGTTCTTTTGCTCAATTTGATCGTTGTATGACCACAGCGCTTGAGCAAATTGAATGTAGGGATCATCCGAGGCCTCAAACTCACTAAGGCTGGCCTCCATCCATTGCAAGCGCACATCCGCCTTATTCAATTGGGTTCTGGCGTGCATCGACTGCAACCTTTCTTGCAAAGCCTCGCGATCTTGTTGGCCATTTAAGCCAAAAAACTCGTCGAGCTCAACAACGCGCTCCGCAGCCGGCAAACGCTCATAAAGACTGAAAAAATGTAGTAATACTGCGATGTCGACTTCAGCGTCGTAGCGCCGGTCAACACTCTGCAGTCCTTGTGCAAATCGCGCCATGTCGCGCTCTTGATATCCCGTATCACGCTCTAGATCAGGCTTTTGGCGCTCGTGAGCTAATTTCAGTAAGCGCGAGGCCACAGACCACATATTGGTTCTTCCCATATAGGCCAGCAGCAAATCGCGCTCTTGGTGTTTTAACTCTTCGGAGAGAAGATGCTCCAAATTGTCGTAGGCCATTCCGAAACGCTGTTTGCGTGCCTCGTCACGATCAATCCAAGCCAGGACATCGCGCTCTAGGGTTTGCTTGTCTTGTAACAAAGACCCCTTCCGATAAGAGGTGATCATCGAGCCATAGTTTTTTGCGTAGTTAGCCAAACCGGCAATGGTATTCTCATACTTTAACCGAGCTTCGCTGCCCGGAGCGGCCACAGATTTGATGGCTTCAATATAGTCCTCGCGGTACTGCTTCGCCGTGGGATAGGTCCAATCAAATTGGTTTTGCACTTCTAGGGCGGTTCGATAACGATTGGTGCGCCCTGGATACCCAAGCACCATCACGAAATCATCCTCCGCCAACCCGTCCTTGTTCACCGAAAAATGCGCGGCGGGTGTGTAGGGCTTATTGGCTTGGTCGTAATCAGCGGGCAGCCCGTCTGCTCCCACATAGGCCCGATAAAAACCCCAATCGCCCGTGTGGCGGGGCCACATCCAATTATCAGTATCACCCCCAAATTTACCAATACTCGACGGAGGCGCATACACTAATCGCACATCTCTTATCGCCAGATAGCGAATCAAAAAATAACTCGCGCCCCCGTGAAAAGTATACACCTCGCAGCGATAATCTTGACTGGTCTCGCAATCAGCGACCAAACGCTTTTTATTTTGCTCGATGGCTTGATAGTAAGCGTCACCCCGTTGTGCGTCGCTTGCAACGTCCAGTACTGTGTCGGTTACCTCTGTGACCTCCTCAGTGACATAGACGCGAGTCCCCGGCGAGGCGGGAATTTCTTTGGATTGGTCCGCAGCAACAAAACCATCTTGCAGCAAATTTTGTTCCGGCGTTGAGTTGTAAGCAATCGAACCGTAAATGCAGTGATGGTTAGTCACAATCAAGCCTGCTGGCGACACGAAAGAGGCCGTACAGCCACCTAAACTGATAATGGCATTCATTGGAAACTGATCTAATCGCTGCATCGACGCGGGGTCAATCTTGAGGCCCGCCGCTTGCAATTGCTTGGAAATTTTGGGCAGCTGATGCGGTTGCCACATACCTTCATCCGCATGTGCCAGTGGTAGTGCCAGCGCCAACAAAAACAGACCCAGAGTTCGCATCGGGGTTTTACTCCTTAGTCTTTTTTGTACAGGGACTGTTTGGGGGCCGCAAAGACTTTGCGCACCATAGGCTCAAAAAAGCTCAACGGGTACGTTTCGCCGTCTGGGTCAAAAGCTGGTGCATCGTACTTGTCAATGAATTCCTTGGTATAGTCAAAATACTCGTGCCCCTCGTACTGCTTGTAGAGCTCACGATCTAGACCTAAGTGATGGAAAAAATAGTAGCCTTGGAAAATAGCGTGGTGCTTCACCATCCAGTGATTTTTTTCCGAGATAAATGGCTGCAAGTAAGTCGCCGCGATATCTGCATGATTATAAGGTCCGAGTGTATCGCCTATATCATGCAGCAAGGCGCACACAACGTATTCTTCGTCTTTGCCATCTTTGTGGGCTAGGGTCGCCGTTTGCAAACAGTGGGTTAAGCGATCAACAATAAAACCACCGCAGTCTCCCTCGAGAGCACGTAATTGATCTAACATTCGATCAGCTAAACCCGCCGAGTAATGTCGCATCTCGCCCATGATCAGCTGCCAATCTTCGAAAGTTGAGTCCTTCATGTGTTTAAACGTGGCGCGTGTCGGTGCGTTCATAGCAAATCCTTAGTTATTGATATTCATTCCTCACAAGGATAGCGCAAGTTCGGAATCGGCATAAAGCGGTATTTCGTGTCAATAAAACTTGACACGGCGAACGAGGTTAGACAATATGTAAACAAAACTTGACACGGAGTTACTATGCAAACCAACAATCGTATTGCTCAATTGGCAACCTGGACCGGTCTATGGGTCATCTCACAAGCCGTCGCCGCGTTCGGTCCTCTATTTCTCTGGGGCGAACAATCGATTTTTACCGTAATCGCCATTATCGCAACCTTGCTCTTTGGACTGGGTATGATCCGCGCCAACATCAAGCACTTGCGCTCGCTCGACGAGCTACAGCAGAAAATTCACCTGGAAGCCATGGGCCTCACATTAGGCTTGGTTCTTGTCTTTGGTCTGTCGTATTCTCTGTTAGATACCACCAACCTCATCCCCTTTGACGCCGAGATTAGTGTCGTGGTTGTCTTCATGGGCTTAACCTACTTAGCAGCGATCATGGTGAACAACTGGCGTTATTTATGATCAACAACATTCGCGAAAAGCGACAAGAACTCGGACTGACGCAGCAGGACCTTGCCCGTCTGGTCGGTGTATCCCGACAAACGATCAATGCCATCGAAACGGGTAAGTTCGACCCGAGTTTGTCGCTCGCCTTCAAGTTATCTGGGGTATTTAAAGAACCCGTAGAAGCTCTGTTTAAACCGACTCAAATAAATCCATCCTGACGCCGGGTTAAACAGTCAGCTAGAGCTTGTGCCGCAGGCGACAGTGGCCGCACGGTGCGGCGGACTAGGTACCATTTTGACTCGATCGGAAACCCATCGACATCAAGTACTGTTAGACCCTCTCTCCCACCATAGTTAAGTGTGTGCTCACTAACAACAGAGACACCCAAGTTTGACATTACCGCATGGCGAATCGCTTCGTTACTCTCGATAATCATTCTGGGCACAAAGCTCATGCCCCGTTTTGCCAGAAATTGCTCGATGGCATGCCGAGTGCCACTACCTGACTCACGTGATAGAAACGGCTCTTGTAAAAATCTTGCCAGGCTGACGTTATCGGTTTGCGCCAGTGGGTGCGTAGGGCAAACCACAGGCCAAAGCTTATTCGATAAGAACGGGGTCAACTCTAAACCCTGATCACTTGGCGGGTGACTGAACACATAAAAATCATCTTCGTCACTCATGACACGTTCGATAATTTCCGCTCGGTTACCAATTTTTAGGCTCAGCTCCACACCTGGGTGATCCTCGGCAAATGGCCCGATCAAATGTGGGATAAAGTATTTAGCCGTCGTCACCAGCCCCAAACTCACCGACCCAGTTTGGGTGCCTTTTAGTTGCTCTAGAGTCAGTGCAAGGTAGTCGTATTCCCGTAAAATGGCGCGCGCATGGGTCACCACGCGTTGACCCACTTCGGTAAAAACAAGCCGCTTGGCGTGCACATAATACAGGGGCAAACCGATGTTATCGGTGAGCTTTGCTAACTGCATGGATACCGTTGGCTGAGTCAGAAACAGGGTTTTCGCTGCCTCGGACAGACTTTTGTGCTCGTAAACCGCAAGCAGTATTTCCAACTGCCGTGCAGTACCAATTCGTGCGTGCGTACGGTGTTTCATACTGATCCAGAAACCGGCAAAATATATAGATTAAATTCTATACTAATAATAAATATTATCTAGTTTTATCTATTTCTATTCGCCCCCATAATCGCCCCCGTCGTTTAGGGAGGTCGCTATGAACAGAAGCTATTGGTTTGGAATCTTGGTGGGCACGCTCATTGCTGCGCTTGGTTTTATCGGCTGGAATGCACAGCTCATTGCGCCGTATTTGATGATTACGGGATTGAGCCTCGTCGTACTGAACAGCCTGGCTCACCCTCAGATTCGATTGCTGCAGAAAATCAAAACGGCAGCTCGCCACTAGGTCCGCAATAGCATGCAATTAGATATTGTTGTCGCATTTTTTCTGCTCGGCGCAGTCGCAACACTCAGCCGCGCTAGCTTTGAGGTACCCAAGGCAATCTACCGAGGCTGTACTTTATTTCTGCTTCTTGCCATTGGTATCAAAGGTGGCATGGCTTTTACCGCCTACCCTCTCGGTGTTCTGATCCCTCAGGCACTCATCATTATCGCCTTTGGGCTAATTTTACCTTTCATTGCTTTCCCCATCTTGTACAAGATTGGTGGGTGGACTCGCGAAGATGCGGCCAGCACCGCTGCACATTATGGATCGGTTTCTGTCGCTACCTATGCCGTCTCTGTGGCCGTACTCGAAGCTCAGGGCATCACTTACGAAGCGTATTTCCCCCTGTTTGTTGCCCTGCTTGAAATTCCCGCAATTCTCGCGGGTTTGTTCATCGCCAAACCAAAAATCTTCATGTCAAAAGCCTTTCCCAAAGCCTTACACGAAATGTTTTTCAACGAGGGCGTTTTATTACTCATCGGCGGCTTGATCATTGGCGCCTGGGGTGGCGAGAGAACTGAGCGACTCATGCCCTTCTTCGGTGACCTGTTTCACGGCGTGCTCGCGCTGTTTTTACTGGAACTCGGACGTCAAGCCGCAACGCGAATCAATGACATCAAACGACAAGGCCCCTTTCTAGCCTCGTTCTCGATCGCCATGCCGTTATTGGCGGCAAGTCTTGGTTATGTTTTAGCCACCTATGTTCTGAATCTGAGTGCGGGCGGTGTGTTTCTGCTGATGGTACTGGCCAGCAGCGCCTCGTATATTGCTGTACCTGCAGCCATGCGCAGCGCCTTACCCGAAGCCAATAACGCCTTGGCAATTACCGCGTCGCTGGCAATCACATTTCCCTTTAACGTGCTTGTTGCAATACCACTTTACTTAAGCCTAACTCAATTAGGGAGTTAATATGGACATATTACCCGCTGCTCGCGTCACCATCGTTATGGGTTCACAATCCGACTGGCCCACCCTGCAGGAAGCTACCACGATCTTGGGGCAGTTGAACGTAGATCATGCCTGCGGCATTGTCTCAGCGCATCGCACGCCAGATCGCCTATACGAATTTGCGCGCGGCGCCGAAAAGAACGGGGTCGAGATCATCATTGCTGGCGCGGGTGGGTCGGCTCATTTGCCCGGCATGATTGCATCCATGACCTCTGTCCCTGTCATCGCCGTCCCAGTAGAAAGTAAATTTAACCAGGGACTCGACTCACTGCTATCTATTGTACAAATGCCTCGCGGAGTTGCCGTGGCAACGCAGGCAGTGGGCGGAGCAGGCGCATTTAACGCCGGCGTAATGGCCGTTCAAATGTTGGCCATCTACGATCATCCTCTTCGTGCCCGATTTAAAGAATGGCGCCTCAACCGCAGCGCAGAAGTTGCTGTCGAGATACAATCATGAAAGTCGCCATTTATGGCTGCGGTCAACTTGCCCGCATGATGGCTGAAGCCGCCCACAGCCTGGGGGTCAGCGTATGCTTTTTGGCGGAGCCGAATGAAGATACGCGATGCGTGGAGCATCTTGGCACGGTCATCCGCATCGACCCCAGCAATCCCAAAGCGTCACTTCTTGGGGTGTCAGATATTGACGCTATCACGGTAGAGCGAGAGCAAATTGATCTCTCTGTCCTTCAGCGTCTCAATGAAGAAGTGCCAATTTACCCACCGATCGAGGCGCTTGCCAAAACTCAGCATAGGCTGAAAGAAAAATCTCTATTAACCGATTTGAACTTACCCACCTCACCCTGGGTTAGTAGCTGTGTAGAGCCATCGATTATCGCAAAAAGCCTCAGGTTTCCGGTGGTGATAAAGCACCCAACCCAAGGTTACGACGGCAAAAGCCAGTGGCACGCAAAAACGCTTGATGAGACCGTCCACATCACATCCAAACTGACCGACACCGCCGTGTTAATCGAGGAACGCATTAATTTCGAGTTTGAAGTGTCGATCATCGCCGCGCGCGATCAGTTTGGCGATATCGTTTGCTACCCCGTTGTGGAAAACCAACACCAAAATAGCATTCTAATATCCTCCATCGCGCCGGCGCCCTTAATTAGCGCGGAGCAACAACACACCCTAGAACGCTACGCCAGCACTTTGTTGCAAGAGTTGAATTACGTTGGTGTCTTGACCGTCGAATGTTTCGTGACGCAAAACGGCATTTTGATTAACGAGATTGCACCTCGAGTCCATAACAGCGGACACTGGACCCTACAAAGTGGCTTATGTTCTCAGTTTGAACAGCACATTCGTGCGGTAGCGGGCATGTCGCTAGTACACCAATCATTCCCGCAGGTTTATGGCTTAGTCAATATTCTGGGACCCGTTGAACAAGATCAGATCCCGACGAACAAACAATTTGAACCGGTCTGGTACGGCAAAGAGAACCGACCAAAACGCAAACTCGGACACATTGCGTTGTGGGCAGCGACCGAGACCGAACTGTTGCGCGAGCAAGACGCGCTACTCGCGCAACTGTACCCCAAGGAGGCAGTTCGTACGGCGTCACTCTGCAGCGACAAAGCCCTTCCAGGTGCTCATGTAATCGATAAAGGGCTTACCCAAACCCTCGGCCGCTAAATACTCGCGTGACACGGGCGGCTTGGTGGGCGTGAAACTCGCATCTGCCACGATCCGAGCAGGCGCATCGTGGTGCAGAATCGCGGTGCGTCCCAGCACGACAAAGTCCAAACCCGAATCCATCGCTTTGGCGCAATCCTCGGCCGAGAAAATCTTGCCCGCTGCACCCAAGGCAACACCGTCGCGCGGTAAGGCACAAAAATGCTCAAGCAACGACTTGCCTTTAAACGGCTCTTCTTCTGGCTCTTTGAAGCTATCCCACAGCGACATATCTAGGTAGTCCAAGCGCTCATCTTTTAATAGTCGACCCGCCAAATCTAAAGCCTCGGCCATTTGAATACCGAAACGCTCTGGCGACAGCCGCACACCGATACTGAACTCAGGCCCACAAGCTTTAGCGATACCGTCTATGATCTCGAACAAAAAACGCTCGCGATTTTCGACCGAGCCACCGTATTCGTCGGTGCGTTGATTGATTTCGGCACTTAAAAACTGCGCGACCAAGTAACCGTGTGCGCCGTGGACTTCAACACCGCCAAAACCCGCTTTTTGGCTACGAACAGCTGCGTCAATAAAATCTTGAATCGTGGCTTTCACTTCTTCGTGAGTCATTGCCCGAGCACCCGTTTCTTCGTTGTCCGAAGGGCACAATGGCGCGTGACCAACCACATCGGCCATCGTTCGCATTCCAGCATGATGCAGCTGCACCACAGACAAACTACCTTCTTTATTCAAAGCTTCTGCGAGCCGAGTAAGGCCCTCGATGTGCTCATCCGAGTAAACCCCTAGTTGGCCGGGAAACCCAAGACCTGCGTACTGAACCGATGCTGCGCAAGTCATGGTTAAGCCAAAACCACCCCGTGCCCGCATGCTCAGCCACGTAAATTCGTCATCGCCTAAACGACCATCGGTGTGACTCTGAAGGTTGGTCAAAGGTGCCAACATGAACCGATTTTTAAGCGTGTGGCCACTGCGAAGTGTTAGAACATCAGACAAACTCATTTTTAATTCCTTATGACTGAGCAAAGGGCAAGAGTAGCAAGCCGAGGGCGTTTATAACAACCATTGATACAAGGCGGTGCCCACCAAGGTACCTAGCGCGTATCCCAACACCCCCACCAAAACACCGGGGGTGATCAAATGCTGCCAACCCTTGGCCGCTGCTAAAGCGGGCGCCGTTGTAGCGCCCAGGATCGCCGCATTAGAGGCAACAATTAACTCCGGCAACGTCAGCTTAAAGAAACGCCCGAGCAGCAACAGACTCAAACCATGTGTCAGCAGCAACACCCCCGTAAACACAATCAAAATAGGAGCGAGCGTAATGACAGCTTGTACGTTGGCACCCGCGGCAATAGACGCGAAAAAGACCATACTTAAAGCAACGCCGAGTTCAAAACTCCCTTCCAATTTGGCCGCAAGCGCCGGAAAAGTCGTGGCAATCGTTACCGTGACGAGGGTAATGATCGCGTAGCGGTACATTGACCAATCGAGCCACGCTACTAGGGCATCGGAGCATGCGACGATAACCAGGGCTAAAGCCAATGAATACGTCAGGCTCTGCGCTGTGACTGTGGGTTTGCTATCAGGTGCTAAGTCGACAATGACTTCGCTGCTATCAGGCGCAAATCGCTGCGCTAACCAACGCCAAGCCGGCAAAATGGCCAGAACCGACAAGTACAAGGCGCTGTACAAATTGTCGACTGCAGTCGCGGCACTAAAAAATGACGCCTCGCGAAGTAAGCCCGTGACCTCGCCCAAAGCAGCATAATTTACTGAACCGCCAATGTACGTAGAGGCAAACAGACCGGCGATAGCCGCTTCAGTTTCTTGCGCACTGCGGTTTCCGACCACGAGTTGCGAGACATCCACAAGAGTAATGGCGACCAAGACACCGATCACCGTTGCGACAGTCGCCAATAAAAAAGCGCCCGATAAACGCGAAGCCTCGGTCGCCATTTGACGCAAATTCGCCTTGAATAAAAATAGCGGAATAATAACGGGCACGACGTAAGAGAACACAAAATTATAAGCGATTGACTCGTGAGGGATCAGGCCGATGTTAGCGGCAACAATGGCCAGCAAAATAACAACCACAGTACTGGTTAGACTTCGACCTAGCCGAGTCTTCTCACTCAAAAAGCCGATGGCACTTAACGCAAATAAAATTGCCATGACCCACACAGGGTTATTTACGGCCATTTTGTACTCCTTCTTATCTTCCGCCCTAGGCACTGCGACTGCGATTTGGTAGCGTTGGAGCACAATAACACAAGGACTCTATCCATGGCGTATCCCAATCCTAAAACCTATCTCGCGGTAGCGTGCATTGCACTGCTCAGTGCCTGCCAGCAAGAAGCTGCTGTGCCGCCACTAAAATACGATGTGGAAATTACCCGAACCGAATTTGGCATACCACACATCCGCGCCAACGATTACGCAAGTCTAGGCTATGGTGAGGCTTATGCCGCAGCGGAAGATCACGTGTGCAACATGGCGGTGGCACTGACCACAGCTCAAGGCACCGCCGCGGAGCATTTGGGGGCCGGACACAACAATAGCAACGTCTACAGCGACATGGTCATGCAAGCGCTGGATATGCCATCCAAGGGTAAAATGGCACTTGCGCAGCAGCCGCCAAGAATACGCGAATGGATAGAAGGTTACGCGGCCGGTTACAACCGTTACTTGGCCGATACCCAAGGCAATTATGGTTCGTGGTGCGACCAAACGGACTGGGTTAAACCAGCGTCGGCTGAAGACTTTATGACGCAATACGTTGCGCTCGTTCACACCATCACCCGAATGGCAGGTGCGGTGGCGGCGGCACAACCACCCCAAGATCAAGCGCAATTCACGGTGCATGAGGGAGCTCAGATTGCAGCTCTAGATGCAATTAAACTGGAAGGAATGGGTTCTAATGGCTGGGCCTTTGGCTCCGAAGCGACCGAGTCTGGCAAGGGTGCTCTGCTGGCGAACCCGCACTACCCTTGGTATGGCACCAGCCGGTTCTGGGAAAAACATCTGACCATTCCAGGCGAGCTAGACGTCTACGGCGCAGGGCTTATTGGCACACCTGGGGTAGCTATCGGCTTTAATGATGCCGTTGCATGGACGCACACGGTATCCGACTCTAAGCGCGTCACACTGTATCGACTGACCTTGAACCCAGAAAACCCAACCCAGTATCGCTATGAAGATGAATGGCGCGACCTGACCTCGGTACCGGTATCAGTCAAAATCAAAACAGACGCTGGGCTTACCGAACAGTCAGGCTCCATTTGGTTTAGCCATCACGGACCCATGGTACAAATGCCCGGTTTAACTTGGAGTTCGTCAACAGCCTACGCGGCACGGGATGCAAACAGCGAAAACACCCAAGTTCTCGGTCAGTGGCTGGCCATGGGACAAGCACAATCGATGGACGAGTTTATCGAGGCACACCGAACGTTTAACGCAATGCCCTGGGTAAATACCATATCGACCAGCGCCGAAGGGCGTGCGGTTTACTTTGACAACACCAACGTGGGGCATCTAAGCCAAGAGGCGATTGCAGCCTGGCAGACAAGCCTCGAACAAGCCCCACAGCTAAAACAGCTGTTCCTGACCAAGGGCTTAGTGATTTTAGATGGCAGTTCAGCGCGCGATGAATGGCTTATTGACGAAAGCGCACCCATTGCCGGCACCACCCCCTTTGACCAGCGCCCTTTGATCGAAAGCCGCAATACTGTCTTTAACTCGAACGACAGCTACTGGTTGAGCGACCCTGATAATCCAAGAACGGGTTATTCACCGCTGTACGGTGCCACAGAAACACCGCGCAGCATTCGTACGCGAATGAATATACATTTACTCGAGGGTTTGAATGGTTTTGATTTTCGTGGCGATGACGGCAAATTCTCTATCGCAGAAATTCAGCAGGCCTTATTCGACAACTCGGGGCTGACGGCGCATCTTATAATGGATGAACTGCTAGAAGCCTGCGCGACGCAGCCCGAGATACAACTCAATGGCTCCACTGTGTCCTTGAAAGAGGCCTGCGCAATTTTCGCTAAATGGGACAAACGCTATAACAACGATAGCCGCGGTGCCGTGCTGTTCCGCGAGTGGCTGACCCGCTACGACTACACCGCGACCCAATTTTCGGGGCCCTTATTCAAAGGGGACTTTGACCCGTCAAATCCAGCCACCACGCCCTCAGGTCTGGCTGATACGAATCGCGCACTAACGGCACTGGCAGAAGCCGTGAATTTGTTAACAGCCAATACGATACCCTTAGATGCTCCCTTGGGTGAGCTACAGCTCGCTCATCGTGCTGGCAAGGCATTGCCCGTGCATGGCGGTAATCGCTTCGAAGGTATTGCCAACCTTCAAGTCACGAGTGAGCACATCGACTCTCCCATTTTTTCAGGCGCAAACGATCGAGTTGGCGACAGCAAAACTCTGAGTTCTAGTGGTTACAACATCGCGCACGGATCTAGCTTCATTATGGCCATGAGCTTTACAGACCAAGGCCCAAAAGCACAAGCAATCCTATCTTACAGTGAATCCGGCGCACCACAGTCCGCGCACTTTGCTGATCAGACCGAGCAATATGCCAATAAAGCCTGGCGCGATGTTAAATTCACTCAAGACGAGATCGCTATAAGTGCGATTAGTCGCAGGTCACTGAGAGGGACAAAGCAGTAAGCGAGTGACCCACAATCATCTCGAGTGTGGCTTGCCTTGGCGCGCGACCGCTTAAAAGGTCAAACGCATATGCAAGCCCACGTCGAGCGAAGCTTCGACAGCGATATCTTCAGACACCATGATATCCAGTTGCCATTGTCTGCCGAGCAAGATCGATCCACCCATACCCAGCATTACCGCATTTTTACCCACGGGCGACAGCGGCGAATCGTAGTAGGCAGTGTGGCCTTCTAGCTGCAACTTTAGCACTATGTTCTCGGATGCTGGCCACGCAAATGCGACTTGCCCAAAAGCAGCTGCCGAGCGTGCCTCGGCCTCCAACAAACCCGAATTCCCGAGCGCGATAACACCGACCTGAGTACTGGTTCGCCACCCAGATTCAGAGGTATAGGCGCCCTGCCAACTTACACCAGCGTCAACAGATCCAGAACCCAATAGAGTATCGCTATCCCCCGTAGGTAAATTCACAAACACGTTTAGGGCAGCGTCTTGGGATAAAGCGTATTGGAATGCAACCTGTGTATCCGTCAGTCCCGTGAAAGCATCATTCTCATCAATCAACAATTGGCCGTCACGCTGGTACTGAAGACGCATTAAATCCTGCGCATATTTGTCGCGCGACCCGTTAGGCAAGCCAAAGGTATCGTGCCAGGAGTCGATAAAACCATCGCTGAAGCCACCGCTTACCTCAGCATACGCGGCCTCGATGCGATACGACCAATTATCGTCAATGGGGCACTCACGCTAAAAATCACGAGTTCCGTTTGCGCATCGAGCGCGATACTGTCGTCGCCCAACGTTTTATAATACTGCGAGTTGGCCAGCTGGTAATCGAGCGATACTTGAACATGGTTCGGCCTAGTCTGCGTATTCAACACCGGATGGGGCACAGAAAACGGGCTGATATCTCTCATCGATACGGGATGTAAAACTTCGGCTCTCGCCCAACTTGAACCTAACATCAGGGCGGAATACCACGGCAAACGAGCAAAAACAAACAAGCGCATACTAGCATTTCCTGCACAACAAACCGCTAAAAGCCTTTGACGCCGCCAAAAAGCTAGGCTCTAATGGTCGAATCGAAAGACGTTTCAAGAACTATACTGAATAAGCGAGCGGCGCGCATAAAAAATGCCTAAGAGCACATCAAGTCCCGCCATCGATAACCCAGGCTTAGCGACGCCAGCCGACACATTGCTGCTGCGCCGGCTAGGGACACTCGGCTTAGTTTACGGCGCATCCCGCTGGCTGATTCACGATTTCCTGCTCCCATATACCTCCGCCTTTGCAGCCAGCGGCTCAGCGGCGCTGTTTCTTGGCGTGCTCACTGCAGCAGTTTTGTACTACGCACCACGGACGGTTGCAGCCTATTTGTACATAGGGAGCATGACCCTTATCGCGTGCTTTACACTATTGGCTCGAGGATTTAGCACTTTAGAACCCGGCTATATTTTTGTCGCGACAATGGCAAGTTTTGTGTTTTTCCCCAACCGGGAAGCCCGCTTACTAGTGGCTACGCAGGTGGCGCTGTTTACGGCAAGCTGTTTATACGTAAGTTTTAATCCTTTGAGTGATAAGACACTCGAGGCAATCCACATCACTCTAGCTCGAGAGAGCGCGCCTTCGCTAAACGTAGTAACAGCAGCCTATTTGTGCGCGGCACTGACTTTGCTTTCCAGCAATTTCGGTTTTGCGCTGAGCAATAAACTCTCGATGCAACAGGATTTTCTGCGAGCGCGCCAAAAAGCCTTGCAGCATGAGCTAAACACCCTGGGCAATTTGTATCGCTACCTGAATCGGGACATCCTGATTATCGATGCAGCCAGCACTATTGTAGCCGCCAGTTCACAATTATTGGCGAAACTGCAGCTACTCGAACAAGAAACCATAGGCACGCCCGTCGAGCGTTGGTTTGAGCACACCAAACAATCGCCAACACAGAGTTTCTATCAAACAGGCGAAGTCTTGTTTAAACCCATACCAACCTTAGGCGCTCTGCTTTGGCTTACGCCCTCATCACATGAAACAGCCAATGACTGGGCAACACTTATCGAATTAAAATTTCCGGTCGTGGAACAGAGCTCTTCAGGTACTGATGACGACCGTCTAATACTGGCGCCAGCTCAAGCGCTTGCCGTATTTCAAGACCACATTGATTCGGCCCGAGAAAACTGTAAGAGCCGCTCGTTTTTGGGGCTGCGGCCGCAACTACCTACAGACACCCAGCTGGCTGTGAGCGAAGCGGAGGTGATGGCGTTTATGCGAGACTGCGCTCTTATATTGCATTCCTTGTGGTCTTATCCCGTGTTAGTGCTCGATCAGTCTATGCTGGTGGTCGTGTTGCCCGAGCAGAACGAAGTGGATGACGCCCATATCGCTCTTGCGGATGAAACTCTTAATGCGCATTGGGCTAAGCTGGAAAAACCCAAGCCCTTTTCAACACGCTTAAGTGCTCTGACTGCGCCAATTATGGGGCATACAGCGCGCGACTTTTTAGATGCAGAGTTACAAGAGTCGCTATGTCTAGACGAATTAGAAAGGCGCAAGAGGGTGCTAGAGCAATTCCACAAGCGTGGATTTTTGATGCATTTGCAACCCGTCATGACACTAACGCCCGGCGAGCCGGTGTTATTTTTTGAAGCCCTAGCACGATGGAGTGGCCCTGACCCCATGCCACCACCTGTGTTTCTATCGATAGCCAAGGATATGGGGCTGGAAGCGCCCGCGACCAAGATATTATTCGCGTTGTTTTGCGATGCGGCGGACGATTTGATCAACTCCGATGAGATAGCTAGGCAGCGTTTTTCGTTTAACATTGATGCTGAAAATTTTACCGACACCTCGGTAAGATCGTTCATGAAATCTCGATTAATGAGTAGTGCACTCGCTCCTTCGCAGGTGGTTATTGAATTGATCGAGACGAATAATGTTAAAGATCCAGAGAGCTTAACTACCGCCATTAACGACATGAAGGCTTGGGGAGCTCAAATTGCCATCGATGATTTCGGCAGATCGTTTTCGTCCTTAGAACGACTCATCACGATAGAAGCCGACATCTTTAAACTTGATGGCTCGCTGACCGATCGTATTGAGCAGGAAAAACTAGCCATACTGGTTAGCAAGATCGTAGCCTTAGCCAATAAACTCGACATGACAGTCGTTGCCGAGGGCATCGAAACCGAAGACCAGTTAAAGGCACTACTGTCTCTGGGGATCGATTACGGTCAGGGCTATTTTTTGGGTCGCCCAGCATTGCCCACCACCTTCGCGAGTAGGACATCAGCAACATGAACAGGGGCCGAATAGGGCAAGCGCTTGAGCAGGCGATGGAGGCCCAACTACGGGTTTACGCTTTTGTCCCAATATTACTCGCAGCACTTTACTTCATGTCAGCTTCTATTGGAAAAAGCAGCGACACGATAAGTTCTATCAATTTTAGTGCCGGGATTGTCCTCTCGATACTTAGCCTAGCTGCCGTAATCATGCGCGCCCGTCGTTTAGCTTGGCGAACCAAAGTTATCGTCTATATTGCCCCCATGTTGCCTGCCGCATTGCTGAGCTACTTCGCACTTGGGACCTACGCCGCGGCTTACGTCGGCGTTTATTTGACGCTGATGGTTGCCTCTCTGGCGTTTAATAAACGCTACTTGTGGAGTATCGCCAGTATCGCGACTATCGGGACATTGGTTATTAGTTTTACTCACTACCAAGGTTTGGACGCAGGAACCCTACCTCCGCATCTCGAAACTGTGTGGGATGATAGTATGCGCATGACATTCACCGCATTTGTTTATTTGCTCGGACTGCTTCTTGGCGTTTTCTTTCTGCTCCCCCCCGCAAAGGCACTTAGTCAGATATCGGACGAACAGGCCGCCCTGAATCGGCAAGTTTCGATGCACCAACTCGGCGTGAACTCATCAAAAACCGCGTTATTTAGACTATTAAGCGGGTTTACGGTAGAGCTCAATCAAGATAATCGACTCTGTAATCTAAGCCTTGAAGCGCAAAATCAGCTTAAAGAGCAAACCGATGACCCAAAGCCCTACAGCGAGACGAAACTGGCTATCGTCAAAGTTTTACCAGAGCTCATCGACGCGGCGCGAACCACAGGCTCCAGCTATTCCGCCACGCTAGAACCCGGACTTATATCAAAGCAAGCCTGTAAACTGACAGTCACGCCCTACTTAACCAACCAGGGTAGTCAACACCTAATTCTAACCACCGCTTCAACACTCACTCAGCATGTCGAGTCAACCCCATTACTCGCACAGGCCTTAAGTCAATATCTGACCTCTACTCAGGAAATTTCGGGCGAGCTGACTTTTATCGGTTATCGGTGCTGTGAATCTGCTGAACAGCGCGACGAATTTAAGGGTGTCAATGTAGCGCTCAAACGGATGATCGATCAAAGCGGCGCATTTAGCTATCGATTTTTGGGACAGCATAGCATTGGGGGCTATCTTGCTGCTTTACATCTTAATCGAGCAGGACAAGAAGCGTTCAGAGTAATGCTTAAACACCTCCACCAAGACCGCTCAAAAACCGACACGCCATTGAGTCTAGTCCTGTTACAACAACACATAACGCCCAGCGAATTCCACTTAGTGGCCGCACAAGCGCTAAAACTAAAGGCCTACTTAGAGTCCCATAATCGACCCGAATTTTTCGAAGCACCTCAAGACATAAACGCCAAATTGAGCAGCGCACAGCGCGATCGACTAAAAAAGGGGCTGATCAACAACGACATACGCCTGAGCACAGTAAATACCTTAAAAGACCGCGACGACCTCCCTTCGATCAAGGAATTGAAATTACTCTGGCACGATGAAACGCAGCCAGAGAAAACGGCAGAAGAGCTCATTATCGCTCTGCAGAACCTTGGCCTATCTAATGCTCTGGCACGCATCCAGTCGACACAATTACTGCCCATGATCAAACTTGGGCAGGACCGTTCCTCGGTGGATAATATCGCCTTATTGGTACCAGAAAAAATCTTACTGAATTTGGCCAATTTTTCAGCAATGAGCTCACGTTTAATGGATTCCGACATCGTACCCGAAAGGCTTTGGTTGCGAATTCACGAGTCTTCAGCGAACCAATTGTTGCCGGAACACTGGCAAAGCCTGGAGGATCTTAAGTCCAAAGGGTTTAAATTTATGTTGGGCGAAGTGGGCGCAGGCGATACCGATATCAAACTCTTGGCGCACCCCTTATTCGACATGGCGCATTTTTCACGAACCATGAGCAAAGCAGCAGCCGAATCCACCCGCGCATCGCTGATATTTGAGGCCGGCTTGCAGATCGCGCAATCGCTTAACCTATTGACTATGGCGAAAGCCGTTAACGAGCCCCTCTACATCAACTACCTGCAAGAAAGCGGTGTCGATTACATCGACATCGCCTAATCAAACTGCAAAGCCCCAAACCGATCGTACGACAGCGCATGATCTACGGCAGACTGAGACAGCAGCTGCTTCAATACGCTGGCGTCTCGGTGATCTAAACCAACAATTTGAAACCCAAGGCGCCGCGCAGTCTTGTACTGAAGACGCACCGTACACTTAAAGTCCTGTCCGCAAAAATTCGACAAAAGTACAGCCTCTGAGCCCAACGTAAGGATTAAGGGTAGATCGATAGCAACGGCTAAACCCTGCCGAGAGCAATCGATGAGCGAACAAGAGTAATACCGTTGCTCTACAGCAAGTAAGGCCTTACTCGATATAGGAATACGCGTATGCGCACGTCTGTTCATAACTCAGCATGAAGTGGTGATCGGTCGGCGCAGATTAAAACGAGCGTGAGGCGTACACCATATCATTCCCCGATTTGTTAAGAACTTACCAGCCTAGTCATCAGGGCATGCCCCCTAAAACGAAAAGCGCTACTGCTAAATATCACCGCGCTCTGCAAGTCGGGTGAGCTCTACCAAGTTTGAAACGCCCAACTTCTCCATGGCGTGTTGGCGGTGCACCTTCACAGTCCGCAGCGCAATGTGCAGCCGCTCGCCAATCTGCGGATTGGTTAAGCCTTCAAGCACCAATCGAATTACCGCGCGCTCGCGCTCGGTTAGCTGCACGACCAAGGATTTTAGCGCCGCAACTTCAGTTTGCTCTTGTTGTCGACTACCACTTAGAGTCAAAGCGGCAGCAATGGTATCGAGTAGTTCATCGATATCGACCGGTTTTAACAAAAACGCATGCCCGCCGGTTTTGTAGGCTTGAACCACTTCCACCTCAGAACTGACACCACTCATAAAAATAATGGGCATAATGTGCTGCCGATCTGCAATTTCAGCTTGCAGTGCCAAACCACTCATCCCGGGCAAACCCACGTCGCAGAGCAAGCAGCGGGGGCCAGATAACGTTTCGACAGCCTGCTCGGCGCGAAGTAAAAATGCTTCGGCGTTTTCATACGGAAGGCACAAAAAGCCCTCCAAAGTGAACAACCGATGATAAGCACTGCGGATACCTGCATCGTCGTCCACGACAAAGACTATGCCCTGCGCGGCCCGAGCGACATCCTCTTCTTGCGAAATAGTTCTGAGCTTTCGGATATTAGGCATTCAGTTCACAGCTACATCAATATTATTCATACGGGAGAGCCAATACTATCGCAAAATTAGGCCCCTCAGTATCAAGAACCATGTGACCACTACAGTTGACCAAAAACTGGTTCACCATCATCAAGCCCAATCCCAAACGCCCAGATTTGGTGGTAAAGATTTCTTGGCCCGCTTTCTGCATTTGCTCATCTGTCATACCCGACCCGGTGTCTTCGATTCTGATGAGACAGTGTGCGTCATCACGCTTAACGATTAGGTTGATAAGACCCCCGGTTTGATGCGACGAAGAGCTTTGTATCGACTCCATAGCATTCATCATGCAATGCAACAACGCATGTTTCAATTGATTAACCGCAACACGGAGTTCACAGCCGGGCTCAACAGCTGTATGTATTTGAATATTGAGCTTGGAAAACTCTGGATTCAAAAATCGCAACACATCCTCAATGGTGTCTTCGACCATGATACTGGAGTATGCTTCTCGTTCTGAGGAACCGATGAAACCTCGAATCGCTCGTATGTGCTGCTGAAACCTGTGTAACGCCTGCTTAACCTCGAGTAAACACTCATCCACAAAGTCATCGGCGTCATCGTTTCGCTTCAATGCTCGAGCAATTAACTGCGTGTTCACAGTCATTGCCGCAAGTGGCTGCCTCAGCTCGTGCTGCAAAGAGCTGGCCAGCATGCCCAAGGCTCGCTGTCGATCTAAAGATTCAACTTGTCTTGATAGTACCAATCGATTCTCTTGTGCTCGTGTGAGAGAATCGATACGGTCTTTTTCTTGCGAATTTACCGAAAAATACAGCCTAATAATGGCCATAAAAAAGGTAACCCAAATCAAGCTCATCGCCATCCAGAATTCATCTGAAATTGAATAAAGCGGTATGTCTTCGAATAGGGCCTGACTCCTTAAGGTCCACCAGAATAGAGCAAAGGCGGCCAACACAGACAACAGGCTCATAGCATATCGATTCAATCTCAACGGCAAATTGTGTTCTTTGGTAAACTGAACCCCCATAACCAGAAGGCCCAAAACCACAACCGACCTGAACAAAGGAGCCACATAGTCCAACATAAGTACGTATGTGAGCCCACCGACCAAGACAATCGCGCCGCCGCCCTCAAGCATTATCCTACGGTAATCAGTATAAACTTTTTTATTCATCGCCAAAAAAGGCACCAGTAAGCGAAGCCAAGTGTACACAACAGCAACGCATACCAGCTGCACAAGCAGCGGTGCTTGATCTCGATAGAATAGCAAGCAAACAAGGGCCATCACCATCAGGATCGTTAGTCGCACCAGACCCGTAAAGGCTTCGGCCAGATAGTGCTTGAGCAAGTAATGAGCTACGGCAGCAGAACACACCATACCGCCTAAATACAGGGCGGGAAGATCCAGAGGTGGTATCATGCTCACGACTTTTGGCTCCTAGGCAATGTTAGTTGAGCGTGAAACCCCTTGCCAACATCTGACCAAATCGACAGCTTTCCACCATACCTTTCAAGTAGCCAGCGCGAGATGGACAAACCCAGCCCCAAACCGTCTTTTTTGCGCGAGCTGAACAGTTTGTCTAGGCCCTCAAGCTGACCCGACGGAATTCCAGGGCCATTATCGCTCAGTGCAACAACCACGGAGTCGTGTGTTTGACTGACCACTATGTCGATGCGGGGGTCTGACACCGAATGACCCCCAAGTGCCTGTATTGAATTACGAATGATATTAATGAGCACCTGCGAAAAGTGAACTTCCGATATGTTGACGCGTATCTCAGCATCGCAGCCCTGCACGTTGACACTTACATTAGATGCATTGAACAGCGGAAGATACCAATCCAGCACTTTGGCGATTAATTCGCCCACATCTGAATCTCCGTCGGGATGCAGCGCTTCCGAATAGTCAGACAAATAGTAGTCAAGCAATTCATTAGTCCGCGACAAATCCCTCTGAATGTCAGAAACGGCGGAAGTCGCCAAGTCGTTGGTAGCATCAGCTCGGCCTCGATAGCGCAATAAAATGTCGACATTCGCTGCAATCGCAGTTATCGGTTGATTTAATTCGTGAGCCAAGGTCGCAGACAACATTGAAATGGACCGCGATTGCTCAAGATAGCTGACGGTAGAATTGAAGTTGCGTTCTTGAACTGCCCGACGTTCGGCGTCAACTTTTTGCTCTCTTTCGCGATTTAAAAAATCGAACTCCAATGCAATGCGCGCAATAGTGGAAGCAAATGCACACACAAATAAAATCACTAAAAAATTGTTCGTCGGCAAACGCCCGAAATCACCAGTCGCGAATACGCTACCTGCACTGGTCACGCGCTGGACAACAATATCAACAAGCAAGCTGCCCCCCGCAATCAAAAACATTAGAACAATTACCGCATGTGCCCCAGTTTGTGTTTTGTTCCATTCTTTGATCAACCAAACACCCAAACTCATCGCTGCCAACCCACTGATTACAAAAGCCAGCAAGTTGGCAAATGATACATCGAACATCACCGAAACTAGCTGCAAAAACGAGTAACAGCCAATCGACACCATCAAACTTAAACGCCATTTCGATTCTGAGAGCTCCGAATTAGGGCTTAGCGACAGATAAAAGAAATATAGCGCCATGAGTCCCAGTGCCACGGGAAAATAGACCGAGACACGAGATGATGAAGTGCCAAACACCGCCGCCAACATCGTAGCGAGGACAACCGTCAGCCAAGCTAGGCCCCACCAGACAAGACCTTTTCTGCGCAGGGAGGAAAAAAATAATAACAGTGCGACAGCAACAGACGCCGTTAAGCCCATCGCAAAGTAACCCAGGTCTAACTCTGTGTGTAACGTCATATCAACAATCGTCACTATGATCGTTGACATCGGAGCCAATCATTGACTCTAACGCCGACAAACTGAAAGGCTTTGACAGTGTCGGACGGCCTCGATGAAATTGCCGACTTTCCACAGGGAATTCCGACGCTCGGGCGGTAATCATAATGGTTCGATCGATCGGCAAGGGTGGCGACAAGTGCCCCGCCAGTTCCAGTCCACTCATACCCGGAAGCGTAATATCAAGAATCGCGTGCGTTACCTTGAAGCCGTCGCTGACACTCGATTCGAGCTCAAATTGATGGTCGCGCCACGCTTGTAAACACGCCTCTGCAGACTCAAAGGCCATGGCTTGTAGCCCCACGCTTTGCGCCCAACGGAGCAGACTTAAACGTAAACTCTCGTCATCGTCAACGATCAATAACCCGAAGGGCTCGGTAATAGCGTGTGACAAACGGACTCTCTCAGTTTAAAACAATTGTGAAATCAGCACTTTGTATCGACACTTTAGCCTACGTGCAAGTTTGCACAATTGCCCTACAGGGCAGTAACAGCGGATTGTAACGCACTTTGGGGCGAATGCTAATTTGCAAAGTCTGCACCATGGGGTAATTTTCAAAAGCGAGCAAGTGCCTATACTTCCAGCAAACCAGTACGGAGGCATGGCATGTCTAACCAAGAAAACATTATCGAAACACTTCGCACGGGCGATTTGATCCGTCACGGACGAATGTCGCTGGGGATGACACAGGCAGAACTGGCCTCTTATCTTACGCAGCATAATGATATTTTTAACGGTGTCGATACCGTCACCATCAGCCGCTGGGAAGCAGGGCGAGTGTATCCGTCGACCAAACGCCTTATTGCTTTTGCAAAAATTCTATACCCTCAGCATACAAGAACCACGCTCAAGTACATGATTAAAGATCGCCCTCGTGGCCATCAAGAATGCAAGGTCAGTAAAGTCAACGCATTCCATCCGCATCCCTACTTAGTAGGTGAGGCACACCGCGCGCTGGCAATTACCGACGATATCTCTCGTCTGACGTCTGGTACTCGTCGATGTATCGACCCCTATTTCATGGCGCTATCACAACAACAAGAACAAGCGAAGACACTCAGACTTGTGGTACTCGATCCAACGACGCAAGAAATTTTTGGGCACCTACTCGCATATTGCGGGAATTTAGACACGTGCTCTGAAGCACCGAGCGTCATTATTAGCTCTGTTTACGCTGGAAGCGATAAAATTTTTGAGTTTTTATTCAGTCAGTTCTTCCGCTTCGCTGTGCAGCAGGACGCTCGGTCAATTCATTTAATATGCGGTGACTCGCAGCAACGAGCTTTAGCCAAACGGTTGGGCTTGACGCAGAGTCGCACAAAAGCACCACAGCTTATACAGTCGGCGCTTGCAGATCGCGAAGGACAAATATTCGAAGGCGATTATTTCGAAACCCTCGCGCACCCAGACTTCATCGCGTTATTTGCCAGTGATATTGCACCCTATCCGCAAGTCGAGGGTGACGAGGCATCTGGACAACATGATGAGCAACGTGACTATGTGAGCTCAAGCGCCTAAGGGTAGCGCGATGCGCAGATGGACTATTCACGCCTATAGCCACTAAAGCCAACGCTCGCTATGCTGTCAGAAAGCATGGAGTAGCGTTATGACAAATCGTGTAGCACTTGTAACGGGCGCCAGCCGCGGCGCCGGCGCTGGAATCGCCAAAGGCCTGGGTGAATTAGGCTATACCGTCTACGTGACTGGCCGCACCATCACACCCGGAGACGCCAAAGGCTGGGACGGATCGGTACTTCCCGGAACAGTTGCGGAAACCGCCGCCGAGGTTACTGCGCGCGGGGGTAAGGGAATTGCAGTCGTTTGCGATCATTCCGACGACGCACAAGTGGCAGCGCTTTTTGAGCAAATCCAGCGTGAACAAGGCCGTTTGGATATGCTGGTGAACAACGCAACCTATATCCACCATCAGCTCATCGAGAAGAAGCCCTTTTGGGAGAAAGAGCTCGACGCCGTTAATATTCTGGATGTCGGCCTACGATCAGCCTATGTCGCGAGCTGGCATGCTGCACAAATCATGGTGCCACAAGGCTCTGGACTCATCGGGTTCGTATCCTCATTTGGCGCCGACTGCTACATGCATGGACCAGCCTACGGCGCGCAGAAGGCAGGGATCGATAAATTTGCCCACGACATGGAGCACGATCTACGAGGTACTGGCGTCGTATCGGTATCGCTCTGGCTGGGTCCGCAAATTACCGAACGCTCCGAAATCGCGCGTCAAACCAATCCCGAGCAATATGAGGAATTCATCGCCTATGCAGAGAACCCAGAGTTTTCAGCACATATCTTCGATGCCATTGACCGCGCTAGCAATCGTGACGAATTGTCAGGTCAGACACTGATTGGTGCTGAAATCGCATTAGAATTGGGCATTAAAGATCGCGGCGTGGACCGACCATCGCACCGTGAAATGCTCGGTAACCCGCGGCCTAAAAATCCTGCTGCCGTCTACTGATTGAGTTTACTTGGGCGCTTTGGTCGTTATGCCAAAGCACCCTCGAGCGCAGGTGTTTCTTGCAATGGAATTCGCCAGACACCACCCTACATGACATCCGCAAGCGTGCGCGCCGCCACATCCACACGCAGTGAACCGGGCTCGTAATTACACACCATGACCGTGCGATACTCGGTTCGAGATTTGGCGATACGCCAGCCGGCGTCGGTTTTAACATAATCGTCGTGATACAAGGCGCTCAGCATCGTCAGCGTATGATCTTGAGTATTGATATTGCGATAGTTCAGTGACCAGACGCCTTGTGCAGTTTTTTCATCAAGGATCTCGATCTCGGGGTTAGCGCCATGGTGCATGTCAAGCACATAGTCGTGACATCCGCGTGGTACAAACACATCGTCAACAAAGGTGTCGCGATTGTCGCAGTACCCGAAGTAGTCCATGTCGACAATGGCGCCTTGGGCGACAAAGCACTCTCGCACAGCTTCTGGTTCTTGCTTGTCACACGCGTTCAGGTACCTCGCCTTTAAAGCTTTGATTTCCTCGATGGCCTCAATACGCTCAACGCGCGCCAGCAACTCTTTCATTGTTTGATCCATGACCTTCCCCTCGTAATCGAACGTTTCGATGCTACACAAGTTTACAGGGAAGGTCTTGCGACCTAGAACTGCCGATTTACTACAAATGAGTGCCTAGGTCAGGCCGCCGACGAGGCAATATTTGATTTCTAAGTACTCGTCAATACCGTACTTAGAACCTTCACGCCCAAGACCCGAATGTTTTACGCCGCCAAAAGGCGCCACCTCGGTTGAGATGATACCCTCATTAACGCCTACCATGCCGTATTCTAGGGCTTGCATAACACGCCAACTTCGACCCAAATTTTGGGTGTAGAAATAAGCGGCTAAGCCGTATTCAGTCGCGTTGGCGATGGCAATGGCTTCTTCTTCGGTGTTAAATCGCACAACAGTCGCAACGGGTCCGAAGATCTCGTTACTGAAGATCGCCATCTCAGGGGTCACTTCGGTCAATACTGTGGGCGCATAAAAGGCACCATCGCCATCAACGCGATGGCCGCCAGCCGCAATTTTGGCGCCTTTTTCGCAGGCGTCTGTCATCAGCTTCTCAACTTTATCGAGAGCCGCTTGGTTAATCAGAGGCCCGACCGTCACGCCTTCTTCAGCGCCGTTACCCACCTTCATGGCGCTAACCCGCTCGGTGAGCTTAGCGACAAAGTCATCGTACACCGAATCTTGAACTAAGAATCGGTTGACACAGACACAGGTTTGGCCTGCATTACGATACTTCGAGACCATAGCGCCATCGACCGCGGCATTAATATCAGCATCATCAAAAACAATAAAAGGGGCATTGCCGCCAAGCTCAAAGCTCAGCTTCTTCATGGTATCAGCCGACTGACGCATCAAGATTTTGCCAACGGCTGTCGAGCCCGTAAAAGAGAGCTTTCGAATGGTATCGGACGCGCATAGAATGCCGCCCACATGCGCAGGCTGAGTCGTTGTGATCACCCTAAACAGAGGCGCGGGAATGCCTGCCCGTTGCGCCAAAGTCTCTAATGCCAATGCGGTTAGCGGCGTCGCTTCAGCAGGCTTTAGGACCATGGAACACCCAGCAGCCAGTGCCGGGCCAGCTTTGCGTGTGATCATAGCGAGGGGGAAATTCCAGGGCGTGATCGCAGCAGCCGTTCCAATGGGCTGCTTCAGTACTAAGATCTGCTTACCTTCTGCGTGCGCAGGGATGACATCGCCGTAAACGCGCTTAGCCTCTTCAGCGAACCACTCTAAAAACGACGCACCGTAGGCGACTTCGCCTCGCGCTTCGGCCAGTGGTTTACCGCATTCTGCCGTAATCAGTTGCGCAAGCTTTTCTTGATTCGCGAGAATGAGATCGTTCCACGCTTTAAGTTTTGCCGCACGGGATTTGGCGGTTAGTGATGCCCAGGCTACGCGTGCAAGGTCAGCTTCGGCGATGATAGCGTTAACTTCGCTATCACTCATGTCGCGCAAGGTCGCGAGCACATTTCCAGTCGCGGGATTGGTTACTACGAGGCCTTGTTCGGTAAAAGCATCGGCGTTAACCAAATCGGTCCAGGTTGTCATAGTCGGCTCCAAATTTAAAAATGGCCCCGAGTGTACACCCTATCCCGATTTGGCTAAATGCCTTTAACCCTGACGCCGGCGCTTTGTGTCCCGAACCAGCAAAACTTAGTCGTCTTCGACATCAAAAGAAACCTTGTCGGCAATGCCGTCAGCGGGTCTTTCGTCTTTGATACGCACCATATCGCCAGTGTTGAGCTGAGCGAAAAAGCTCGCAGCATCGACATCGCGGTCGCTCTTATCTTTGAACTCAGCGCCTTGGACGTTGTAAGTCAAACCAAGAAGGGTGATCTCAATATTTGGGTTGCTACTATCAACTGGAGCCTTCACAACTTCATCGTCGGCATCGTCACGATCGAGCTCGGTGGCGAGCAGTTGACCTCCGTTCAGGTAGGCCTCTACTTCCACAAAATCACCGGCGGACAAGTCAGCTAGGCCAAAGTTGCGCAGGTCACTGACATCGTCGTCGAAACGTGTTCGGCTGTCGACTAACACCTGCACCGTACCTGTTGCTAAGCGCAAGGTGACGATAGATTGGTCGAGATCGACAGAGTCGACGCTCGCTTCTAACTTTAAGTCACCCTCACGAGCCTCTATTTCGGTAGCAATTAAAATATCGCCATCCCACGTACCCTCGACTTCCAAGAGGACGCCATTGGCGATAGTCAAGGCGCTCGGTTTTTTAACTGCATTGGACGCATCAATTGGGACTCCCGCGATTTCGAAGCTCGAATCATCCACATAATTGGTGACTGCGCCTTGCAAACTGAAATCGTCGTCGGCTTCCAAGCTGTCCGAGAACGATCGCTCTTCCTCTACCTCAGTCGCTATCAGTTGATCGCCGGAGAGCGTACCTTTTACCTCGACGTACATTCCCTCCAATAGGGTGCTATCGGCTACCTCTGTCAGATCAGCTCCGGTGTAGTCAACCGTGTACGTGCGTAATTGAAATGTCGTATCGGTCAAGGCCGAGATTGTCCCCTCGATTTCGACTTCTGTTTCACCTTCAACATACACCTCTTGTCGCTTTTCTAAGTGCGTAGCGCGCAAATCCGTCAAGCCTTCGGGAAAACCGCTAATCTCGACAAAATCGCCGACCGCCAGGGTGTCAAACGTAGTATTTTCGAAAGTCGTTGCAATACGGTCTACCGTCACATTTACGCCCAAGATCGTGATGGTCATCACATCACCCTGCGCGTCTAACGCGATCGCTTGTACTGGACCTTTAAGCTCGTTATCAAAAATAACAACCGTCGCCTCGCCCGTCACGCCGTCAGCATTAATGGTGCCCTCTACCGACACCACCATACCAACCGAGAGATCCAGTTCATTTGCGGGTTGTCCATCGACGAATATCGCCGCGTTGTCTGTATTAAACTCGATGCCATTAACGAAAATACTACCAAAACCATCAATCGTACCGTACGCGATCGGAGCACCGCTGCCACTGATACCTAGGTCAGTACCACCATCGGTACCTCCGGTCGTGCCACCTCCCGTCGCGGGATCTGTTCCACCACTTGTGCCAGTCGGCGCGGGTGCAGCTGCACCGCCACCACCGCCGCCTCCACCACACGAGGCGAGTAAGGCGACCAATACCGCCGTGCCCAAACATCTCGATAACATCATTTTTCTGCCTCATCTTGATTTTGCGTGTAATAAATACCCACGGCGACATAACTACCGTCAGGATCACCCTCTTCAACTTCGTGCTTCGACAACCAGTAATCGTAGTATTCAAGCAACTCCATAGACTTGCGATTGGACAGCGCCCTGAATTCAGGTACCGCATCGCGATGCAGTAAGTGGCTGGATACTTTGCGCTGAAACCAGCGGTTGTCGTTTGAGTTTTCTAGGTTGTGCTCAATCGTGCCCATCAATTCAGCCGTGTCGGTTCCAAAGAGCATCAGCCGCTCATGCGAAGTTTCGAGAGGCAAATATTCTTTTTTCTGCAAGCACAGCCGGCCGTTTATCTGAATAACGTTTTCGCTGTGGAGTAGGGTGGCCAACATTGCTGCGGGAGTCATGTCGCCACTGAAGCGACGCACCAACTCAGCGAAACTATTTTCACCTTCTGTAGCCAGCGCGTTAGGGGCACCCTCACTTGAAAAGTCTTCATGATTGCACCATGCACTTAAGGTTCTGACCACGCGATTGCGACTCAGGGTTTCTTCCGCAATGCCCTTAAAATCGGTCTCTAAGATGCGTTTGACTTCTTTGCGGCTTAAGCCGGTTAATACCGCCAAGGACGATACTGTCGGCTTCGTATCGCGATCCCTCAGTAACTCCTCGGCCTCTGATACAAAGATGTGTCGCACCTGCTGTTCCAGGGTGCGATGAGAAACGCCGTGTTTTAGCAACAGGCGCACGAGCGGCCGCAATATCAGGCTGCTCATTTGCTGGATTTTTAAAATCAATGAATCACTCATATTTGGGAATATATTCCCAAATATGAGTGATTGCAAGAATTTATTGACTTCCTTGGTCCCTAACGTAAAAAACCCCCAGTCTTACGACTACCCAAGGGCACACGTTCAGGTTTTTATTTAGAAGCCTGGCGCCAAGCTTCGCTTGCCCGGCCGCTCGCGTGGTATCGCTCGGGCGTTCGCAGGCTCGCCGCACGCGCTTTTCAATGCCACTAAGATGATTCAGCGCTGCCATCCATGGCCAAGCACCACAATTCTTGATAAGCCCCAGCCCGCACATCCATGTGCGGTCGTTCGCCCCTACCAAAGCGATGCTTTGGTTTACCTGCGGTAAGCGTCCGGTAAACCCACCTAGACGCGTGATCTCCAGTTGTGAGGCAACAAGCCCTCAAGATCCGATTGCTTAGCTGTCGGTAAACGCTCCAGCACCTCTTTCAAATACCGCTGCGGATCAAGCCCGTTGATCTTCGCTGATTGAATCAAAGTCATGATGTTGGCCGCCCGCTGACCACTGCGTAAGGATCCTGCGAACAACCAGTTCTTGCGCCCAAGTGCCCACGGCCTGATTTGGTTCTCAATCCAATTGTTGTCAATCGGGATTGCACCATCATCCAAGTAACGTTTTAGCGCAAGCCAACGCTTGAGAGTGTAATCAATGGCTCTGGCGCTTCGACCACTGTCGGGCAGACCTTCGCGTTCACGGATTAACCAATCATGCAGCCGTTCCAGAATAGGTTTCGCCTGTGTTTGTCTCAATGCGTAGCGTTCATCAGGGCTTAAGTCAGCCGCTTCACGCTCAATGGTGTACAGGGAGCCGATAAGCCCCATCGCCTTGTCCGCAATGGGACTGGCATGATTCACCTGCAGCTCATGGAACTTACGCCTTGCGTGTGCCCAACATGCGACCTCGGTCATACCCAGACCAAAGCCCGCTTTATAGCCGGTATAGTCATCACACACCAAGTAACCCTGCCATCCCTCTAAGAACAAGCGAGAGGATTCTCCCGCCCGACTGGGCTGGAAGTCGTACACAACAGCTTGGGTTGAACACCAACTTGGCGTGGCATAGGCCCACACATACGCCTTTTTGGCTTTTTTGCTACCAGGCTCTAGCATATTCACCGGTGTTTCATCGGCATGCAGGATAGGTTGCGCTAACAGTGAGGCGCGCAGCGCCTCAACTAACGGGGCAATCTCATAACCACAGCGGCCGACCCATTCCGACAGCGTTGTGCGCGGTAAGTCCACACCGGCACGTTGGTATATCTGCTGTTGTCGATACAAGGGTTGATGATCGGCGTACTTCGAGACTAATACGTGT
Organism: Aequoribacter fuscus; assembly: GCF_009910365.1. Lineage (NCBI taxonomy): Bacteria > Pseudomonadati > Pseudomonadota > Gammaproteobacteria > Cellvibrionales > Halieaceae > Aequoribacter > Aequoribacter fuscus. Next base: position 174,709 of record NZ_CP036423.1, on the reverse strand, counting down.
GCGAGTAAATTGGTGGTTGGAATTCCTTTATCAATCACATGCGCATCAACAGGCTTTTGCACTACTGTTTCGCACTGACGGCACGCCCACTTGCTGCGCACATGCTGCTCTACCGAGAACTGCCCTGGCTCGTAGTCTAGCTTCTCGCTGATATCGTCGCCCATGTGAACCATTTGGCACCCGCAGCGGCATTCGGTCGACTCAGGATCGTGTCGCACGATCTTGCGAGGTAAGTGCGCAGGTAATGCTTGGCGTTTGGCGACTTGCTTTGTTCTGGGCTGCTGACCAAGATCGCGGGTGTTTTGCTCAAGCTCGAGCTCGATGGTACAGACGTCTTCGTTGACAGCTTCATCGAGTAAACGTAACTGTGTGCTACCGGTTTGCTCGCTACTGCGGTCGAACTTGTGGCGTTTAAGAATGGCGAGTTCGTGCGTGAGCTGTTCATTGCGCAAACTCAAATGGGCAATCGTATTGTCGCGCTTAACAATCTCGTTTTGGTATCGCTCCTCATCGTTTTGCTTACGGTTGAGCTCATCAAGCAATCGCGACGAGAGGTCGCGTAGCTGCGATTCGTTTAAGCTCTTGAGGTCAATATCCATACTCATAAGGATACTGTGCCAGCTTACGGATCGGTGTTCTATCGAGAATACGGCGACTTAGTTCTCTGGTAATTCAGCCGATAATTTGCTCTGATTCACACCCGATCAAAGGCGTGTATTTTACTGGCGTATTGCCAGGGTAATCCCACCATTAAAGACGCCAGCTGCTCTTGATCAAGCGCTATCGCAGCACCTTCGCGTAAGCGAGACCAGACGAATTTGCCTTGGTGCAACCGACGGGCCGCCAGCCAAACGCCGAAGGCGTCAATGATGAGTACCTTGACACGATTACCTCGTTTGTTGGCGAATACATAAGCGGTGTGCGGCGTTGCTTTACCGAACTGCTTAATGACGCGAGCGAGTGCCGTATCGGGTCCTGCTCTCATGTCCATGGGTTCGCGTGACAGCCAAACCTCGTTGACCTCGATCATGACAGGAGTTGCCGGATCCAGACCACTGAGCTTTGAATCTCCTCCAGCGGCCAGTCTATGTTTAGGCAATGCTCCTTAATTTGCAGGTTCAATCGCACGGTACGTTTAGATGACGCAGCTTGCGTGGAAACTGTTGTGTCCATTGATGCTGGCACAGAAGTCACAGGTGGCGGCAGACGTACAAATTCTGAGGGCTTGTTCTGTCGCGCTAGGTGGCGCCATTTATGCACTAGGTTGTGATTTAGCCCGTACTTCATGGCGACCGCTGCGACAGACTGATCGCCCGCTTCGCACTCACGTAAGACCTTCTGCTTAAACTCTGGCGCGTAGCGCCGGCGTTCCTTAGCACGCTTAGCGCGTATGACTTTGTATTCCATAATAGGTGCCCACTTAATAATAGGTGGGCACCTACGTTACCTTAATTCGAACCTATGGCTAGGTGGGTTGGCCGGACGCTTACTACCTGCGGCAATCGGTGCTCACCCAACTCTCTCATGGGGGACCCCATGTGAGCCGATTTCCGCGGGCTGTAAATAAAAAAACCCCCAGTCTTACGACTGAGGGTTTTTATTTAGAAGCCTGGCGATGACCTACTCTCACATGGGGAAACCCCACACTACCATCGGCGATGCATCGTTTCACTACTGAGTTCGGAATGGGGTCAGGTGGTACCAATGCTCTATGGTCGCCAGGCAAACTGGTTGGTGTCTTGCGACACCGAATTCGATAGTCAACTGAGTCTGATTAAATCGTTTATTTCTGTGACTCGCCACAAACATCCACAGTCTTTTTAATAACTTAGATTATATGGTCAAGCCTCACGGGCAATTAGTACTGGTTAGCTCAACGCTTTACAACGCTTCCACACCCAGCCTATCAACGTAGTAGTCTTCTACGGCCCTTTAGGACCCTCAAGGGGTCAGGGAGAACTTATCTTGGGAGGGGCTTCCCGCTTAGATGCTTTCAGCGGTTATCCTGTCCGAACATAGCTACCGGGCAATGCCACTGGCGTGACAACCCGAACACCAGAGGTTCGTCCACTCCGGTCCTCTCGTACTAGGAGCAGCTTCCCTCAATTCTCCAACGCCCACGGCAGATAGGGACCGAACTGTCTCACGACGTTCTAAACCCAGCTCGCGTACCACTTTAAATGGCGAACAGCCATACCCTTGGGACCGGCTTCAGCCCCAGGATGTGATGAGCCGACATCGAGGTGCCAAACACCGCCGTCGATGTGAACTCTTGGGCGGTATCAGCCTGTTATCCCCGGAGTACCTTTTATCCGTTGAGCGATGGCCCTTCCATTCAGAACCACCGGATCACTAAGACCTACTTTCGTACCTGCTCGTCTTGTCAGACTCGCAGTCAAGCGCGCTTGTGCCTTTACACTAACCTCATGATTTCCGACCATGATTAGCGCACCTTCGTGCTCCTCCGTTACTCTTTGGGAGGAGACCGCCCCAGTCAAACTACCCACCACACACTGTCCTCAATCCCGATAAGGGACCTAAGTTAGAACCTCAACATTACCAGGCTGGTATTTCAAGGTCGGCTCCACGCAAACTGGCGTCTGCGCTTCAAAGCCTCCCAGCTATCCTACACAAGTAAGGTCAAAGTCCAGTGTGAAGCTATAGTAAAGGTTCACGGGGTCTTTCCGTCTAGCCGCGGGTACACTGCATCTTAACAGCGATTTCAATTTCACTGAGTCTCGGGTGGAGACAGTGTGGCCATCGTTACGCCATTCGTGCAGGTCGGAACTTACCCGACAAGGAATTTCGCTACCTTAGGACCGTTATAGTTACGGCCGCCGTTTACCGGGGCTTCGATCAAGAGCTTCTCCGAAGATAACCCCATCAATTAACCTTCCGGCACCGGGCAGGCGTCACACCCTATACGTCCACTTTCGTGTTTGCAGAGTGCTATGTTTTTAATAAACAGTCGCAGCCACCTGGTCACTTCGGCCAGCCCAGGCTCAGAGAGCAAGTCTCATCACCCGAACCGGCGTACCTTCTCCCGAAGTTACGGTACCATTTTGCCTAGTTCCTTCACCCGAGTTCTCTCAAGCGCCTTGGTATTCTCAACCTGATCACCTGTGTCGGTTTACAGTACGGTTCCTTACTATCTGAAGCTTAGAAGATTTTCTTGGAAGCATGGCATCAATCACTTCAGCTCATATTGAGCCTCGTCATCAGCTCTCGGCCTTAAGATCCCGGATTTACCTAAGATCTCAGCCTACCACCTTAAACAGGGACAACCAACGCCCTGATGACCTAGCCTTCTCCGTCCCTCCATCGCAATAGCAAGAAGTACGGGAATATTAACCCGTTTCCCATCGACTACGGCTTTCGCCCTCGCCTTAGGGGCCGACTCACCCTACGCCGATTAGCGTTGCGTAGGAAACCTTGATCTTCCGGCGGGAGGGTTTTTCACCCTCCTTGTCGTTACTCATGTCAGCATTCGCACTTCTGATACCTCCAGCAGACTTCTCAATCCACCTTCAACGGCTTACAGAACGCTCCTCTACCATGCGTGCAAGCACGCATCCGCAGCTTCGGTTACCAATTTAGCCCCGTTACATCTTCCGCGCAGGCCGACTCGACTAGTGAGCTATTACGCTTTCTTTAAAGGATGGCTGCTTCTAAGCCAACCTCCTAGCTGTCTAAGCCTTCCCACATCGTTTCCCACTTAACTGGTATTAGGGACCTTAGCTGGCGGTCTGGGTTGTTTCCCTCTCGACGACGGACGTTAGCACCCGCCGTCTGTCTGCCGTGATTGTACTCCTGGGTATTCGGAGTTTGCATGGGGTTGGTAAGTCGGGATGACCCCCTAGCCCAAACAGTGCTCTACCCCCCAGGGTAAGACACGACGCACTACCTAAATAGTTTTCGAGGAGAACCAGCTATCTCCGGGCTTGATTAGCCTTTCACTCCGATCCACAGCTCATCCCCGCATTTTTCAACATACGTGGGTTCGGTCCTCCAGTGCCTGTTACGGCACCTTCAACCTGGCCATGGATAGATCGCCCGGTTTCGGGTCTACTGCCAGAAACTATACGCCCTATTAAGACTCGGTTTCCCTACGCCTCCCCTATTCGGTTAAGCTCGCTACTGACAGTAAGTCGCTGACCCATTATACAAAAGGTACGCAGTCACACCACGAAGGTGCTCCCACTGCTTGTACGCATACGGTTTCAGGTTCTATTTCACTCCCCTCTCCGGGGTTCTTTTCGCCTTTCCCTCACGGTACTGGTTCACTATCGGTCAGTCAGGAGTATTTAGCCTTGGAGGATGGTCCCCCCATCTTCAGTCAAGATAACACGTGTCCCGACCTACTTGTCGCAAGCTTAGTACCACACTCGTGTTTTCGCGTACGGGGCTATCACCCTCTATCGCCGGACTTTCCAGACCGTTCCGCTAACACAAATAATATCACTTGCAGGCTGATCCCCGTTCGCTCGCCGCTACTAGGGGAATCTCAATTGATTTCTTTTCCTCTGGGTACTTAGATGTTTCAGTTCCCCAGGTTCGCCTCCTCACACCTATGTATTCAGTGTGGGATACCCAGCTTACACTGGGTGGGTTTTCCCATTCGGACACCTCCGGATCAAAGTCTGTTTGCCGACTCCCCGAAGCTTTACGCAGGCTACAACGTCCTTCATCGCCTCTGACTGCCAAGGCATCCACCGTATGCGCTTAGTCGCTTGACCATATAACCTAAATTATCAATCAAAAGACTTTTCCCTAACCCCCTTAGCAAAGTTAGGTACTTAATACAAATACACAGCAAGATTAACTGTGTATTCGCCGGATGTCTGTGACGCTTGAGTCACAGTAATTTGTACAACTCGTTTCGAATACGCCGAATTGATTAAGCGTATTCTGAACTTTTTAATCTCGAACCGTGCAATACAACCCTAAGGTCATACACATCAGTTCTAGACTCAGCTTTCTATCTTGTTAAAGAACATTCCGGTTGTAAAAACCAGAAACCAACACACAATCTATGTGCTCGTTTCTAACTTCATACCGTGAACAATGACACATCGTGGTGGAGCTACGCGGGATCGAACCGCGGACCTCTTGAATGCAAATCAAGCGCTCTCCCAGCTGAGCTATAGCCCCGTATTCTTGCAGCCATGCCCTGCCATATACACCAATCGTTTGATAGACGAGGCGTCAGCCGACGACGCATAGCCTGCTATGCGAGGAGCCTGACAACGACGTATAGCAAAGGATTGGTAGGCCTGGGCAGATTTGAACTGCCGACCTCACCCTTATCAGGGGTGCGCTCTAACCAACTGAGCTACAGGCCTGCAGCCAAAGCTGTTGTGTCATCGTGTGATGAAGACAAAAATGTGAACACTCATTGAGTAATAGCTTTCGTTTAAGGAGGTGATCCAGCCCCAGGTTCCCCTAGGGCTACCTTGTTACGACTTCACCCCAGTCATGAATCACTCCGTGGTGATCGTCCCCCCGAAGGTTAGACTAACCACTTCTGGAGCAACCCACTCCCATGGTGTGACGGGCGGTGTGTACAAGGCCCGGGAACGTATTCACCGCGACATTCTGATTCGCGATTACTAGCGATTCCGACTTCATGAAGTCGAGTTGCAGACTTCAATCCGGACTACGAAAAGTTTTATGGGATTGGCTCCACGTCGCCGCTTCGCAACCCTTTGTACTTCCCATTGTAGCACGTGTGTAGCCCAGGTCGTAAGGGCCATGATGACTTGACGTCGTCCCCACCTTCCTCCGGTTTGTCACCGGCAGTCTCCTTAGAGTTCCCACCATTACGTGCTGGCAACTAAGGACAGGGGTTGCGCTCGTTACGGGACTTAACCCAACATTTCACAACACGAGCTGACGACAGCCATGCAGCACCTGTCTCTGAGTTCCCGAAGGCACCAAAGCATCTCTGCTAAGTTCTCAGGATGTCAAGACCTGGTAAGGTTCTTCGCGTTGCATCGAATTAAACCACATGCTCCACCGCTTGTGCGGGCCCCCGTCAATTCATTTGAGTTTTAACCTTGCGGCCGTACTCCCCAGGCGGTCTACTTATTGCGTTAGCTGCGCCACTAAAGAATCAAGTTCCCCAACGGCTAGTAGACATCGTTTACGGCGTGGACTACCAGGGTATCTAATCCTGTTTGCTACCCACGCTTTCGCACCTCAGCGTCAGTGTCGAGCCAGGAGGCCGCCTTCGCCACCGGTATTCCTCCATATATCTACGCATTTCACCGCTACACATGGAATTCTACCTCCCTCTCTCGCACTCAAGTCGGCCAGTATCGGGTGCAGTTCCCAGGTTGAGCCCGGGGCTTTCACATCCGACTTAACAAACCGCCTACGCGCGCTTTACGCCCAGTAATTCCGATTAACGCTCGCACCCTCCGTATTACCGCGGCTGCTGGCACGGAGTTAGCCGGTGCTTCTTCTAAAGGTAACGTCAAAAGTCAAAGCTATTAACTTTAACTCCTTCCTCCCAATTGAAAGTGCTTTACAACCCTAAGGCCTTCTTCACACACGCGGCATGGCTGCGTCAGGCTTTCGCCCATTGCGCAATATTCCCCACTGCTGCCTCCCGTAGGAGTCTGGGCCGTGTCTCAGTCCCAGTGTGGCTGATCATCCTCTCAGACCAGCTATAGATCGTCGCCTTGGTGAGCCTTTACCCCACCAACTAGCTAATCTAACGCAGGCTCTTCCAATAGCGCGAGGTCCGAAGATCCCCCGCTTTCCCCCTCAGGGCGTATGCGGTATTAGCTTAAGTTTCCCTAAGTTGTCCCCCACTACTGGGTAGATTCCTACGCGTTACTCACCCGTCCGCCGCTGTACTCAGTCCGAAAACCTTTCTCGCTCGACTTGCATGTGTTAGGCCTGCCGCCAGCGTTCAATCTGAGCCATGATCAAACTCTTCAGTTCAATCTTTATCCTCTGCGTTAGCAAGAGGGCACGTTTTCGCTTTAACCAGCGCTAACGTACAAATCTCGGCTCAGATACAATTCGAAATCAAAAATTACTATGAATTAATGGTTCACTTGTATCTGATATATGTTAGCCATACACCTCAACAAGTGCCCACATTTCTGTCTTCATCTGTCTGTTAAATAACCTAAAACCGCTAGGGCTTCAGCTTTTCAGTAAGGCAGTTCCCTTACCGAGGACGCGCATTATACGTAACATCCAAAACCACGCAAGCGCTTTTTTGCGTTTTTTGTAAAAAACTTTCAGCCACCCGAAATTACGAATAAGTGATGCTTCTTCTTGCCCACTTTTACAAGGTAAAACTTGCCTGCTAACGCACGATCAGCTGGGAACCAGGCCTCAGGGTTCGCATTAACATCCACACCCAAAGCTGCACCATTGACGGTCACGGCAGATCGACTCAAAGCATCCTTGGCCTGCTTGCCCGAAGCTACCGCTTCAACATCGCTAAGTAACTGTGTCAATGTCGCAGGCAACTCACCACGCGTTATGTTGGTAGTGGGCAATCCATCCTGCGCCAGTTGCGCCAAGTCGTCAGCATTTAAATCTGAGAGACTGCCGCTAAACAGCGCCTCAGTGATTCGCAGCGCAGCACCTAGGCCATCTTGCCCATGCACCAAGCGGGTGACTTCCTCTGCCAATACCGCCTGAGCCTGAGGCCGCCCCTGCGCTGTTTTGTCTTCCTCTTCGATACGAGCAATTTGCTCTACCGGTAGGAAGGTGAAGTAACGCAAAAACTTGTAGACATCCGCGTCAGCGGTCCCCAACCAAAACTGGTAAAACGCATAAGGTGATGTTTTGCTGGCGTCGAGCCAAATTGTGCCCGATTCGGTTTTGCCAAATTTCGTGCCATCGGCTTTGGTAATAAGCGGCATGGTCAACCCAAAAACTTGGGCCCCGTGCAATCGTCGAGCTAGATCAATGCCGCCTGTAATATTACCCCACTGATCAGAGCCACCAATTTGCAGGCCACACTCGTACCGCTGGTAAAGTTCGGCAAAATCCAAAGATTGAAGAATACTGTACGAGAACTCGGTAAAGCTGATACCGCTGCCTTCCCGCTCAATACGCTGCTTTACCGATTCTTTTTGAATCATCGAGTTCACAGAAAAATGCTTGCCGATATCCCGCAGAAAGGTCAGAACATCCAGACCCTGCGTCCAATCCAGATTATTAGCGACCATGGCGGAGCTTGCGGTGTCATCGAAGGCGATAAAGCGACTGACCTGTGCTTTAAGCTTATCGACCCACCCTGCAACAACATCGGGCGTGTTCAGCTGCCGCTCGGTGGCTTTAAAGCTGGGGTCGCCGATCAAACCAGTGGCACCGCCCACCAAAGCGATCGGTCTGTGTCCAGCTTCCTGAAAACGACGCAACATCAATAAGGGCACCAGCGAGCCAATGTGCAAACTGTCGGCGGTTGGGTCAAAGCCACAATATAAGGTACGAGGCTTTTCATTAAGCCAATCGACAAATCGTTCTTCACCGGCGATCTGGAAGACCAGTCCGCGCGCCTTAAGATCCTCTAATAATGCATTCGACATGCCCGCTCCGCATTGCCTGTTACTCTGACGCGCGCACGATACATCAGCCTCAGCATATTGCAAGCCTTGCGCAAACGTTCCATTTACTAAGCCAAGTCCTTTATACTCGCACCCTTGTGATGAAAACAGCGTAAATATGACGTCATTATTTAAAAAAGCCATTCGCGCCGGACGCGAGCCTTTGCAAAGCGCGACCCAGATGCCGAGAAAGCATTTAGCAGCGATTGGCTTTGTGTTGCTTTTTTTGGCCGTTGTTGCACCGTTCACTCCATCAGGCGATGTCTCGGCCAACCGAGATGCGGAGCTGCCCTTACCGCAGCCAACCGAGTTAGCGAGCGACGCATTGCCCGCAGCAACAGAGGCACTCACCGATAATGTGGACGAGCAAGAGCCTGAAGTCGCACAACCCCCCAGCGAGATCACTTGGGCTTTTTATCAAGTGCGTCCAGGCGATAGCCTGTCGAAACTGATGACGCGCGCGGGGTTCAGTGAACGCGACGCCTATATCGCAGGAAAAACACCTGAGGGATCGCTGACACAATTATTTCCCGGACAAACGTTGGGCTTTGCCACTAAGCCGTCGGGTGAGCTCACCGAAATTCAGCATAAGTTATCAGCGCTGGAAGCCATGGTGTACCACCATGAGGACGGCAAATTTCGCGTAGAACGGCAAATACGGGAGCCCGAAGTACGCATCGTTGAAAAAAGCGGCGAGATCACCAGCTCCTTATTCTTGGCCGGTCAAGCAGCCGGATTAAGCGACAACCTTATTATGGAGCTCGCCAACTTGTTCGGCGGCGTCATCGACTTTGTACTGGACCCACGAGAGGGCGATACCTTGCATGTGGTTTACGAGACATTGTACTTAGATGACCAATACTTCAGCGATGGCAACATCATTGCCGCCGCGTTCACTAACAAAGGCGAGACCTTCACCGCTTACCGGTATACCGACGCAAGCGGACGCCTTGGCTATTTCAACGAGCGCGGCGAGAGCATGCGCAAAGCGTTCTTAATGGCGCCGCTGGATTTCACGCGCATTAGCTCCAACTTCAACCCTCGCCGCGTACACCCAGTATACAAAACCTCCCGGCCTCACCGGGGCACAGACTACGCAGCACCCAAAGGAACCCCAGTATTTGCAGCCGGCGATGGCCGCGTTATCGAGTCCGATTACAACCGCGCTAACGGCAATTACGTGTTTATTCAACACGGCGAAAAGTACGTCACCAAATATTTGCACCTCAATAAGCGCCACGTAAAAAAGAATCAGCGCGTCAGTCAAAGTCAGATCATCGGCACCGTAGGCTCTACGGGCACTGCAACAGGGCCGCACCTGCACTACGAGTTTCTGGTGAATGGCGTGCACCAAAACCCGCGAACTATTCATAAAAAGCTCCCTAAAGCGAAAAGCTTAGCGGCGACGGAAATGCCTCGATTTAAAGCGCAAACGCAGATACAGCAAGAGGCTTTAGCGCGCTTGATCAGCGAACAGCAGGCAACTCAACTTGCCAAACTCAACACCCCGTAAAAGCGGCTTATTTATCGGCTTGATGTCGGGCACAAGTGTCGACGGCATCGACGCCGCCCTAGTTCGCATAGACGACGAATCGATCCAACTTGCGCATACGTACACCCATAATTTGCCTGAACAGTTGACGGCTGAGTTGCATCGACTCAGCCTCAGCGAGACATTCTGCGTCGATAGAATAGGTCAGCTGCATCGAATTCTCGGAGACCTTTTTGCCGAGGCAAGCCTCTGCCTGATGCAGCAATGCGGTGCAAGCATGACCGAGGTAGTGGCAATAGGAAGCCACGGTCAAACCATTAGACACCGACCCGACGCTGTAGGCTCAGCACCGGCGTTTACGTGGCAAATTGGCGATGCTCACACTATCGCCCAAAAAACGGGGGTCACCACCGTAGCAGACTTTCGAGGTCGCGACCTTGCCGCCGGCGGTCAAGCGGCGCCTCTAGCACCCTTATTCCACCGCGCATTATTGGGCGAAACCCAGTCAGGCGTAGTGCTCAATATCGGGGGGCTGGCAAATGCGACCATTTTGAACAAAGGCCAAATCGACCACGGCTTTGATACCGGCCCCGGCAACACCTTGATCGACACATGGTGCCGAGAGCATTTGGATCGCCCCTTCGACACAGATGGCGAATGGGCCAGAACTGGCAACATCCAGCCCGCCTTATTGTCCCATTGGCTGGGCGATGCTTACTTCGCCAAAGCGCCGCCGAAAAGCACGGGGCGCGAGTACTTCAACCACGACTGGCTCGTCGCTAACTCGGCGTCGTTGAGTCGTTATCAACCGGCAGATATCGCGGCAACGTTAACGGAACTGACCGCTGTTAGCTGTGCCCAAGGTATCATCCAGAACGCAAGCGCGCCCGCTAAAATATATGTCTGCGGAGGCGGCGCCCATAACGCGTTTTTGATGGAGCGCATCCAGGTGCATAGCGGGGTTTATCAGGTCACCACAACCCAAGAGTTGGGCATCAATCCCGATTGGATTGAGGCAGCCGCCTTTGCATGGCTGGCCTACGCCAGAATGAATGATCAGCGCTTTGACTTACACAGCACTACGGGGAGTGAAGGTCAGGTTCCGCTGGGCGTGGTCTACCCAGCGTAAATCCTGAGCCTAAAGATTTATAAACTGAAGGACGCGCCGCAACCGCAGGTGGTCACTGCATTAGGATTGTGGATAACAAATTTAGAGCCTTCCAGCCCCTCGGTGTAATCGAGCTCAGACCCGACCAAGTACTGGTAGCTCATCGAATCGACGATCACTTTGTCGTTAGCAAACAAACTGTCGTCGTCAGCAACCTCTTCCTCAAAGGCGAAACCGTACTGAAAACCAGAGCATCCGCCACCCGTTATATAAACACGCAGCTTAAGCGCCGGATTGCCTTCCTCTGAGATCAGCTCATTGATCTTGCTGATCGCACTCGGGGCAACACGAATGGTTTGGGGATCAAATGTTTCAGCGACACTCATTCGAAAAACTCACAACAACTCAAGCGACATTGTGATAAAACCAAGTAAACAGGTCAACTATTATTCAAGGTCAGCCTTAAGGAATCAGTGCAATTCCTTGTAGGCCCGTCTCCTCTGGGAAGCCGCACATAATATTCATGCACTGGACGGCCTGGCCCGAGGCACCCTTAACCAAGTTGTCGATGACTGACATAACAACAACGGTATCGCGACCTACGGGACGCTCGATCGACAGTCGACACACATTGCTACCACGGACGCTCCGTGTTTGCGGATACTGGCCTGCAGCGAGCACGTCGACAAAAGGCTCATTGGCATAGCGCGCCTCGAATAAGGCTTGAATATCGCCAACATCGCCAGTCAACTTAGCGTACAAGGTGGAGTGGATGCCCCGTATAGTTGGCAACAAGTGGGGCACGAAGGTTAAGCTGACGTCACTACCCGCCTCAACTTTCAGTTCTTGCTCGATTTCAGGCAAATGACGATGCCCAGCCACGCCGTAAGCTTTAAAACTATCGCTAATTTCGGTGAGTAAGTTATCTACTTTAGCCTGACGACCCGCGCCACTCGCACCGCTAGCCGAGTTCGCAATCAGGTTGGAACTATCGATCACACCGGCCTCTAACAGAGGTAAAAAGCCCAGCTGAATCGAGGTGGGGTAACAGCCAGCACAAGCTACCAAACGCGCAGTCTTGATCGCGTTGCGGTTGCGCTCAGGCAAACCGTACACGGCCTCGGCCAGTAGCTCGGGTGCGGCATGGGGTTCGCCATACCACCGCGACCATTCCTCAGCGTCACGCAGTCGAAAATCGGCAGACAAGTCCACCACTTTCTGACCATTGGCCAATAGCTCGGGAACCGTTTGCATTGCAACGTTGTGCGGCGTTGCGAAGAACACAACATCGCAGTCGCTCAGCGCTGAGTCAGAAGGGTCAGTGAACTTAAGATCACAAAACCCTCGAAGGTTGGTGTAAAGATCATCTACTCGGCGGCCGTTCTCAGCTCGTGATGTAAGTGCAATAACGTCTACCTCGGGGTGGGGTAGCAGCAAACGAAGCAGTTCCACACCGGTATAACCTGTACCGCCTACAATACCTACTTTGACCTTAGCCATAACACTCCCCCACCAAAAACGCATAGTATAGAGCCTTCGATCAGAATGATAAGGTGTAGTTTTGCAATTTTCCGAGCACGCATGCGCAAAATAACGCGATTAAGATTCCGTCGCTTCCGCGATCATTTGTCCAGCTACGATGCGATAGCCGCCTACAGCCTGTTGGGCCTGATGAGCGGCACACTCTCTGCTTTTGCAGTGCTTGGATTTTTTTGGGGCATTCAAGCACTGGGCTCACTATTAGGCAGCAGTGCCAATGCCGAGGGCTTCGAAGCTTTGTCGATACCCCACCGTGTGGGGCTCGCCACCGGCGGTGCCTTGGCGATCGCCTTCATACTGCATGCTTTGAAAGAACCCAGTCGTAGCACCGGTATTCGCCACGTAATACACCACCTAAACAGTCACTATGGTCAATTGCCATTACGCAATGCCCTGACTCAAACTATCGTTGGCATTATCGGGCTGGCAAGCGGTCAGTCGGGTGGGCGCGAAGGGCCGGGAGTGCATATCGGCGCCACCGTCTCCAGCGCACTTGGACAGCGCTTCAGGCTCCCCAACAACAGCTTGCGCATACTCGTTGCTTGCGGCACGGCAGCGAGTATATCCGCCGCCTTTAACACGCCGCTTGCCGGTGTCATTTTTGCGATGGAAGTCATACTTGCCGAGTATACCGTGGTCGGCTTCATACCAGTACTGGTTGCGGCCGCAACCGCTTCCGTCATTACGCAATGGTTTGGCAACACCGAAGCCATTTTTGCCGCTCCTCAGGCCCATCTTCAATCCCTGGCAGAGCTGCCTCTTATTGTGTTGCTGGGCATTGCCTGTGGCGCCGCCGCTGCCTGCATTACAGCAAGCGTCAAGCGGCTAGAACCCGTCTTACAGTGGCCAATATGGCTGCGATTTGGACTCGCAGGTCTCACAACCGGGTGCATTGCCGCTTTCATCCCGGAGGTCATGGGTATGGGTACAGATACCGTGGCGATTTTATTGAGCGGCCAAGTAACGCTTATCTTCCTGGTGCTTCTTGCGCTGGCAAAGATCGCCACCACGAGTCTGACCGCAGGCGTAGGCATGCCCGTGGGCACCATCGGTCCCAGTCTATTCATAGGCGCCACGATAGGCGCATTGGTGGGCGACCTTGGCGCGCTGGCAATACCCGAAATGAGCAGTGAACACAGCCTCTATGCGGTTGTTGGCATGGCGACCACGATGGGCGTCATGATTAATGCGCCCTTAGCGGGCATATTGGCTGCCGTTGAACTGACGCGCAATTTACAAACCACCATGCCTGCATTAATCTGCATGGTCGCAGGGACAATCGTATTTACCAGCGTACTGCGGCAACGCTCTATCTACCAAATCTTAGAAACCGTGGATGAGTCCTCTCAACGCAATCCCCTTCTTCGCTTACTACACAGCACTCACGTTAGCGCTTGCTGGAGTACGCAATTCACGGCCTTAGAAGCCGACCAACCGGCAACCCAAGAAGAGTTTGCGATGATCGAGGCTCCATGGTGTATCATTACACGCCATGGCGAACCATCGTACATCGTCAAAACGCAAGATCTACTGCAAAAAGTCATCGAGCGCGAGGACCTTTCAGTCAGCGACCTAGACGTGAGGCGTTTTAGTTACGTCACACTTGACGATACTGCGTCGGTAAAGCGCGTTAAAGATGTACTTAGCAACAACAACGCCGAAATTGCTTTGATCCAAGATCAAACGGGCCAGGTAATTGCCGGCGTCTGGTCTAACGATATCGAAAAACTGATCAACCGCGCCGCGCGCAACGGGTAACCACCATGCTATGGCTGAAAGCTTTTCACATTATTTTTATGGTTTGCTGGTTCGCTGGCTTATTCTACTTACCGCGTATCTTTGTCTACCACGCGTCCTCAGAGCACGCTGAGACGCGCGCGCAATTGGCTATTATGGCGCGCAAACTGTATCGATTTGTCACGCCGTTTCTATTTTTAACCGCAGGCTTTGGCATTGCTCTGCTGCATCTGAATTGGGACTACTATCAAACTCAAATCTGGTGGTGGGCTAAATTTGCCGGTGTTGCTTTTTTGTGGGTCTATCACTATCAATGTGGTCGCTACCTGAAAATTATCTTGGAAGATGCCGATTGGCATACGCACGTGTTTTATCGATTTTTTAATGAAATCCCCGTGTTGTTTTTGTTTGCAATCGTTATCCTTGTCGTTTTAAAACCCACTCTTTAATCGGGCCCGAATCAACATGACTCAATCAGAAACTCTTTTCCAACGCGCCGGCATCCACATTCCCGGTGGTGTCAACTCACCTGTGCGCGCCTTCAAGGCAGTGGGCGGCACCCCAGTGTTTATCGACAAGGCCGACGGCCCATACCTGTATGATGTTGATGGCAAGCGTTACATCGATTACGTACTCTCGTGGGGGCCAATGATTATGGGCCACAATCACCCACGTGTGCGTGATGCTGTTGTCCAGCGAGCACAATTCGGCTTGAGCTACGGCGCACCTACTGAACTTGAAATTCAGCTAGCCGAACGCATTTGCGCGGCACTGCCTAACATGGAAATGGTACGAATGGTGAACTCTGGCACCGAGGCAACGATGAGCGCCCTGCGCGTTGCTCGCGGTTATACCGGTCGCGATGCCATCGTAAAGTTTGAGGGCTGCTATCACGGTCACTCGGACTCGCTGCTCGTTAAAGCAGGCTCTGGCGCGCTGACCTTTGGCGTACCCAGCTCACCTGGTGTTCCTGCCTCAATCGCGGAGCATACCATCACGCTAACGTATAACGACCCCGACGGGCTGCGCGAGTGCTTTGCTCAGCGCGGCGAAGAAATCGCCTGTGTCATCGTCGAGCCTGTATGCGGCAATATGAGCTGCATACTGCCCACCCCCGAATTCCGCCAAGCGTTGCGCGAGGTCTGCGATCAATCAGGCGCTGTACTTATTCTTGACGAAGTCATGACCGGCTTCCGCTTCGGCACCGCGGGCGCCCAAGGTTATTACGGTATTGAAGCCGACCTGACAGCATTGGGCAAAATCATTGGCGGCGGCATGCCCGTAGGCGCGTTTGGCGGCAAGAAACACATCATGGAGCATGTCTCTCCTTTGGGCCCCGTCTACCAAGCCGGCACCTTAAGCGGCAACCCTATTGCCATGGCTTCGGGACTAGCAACGCTTGATATTATTTCGGCTGACGGATTCTACGAACCGCTGTTCGCACACACCGAGGCTTTGTGCCAGGGCATTCAAGCCGAAGCAGACAAAGCAGGCATACCGTTCACCACCAACTATGCGGGCACCATGTTCGGGTTATTCTTTACCGAAGAAGAAAAGGTCCAGAATTACCAGCAGGTCATGGCTTGCGATACCGACCGCTTCAAGCGTTTCTTCCACAGTATGCTGGATCAAGGCGTATACCTAGCCCCAGCTTCTTACGAGGCGGGTTTTATGTCGAGTGCGCATACCGATGAGCATATCGAATTAACGATCGAAGCAGCCGGCAAAGCGATGGTAAAAATCGCACAAGAGGATGGCTTATGAGTTTTACAGCCAACCGGGGCGCTTTTCCGCTCACCCGAATGCGTCGACTGCGAAGATCGGCGAACCGCCGTGGCTTAGTCAGCGAATCACAGCTCAGCGTTAAGGATTTAATCTATCCCGTCTTTATTTTGGAAGGGCAGGAACAGCGCGAAAGCGTCGCATCCATGCCGGGTATCGAGCGCCTGAGCGTCGATGAACTGATTAAAGACGCCGCTGAATGGGTAGCGCTTGGCATCCCCTGTCTCGCCTTGTTTCCTGTCGTTCCCGGGAAGAAAAAATCGTTACTCGCCGAAGAAGCCTATTCCGACGAAGGCCTAGTACCCACAGCTGTCCGTGCGTTAAAGGCTGCTTATCCCGACCTTTTGATTATGACCGATGTGGCATTAGACCCATATACCACGCATGGGCAAGACGGCATCATCGACGACGATGGCTACGTGTTAAACGACGTCACGACCGAGGTGTTGGTAAAACAGGCTCTGTGCCAGGCACAAGCCGGCGTTGATATCGTCGCGCCATCAGACATGATGGACGGGCGCATCGGTGCTATCCGCGAAGCCCTGGAGTTAGACGGCCATATCAATACGCTTATCATGGCCTACTCGGCCAAATATGCGAGCGCTTACTACGGTCCTTTCCGGGACGCTGTAGGCTCGGCGGGTAATTTAGGGAAAGGCGACAAAGCCACCTATCAGATGGACCCAGCCAATTCTGACGAGGCGCTGCATGAATGCGCGCTCGACTTGCAAGAAGGTGCCGACATGATCATGGTGAAACCCGGTATGCCCTATCTCGATATCGTTCAACGAGTCAAAAGCGAACTGCTCGCACCCACTTTTGCTTATCAAGTGAGCGGAGAATACGCCATGCACTGCGCCGCCTTCCAGAACGGTTGGCTCGATCATGACAAAGTTGTGCTAGAGTCCTTATTAGCGTTTAAACGTGCAGGGTGTGATGGCATTCTCACCTACTTTGCCCCTGCAGCGGCGCGCCTCTTAAAGGGCTAAACCATGCGCGCGTTGTCGCTCATGTTACTCCTGACACTCAGCTTGCCGAGTGTCGCCTGTGAGTGTCTTTGGCAAGGTAGCTTCGCTGACATCATCGAACGCGTTGACTACATTAGCCACGGTCGAATTGTTCAAATCAAAGGCAATTCGATGGATGTTGAGGTGCTCGACGAATTCAAAGGCACAAGCTACCGCGAACAAGTGCGTATCTGGTTAAAAACAGGTGATCTTTGCCGCGCCGAGATCGAAGGGTTTGAGGTCGGCGAGGACTGGATTTTGGCATTGAGCAAAATCGATGCTGTGCCCGAAGGCGGTTTTGACCCCATGACGCCAAACATCAGCTACGGTCGCAAGGGCGACTACAGCCTACCCGGTTGCGGAGGGTACTTTTTGCCTGTTTCAAATGACTGGGTCTCAGGCCCTATTATCGACGCGACCAAGTGGGATTTTGAACCCAAGCTCACCCCCGTGTTAAGCCGCATTATTAAAGGTTTTGTTTCGGGTGATATCGATCGCGATACCTTGAAAGAAGCCACCCAAGTAGATCCTGCCCTGCGGGAGTTAATGATCAACACCCGTCTTCACATTAAGCGTTAGACGGGTGCCTCCATCGACCAGGGATTCGGGTGATCGTCAAAGGTATGAGACAGCATCTCGTCTAGCATCGCCAAAGACATACCCCAAATAATTCGATCGCCGTAGCGATAACAGGGAATGTGCCTTGGCATATCCAATAGCTCGGCTGGCATTTGAGTACGATTACTCAGGTCGCGAATAAACTTAAGGGGAACCCATACAACTTCAGCGACCTCATGATTTGGATTTGGATCAATGGTGCGATCTACCCGCAGCACATAGGGGCACACGACTAAGCCCTTGTCTTTGTGGGTTTGTGCTCGCCGTGCACGTATATCGGACAAACGTCCAATCACTCGATCCTGCTCCGATAAAACAAAACCAATTTCTTCTTCGGTTTCTCGCACTGCGGCTGCAAATGAATGGTCGTCCGTAGGATCAACCATCCCGCCAGGAAACGCCATATGTCCCGACCAAGGGTCGCCCTTGCGTTCGGCTCGGCGTATCATTAGCACCGAGGCGTCGCCGGCTTGCTCAGACAACATGATTGCCACCGCCGCTTTACGCGACACCCCCCGCATGGGGTGCTGCGACCGCTGGTAGCTTTGCAGAGCCTGTTCGATTTGCGTAAGCACGAAATATCCTCGAATTACACTGTGATTTTAAAGCAAGGAGCATCATATCAAAGCCTCAAGTTCAGCGCCTGTTTTGACGCTCGAAAACATCAGTTTGACCTACCGAGTAAATCCGGTACTACGCAACATCAGCTGGCAAATCCAACCCGGCGAACAGTGGGCCATTGTCGGTCGTAACAGCGCCGGGAAATCGAGTTTAGCCAACATCATCAGCGGCAGCGCCAAGCATTATGTCGGCAAGTGTTCCATTTCGGATCAAACCCGTGAGCGGGGCCTCGCGTACGTGTGTTTCGAACAGCAAAAAACCCTGATTGAACGGGATAAAAAACTGGATGATTCGGAATTTCGACCCGATGCCGCGGACCCAGGCACCACAGTGCGGCAAGCCATCAGTGGCGGCTCAGCGCTTAACGATGACGCCCTAGCATGGATCGAGCGCCTAGGCATTAAACACATCCTGGATCGCGGCCTACGTTTTGTATCGACCGGTGAGGCACGAAAAACACTGCTGGCACAGGCAATTTGTCAAACGCCGGGGTTGCTGATTTTAGATACCCCAACTGACGGCCTAGATAGGCGCAGTCAACAAACCTTGCATGAAGCTCTGAGCTTTCTACTCAATAAAGCCGATCCAGTCATCCTGCTTTACCGAGACATCAAACAACTACCAGAGGGCATCACGCACCTGCTGGTGTTAGATCAAGGCAAAATTCTCGCTCAAGGGCCTAAGCGCGAGGTGTTAGCGCGCAGCGATGTTCAAGCGATCTTTGCGCGCGCGAAACATCAGTTAATCGACCTGCCAATGGATACCCAACAGCGGGATACACCGTCCGAGGACGCGCTCGTTCTGAACCACGTAAGTGTACGCTTTAGTGACACCATCATATTGAACGATGTGAACTGGCGTATGGGCAAACAGCAGCACACGCTTTTAGCGGGGCCCAACGGATCAGGCAAAACAACACTGTTAAGCTTAATTACTGGCGACAATCCAAAAGCCTATGGACAAGACATCACGGTATTTGGCACCAAGCGCGGCAGTGGCGAAAGTGTCTGGGATATTAAACGCTGTTTTGGTGTGGTGGACTCGGCGTCGCACCTAAACTTTCCGCCGCGTCAAAAAACGCTACATGTTGTCATCTCGGGCTTTTATGACAGCCAGGGGCTCTATCAAAAGCCAACTGACGGACAAATCCGCCAGGCCAAGGCTTGGATGCAATCATTCGGTTTGAACGATTTGGTCAACACCGAGTTCGATACCCTGTCCTTTGGCCAACAGCGCATTATTTTATTGGCCCGCGCCATGGTCAAACAGCCCAAAATGCTCATTCTGGATGAGCCTACGCTGGGTTTAGACGCGGTTCATACCGAGCAACTACTCGACGCGATTGATCATGTCGCTAACGCGGGACATACCCAACTGATTTTTGTCAGCCACAGTGTTGGCGAGTATCCGAGATGCATTAACCAATGCTTAGAATTCATACCCCATGATTCGGGTTACCAACTGGTATGCCGAGATTTAGCCCCCGGCGAGCTTCCGTAGCACACGGCAACGATCAAGATCTTTGCAATACAGCAGACCGCGCTCAGCCATCGCCACTGAAGCGCGCCGATCACCCGCCTTGCTATAAGCTTGCGACAGAGCGACATACACACGGGCATTATCAGCGTGAATACGCTGCGCCCGCTCAAAGGTGGCAATCGCATCAGCAATTTGCCCGGCGTTCAACTGTTGCTGACCTTCATCGAGTAGGCGCAGATAAGCCGGCGACAGCGGCCGCTGTACCTCCACAGCTTGAGGCAGAGACGGCGTGCGAGTATCGCCTTGCTTGGGCGCTGGCGTTTCACACGCCGCTAGCAGAGTAAACAGAACCAGGATCCCAGCTCGCTGTACACAGACCATACTCATACTCCAAATACTTTTTGTAACCAATCGCGGACGGGGTTATCCGTTTTACGACAATCGGTACTCGTTCGTGGCGCACTGCCTTCTATAAAGGGAATGCGCTGCGCATTGGGACAACCACGCCCTGTTCTACGCCCATTCGTCACGTCAATCCACTTATATTCCACTTTTTCCGGGATACGATACGCGACCGACCTGCGTGCTTCTTGCGCCATAAACCGGGCCCAGATCTGCCCCGCGCCGCGTGTGCCGGTTAAAGAGCTGGCACGATTGTCGTCAAAACCCACCCAAGTTACGGTCAACAAGTCCCCGCTAAAACCTGCAAACCACGAGTCGCGTCCATCGTCACTGGTGCCACTTTTTGCCGCCGTTACCAAATCAGCAGGCAATAACGGCGCCAAAGATGCACCGGTGCCCTCTTCCATGACACCCAGCAACGCATAGTGCAACAGGTGCATGGTCGCTCGGTCAACGGTGCGTTCGTACGCAAGCGGATACCGGCGCAAAGGGTCTCCATTGGCATCAACGATATCGCGTATGGTTCTCAAGGGGGTTCTAAATCCTCCAGCGGCGATGGTTTGATACACCGCGGCCAGATCTATAGCGGCGTACTCTCCCACCCCCAAAGGTAGCGAGGCAACCTCGGGAATAGGTGCTGTCATGCCCAAGCGCTGTAGCATTTGCTTAACCCGCGCCGGTCCTAGATCGAGTCCTAATCGCGCCGCTGGCAAATTCAAAGAATCAATCAAGGCTGCGTAAAGCGACACAGAACCACGGTGCGTTTTGTCATAGTTCTCGGGCGACCACACGTCACCACTCGGCAATTCAACGGCTAAAGGCAAATCTGGAATTTCAGTGACTAAGCTGTACTTAGCGTCATCCTCCAGCGCTGCCAAATAGACCGCGGGTTTGAACAAAGAACCGGCAGGTCGCCTGGCATCAAGAGCACGATTAAAGCCCGCCTGACTGACCTGGCGGCCACCCGTTAGGGCGATCACCTCACCACTGTCCACTCGCGTCACCACCGATGCCGACTGCAGTAGCTTAGTATCATCAATAGACGCTAGCGTATTTTCAGTGATTCTTTGCAGGGTCAGCTGCATCGAAGGGTCAAAGGCTGTAAAAATGCGCAAGCCCAAGGTTGTGAGATCCTCATCCTTGTACTCTAGGCGTAACTGTCGACGCACGAGATCTAAGTATGCCGGAAAACGCTGCTTCAACGAATCTTGCCCCTGCAAATCCAAAGGCATTAGCTTGGCTACCGCACCCTGCTCCGGCGTGATAATACCTTCTTGCGTCCACACATCCAGCACCAAATTTCGGCGCTCTTTGGCGCGCTCAGGGTTGCGGTTAGGGTTATATAATGAGGGGCCTTTTACCATGCCAACCAACAGCGCCTGCTGATGCAAACCCAACTGCGTCAGCGGCGTATCAAAATAATGTAAGGCCCCCAAAGCGAACCCGTGTATAGCGCGAGGACCGTCTTGCCCTAGATAAATTTCGTTTAGATAACTTTCTAAGATTTCTTCTTTTTCGGCATGCCATTCCAGCAGCACCGACATAATCAACTCGCGAATCTTCCGAGTAATGGTGCGCTCCGGCGTCAGATAGTAGTTCTTCACAAGCTGCTGAGTGATAGTAGAACCACCGGCCACGACGCGACCAGAACGTACATTGCTAATGAACGCGCGAGCGATACCCGTGACAGAAAAACCGTAGTGTTCCATGAAACGCTGATCTTCAATAGCCAACAAGCCCTGCGTCAAACTCGCAGGCACATCGGCTAATTGCACCAGCAATCGGTCTTCACCGTGTTTAGGGTAGACACCACCGATCACCATTGGCTCAAGTCGGAGTAAATCGATTGCCCTGCCTTCCCGCGTTAGCGTTGTGACTCGACCTTGACTCAGCGTAATCGCCACTCTAGCACCCTTGGCAAATTGATCAGGGAACTTAAAATCTCGCGTATAAACCTCAATGAGATTGCCATTGCGGCTGTACTGCCCTGGCCGATATAAAGATGCCACTGAGCGATAACCCACCCAGTCTAATTCGCGAACTAATGCCGCAGGTTCTATGGGCGCACCCTCGAAGAGCTCAAGTGAACGCCCATATACCGTCGCCGGTAGCGCGTAGCGCTTTTGATCAAAGGTATTGCTGATGGTCGCATCGAGATAGGCAACCCATAGCAAACCCAAAGCGAGACCCGCCAGAAATAACTTCAACAATACAATAGAAAGCCTGCGCAACATGAAATAAGCCGATTATGCGGAAAGATTACACTTTTAATTAGAGTGGATGCTGAGATAATACACGAAACCAAACGCGAAGCGACCCAACATGAAGCAATACACCATCTTCGGGATCGGTGCGGCACTTGTCGACACTGAAATTAAAGTCACCGATCAAGACCTTAACACCATGCAGGTCGAAAAGGGCTTAATGACCTTAGTCGACGAAGCCCGTCAAGATGAGCTAATTGCCCACCTACAAGATCACCTAACCACCGCCGAACACGCCAGTGGTGGTAGTGCTGCCAACTCGGTGATTGCGGCGGCCCTACTGGGTAGCCCAACGTACTTTGCCTGCAAAGTGGCGCACGATGAGTACGGTGACATCTATCTCGGCGATTTGGCAGCAGCAGGTGTAGCCTTTGACGAATCCGTTGCGCGAGGTATTGGCACTACGGGTAAATGTTTGGTCATGATTACCCCCGATGCGGAACGCAGCATGAATACCTTTTTGGGCATCAGTGCGGCCTTGTCGCTCGACCAACTCAATACCAAAGCTTTGTGTGCGAGCGAGTGGCTTTATCTAGAAGCCTATCAAGCGCCCTCACCAACCGGCATGAAAGCCTGTCTGCGCGCCCGCGATATCGCCAAACAGAACGAGGTAAAAATCGCGGTCAGCTTTTCGGATCCCGGCATGGTCGAATTTTTTCGATCGCAAATCGATGCCTTGGTCGGCGATGGCGTTGATTTAATCTTCTGCAATACTCAAGAAGCCCTGACCTATGCCAAAACTGAATCCCTAGACGTCGCGATCGAGATGTTAAAACACAAAGCGGGGCAGTTTGTTATTACCCGCGGCGCAGAGGGAGCGCTTGCCTACGATGGTAGCGAACTCATTGAGATACCCGCACACCAAGTACACGCCATCGACAGCAACGGGGCAGGTGATATGTTTGCAGGCGCGTTTTTATATGCACTCACACGCGGTGAGGATTTTGCCACCTCGGGACGCTTTGGCAGCCTTGCGGCGGGAACCATCGTGAGTCAATATGGTCCTAGATTGAGTGCTGACACCTGTCAGCACTTACGCCAATCTTTCTTTGGTAACTAACTCGCGAGGCCAAACGGTGAGCAAACCAGAAATTAAACCCGATCCTCTTTATCAAATGCTGCGCCAAGAAGACGTTAAAGCGTTTAATGAAGCGCGAGATACTCTTAGCACCAGCGAACTTAAAAGCGGCGATTACCGTGGTCGAGATTTGCGCAACATGAATGCCGACGGCTTAGATTTCAGCGACGCCTACTTCCGCAACGCCGATCTGTCCGGTATCGACTTTCGCAACACGAATTTAGAGGGAGCAAGCATCCTAGACGCCAAACTCTCGGGCACCTACTTCCCAGACGAATTAAGCCCCGAAGAGATACGTCTGTCTCTGGATACAGGCACGCGCCTGCGCTATCGTCGCCAGCTTACCTAACCCTGGGCTAGCAAATCTCTGAGATCGACAATGGCAGCATTGGCTCGGGTTAAGTAGCTCGCCATGACCAATGAGTGATTAGCCCACAGACCAAAGCCACTGCCGTTCAATATCATGGGGCTCCATACGTTTTCCTGCGTGGCCTCGAGTTCTCTGATAATTTGTCGGACACTCACAGTAGCGTTCTTTTTGGCCAACACATCCGCAAAGTCCACCTCGATAGCACGCAGAATGTGCAACAAGGCCCAGGCGGTACCCCGCGCCTCATAAAACACATCGTCAATTTCAGCCCACGGTGTTTTAACTTCTAGCTCGGCCGGTACCGGCGTGGACTGAGTTGCGGCGCCATCGCCAGCCAAATCGGTATTCACACGCCGCTGCCCCACACTGGCGCTCAAGCGCTGCGACAGGCTGCCCAGCCGAATATCTACCGCTGCCAGCCAATGTCGAAGATTGTCGGCTCTGGCGTAAAACTGCGCCTCTTTTGCCTCAGGGTCTTGCAAACGCGCCAAGTACGCACGCAAATACGCCAAGCCTTCCTCGTACTGGGATTCGGAACTTGGCAACATCCAAGAATTAGCCTGAAAGTTAAAGCGAGGCTCCGCCAAAGCCAAATCGGGGTCTTCGCGTGATTGTGATTGCGATCGAGACATCACCTCTCGCATCGCCCGAGTCAAATCACGCAGCTGAATTAAAACGCCGTATTCCCAGTTGGGGATGTTATCCAACAAAACTCCAGGTGGCGCGATGTCATTGCGCAAAAAGCCCCCCGGCTTCGATAACAGACTTTCGCCCAGCTGAATGGCAGTTAATGTTGTGGCAACACCCGTCGCCGGACGGGATGAAGACTCCGCGATAATGGCTTGAACGTCGAAAGGTGCAGGCGCGCGCGACCAATAAATTCCAAGCCCCGCCACCAGTAAAATATAAACCGCGAGCAAACCTCCCAAGGGGCCAGCCAGGCCCACAGCGCCGGTGGGCAACCACGTCTTAATTCGGTTTTTCAGTTGCTGCAGCGCCATGATTTGCTCCGTTTAATGATGTTGGTGATGCGGCATCGCATCCATAGGAGCCATTTTTAACACAGGCACTGCCTTGCAAGACTTCAACTCGCCTGATTTAACGCACACTTCGACTTGATCGCCCTCTTTCGGCATAGCCTCAAGCCCCAGCAACATCACATGCAAACCAGCAGGTTGTAATGTCTTGTGCTCATCGGGCGCCAACACCAAAGCCTCCTGCTTGATCATGCGCATCTGTCCATCTTGAAGGACCGAATCATGCAGCTCTGCAGCAGCTGCAATGGGTGAACTAAACCCGTCAATTGTCATTGTGGTATCGCTAGCGTTATGCAATGTCAGATACGCCGCAGTCACCTTTCGCGTGGGCGGCAGCGCACGAACCCAACCATTCATAATGTGTAGCTCATTAGCATGACTACCATGCGAGGCCTGCTGCTGCTCGTGTTGCGCCTGACTCGCCGCCACATCACTAACACACACCGCGCTTAAACCGAGCATGAGGGCCTGCAAAACAAACTTCATAGCAACACTCCTTTATCTGACGCCACTATAGCACGAATGATTGGCGAAACTTTGGGATTACACCAGCAACCTGCTAGTATTTACGCTCTTTTTACCGCTTGAGGTTGCAAATGGATCAGGGAATTCGCAAGTTGTTTGCCGTGCTATTACTGCTCGCCCTGCCACTGCAAAGTCTGGCGCAAGGCAACTTTCTAACAGCAAGCAATCAAGATGAGTTCTTACCTGTTGAAGACGCTTACAAGGTTCAAGTCGACCTGATCGATGCACAAACGCTAAAGGTACTGTGGCAAATCGCTCCCGAATACTATCTGTATCAGCATCAGTTTGCATTTGCTCTTAAGCCCGAATCCAGGGCACCGGGGGTAAGCGCTCGCTATTCAGCAGCTATCGATAAAACGGATGAGTATTTCGGCGACGTAAAAGTCTATTACGAGTTTGCTGACATTGACCTAAGCACCGCCACTCCCATACCCGACGGCACGGTGCTTGCCATTACTTCGCAAGGCTGCGCCGATGCGGGCCTGTGCTATCCTCCACGCACGGACTACTTCGAGCTACAGCCTGGGGCCGGACAAGTTTTACCCCTAAGCGCAGAGCAATATCGGCAAGCTCAGCAATCCCTGCAGCCGCGACCGGAAGTCAGCTCGCAAAGCGTATGGACAATAATGCTGTTCGCCTTGCTCGGTGGGGCCATCCTCAACTTAATGCCCTGTGTTTTCCCTATTCTTTCGTTAAAAGTTTTAGGTTTTGTCAGCGCTGATCCGAAGGAAAACCATGTTCACAGCTGGTATTACACCGCAGGCGTTGTTTTAAGTTTTGTGGCATTTGCCGGTCTTATACTGACGTTAAAAGCAGCCGGTCAAGCAGTTGGCTGGGGATTCCAGCTACAAAGCACTGAATTCGTCGGGCTGCTGGCGCTTCTGTTCTTCGCAATGGCGCTCGCTTTATCGGGCCTTGCCGAGCTCGGAACGTCGTTCATGGGCTTAGGCAGCTCGCTCACCCAAGGAACCAACCACAAGAGCAGCTTTTTTACGGGCGTACTTGCGGTCGTGGTAGCAAGCCCCTGCACAGCGCCATTTATGGGCACGGCTTTAGGTTTTGCGCTAACCCAAAATACCGCAACAGCGCTGCTAGTTTTCGCCGCACTCGGGCTAGGCATGGCATTACCCATGATAGCTCTAAGCTACAGCACCACGCTTAGACGTTGGATGCCGAAACCAGGCGCTTGGATGGTCACGTTCCGGCAATTTTTAGCATTCCCACTCTACATGACGGTAATCTGGTTACTTTGGGTTGCAGGGCGCCAAGCAGGCGTGGATGTCTTCGCCACCTTACTGGTTGCCTGCTTGTTAATAGCCTTGTCGCTATGGCTCTGGAGCAAAACAGGTTGGGCAAAACGCTTGTCTGCACTGACCTTCGCACTTGCCATCCTACTAACCTTCAACCCGCCCGTCCAAACCGAAACCCAATCATCAAGTGGCGCGTTTTCGCGCAGCGAGTTCAACACGCTGACAGCCGGGCCGCAGACGGTCTTTGTAGACGTCACCGCCGACTGGTGCATTACGTGCATTGCCAACGAGAAGGCCGTGCTTGAAACTGCGGAAATTCAGCAAGCCTTTGCCGAACGCAATGTCATCTACCACATTATCGACTGGACGAATTACGACCCCGCGGTTGCAGAATTTTTGGCAGAGTTTCAGCGCAGCGGCATACCGTTTTACCTCGTCTATCCAGGAAATAGCCAGCCGCCGGTAATCTTGCCCCAAATTCTCACCAAAGAAATTGTACTGAATTCGATTGGCGCGCAGTAAATACTGCCAGTCAATTAAGGTAAATCACGCTAAAAAGCGTGATTTGCGGCGAAACGGCTCGGAACCCATGGACTTCTAAACGGTAATTTGTCACACTTGCGCCATTATAAGCAGGCAGCGGGGGCGGCTCTCATATGGCGACAATTTGGGTAATACATGGCCCCAATCTCAACTTACTTGGCCAACGCGAGCCCGAAGTCTATGGCCACAGCACGCTAGACGACATCAATGGGCAACTTCAACTCATTGCCCTGCAAGAAGGTGCACAAATTAGCTGCTATCAAAGCAACGCTGAGCACGAACTCATCGACAAAATTCATTCTGCACGCGCGGCTAATGTCGATGTGATTGTGATTAATCCCGGTGCGTTGACCCATACGAGCGTAGCCTTACGCGATGCACTTACCGGTGTCGCCATTCCATTTATTGAAACGCATTTATCGAACGTACACGCTCGAGAACCCTTCAGAAAACACTCGTATTTATCGGATGTCGCCATCGGCGTTATTTGTGGCTTTGGAGTTAAAAGTTACGAACTGGCGCTAACAGCGGCGATCGAGCACACAAAACAACATTAACGCGCCAAGCGCTTTCACTTTATAAGGTTGAACTACTATGGATATCCGCAAGGTCAAAAAATTGGTTGAGCTTCTCGAAGAGTCAAATATCGACGAAATCGAGATTCATGAAGGCGATGATTCTGTCCGTATTCGCCGCAGCGCACCCGCAGGCAATGTTTCGGTTGCCTCTGTACCGACCTACGCACCTCCCGCTCCGGCGGCCGCTGCACCTGCGGCGCCAGTGGCAGAAGCACCCAAAGAAGCTGCGGTAGAGGGTCATGCCGTTAAATCACCGATGGTCGGCACGTACTATGCTGCGCCCTCACCAACATCCGCACCTTTCATCAAGGTCGGCCAAAACGTTAACGCCGGCGACGTCATCTGTATCGTCGAAGCCATGAAGATGATGAACCAAATTGAAGCAGACAAATCCGGCAAAATTGGCGCTATCTTGGTCGAAAACGGCGAAGCTGTTGAGTTCGACCAGCCTCTGATCACGATTATTTGATCGGGAGCAGATCGATGCGAACCATAGAAAAAGTCCTGATCGCGAATCGCGGCGAGATCGCCTTGCGCGTGCTTAGAGCCTGTAAGGAACTGGGCATCAAAACGGTGGCCGTACACTCGACTGCGGACCGCGACCTCATGCATGTGCGTTTAGCAGACGAAGCTGTCTGCATCGGTCCCGCAGCCTCAGCGCAAAGCTACCTAAACATACCGGCGATTATCAGCGCAGCCGAAGTCACCAATGCCGACGCTATTCACCCCGGCTACGGTTTTTTGGCTGAGAACGCCGACTTTGCGGAGCAAGTCGAGCGCAGCGGCTTTATTTTTATTGGCCCCACCGCCGATACCATCCGCCTAATGGGCGACAAAGTATCGGCCATCGAGGCTATGAAGAAAGCCGGCGTCCCCACGGTGCCCGGCTCGGACGGTCCCTTGACTGCCGATGCCGATCGAACCCTCGAAATTGCGCGTCGCATTGGCTATCCGGTGATTGTTAAAGCCGCGGCTGGCGGCGGCGGCCGGGGAATGCGCGTCGTCCACAACGAGGCAGCACTGCTGTCCTCGGTGCAGGTCACACAGTCAGAAGCCGCGGCGGCTTTTGGCAGTGATGTCGTCTATATCGAGAAATATCTGCAGCGTCCGCGACACGTCGAAATTCAAGTATTGGCTGACGGGCAAGGCGGCGTTGTTCACTTGGGCGACCGCGATTGCTCACTCCAACGTCGACACCAGAAAGTGATCGAGGAAGCGCCTGCACCCGGCATTCCCGATGAGCTGCGTCAAGCCGTAGGCGAGAGCTGCGTCAATGCGTGTAAGACCATCGGCTACCGCGGCGCAGGTACTTTCGAGTTCTTGTACGAAGACGGTGGGTTTTACTTTATCGAAATGAACACCCGAGTGCAGGTAGAGCACCCTGTCACCGAAATGATTACCGGTGTCGACATCGTACGCGAGCAAATTCGCGTCGCGGGAGGTGAAGCCCTCGGCTTCGAGCAAGACGATATCACCTTTACCGGACACGCCATGGAGTGTCGAATCAACGCGGAAGACCCTCAAACGTTCCTGCCCTCGCCAGGCAAGATCAAGCGCTTCCATGCGCCGGGCGGTATCGGCGTGCGTGTTGACTCCCACATTTACGACGGCTACACCGTGCCCCCGTTTTACGATTCACTCATTGCCAAAGTCATTACTCACGGACACGATCGCGCTACCGCTATGAAACGCATGCAGCGCGCGCTGGATGAGTTGGTTGTAGAAGGCATACGGACTAACGCAGCTCTGCATCGCAACCTTGTTAGAGATACCTCGTTCTTAGCCGGCGGTGTAAGCATTCACTATCTCGAAGGCCTCCTGGAAGACTGACATGGCCTGGATCCAAGTTCGAGCGCGTGCGCCCAAGACATTGCACGAAACCATCGAGGACCACTTGCTCGAACTTGGCGCGGTATCCATTACGTTTCAAGATGGCGCCGACCAGCCTGTGCTCGAGCCCGGAGTTGGGGAGACACCTCTTTGGGACAACCTCGTCATTTTGGGGTTATTTACGGCTGATACTCCTAGCGAATCGTTGCGCTCACATCTTCAAGACGTGTTTGAGTCGTCATGTCAGTTTGATATCGAAATCTTGGAAGACCGAGTGTGGGAGCGCGAGTGGGAGCAACACTATCAGCCCATTCAATTTTCCGACAACTTATGGATCTGCCCGAGCTGGTGCACCCCACCCGATCCAAGCGCGGTAAATTTATTACTCGATCCTGGTTTAGCGTTCGGCACTGGCACCCATCCCTCGACAGCGATGTGTTTAAAACAGCTAGCCAAACAAAATCTTCAAAATCAAATGACTGTGGATTACGGTTGTGGATCGGGCATTCTGGGCATTGCCATGCTAAAAATGGGAGCCTCACGATTTATAGGTGTCGACAACGATCCACAGGCGCTCGTTGCAACGACCGATAATGCGCAACGCAATAGCATTTCGACTGACGATTTTATCGTGGTTAGCCCAGAGCTAGAAAATCAACACTTAACGCCCTCTTACGCAGATACTTTAGTCGCCAACATCTTGGCCGAACCTTTGATGATGTTGGCGCCAAAATTAGTCGAATTTTTGAAGCCCGGCGGATTGTTGGTGCTCGCAGGATTGATTGAATCCCAAGTTCCAGCTGTAAGCGAACATTACCTGCCAGCGGTCGAGCTGCATATTGCCGATCAAACCGACGAATGGGTTTGTTTAATCGGGCGCAAGCGTAAGCATTGAGTTTTTTTAAATGTTCGTTCTAGTACCGTACGACATGCGGTATCCTTACCAATTCCCCATAAAGAGTGGTAACGACTTTGCTGACGATCGGTCGCCATCAATTTGACTATCCCGTCATCGCCGCACCTATGGCTGGCGTGTCAGATTTGCCGTTTCGTCGACTCTGCCTCGAGCACGGCGCGTCCTACGCAGTCGCCGAAATGATCAGTGCCAACCCAGACACGCGCCAAACCCAAAAATCCCAATGGCGCAGCGTCATTGACTCCAACCAAGCTCATATCGTACAGATTGTCGGCCATGACCCCGAACAACTGGCGGAAGCAGCTCGGCTCAACCAGGAAGCTGGCGCCGATATCATCGATATCAATATGGGCTGCCCTGCAAAAAAAGTGTGTAAAAAGGCGGCGGGGTCGGCATTGCTCGCCAACGAAGCCTTAGTACAAGACATTTTAGTCGCAGTAAAGTCTGCCGTAGATATTCCCGTGACCCTCAAAATTCGCACCGGCACATCACCAAACGAGCGCAACGCCACAACCATTGCCCTCATCGCGCAAGACGCTGGCATTGCTGCACTTACAATTCACGGGCGCACCAAAGCCTGCGCGTTTAAAGGTGCCGTCGAATACGATACGATCGCAGAGGTAGTAAGCCGCGTCGATATCCCAGTCATCGCAAATGGTGATATTACCCACCCCGATCAGGCACTTAAGGTGTTAAACTACACGGGTGCTGCCGGGATCATGGTCGGCCGCGGCGCACAGGGTCAACCTTGGTTACTTGGTCAGATAAAGCACAAGTGGCGTACCGGCGAGGTACTAGAAGCGCCCAGTCGTGAAACGAAACTACACATCGCCTACCAGCATGTAGCTGCGATTCATGAATTTTACGGCGACTTTATGGGCGTGCGCTTTGCTCGCAAACACGCCAGCTGGTACTTTGAATCTATGGACCTCGACCGAAGCGTACGATCAAGCTTTAACCGAATTCAGCACCCCCAAGAACAACTGGACTTTATCCAGCAATTAACAGCGACTCTTAGAAAAGATGCGGCGTAATAACGATGAATAATAGGCAAAGGACACTCTTATGAGCCTACGCAACGCTGTAACAGCAAGCTTAGACACCTATTTCGAACAAATGGATGGCCAACTGCCCAGCGACCTATACACCATGGTCATTAACGAGGTAGAAGGCCCTTTGTTGGCCTACGTGATGGAGCAGGTCAATCATAACCAGTGCAAAGCAGCCGAGATGCTGGGCTTAAACCGCGGCACCTTGCGCAAAAAACTCAAATTCCACCAACTCATCGACTAAAACGTTCAGGACACACATGACTACAGCCGCTCTTGCCCCCGTAAAACAAGCATTAATTAGCGTGTCGGATAAAACCGGCATTGTAGAGTTCGCCACAGCACTAAGCGCTATGAATGTCGCGCTACTGTCCACAGGTGGAACGTACAAACTGCTGTCTGAGGCTGGTCTTCCTGTTCGTGAAGTCTCTGCCTACACAGGCTTTCCTGAAATGATGGATGGACGCGTTAAAACGCTACACCCTAAAGTACATGGCGGTATTTTGGGACGTCGCGGTACCGATGACGACGTCATGTCAGAGCATGCGATCGAGACTATCGATATGGTCGTCGTAAACCTTTATCCCTTTGAAGCGACCATCGCAAAACCAGACTGCACTCAAGAAGATGCTATTGAAAACATCGATATCGGCGGTCCTACAATGGTTCGCTCTGCCGCTAAAAACCACAAAGACGTCACCATTGTCGTAAATGCCTCCGACTACGGTCGCATTTTAGACGAACTAAAATCAAACAACGGCGCTACAACTTACGAGACGCGCTTCGATTTAGCCATCAAAGCCTTTGAGCACACCGCTAAGTACGACGCCGCTATTGCCAACCACTTCGGTCAATTCGTAGAGGGTGGCGAGCCCAAGTTCCCGCGCACTTACACGAAGCAATTTACTAAACTTCAGGGAATGCGCTACGGCGAGAACCCCCATCAAGCCGCTGCATTTTATGCCGAATCGCCTGCACCTGACGCCAGCATCTCCAATACCCAACAGGTTCAGGGCAAAGAGCTCAGCTACAACAACGTTGCTGACACCGACGCTGCGCTAGAGTGCGTCAAAGTATTCGCCGAGCCCGCTTGCGTTATCGTTAAGCACGCCAATCCCTGCGGCGTAGCGACTGCAACAACCCTTCTAGAGGCGTACCACAAAGCGTTTGAAACCGATCCCGAAAGCGCCTTTGGTGGCATCATTGCCTTTAACCGCCCACTCGACGCCGAGACGGCTAAAACGATCATCGACCGCCAGTTTGTGGAAGTAATCATCGCACCAACCGTGGATAACGACGCACTGCCAATACTGGCGCAAAAAACCAATGTGCGCGTCTTAACGACTACGGGCTGGCAAGCAACTGCTCCCGCGCTCGATATCAAACAAGTTAATGGCGGCATTTTGCTTCAAGATCGCGACCTGAGTCTAATTGGCGCTGATGAAATAAAAGTGGTCAGCAAACGCGGCCCGACCCCAACCGAGATGGCCGACTTACTGTTTGCATGGCGTGTCGCTAAATTCGTCAAGAGCAACGCTATCGTCTACGCCAAAAACCAGCGAACCATCGGTGTTGGCGCGGGTCAGATGTCCCGAGTTAATTCAGCGAGAATTGCGGCCATTAAAGCCGAGCATGCCGGACTTGAAGTACAAGGGTCGGTCATGGCGTCTGATGCTTTCTTCCCCTTTCGCGATGGCATTGATAACGCTGCCAAGGTCGGTATTGCTGCAGTAATTCAGCCAGGCGGATCAATTCGTGATGAAGAGGTCATTGCGGCGGCGGACGAAGCAAACATCGCCATGGTATTTACTGGTATGCGCCATTTCCGTCACTAAGGAGCAAATCGTGAACGTATTGATTATTGGAAGTGGCGGTCGCGAGCACGCGCTGGCATATAAGGCAGCTCAATCAGAGAGCGTCGAGACGGTATTTGTCGCACCAGGCAACGCCGGTACCGAGCGCGAAGCAGGCCTGGTAAACGTTGCAATCGACCCTTTGGATTTTGATGCGCTTGCCGCCTTCGCGATTGAAAACGGTGTGGGCCTTACTATTGTTGGCCCGGAAGCACCGCTGGTTGCGGGTATTGTCGACGACTTTACTCAACGCGGTTTGCCCTGCTTTGGGCCTAGTCAAGCCGCTGCACAACTCGAAGGCTCCAAAGCATTCACTAAGGCGTTTTTAGCCCGTCATAATATCCCGACGGCCTCCTACCAAACATTTACCGAAGTAGAGCCCGCAGTTGGGTACATAACAGCGCAAGGTGCACCCATCGTTGTCAAGGCCGACGGCTTAGCCGCCGGTAAAGGCGTCATCGTAGCAACAACCGAACAAGAAGCCATCGATGCAGTGACCGACATGCTGTCTGGCAATGCCTTTGGTGATGCGGGTTGTCGTGTCGTTATCGAAGAGTGTCTGCTGGGTGAGGAAGCGAGCTTTATCGTTGTCTGTGATGGTAAAAATGCCGTACCCATGGCCAGCAGCCAAGACCACAAACGCGTAGGCGAAGGTGATACGGGGCCCAACACGGGCGGCATGGGGGCCTACTCTCCCGCGCCGGTCGTAACACCCGAAATTCACGACCGCATTATGGCCGAAGTCATTTATCCGACGCTCAAAGGTATGGCCAGCGAAGGCGCCGATTACACTGGGTTTTTGTATGCAGGCCTTATGATTGACACCGAGGGCACGCCCAAAGTGATTGAATTTAACTGTCGCTTTGGTGATCCCGAAACACAACCCATCATGATGCGCTTGAAGTCAGACTTAATCGCCTTGTGCCAAGCTGCTTTAGCAGGAGAGCTCGATGGGCGCGACGTTGAATGGGATCCTCGCCCCAGCATGGGGGTGGTATTAGCGGCGGGCGGCTACCCTGCCGATTACCCCAAAGGTGACGTTATAAGCGGCTTAGAACAAGCAGACAGTGAAGATGTTAAAGTCTTCCACGCGGGAACCAAATCGAATGGCAACGATGTTGTTACCAACGGCGGACGCGTGCTTTGCGTCACGGCGCTGGGCAGCGATTTGCAGGCAGCCCAGCAAAACTGTTATGACGCAATAAAAGCGATATCATGGGAGGGTATGAATTACCGCCGCGATATCGGCTGGCGCGCATTGTAATAGAAAGGTTAAAAGCAAATGAGCACACTACCACTGGTTCGACCTCGCACTCGGCAGTTAAGCCTGTTAGATCGCTTAGTAGGCGAAGTCGATACCGTGGTAAAAACTCTAACCAACAAGGGCTTAGTCGCCTCGCGGCCAAGTCCGGCCTCAGGTCACAGCGAGGGGCTGACAAGCGACTCTGAAAAACGCCATGTGGCTGGCTTGATGCGCGTTAATCACGCAGGCGAAGTCTGTGCTCAAGCGCTGTATCAAGGGCAAGCTTTGACGGCGAAGCTCCCCGAAGTACGCGAAGAAATGCGCGATGCCGCGCAAGAAGAAGTCGATCATCTGGTCTGGTGCAAAGAACGACTGGACCAACTCGACAGCCACACCAGCATACTGAACCCCTTGTGGTACGGACTATCGTTTGGTTTAGGTGCCCTTGCGGGTGCAGCGGGTGACAAATGGTCTTTAGGGTTTGTGGCCGCAACGGAAGAGCGCGTATGCCGCCACTTAAAAGATCATTTAAAGCAATTGCCCGAGTCGGATCGTCGCTCCCGTCTGATATTACAAACCATGATCGAAGACGAGCAACGCCACGGTGAAACCGCGTTAGAGGCAGGCGGTGCCGAGCTACCAAAACCCATCAAAAATGCAATGAGCGCGGTAGCGACCGCGATGACTAAAAGTAGCTACTACCTTTAGTCCTGACCAAACTCTCTTGCTTCAAAGGTGTGCGTCACCTCAACTCCTGCGGCAGCCAACATAATAGACGCAGAGCAATACTTTTCAGCCGACAACGCGACCGCGCGTTCCACTTGCGATTCTTTGAGTTTCACGCCAGTAACCACAAAATGCATATTAATTTTGGTGAAAACCGCAGGCACTGCATCGGCACGCTCAGCTTGCAGCAGCACCTCGCAGTCCACAACGTTCTGGCGCCCTTTTTCAAGCATACTGATCACATCAAAGCTCGCACAGCCTCCGGCGCCTATCAACAGCATTTCCATCGGCCGAATACCTAAATTACGCCCACCAAGACTTTCGGGACCATCCATGACAACCGAGTGACCGCTACCGCTTTCACCTAAAAACTGCTTGCCGCCGGTCCATTTTACACGCGCTTCCAAAATTTGCTCCTTACCTATTACTTAAAGATGACTTATAGCATCTTTGTTTACTTTGCTCAGATACACGCTAAACTGTAGCCCTGTCTTAACTACGGAAGGCCTGTGTGCTCGAGCGCCAACACGATCTAAGTTTCTTTAAAGCCTTTGTTCGCGAATGCGAAACTCAGCACTACGAGGCCAAAGCAACCATCATTGCCGAAGGCAGTGAATCGGACAGATTGTATCTGATTTTAGAGGGCACCGTCTCTGTCCAAGTTGCCGAAGAAAAAGACCCCAACCAATTAATGGTTGTCGCCTATTTAAGCGAAGGTGAATTCGTCGGCGAACTCGGGTTTTTTAGTGCCGAAGCCATTCATCGCAGCGCGAAGATCGTGGCAAAAACCGATTGCTACATCGCCTCGATCTCTTACAGCAAACTTAACAGCATCCGAGATAAGTACCCAGACATCGTATTTGCCATAGCCTCGCAGGTGGCCTCACGCCTGGTACAAACCACGCGGAAATTACGCGATCTAACGTTTGTCGATGTCGCTGGCCGAATTGCGCATGCCCTGCTCGATCTAACGCAACAGCCCGAAGCACAAGAGCACCCCGAAGGGCGACTGATCCGCATCACTCGGCAAGAACTAGGCAACTTAGTCGGATGCAGCCGAGAGATGGCTGGCAGGGTTTTAAAGTCTTTAGAAGAGGACGGCCTGGTCGTCATCACAGGCCAAACCCTATTGGTTAGGACTCAAGATTAGGCAAACAAGGCTTTCAGCGCTTCGCCTGGATCAGTCTGCTTCATAAACGCTTCGCCAATCAAGAATCCATTGACGTGGTTGGACCGCATCAATGCGACGTCTTCTCGGGTATGAATGCCACTTTCGGTGATCACCGTCACGCCTTCGGGGATTTCAGGCAGCAGTGAAATCGTTGTCTGTAAATCGGTATTAAAGGTGTGCAAATCGCGGTTATTAATACCCAATAATGGGGCCTCTAGGCGCAGGGCGCGCTCTAATTCATTTGCATCGTGCACCTCAATCAGCGTGTGCAGACCATAATGCGTTGACGCCGCATACAAATCGGCGAGTTGCGCATCATCTAACACCGCAGCGATCAATAAAATGGCGTCTGCGCCAATTGCCCGCGCCTCGGCGATCTGATAATCATCAACCGTGAAATCTTTGCGCAATACCGGCAGATCACACGCCGAGCGTGCTTCTTTTAGGTAGGCATCACTACCCTGGAAAAAATCAATATCCGTCAGCACTGACAAACACGCAGCGCCTGCACCCGCATAGCATTCGGCAATGTCTCCTGGGCGAAAATCCGCGCGGATGACCCCTTTGCTGGGCGACGCTTTTTTTACCTCGGCAATAATGCCCGGCTCATTATTAGAACAACGCGCAACCAAGGCGCCGGTAAAGTCACGCACGGGCGACTGCTCAGACTGAAGCTCTTCAAGATTACTGAGCGTTAATTGCCGTTTGCGGTCGGCAACCTCTTCGTACTTGCGTGCGACAATCGTTCTTAAAATCGTAGGGGTACTCATTCTTCTGCCGCAGCCTTCATGGTTTGCGTCAACTGGATAAAGGTCGCCAGTTTCTCCTTAGCTTGCCCAGTGGCAATGACATCATCAGCCAAAGCCACGCCTTTTGCGAGCGTCGAGGCACAGCCACTGACATACAGTGCAGCACCTGCGTTCATTGCAATGATTGCGCGCGCGCGATCATAACGGTCACCACCTTCGTTACCCAGAGCGCCCCGGATTAACGCAGCCGATTCGGCAGCACTGTGGACCACTAAATCATCGATAGAACCTACGGTTTGGCCCAAGTCTTCTGGGGTCACCGTAAAATTGGTGACGACACCGTCTTTTAGCTCGGCGACTTGCGAAGGGCCGGTTAAGCTCAACTCGTCAACACCACCATGACCATGCACGACCAAAACGTGCTCGCTACCCAAACGCTGCAGCACTTGCGCCATGAAATCACAGAGCGCCGGCTCGAACACACCCAACACCTGTCGCTTGGCAAAAGCAGGGTTGGTTAACGGACCCAATACGTTAAAGATTGTGCGCATAGCCATATCGCGCCGGGGGCCCACTGCGTAACGCATAGCACTGTGGTGAGCGGGTGCAAATAAAAACCCCAATCCCACCGCATCAATCGCTCGCGCGACCTGCTCAGAATCTAAATCGAGCGGCATACCCAGCTCACTCAGCACATCCGAACTACCGCTTGAACTCGAGACCGAACGATTGCCGTGTTTGGCAACATGAGCACCCGCCGCGGCAGCCACAATACTGGCGGCAGTCGATACGTTAAATAGGTTGGCGCCGTCACCCCCGGTACCCGCCAAATCGACCAAAGGAGAACTCTTAGGGGTCACGGGAGACACTAAGTCGCGCATCACTTGGGCAGCAGCGCTGACTTCATCGATGGTTTCACCTTTGATACGCAAACCCATCAGCAAAGCGCCAATTTGTGCATCCGTGGCATCGCCTGACATAACTTGGGCCATCACCGCGCGCATCTCGTCGTAGGTAAGATCGTCGCCTGCGACCAGCCGTTTTAGAGCTGCCTGAATATTCATGGAGCATCTTTTCCTAATAGAAAGTTGTTTAGCAAGGCGTGACCGTGTTCGGTTAAGATCGATTCGGGGTGAAACTGAACGCCTTGGATATCGTAGGTTTTATGCCGCAAACCCATAATTTCATCGACCTCACCCGCGGGCGTTTGCGTCCACGCGGTAATTTCCAAGCAGTCGGGTAGCGTGTCTTTTTCGACGACTAAGCTGTGGTAACGCGTTGCGGTGTAGGGCGAGGGTATGTCACGAAATACACCTTCGTTGGTGTGATAAATGGGTGAGGTCTTGCCATGCATGACCGCACGAGCGCGCACGACCTTGCCACCAAAAGCTTGGCCAATACTTTGATGCCCCAAACATATACCTAAAATAGGTAGCCGCCCCGCGTAAGAGCGAATAACATCCAGCGAAATTCCCGCCTCATTTGGTGTGCAAGGGCCTGGTGAAATGACAATACGCTCTGGCTTTAAGGCCTCGATGTCCGCGACACTGATTTCGTCGTTGCGCACGACGTGCACGTCTGCGCCAAGCTCCGCGAGATACTGCACCACGTTAAAGGTGAAGGAGTCATAATTGTCGATCATCAGCAACATTGGCGCCGATCCTTAAACGAGAGTTTTTGAATAGCACGGGACGACTAAAAACTCGCTAGCCGGCGCGCTAAAGCTGCGTAATGATAGCACGTTTGCTTACCCGGGGTTTAGGGCAATAACTCACTCGACTTAACCATCGCCGCCGCACGCAACATCGCGCGGGCCTTATTCAGAGTCTCTTTCCACTCGAGCTCCGGCACCGAATCGGCAACGATACCTGCACCCGCTTGAATATACAGCGTTTGGTTCTTAATGACCGCCGTACGAATAGCAATGGCGGTATCCATATCGCCCGACCACGAGATATAGCCCACTGCACCGCCATATACACCGCGCTTAACGGGCTCGAGTTCGTCGATAATTTCCATCGCGCGAACCTTAGGCGCACCCGATAACGTGCCGGCTGGTAAAGTCGAGCGCAACACATCCATAGGGCTCAAACCTGACTTTAATCGCCCGGTGACGCTCGAAATAATGTGCATCACATGGCTGTAACGCTCGATAATCATGTTGTCTTGCAATACCACCGAGCCCGTTTCAGCAATGCGTCCCACATCGTTGCGACCTAAGTCAATCAACATTAAATGCTCGGCGATTTCTTTCGGGTCGTTTTTAAGCTCTTGCTCCATCGCCAAATCTTCGGCTTCAGTGCGGCCGCGGCGACGGGTTCCCGCCATCGGTTTTACCGTTACCTCTTGGTCCTGCACCCGCGCCAAAATCTCAGGTGACGAACCCACGATATAAAAATCGCCCAAATCTAAATAGTACATGTAAGGCGAAGGGTTTAGGTTGCGCAGCGCACGATACAAATTAATCGGCGGCTCAGAAAAGGGAAGACTCATGCGCTGTGAAGGCACGACCTGCATCACATCGCCCGCCAGGACATAGTCTTTAACTCGCTCAACCGCAGACTCAAAGCGATCTTGACTAAAGCTAAATTCGGCGCCCTGCTCGATGGCTTCGGCATTCTCAGGCGCCAAGCGAATCGCTGGCAAAGCCTCAAGCGGCTGCGGCAGTGCCGCTTCAAGCGCGCCCAAACGCGCAATGGCTGCGTCATAAGCACGATCCTGATCCACATCGACATTCACGATCAACGTTAAGGTACCCGCCAAGTTGTCAAAGACCAGAACCTCCTCGGATACCATCAAGAGAATATCGGGGTTTTGAACGTCATCATGTGGCACCGAATGGGCCAAGCGCTGCTCGACGAACCGCACCGTATCGTAAGCAAAATAGCCAACTAGCCCGCCGTGAAACACGGGCAAGCCTGCGATGGGCGCCGAAGTAAATTGCTCGCGAAATGCATCGACCTCGGCCAGCGGGTCACTGGACTCCCACTCGCGCAACACAGCGTTGCCGCGGACTTCTTGCATAACATGGCCGCGCGCCACCAATCGATGCGAACACGGTAGACCGATAATGGAATAACGACCCCATTTTTCGCCACCTTGCACCGATTCAAACAAGTAAGAATACGCACCTCGAGCCAGCTTCAGGTAAGCGGTTAGGGGTGTTTCCATATCGGCTAAAAAGGTCGCCGCTACGGGGACACGCTTAAAGCCCTGCGCCTTGAGCTGCTGAAATTCTACCTGACTGATCGGATTTAACATGGCTCTTACACGCTCGCTAACTGAGCACGCATGGCGGCTATGGCCTGCGCATAATCCGGTTTGTTAAAAATAGCTGAGCCGGCTACAAACATGTCGGCACCTGCTCGAGCTATGTCTGCGATGTTGTCGGCCGTCACGCCACCGTCAATCTCTAGGCGGATATCGTAGCCTGACTCATCGATCAAACGACGTACTTCAGCACATTTCTCTAGGGTCGATGGAATAAATTTTTGCCCGCCAAACCCAGGGTTCACCGACATCAGCAGCACCATATCAACCTTATCCATGACGTACTTCAAGCACTCAGGGCTAACGTGAGGGTTTAAGACCAACCCAGCTTTACAGCCTGCCGCGCGGATTGCGCTGAGCGACCGATCGACGTGCGTCGACGCGTCGGGGTGAAACGTAATGTAGCTGGCACCTGCGTCGGCAAATTGCGTGATCAAGGCATCCACTGGCGACACCATCAAATGCACATCGATTGGGGCGGTAACGCCATAGTCGCGCAAGGCCTTACACACCATTGGCCCGATGGTTAAATTCGGCACGTAATGATTATCCATTACATCAAAATGCACCACATCGGCCCCGGCCGCTAACACAGCGTCAACTTCCTCGCCTAAGCGAGCAAAATCGGCCGATAAAATCGAAGGGGCAATTAAATAATCGGTCACAGCAAGCGTCTCGTTTCGCAAAATGTGTAGTTTAACGCGTTAGCGGGCCGCAGCGAACCTTTTCTCTAATTCCCCCAAACGCTCGGGGGTTCCCACATCCAGCCAAGAGCCCCGAAAACGCTCGCCAAAAATTACGCTGTTGGTGATCCCTTGTTCTAGCACGGGTCTCAGGGGGAGTGGCTCGGGCGCATAACCCTTAAACAAGTCAGGGTGATACACGCCCATGCCAGAGTAGGTAAATGCCTGGGTTTGGACCTCATGTCGGAGCGCGAGGCTGCCATTGGGCCTAAACCCAAAATCGCCTGAGGGCTTGTGTTCTGGGTTATCCACCATAATCAACGAGGCCATTGCACCACGCGGCAAGCGCACCCAGGGAAAGGGCTGGTAGTCGCACCACACGTCTGCGTTGACCACCCAAAAAGGCTGATCACCCAGCAAGGGCAAGGCATTAACGATACCGCCTGCTGTTTCCAAACGTTCGGGCTCATGCGAATAGGCTATATCCAACCCAAATTGGCTGCCATCACCGCAGGTTGCTTGAATTTGCTCACCCAAATACGAGGTGTTGATGACAATTTCCCGAAAACCGATGTTCTGAAGCTTGCGCAATTGATGCACAATCAGCGGCGAGCCGTTTACAGGTAACAGCGGTTTCGGGCAGGTCTCGGTCAGAGCACCCATACGCTCGCCACGACCGGCGGCCAATAACATCACTCGCATGAGGTGTACCAAACGCAATGCTCAAAGGCGGGGCGAATCTGCTCGGTCCACCGGCCGAAGAACTCGGCAACGCTGGGTTCAGATTCGCGGTACCGCATTAAGGTCTCCTCTATGTAAGCAATAACTCGAGGCAAATCGGGCAAATAGCCCGGCTTACCGTCGCGCAAATACAAGCGCGCAAATACACCCAAAACTTTGATGTGGCGCTGCAGGCCCATTAAGTCAAAATCACGTAAAAACTCACCAACAGTGGCCGGCTTTAACGAGTCGCCTAGCCCGTCATAGAAGGTCTCGACCCAAGCCTCGACCTTTACTCGTGGCCAAGCGCAATAGCAATCTTTTAGCAGCGACACCAAGTCGTAAGTCACCGGGCCAATAACGGCGTCCTGAAAATCAATAGCGACCAATTCAGTATCGGTCACCATCAAATTGCGCGAGTGAAAATCGCGGTGAACTAAAACTTGAGCCTGCGCAAGCGCAGAGTCGATCAGTCTCT
The DNA here is from genome assembly GCF_009910365.1 of Aequoribacter fuscus. Taxonomy (NCBI): domain Bacteria; kingdom Pseudomonadati; phylum Pseudomonadota; class Gammaproteobacteria; order Cellvibrionales; family Halieaceae; genus Aequoribacter; species Aequoribacter fuscus. The sequence continues at coordinate 132,018 of NZ_CP036423.1, read as the reverse complement.
CGTCCAAATCACCTTGCGCCTTCTGAAACTCAGCAGAGGGTTCCATACCCAACAGACCACGGATAAACCACTCTTCACAAACATCCAACTCCGTTCGCAAACGCCGGGCATTGTAAGCCGGCAACTCGATGGCTCGAGTGGTCGCTCGTGCCACCTGAGACAACATTTGCATGGCGCCTAAATAATAGATATCCACACTTTGGTCGGTCAACAAGGGCAGCAGCTGGCGATCTCCAACGTCTTCTTGTAGCGAGTACCCCAGTTCGTTATCCCATGCTAAAAGATGAGGCACTCTCGCACCGGCCTCCGAAAAAATTTTGGCGCAATGTGCAAAGGTTTGGGTCACGCCTGGCTCGGCGCTGGCATCGGCAAAAATGTACGATCGACCGTTCGCGCGAACTCGATAGTAACGCCGCAAACTCGCGTCACCCGCCAACGCGTGAAAATGGACTTCGGTTGCGTTCAACCCTAACTGAGTTTTGATCCACGCCAGTTGTATTTCAGGATTTGGATTCTGCACAGATTCTCACAAAATTTAAGTCGGACAAGCCTAGCCGCATGTTTTATCATGCGCACTTTAGCACTAACAGACCTACTGGTAACCATGGCCCTTGCAACTCCACAACGCAAAACCAAACTTCACCCACTGTGGCTGGCCTTAGCGCCTGCGCTTGCGTTGTATGCCAGCGGCGGGCAAGCCGATGCCCCCCCAGACAAAACCTCTGCGCCCACACTATACCGTTGCGAAGCGAATCGTGATAACACTGGCTGGGACTGTGATGCAGCGCCAAGTGCTTCTCTGACACCGCGTACCGTCAGCGCAAAGCCAACCCGCACGACAAACCAGCAGCCTAGCCCAGCTGCGGGAAAGCCTGAATCCAAACTTACAACCGACACAGCGCAGTTAGATTGGCAGCCACTTGCCAGAGTGCCGGCTGACCAACGAGACGAAGACTGCGTTCGCTGCAGCGGCCGCTACCTCGAGCCCGATTTCGACACAAGCGGAGCCTCTGGCGATAACATCAACGCAAGCGCCGACAATTCAGAGACAACCCCCACGGGCTCGGTGCTGTCAGGTGATGTTCTCCTCACTCAAGGCGCCCGACGAATCCAAGCTGATAAAGTCACCATCACCACTGACAGCGAATCGCTACAACTAGAAGGAAACATCCGAATTCGTGAACCGGGCGTGTTGCTGCAAAGCCAAGCCGCCGTCATTTCAAGAGCCAATCAAACTGCCAAATTGAGTCAAGCCGAGTTCGTGCTTCACGACGACTTTTTACACGGCAGAGCGGAGCAGCTAGAACAAACAGGCACGCAAAGCTTGGTACTGACCAATAGCGCCGTGAGCTATTGCGCACCGGACGATCCCAGTTGGGAGCTTCATGCTGACAGGCTTGAACTAGACGCTGAAGCCGGCGTTGGTAGAGCAGAAGGCGCCAAACTTAAAGTCAAAGATACGACCGTGCTCACCCTGCCTAACATGAGCTTTCCAGTCGGTGACACGCGCAAATCTGGGGTTTTATGGCCCAGCATCAGCAACGATTCAGAAAACGGCGCGACGATTGCTGTACCCTTGTACGCAAACTTAGCGCCAAATTATGATGTGCTCTACACCCCAATGCTGATGCAAGAGCGCGGGTTCCACCAAACCCTTGCCGGGCGCTATCTCGGTAAATCAACTGGGCAGCTCGAACTTGAATTGGGCTATATCGACAGCGATGAACTCGGCTTTGCCGGAGGCTCGGTAGGCCAGAACCGCTGGCATATCAACCTCACACAAGAGGCCGAGTACAACGATAACTGGTCCTCTAAAATTCAGATCGCACGCATCAGTGACCCCAACTACTTGCGCGATCTCGACAGCGGTCGCGCAAATAGTCGCTACCAAGACCAATTGAGCCAAGAAGGTTATCTGCGCTATCAAGCGCAATATCTCGATGCCCAGATAAGTGCCCGGAAACTGCAATCAACTGCGCTTGATTTGAAGGATAGCTACGCAAGCCTTCCTCAACTTGAGGTCAGCTATCGCAGTCAAAATCGCGTCATTGAACCTGTGCTGACCGTGCAGTGGACTGACTTCAACCACAGCAACGACCAAGCCATACAGGGCGAGCGAACCTATACCAATGCAGGCTTGGCGCTCAACTGGCAGGGCGCAGGCGCCTACGTCAAAGCCCAGGCCACTTTTCAAGATTTGAGCTACACATTAGACAACTTGCCTCCTGGCATTGACGACAAACCAACGGCCAGTGCTGATCGCTTTATCCTGGACGCCGGACTTTACTTCGATCGGCGCACATCGAGCGCGCTGACAACGATCAGTCCGCAAATCTATTACCTGAACAACACCGGCGATGACTCCCTAAGCACCCCTTTGTTCGATACACGAATCCGTTCAGCACACAGTAACGCTTGGTTTAAACCCAGCTTAACCGTTGGCCACGATCGTCTACTCGACGAAAATAGAGTAACGGCAGCGATCGAGCTCAACCATGTCACCGACGGTTCAGTGTTCGATGCAAGACTGGCCTACTTGTCTTTTATCGACACCCCCGCGACACCCCTGTTGACGACGCATGCGATGTACCAGTACGACGAGCTAATAGGCTTTAACGCTGAAGCTCACTGGGACTCAGGCTTCAGCGCATCGCTCGACATCATTACCGACGCCCAGTCTGGAACAGCGCTGAACCAGTTTGCCGAAGTCAGCTGGCAACCAAGCACCGACACCCTGTTGTCTTTGGGCTACTCAAAAGTCGACACTCTAATGGCTCCACGCGAGCAATGGCACGTATCTGGTGCTTATCGTTTAAGCTCACAATGGCGAGTTTTGTTTGCGGGCAATGTCGACACACGGCACAATGCCAATCTCGAAACGCTGCTTGGTTTAGAGTATGACAGCTGTTGTTGGCGCGTGCGGCTCGTACACAGCCAGTATCAAGACGTACCTGACGGTCTGTATTACCAAACTGAGTTAGACTGGCGCGAGGAACAACAAGTACAAATCGAGGTCGTACTAAAAGGCTTAGGCGGTTTTGGCCAAGCCATCGATTCGACACTCAACCAACTGATTAGAGGTTTCCATGAAGCAACTCGTTAAATTAGCGGCAGGTTTGGCATTAGGCTGCGCAATCAGTGGCGCCCAAGCTGCTGTTGAGATCCTAGACAAAGTCATTGCCGTAGTTGACGACGACGTCATCATGGAAAGCGAATTGCAAGAGCGCTTAATCGTTGTAAAAAACAATATCACGTCGCGTGGTTTAGAAGCACCACCAGAGGATGCACTGGTCCGCGAAACGCTGGACCGCTTAATTCTGGAGAGCATCCAACTGCAGAAAGGCGTTCGCTATGGCATTCGAATCGAAGACCAGCAATTAGCAGCGGCGGTAGGACGTTTAGCCAGCCAAAATGGTTTAACGCCCCAGCAGTTCGTTGATCAGCTCGAGCAATCTGGCGGTTCGTATGGCGAGTTACTGGCCAACATCGAGCGCGAAATGATCATTCAGCGCGTTCAGGGTGGTAATGTTAACCAGCGAATTGATATTACCACAGCCGAAATCGAGGCTTTTCTTGACACGGAAGAAGGTCAGCAACTCATTCAACCGGCCTATCGCTTAATTCATGCGCGCCTCGATGTCAGCGACGACATAGATCTGGATGCAGCGCGCACCTACGTCGAGAGCTTAGCCGAGCGAATTAACGCAGGCGAAGAATTTAACGAAGTGATCGGCGCGTCGACAGACCCTTACCAATTCAAAGGCGGTGATTTAGGCATTCGCCCAGAATCTGACTTGCCCTCACTGTTTGCACCCATCGCGCCAACCATGGAACAAGGATCGTTTGCGGGACCCATTGAGAACGGCCGCTCATTCCACTTTATCTACCTATTGGAGAAGCGTGGTGGCACTCAGATTATTCCGCAAACCTCAGTCCGCCACATTCTGATCAAGCCAAGCGAAATTCTGACCAACGAGCAAGCACAGGAATTAGCCGCCGAATTGCGACAGCGCGCCCTGGATGGTGAAGACTTTGCCGATCTTGCTCGAGAATATTCAGAGGATATTGGCTCTGCCCAAGAGGGTGGCGACCTAGGGTGGGCGAGCCCAGGCCAGATGGTGCCTGTGTTTGAAGAGCAAATGTCAAACGCTGAGCTTAACGCCATTACCGAGCCCTTCCAGTCGCAGTTTGGCTGGCATATCCTGCAGGTAATGGATCGTCGCGACCAAGACGTGACCCAAATCGTCAATCGCAACCGCGCGCAAGACTACCTGCACAACCAAAAGTATCAGGAAGAACTCGAAGCCTGGCTGCAACAGATCCGCGACGAAGCCTTTGTCGACATTAAATAATTGTGGCTACCCTAGCGATTACACTGGGCGAACCGGCGGGTATCGGCCCAGATATTGTCGCCTCTGCGCTGCAGAACCCAAGCGCTCACCGCCGTATCGTTATTGGTTGTGCGACAACACTTAAGGCCAGAGCCCAGCAGTTGGGCTTAGCCATGAACTTGGTTGACTACGGCGACGACCCTTACGACACGGCCAGTATTGAGATTATCAACTGTCCAACCGAAGCAGCAGTTATTCCCGGCGCCTTAAATACTGCCAATGCAGCATCGGTGCTGCAAAGCCTCGAACGTGCGGCCCACGGGGCGCTACGAGGCGAGTTCGATGCCATTATCACAGCACCTGTTCAAAAATCCGTTATCAATGACGCTGGCGTGCCCTTTAGTGGTCACACCGAATTCTTTGCCGACATGGCAGGGGTGCCCAAAGTCGTCATGATGCTGGTCGCCGGTTCTTTGCGCGTCGCACTGGTCACCACCCATTTGCCACTCAGTGCGGTACCCAAGGCGATCACCAGTCAGGCGATCACCGAAACGCTGCATATTACGCAACGTGATTTGCAGCAACACTTTGGCATTGCCAATCCGCGGCTTGCGGTGCTGGGTTTAAACCCTCATGCCGGCGAAGGCGGCCACCTTGGACGTGAAGAAATCGAGATCATTACGCCCTGCCTAGAGCAGCTCAAGAACCAAGGTTTCGACCTGCTGGGACCTCTCCCAGCAGATACCGCATTTCAACCGTTGATTCTGGATCAAGTGGATGCGGTCATTGCACAATATCATGACCAGGGCTTACCCGTTCTTAAGTACGCGGGCTTTGGCGAGGCCGTCAATGTCACCCTTGGCTTACCGTTTATTCGCACCTCGGTTGATCACGGCACAGCACTCGATTTGGCCGGCACTGGACGCGCCAAAACGGGCAGTTTTTCTGCGGCTTTTGAACTGGCCGCGACATTGGCGAGTTTAAAATCATGAATCAAAGCTCAGGTCTCTACAAACACAAGGCGCGCAAACGCTTTGGGCAAAATTTCTTGCACGACACGCATGTGATCACGTCGATCGTATCTGCTATTGCGCCAGCGCAAGACGACCATATTGTCGAGATTGGACCAGGTCAGGGAGCTTTAACGGCGGAACTCGTGCCTTATTGTCAGCGCTTGGATGCCATCGAACTCGATCGCGATTTATTAACCTTGCTGCTGGCGAGCTTTTCGATTCACAAAGGGTTTCACTTACACAATCAAGACGCACTGAAGACGGACTACCGCGAGTTGCACCAAGGCAGACCCTTGCGTGTCGTGGGCAACCTTCCCTACAACATCTCCACACCATTGATACTGAAACTATTCGAGTACACCGATATCATTGCCGACATGCACTTTATGTTGCAATCGGAGGTAGTCGACCGCCTGACAGCACAGCCGCACAGCAAGGCTTGGGGGCGCCTGGGTATCGCAGCACAATACTTGTGCCGCGTTGAGCGCATTATCGATGTCCCACCCGAAGCCTTCGATCCCGCTCCAAAAGTACAATCGGCTGTGGTAAAACTGACTCCGAAAGACTCGAGCAAGATAGATTTAGAGCAACTCGGGCGCTTGCAGGCCTTAGTTAAGCAAGCATTTGCACAGCGCCGCAAAACACTCAGGAACAACTTGAAAGGCGTGGTATCCGACGCACAGCTCGAGCACTTTGGCATAGATCCAGCCGCACGCGCTGAAACAATTAGCTTAGAACAATGGGTAGCTTTGAGCGATGGCATCGAACAATTCTGACACTAAAGAGGTCACCAAGCTGGATATCCGGGTCTTTACTCAGCCTCAGTATCTGGAAATGCACTCTGATCCAGCGCGCAAACAGTATCGCTTTGCGTACCGCATTCGCATCGAAAACCACAGCGAGGAAACCGTGCGCCTGCTTCGCCGGTACTGGAAAATCACCAATGCCAACGGTAAGATTGATGAAGTAGAAGGTGCTGGCGTCGTTGGCGAAACGCCGACTCTGCGTCCCGGCGCGCATTATGACTACACCAGCGGCTCAAATTTCGAGACCCCCATCGGCTTTATGGAAGGCTACTACACCTTCGAAGTCATTCACGAACATGGCGCGTTTCCAGACACGTTTAAAGTCACTATCCCAAGCTTTCGGCTAGCCAAGCCCGGGGCTCTGCATTAACACCCATGGCGACGTTTATTGCCGGCGATTTACAAGGCTGCTTAAAGCCGCTGAAATGCGTGCTGAAACAGGCAAACTTTAACGATCAACACGACCGGTTGTGGCTGGTGGGCGACATTGTCAATCGCGGCCCTAGGAGCCTAAAGGCTTTGCGTTTTGTGTATGAACGGCGAGATCATGTTCAGGTCGTATTAGGTAATCACGATCTTCATCTGCTGGCTGTGGCCCATGGGGTACGCAAACCCTCAAAAGGCGATACCATCGATGAAATCTTAAAAGCCAAAGACTGCGACACCCTTTTGGGCTGGCTAATACAGCAGCCGTTAATGTATACCCAAAGCCAAGTCACCATGGTGCATGCGGGCATTGCGCCAAATTGGTCACTCGAGCAGGCCCAAGGGTATGCCAACGAAGTACAAGCTATGCTGCGCTCAAGCAAGGCGCCGTTGTTTTTTGAATCCATGTACGGCAACGAGCCCGACTACTTTGACGAATCCCAGACAGGCGTGATACGTCTGCGCTCGATTACCAACGTCTTCACTCGCATGCGCTTTTGTACCGCGTCGGGCCGACTCGATTTGACCAGCAAGGGGCCAAGCCCCTCGGCAAGTGAGTTACCCAACCCGTTGACTCAAACACCCGAGCCCGTGGATGCATGGTTTAATCATCCCCATCAAATTCCGGAAAACCATCGCATTGTCTTTGGCCATTGGGCAGCACTTGAGGGTCGTTGCGCCGCACCGCATGCACTTGCCTTAGACACAGGGTGTGTATGGGGCGGCTCGTTAACGCTTTACGAGCTTGAACAGGATCGCTTCTTTCGCTGCCCCTGCAAAAACGGCAAGCCTCTGGTCTAACACCGCGTTTGGGCCTAAACTCGCCGCATGAAAACGTATCTTGTGGGCGGCGCCGTCCGTGATAGCCTGTTAAACCTACCCGTGCATGAACGCGACTGGGTAGTCGTGGGCGGCAGTCCCGAGGCCATGCTAGAACAAGGCTTTCGCGCCGTCGGCAAGGACTTTCCGGTTTTTTTACATCCAAGCACCAACGAAGAGTACGCCCTAGCCCGCACAGAGCGCAAACAAGGTCAGGGTTACCACGGCTTTGCGTGCCATTACGCACCAGACGTTTCACTGGAAGAGGACTTGGCGCGCCGGGACTTAACCATTAACGCCATGGCTCAAACCAAAGATGGCACATTAATCGACCCTTATGGTGGCCGGGTCGACTTAGAGGCTCGGGTTTTACGCCACGTAACCGATGCCTTCAGCGAAGATCCCTTAAGAGTCTTGCGCTTGGCCCGCTTCGCCGCTCGATTTAAGCGCCTTGGGTTTTCTATCGCGCCCGAAACACAGCGCCTAATGCAAACCATCGTGGCCAGCGGCGAATTGACGACCCTACCTCACGAGCGGTTATGGCAAGAATTGCACAAGGCGCTCGGCACTCAACATCCAGGCGAGTTTATCGCGGTACTGGCACAGTGCGGTGCCTTGCAGCAGTTACTCAAGGTAGACAACACAGGCCCCACGACTTTTACGCCGTGGACAGATACGCTGAACCAAAGTGCAATGCTCTGCCGCAATACGACCCACCATATCGCCGCATGGCTACTGCGTGGCAGCAAACAGCCCACACTCAAAGATGTTTTACCTGCACTGACTTCGCAGTTCGGGCTGCCCAAGCGAATCGTGGAACACATTGCCCAGCTGCGGGTACATCCTGAACTACAAGCTGCGCCCAATGCCCAGGCTCCCGATTCCGTGTTTAACAGCTTGCGTGATTGCGGCGCGCTCAAGCAAGGCGAAGGTTTTGCGGACTTACTCAGTACGGCTGCCCATCTTGCACGAATCGATAACCACGAGCAGACAAACAACCGGTCAGAGTGGCTAGCACTTGCCGAAATGTGCCGAGAGATAGGCCGCGGCAATGTCGAGGCCAATTTGACGGGACCCGCAATTGGACAAGCCATAGAACAAGCACGCCGTGAAGCTGTTGCTAATGCCTTGGCGGCTAATGACTAGAGATTACCCGGTAACTCTACACCCAGATAAACGTAAGGAATGCGCACCAAAGGTTGCTTTGCCTGATCAAAACGTTGCCAGAGCTCACCCAAGGAAATATTGATGTTAGGCAGTGCGCGATTAGGTGCGAGCTCCGCTAGGGGCCTGAGTACAAAAGCGTTGTAATGAATTTCGGGGCGCGGCAACTCGATGTGCTCGTAAAAACCGCAGTAATCGCCATACAACAAAATATCGATGTCCAGCGCCCGACTGCTGTTGCGCATCGCGTTCTCGGGGCGCCCGTGCCGATACTCGATGGCGCGAAGACGATCTTGTAAATCGAACAACCCCAAATCGGCATCCAGAGCCACCACTAAGTTCCAAAAGCGCGGCCCGTCAAAGCCAACACTGTCTGACTCGTAGACACTTGATGCTTGCAGCGCACCAAACTCGTCTCGCAAGGCTTGCAAACCCGAAGCAATCGAATCAGCAGGCGCAATATTGCTGCCGATACCTAGGTATACTCTCACAAATCGGCCTGCGTTCGCGTGAGCTCCACACCCACCCAGTCAGCTTGCGGCACCGCACCGGGCTTTTTAACTGTCAACGATACCTCGGCGACACCAAACTGATGCAACAAACCAATCGCTATTTGTTCGGCTACTGTTTCAATAAGCTGGGCTTGTGATTGAGCCAGGTAGTGCATTATCCAATCCGATACTGCGGTGTAATCTAAACAGTCTCGAACATTGTCGCTCGCTGCCGGTAACCGATTATTCCATTCGAGCTTTATATCAAGGACCAATTCCTGTCGAATCTCGCGCTCCCATGCATGCACTCCTATGCAAGTGGGCACGCGCAGGCCTTTAATTAAGACACAATCACCCATTAACTCGACACCGCTCGCAATTCCGCCAAGGGCCATCGCGGCCTCAGATCCATCAAAGGTCCGTCTTGCTCGCCCGCCAACAACCGTTGAGCACCGGCGTAAGCGATCATCGCACCATTATCAGTGCAATACGCCGGCGCAGGGTAATACACACTAGCCCCCAGTGGCGCTAACGCCGGACCGAGACTTGCGCGCAAGCGCTGGTTAGCGCTAACTCCGCCTGCCATCACCAAAGTCTTTAGCCCGGTCTGCTCAAGAGCCCGTCGACATTTAATGATTAGCGTATCAACCACGGCATCCTCGAAAGCGCGCGCAATATCGCACACATCCTGCTCGCTGATTTCATGTATACCGCCCAAACTTTGCAGAGTAGTTAAGGTATAGGTTTTGAGTCCGCTAAAACTGAAGTTCAGGCCCGGCTTATTCACCATAGGGCGCGGAAAATCGAAGCGGTCCGGGTTACCGGACTCCGCCTTTTTTGCAACGTGCGGCCCACCTGGATAGGGCAAGTACAACATCTTTGCCACTTTATCAAAAGCCTCACCTGCGGCATCGTCAACCGACTCCCCCAGTAAGGTGTAGTCTCCAATGCCCTGCACTTCGATCAATTGAGTATGCCCGCCTGAAACGAGCAAGGCGACAAAAGGCATGGTCGGCGGTTCATCCGACAACATGGGTGCCAACAAATGGCCTTCCATGTGATGCACACCCAGCGCGGGGATGCCTAAGGTTTCTGCCAGCGATCGCCCCACCAGAGCACCCACCATTAAAGCGCCAATCAATCCGGGACCTGAGGTATACGCAATACCCTCGATATCGTGAATCTCAAGACCCGCTCGAGACAAGACGTCATGAATTAAGGGCAAGGTTTTGCGCACGTGATCGCGCGAGGCCAGTTCTGGTACAACACCGCCGTAGACAGCATGAATATCGATTTGGCTGTACAAGGCTTCAGCCAACAATCCGGCCTCGGTATCGTAAATTGCGACCCCAGTTTCGTCGCAGGAGGTTTCTATTCCTAATACTCGCATAGGGCACCCTTTAACACTTGGGCGCAATGGTAAAACAGGCGCGCGCAATGAGCTAGCAGAAAGCTTTGCATTCGTGCGCAATCCACTATAGAATTCGCGCCCTTAATTGAAATTGGGGTTACACCCATACCGTACAACTGGACAGGTAAATAGAATGCCATCAGTAAAGCTGAAAGAAAACGAACCCTTTGACGTAGCACTTCGTCGCTTCAAGCGCTCTTGTGAAAAAGCCGGTGTATTGGCTGAAGTTCGCAAGCGTGAGCACTACGAAAAGCCTACCACCTTGCGCAAACGAGCTGCCGCTGCTGCCGTTAAACGCCACCTGAAAAAAGTCTCTCGCGAAAACCGCAAGCGTACTCGTTTGTATTAAGAGACTGCGCCCATGGCTACGCTAGTCGAGCAGATAAAAGCCTCTGTTAAAGAGGCCATGAAAGCAAAGGATAAGCAGCGCCTAGGCACCCTCCGATTAATTCAATCGGAATTCAAACGCATTGAAGTAGACGAGCGCATCGACATTGACGATGCGCGGGCTACTGCGATTATGGACAAGATGCTGAAACAGCGTCGCGACTCCGTAGAACAATATCAAAACGCTGGACGCGATGAGCTCGCCGAGCAAGAACTCGCCGAGATCGCAGTGATTAGCGAATTTTTACCAGAACCTCTATCCGCTGACGAAATCGACAAAATGATTCAAGACGCGATTGCGGCATCAGGCGCCAGTGGCATGCAGGCAATGGGAGCTGTAATGGCAACCATCAAACCACAGATGCAAGGCCGAGCAGATATGGCCGAAGTGTCCAAGCGGGTCAAAGCACTCCTTAACTAAAGGCGATCACCGTCTTTAGGCAAAGCCTCTAAAACGTGATTCAATAGCCTTTTTGGCAACGTACATAGCCCATGGCCGGACTCATTCCACAAAGCTTTATCGACACCCTGCTCGACCGCACCGATATTGTGGAAGTCGTTGATCGTCGAATAAAACTGAAAAAGACCGGCAAGAATTACTCGGCTCGCTGCCCTTTTCACGACGAAAAGACGCCTTCTTTCAGCGTTAACCCAGACAAGCAGTTTTATTATTGCTTTGGCTGTGGCGCGGGCGGAAACGCCATCGGCTTTGTGATGGACTACGACAATGTCGACTTTCCGCAAGCCGTGGAAACACTCGCCCACACCGCTGGCCTGGAAGTACCTCGCGAGCAAACCACTCCGCAGCAAGAGGCACAACGAGACCGTCAATCCCATCTCTACACGACCCTGAATGCCGCTAATCAGTACTATCAACACGCCCTGCGACATCACCCGCAAGCCGGTCGAGCCGTCGACTACCTGAAGGGCCGGGGCTTGAGTGGGCACATCGCTAAACTTTATCAGATTGGGTTTGCGCCGCCTGGATGGCAAAATCTGATCGAGCGCTTGGGCGATAAAGAGCTCGAATCATTAGTCGAAAACGGCATGGCAATCCGCAACGATAAGGACCGCACCTACGATCGCTTTCGAGATCGCATTATGTTCCCAATCAGGGATCAACGGGGGCGTGTGGTGGCCTTTGGCGGTCGCGTACTGGGCGACGAAAAACCAAAATATCTTAATTCACCCGAGACGCCCGTATTCTCAAAAAGCCGCGAGCTGTATGGGCTTTACGAAGCCAAACAGTCACGCAAATCCATCGAGCGCATCGTGGTCGTTGAAGGCTATATGGATGTCATTGCACTTGCGCAACACGATATTCACTACGCAGTGGCAACACTGGGGACGGCCACATCGGAACATCATTTAACGCGCCTCTATCGTCTTGTATCAGAAGTTGTGTTCTGCTTTGATGGCGATAAGGCCGGACGAGCCGCAGCAGAGCGCGCGCTACATACGGTGCTGCCCTTGCTCGAGGATGGTCGTCAAGCCAAATTTTTGTTCCTAGATGAGGGTGAAGACCCCGATACACTGGTCCGAAAACTCGGCACCCAAGCGTTTGAATCATTAATCAAAGATGCTCGACCGGTCGAACAGTTCTTATTCGATATGGCCGCAGAGGGATTAAATCAAGAATCGCTCGAAGGTAAAGCCTCATTTTCAAAGCGTGCTGTGCCACTGGTACAACAACTGCCAAGCGGCGTGTTTAAACAATTGATGTGGCAGGCGCTGGCCGATCGGACTGGCGTAGATTTAGCGTCTCTAACAGAGCTTGCCCAGATTCAAACACCAAAGCCGAAGCCCATTCTCGCGCAAGATCTCGAGCCAAATAGCCCTAATTCCCTAGCGCCCAAACCAATTCAACGCCATGAAAAAAATAGCGGACCCAGTAAGTTGGCGCTTACCTGCATCAGTTTACTGTTACAGCGACCCGACGTCGCCACGCAAGTCGAGAACGAAGACATTGCCATACTTAACGATTCTGGCGAGTCGCTGCTGAGCGAGCTACTCACATTGCTGCGCAAGCAACCCCACTCCAATACCGCGATGCTCCTCGGGCATTGGTATGGTACCGCCGAGGGTGAATTGCTGGCTCGACTCGCGGGTGAGGAATCGATCATTCCTTTCGATGGTCTGCCCGTTCAATTTAAAGACTGTCTGCGGCGCCTGACAAAGCATCCCAAGTTGAAAGTTCTGCAAGAACGCATAAATGATCTCAGCAAACGCGGCATTGGGTCTTTGTCCGATACCGAAAAATCCGAACTTAAGGAACTTTTGGCGGAACTCCGTGCCTTAGAGTCAGCGAATTCATAGCGACAAACTTTTTTCAAGCCAAGCGCTCAGCGTCTGGTCGTAAGGCTTTGAACTTGTTATAATAACCGGCTTAATTTTATCTCCTCATAGGTAACCGCTTCATGACTGAATCAGTCAAGCAACAGTCTCGCTTGAAGAGCCTGATCGCGAAAGGCAAAGAACAAGGCTATTTGACTTACTCAGAAGTCAACGATCACCTGCCCGAAGACATCTCAGATCCAGATCAGGTCGAAGATATCATTCAGATGATCAACGACATGGGTATTCAGGTGTTCGAAGAGGCACCCGATGCCGATGAGCTATTAATGACCGAAGGCGATAGCTCTGCCGACGATATCGCTGCGGCCGAGGCCGCGGCCGCACTGGCTGCGGTAGAAACGGAAGCAGGCCGAACGACTGACCCAGTCCGTATGTACATGCGCGAAATGGGTACGGTAGAACTGCTTACCCGCGAAGGCGAAATTGTAATCGCCAAGCGCATCGAAGAGGGCATCCGTGAGTTAATGGCGGCCCTAGCGCACTACCCCGGCGCCGTCGAGCACGTACTGAACGAGTACGCCCAAGTCACGCAAGAAGAGCGCCGGTTGGGCGATGTGATGGTGGGCTATTTGGATCCTGCCGACGAGGTGCCCACCGCAGCAGAAGTCGCAGCCGCCAACGAAGCAAGCGGTGACGATGAAGAAGGTGACTCTGGTCCAGACCCCGTAGAGGCAGCAAAGCGCTTTAAAGAATTGCGCAAGCAGTGGGAAAAGACCGAGAAAGCACTCGCCGAAAAAGGCCGCCAGAGCAAGGTGACCCTTAAAGAGCTGGACAAGCTTGGCGAGGTATTCAAGTTCTTTAAGCTGACGCCTCGTGTATTTGATCCGCTACTCGATATGGCACGCGATGTGCTTCAAGAAGTCCGCACGCAAGAGCGCGAGATCATGACGATTTGCGTTCGCCACTGCAGCGTGCCGAGAAAAGCATTTATCGACAGCTTTGTTGGCAACGAAACCAACGAGGCATGGCTGGACGACCTAATCAAGAAAGCACCAGAACGCGCCGCGAAACTCGAAGCCGATCGCGACACGTTGATGCGCCTGCAGCGCCGAATTATCGCAACAGAAGAGAAAAGCGGCCTGAGCGTTAGCGAGATCAAGGAAATCAACCGTCGCATGTCGATGGGTGAAGCTCGTGCTCGTCGCGCCAAAAAAGAAATGGTCGAAGCGAACTTACGCTTAGTGATCTCGATCGCTAAAAAGTACACAAACCGCGGCCTGCAGTTCCTGGATCTCATCCAAGAGGGCAACATTGGCTTGATGAAAGCGGTCGATAAATTCGAGTATCGCCGGGGCTACAAATTCTCGACCTACGCAACTTGGTGGATCCGTCAGGCCATCACTCGCTCGATTGCCGACCAAGCACGTACCATTCGTATTCCTGTGCACATGATCGAAACGATCAACAAGCTAAATCGTATTTCGCGCCAGATGCTACAAGAGATGGGCCGAGAGCCCACGCCCGAAGAATTGGGCGAGCGCATGGATATGCCTGAAGACAAAGTGCGTAAAGTGCTTAAGATTGCCAAAGAGCCGATCTCGATGGAAACACCTATTGGTGACGATGAAGATTCGCATTTAGGCGACTTTATCGAAGACGTAACCATCGCCTCTCCGGTGGACTCTGCAACCGGCCAAGGCTTGCAGGAAGCGACCACTGAGGTATTGGCGGGACTGACTGCGCGCGAGGCCAAGGTTTTGCGTATGCGCTTCGGTATCGACATGAACACAGACCACACATTGGAAGAAGTGGGCAAACAGTTTGACGTAACGCGTGAGCGTATCCGTCAGATCGAAGCCAAGGCACTTCGCAAACTGCGACATCCGACGCGCAGCGACTACTTACGTAGTTTCCTAGACGACTAAGGCGGCGTATAATCGCCGCTCTCTTCATGGCCCTATAGCTCAGTTGGTTAGAGCGCTCGACTCATAATCGATCGGTCCCAGGTTCAAGTCCTGGTGGGGCCACCATTTCATCAGATGGATTTTTTTGTACTTCAGTTGCCCCCCATGTAGGTGCTACGCTCTGCCATGAGTAAGTTGTTTTTGGGTGTTGAATGACCAAATTACTGATGATCATCGCGTTAAGCCTAGCCTCAAGCCTGAGCTCTGCAGACGAATTTAAACGGGTCGAATACAGCAAAGTCAATGCTGTATTGCAGTACGTTCACGACGAAGTCAAAAGTCCTATGGCGCAGCTCAATACCCGCGTCAGTTATTCTGGAGAGGGTGAAGTCAAAGCCTGGCTAGAGGGCGCGGGCTTACCAGAGCAGCCATTACCCATTGATACAAACCACAACATCACCTTGCCTTTGCTGACCGACGCTGAAGCAAAAGCACTTACGCTGGTCGTTAACCAACCCGCGCACTTAACGTCTTTAAACGTCACCTTGTTTTTGGCGCCACCCACCGACAACGTGATCTCTTATCAGACACTTTTTTCGTCCCTCGATGATATTAACGGCTTAACCGAAAAAATGGCGGGCGGCATGAGCTGGTTGACGCCAACACTCAAGACCTTGCAATTTCACTTCGGTGAACCCGCAACGATTACAATGACCGCTGACGGAAAAACCACCACATATCGAACCGACGAAACGCACAGTATCGAGCTCAAGCGCAACAAAAGAGTCGAAGCGCAAAACCCAACGGTAACTTTCAGCCGTCAAGCAGAGTCGGTCGTTTCTCTGCGCTAGATTGATTAACGCAAATTTAGCGTAACCTGCAAGCTCGCGCTTCGACGCGCTGCCGGTGAGCCCGGGAAGCGCTGAAAATCTTCGTCACTGACATTATCAACGATGAACGCCAACTCGAGCACATCAACCGGCGAATACACCACAGACACCGACCCAACGTAGGCGGTATCAGCGCCGCTGCGTAAAGGATTATGCGCTTGGCGCCGGTACTCGTTGTCTAGTTTGACCTGCCATTGCTCATCTAACTGCCAGGTCAAGGCGGCGGTCAATCGCTGCTTAGCATAGTTAAGCGCGTAATAACTCGCATCGACCATGGCCGAGCCATAGTCGGCATTTTTGGTGAGGTGCATTCCGCCGACGATCCATGCAAGATCACCGGCACTCGCGCGCCACAATACCTCGACGCCTTTAACATCCAAGTCAACGGCATTAGCCTGGCGGGTACTGGGTTGACTCGTACTGTAGGTCCAGTCGACCAAGTCATCGTCCGTGCGTTTGAATAATGAAACCGAAATATCGCTACCTACCGCCGCTTGATAAGTGAGAGTCGTCGACCACTGCGCGGATTCTTCGCGACCTAGGTTCGCATTGCCGCCAAACAGGCCGGTAGGACGAGACTTTAACGCGGTATAACCCGGGACTTGTGAGCTATCGGCGTAATCCAAAGTCAACTGCAAGGGCAATGCGTTTGATATCCAAGTCGCCGAACCCAAAGCACCCCAGAATGGCTCACTCTGAGAGGTATCTTGATAGACGATACCCGCTTTAAAACGCCAATCCGCAGCGTCGCCAGAGACTAGCCAAGTCGGTGCCAGCACTGCACTGATATACTGCCGAGAACGAAAGTCGCCCTCGGTCAAATCCGTAGAACGCACCAACTTATCGGCTTGATATTGCACGGCGTACTCGTAATCAACATTCCCTAGATCCGTTTTACCGCGTAAACCCAAACCCCAGTTGCGCGTTTTATGATCAAACGAGCCAGGCACGCCCACCTCCTGAGTGCGCCGGTCGAAGTCATAATCGTCGTCCAAACTACGACGATACGCACTAACAGCATACCAACCCGCCTTTGTCGCTTGACGATGATTCAACAGTACCAAAGACGTTTTTGTGTGATCCGTTTCGGGCAATGACGCAAAGCCCGTATAAGCTCCAGGCCAACCGAAAAATTTATCTTGATGTGCCAGTATCAGATCCGATTGCGCGGAGTCTGTGCGACGCTGCAGCGCAACATTAAGTCGCTCAAAATCATGATCGCCATTCGCCACACTGCCGTCACTCGATGAGCGTGTCGCAGCAAGTCGAATGCCAATATCCGAATCGTTCATCGCGAGCACCGAAGCCAAGCGCAGGCTTTGATAGCTTGACTGATCATCGCCCCAAGCCCCCTGCAGTTGAGCTTGCGGTTCAACCGGCTTTAGTGAATAAGACACTGCACCAATAGTCGCGTTTTGCGCAGCGAGCACGCCATCACTACCCAAAGCTACTGAGGGCGAGCTTAAAAAGGTCGGCTCAATGGGCAACTCCAGTAGGTAATGCCCCGTTTGCGGGTCGCGAATATTTACCGCACCGACACTGATCGCCGCACTTTCAAAGCTTGCACCCCGAATCACCAAGTCGGCCTGCCCTTCTGCCAAACCCCGCGACTGAACATCAAGGACTGGGTCGTAGCGCAGAGCGGTAGCAAGGGTCGCAGCACTCGACGCCGAATTGTCATTGGCAACGCGGTTGGCAACAACAGCGACCTCTTCTAATGCCGGAATGGAGTCGGCCTGGAGAGCATGAGTCACAGATAACGACGCGAGTGCCAGACTAAAAGACAGTGGTTTACTAAAGTGCACAAAAACTCCGTATTCATTGCGATGCCAACGAGGTTGCGGAGTCTACCCTCAGCTATTGTTAATGTCTAATGCAAAATCTGGTTAACAAATGATGGCGCCGCTTAAAGCACGAGACCAATTGGCAAACCTGCTAATGCGACTTGACCACCTTGCAAGCCCTGAATAGTCTCGTCGTAATGAAAAACACAGAAGAAACGCTATGTCTCAGGATTATTTTGAACTGAAGGGTAAGACGGCACTGATTACGGGCGCGTCAAGCGGACTCGGCGCCCATTTTTCAGGCCTGCTGGCAAGCGAAGGCGTGCACGTCATTATCGCGGCGCGACGTACTGATCGTTTGGCCGAACAGCTAGAGCGGATTAAGTCTCAGGGCGGATCAGCACGAGCCATAGCCATGGACGTAACGGACAACGACAGTGTCTTAGAAGCGTTTCAGTCGATCGCTCACACCGAGGGCCGATTGGATATTTTGGTCAATAATGCCGGTGTGGGCGACGACCCCAAAAAGTTTTTGAATACCGACGAGGCGGATTGGGCGTGGCAGATGCAGACCAATTTAGATGGCGCCTGGCGCGTCGCGCGCGAAGCCTCTCGTTTGATGGTCCGTACCGAAACCGCAGGCGCCATTATCAACATCGCCTCTATTTATGGCCATAACACAGGCGCCATGAAAGTCGCTTACAATGTCTCTAAGGCCGGTGTCATGCAGCTGACCAAATCGATGTCGATTGAACTTTGCCGCAACAATATCAGGGTAAACTCGCTGTGCCCCGGATGGTTTCTCACCGAGATTAACCAAGCGTATTTTGCCACCGAGTCGGGCGAACGCTACGTCAAAGGCATTCCTATGCGACAGCTGGGCGAGTACAGCGATTTAAACGTACCCTTGCTCATGCTCGCCAGTAACAAAGCTGGAAGGTACATGACGGGTTCAGCAGTGAGCGTTGATGGCGGTATTAGCGAAAGTCCGATCTAGCCAAACCGTCGACTTTTCAGACAGGGATAGCTCAAACCGAAAATACTTTAACTTTGCGCCCAGTCGCCTATACTGAGCGCTAGAGTTTTGTAATCCACGCTTTCAATAACAGCGTATTTAAAGACGAGTTACTCAACGCACTTAGTGGTGGCAAGGGCAGGGTGAATGGTCAATTCTTCAATTAGACAAATCACAGTATGTGAAGGCATTTTGTGTGCCGCCATGATCCGAAACACGCGCGCGACGTGCTTTGGTTGTTATTACTCAGACCATAACCCGCATTAATTCTAATGACAAATGTAACGCAACCGACGCTTGGTCGGACGGTAGTCTTGAGCCTGCTTCTTGCCACTGCTTGGCTCCTATGGTCGGGCTTATACAAACCTTTGCTATTGAGTTTAGGGCTCGTTTCCTCTGTGATCACCGTGTTCATTATTCGGCGCATGAAATTCTTTGATGAAGAGCTCTACTCATTACATTTTAGTTGGCGTTTAGTCGGTTTCTGGGGTTGGTTGGGCAAGGAGATTTGGCTTTCAAGCATTGAAGTTGCAAAAATCGTACTCCATCCTAAGTGCCCTATCAGTCCCCGCACGGTAGAAATTCACACCAGTGCAGACGACAACTTTACGCAATTGTTATTGGGCAATTCGATTACCCTTACGCCGGGAACGTTAACCTTAGACGTGCACGAAGGGAAACTTACCGTTCACACCCTGACAGATGCGGGGGCTAAGGCCTTGTTATCTGGTGAGATGGCCGCCAAGGTCAACTATGTTACGGGGGCTAATGCATGTTCGCAGTAACTTCAGTGGCTATCGCAATCACCATGGCACTAGCCTTGATTCGTGCCATCAAAGGACCCACGCAGTACGACCGCATACTCGCTGTGAATATGTTTGGCACAAAAACGGTGCTGTTGTTGGCCGTCTTGGCTTTCCTCATCGGGCGACCCGATTTTCTGGATTTGGCGCTGGCGTATGCGCTCGTCAATTTTATTGGCGTACTCGCGGTACTCGAATTCTTCAAAATTAAAGCAGGGGGAGCCGACTAATGGTGAGCCTTGCACTGGATGCTTTAAGTTGGATATTACTCCTGACCGGAGGTGCGTTCGTTATTGTCGGCGGAATCGGCGCGTTACGTATGCCTGATTTATACACGCGGATGCACGCCGCCAGCGTCACTGACAGCCTAGCCCCCATCTTGATTTTGAGTGGCTTAATGCTACAAGCAGACTTTGCCTTATACGTGCTCAAGCTCGGGGCAATATTACTATTCCTGTTGTTATCCGGACCGGCCGCTTCTAACGCCCTGGCCAGTGCCGCTTTACTGTCCGGGCATAGCGCAAGCTATAAAGCGCCTGAGGATTCGACATGACAGCGGTATTCAGTATTTTCCTGCTCAGTCTCTTGGTCATTACTGCTGGCGCCGTTATTCGCGCTACTAATCTGTTTGTTGCCGTAATGCTTATGAGCATTTTCAGTTTACTTATCGCAGTAAGCTTTTTTTTGCTCGACGCCGCTGATGTAGCACTAACCGAGGCCGCAGTGGGCGCCGGTATATCTACCGTACTGTTCTTGAGTGCCCTTGCCGCACTCACCGAAGAAGAGCGCAAACAAACTAGTGGACGAATAGCGGCGCTAATTTCCGTATCCATCACTGGCATATTGATCGCGTACGCTACCCTCTATAAGCCCGACTTCGGCGACCCGTCTGCACCGGCGCATCAACAATTAACGCCCTGGTTTATGCAAACTACAGCCGAACGGATCGATATCCCTAATGTAATCACCGCTATTTTGGGGAGCTTTCGAGGCTACGATACGCTAGGAGAAGTATTTGTTGTCTTGGTGGCCGGCATAGGCGTTCTATTTTTACTTAACAGTCCAAGGCCTGCATCGCTCCCCGAACGCCGCTCTGAAGGGCTTAAGCACTATCTCATACCACGCATGATCGGGCGCTTACTTATCCCCTTTATTTTGTTATTCGGTTTGTACGTTCAATTCCACGGAGAGTACGGCCCGGGCGGTGGATTTCAGGCAGGCGCCCTTATTGCGGCTGCCGTTATTTTGTATAGCTTACTCGAAGGCCAAAACCGCGCATTAGCAGTACTGCCTCTTAAATTTTTACGCCTACTGATGGCGTCTGGCGCTCTGCTTTACGCGAGTGTTGGCGTGGTTGGCATTCTTAAAGGCAGCTACTTTTTGGACTACTCTGTTTTAGCCACGAACCCGGTTACCGCACAACAATTAGGTATTATTTTGATCGAAGCGGGCGTCGGCATGACTGTTACAGGGGTTTTGCTCAGCGTTTACCACGCTTTTGTGGCCCGAGGTAAACCAGCATGATTGTGCTCGACCTGTTCCATTATTGGGTATTTATCGCTATTTTGATGATGGGCTTTTACACCGTCATCGCCAAACAGAACCTAATTAAAAAACTGCTTGGGCTATCTCTTTTCCAATCGGCTGTGTTTTTACTATTCATCGGTATTGGTAAGGTCGATGGTGGCACAACACCGATTTTACACCCTTCTATTGCGACCGATATATTTTCTAACCCTTTACCTCAAGTATTAATACTGACAGCGATTGTCGTAGGCATTTCGACCAGTGCGTTGGGCCTTGCAATAGTCGTTCGAATTAAGGAAACCTACGGTTCGATTGAAGAGGATCAAATTCAAGACGAGGACGAGTTGGTATGAACTTAGCCCTCCACTACCCAGTTTTACAAGTCATTATTCCCCTCTTGGCGGCACCTCTTGCGCTGCTGATTCAACATCGAAAGTTGGCTTGGTACCTTGCCAGCGCCACCAGTATCTGCGCCTTTGCTCTAGCAATCAATATTGCCCAAATGGTGCTAAATGTGGCAAGTGATCCCTACCCCCTGGGTGGTTGGCCTGCGCCATTCGGCATCGAATTGCGCGTTGATAGCTTTAGCGCCATCGTTCTGATTATTGTGTCGGGGGCCTCGACCGCGGCCTTGTTAGCGGGATACCAGAGTCTTGCTAACGACATTGAGGAAGAGCGAGCTCATTTGTTTTATGCAGCATGGTTACTGGCCTTAGCTGGCCTATCGGGTATTGTGGTTGCAGCCGATGCCTTCAATATTTTTGTATTTATGGAAATCGCTTCGCTTGCCAGCTACATACTGATCGCAGGCTCCAGTGATCGTCGAGCACTACCCGCAGTGTTCAAATACCTGATCATGGGTACGATTGGCGCAACTTTTTATCTCATCGGTGTAGGGTTGCTGTACATCATGACCGGCACTTTGAACCTTGCCGATCTTGAAGTGCGAATTTTGGGCGTAGAGGACCAAACGCCCATCTTAATGGCTGCCGGCTTTATTTCCGTTGGCCTTGCGCTGAAAGCCGCTGTATTTCCGCTCCACGCTTGGCTTCCAAACACGTACGCCTATGCACCGCACGCGGTGACGGCCTTTCTTGCGGCCTGTTCCACCAAAGTCGCTCTATATGTTTTTTTGCGCATCGATTTTTTTGTCTTCCAACGGACTCTCAGTGAGCACGCAGCTCAATTTTCTATTTACTTACTTCCTCTAGCGGTTCTTGGGATTTTGTATGGTTCGGCCATGGCTATCCGTGAGCCACTAACAAAACGCCTTTTTGCATGGTCATCTGTTGCTCAAATCGGGTACATCGTGCTGGGTGCGTCTTTAGTGTCACACGCGGGACTTAGTGCCGCCATCCTGCACATGTTCAACCATGCCTTGGCTAAAGGCGCGATCTTTATTGGAATTGTCGTGCTGGCCTCAAAGTGCGCAAAACTCGACTCAACTGCGCTCGAAGGTCTTGGTCGCAAGCACCCAATAATCGGCATTGCTTTCGTTATTGCTGGGCTAAGCTTAATCGGCATCCCAGGCACCGCCGGTTTTGTCAGCAAATGGCTACTCATTGAGGCTATTTTAGAATATCACCGCTGGTCTGTTGCCCTGTTAATAGTGGTCCTTGCAAGTTCTTTAATGGCGGTTGTGTATGTCGCCAAAGTCTGCGAAGCCCTGTTTTTTAGAATGCCAACAAATTCAACATCCGACGCTCTACCTAAACTTGCGGTACTGGTACTACTAATTGCAAGCGCGGCCAACATCGTTTTTGGCTTAGCGCCCGGACTGCCACTGGAACTGTCTAATAAAGCTGCAACCTTGCTTGTGGGGCACACCCTATGAGCCTGATGCACCCTTTGGTTTTAATGCTACTGATTCCAAGCATTGGTGCGATAGGCATTACCTTCGCGGGCCGCGTTAACCAGAACCTACGCGAAGCATTTACTTTTGTCACGGCCGGTTTGCTGGCCATTACCGTGTGGCCAATGGCAATCGATGTTGCCCATGGTGGGCGATCGAGCATCACACTCGCAACGCTGACCGACTCGTTAAATATCACTCTGCACACCGAGCCATTAGGTGCACTATTCGCCACTCTGGCGGCATCCCTGTGGATTATCAACTCTTTGTATTCTGTCGGGTACATGCGGGGCAATAACGAGTCGCATCAAACGCGATTCTACGTATTTTTCGCGATCTCGATCGCAGCCGCCATGGGCGTCGCGCTGGCGGGCAACCTGTTCACCTTGTTTTTATTTTACGAGATCCTGACACTGGCAACTTATCCGCTGGTCACCCACAAAGGTGATGAGGCTACCATTCGCTCGGCGCGCGTCTATCTGGCAATCTTGATGGGCACCTCCATCACGCTCTTTTTACCCGCCGTTATATGGGTCACAAGCCTAACAGGCGGAGACTTCACCTTGGGCGGCTCACTCCAAGGAAAAGTTGATGCCCCTACTGCGGGGTTATTACTGGCGATGTTCGTTTTTGGCATCGGTAAAGCGGCGGTTATGCCGATTCACCGCTGGCTCCCCGCTGCAATGGTCGCACCAACTCCGGTGAGCGCTCTGCTGCACGCTGTCGCCGTGGTAAAGGCCGGTGTGTTCAGCATCACTAAGATTATCATCTATATTTTTGGCGTCGATTGGCTGTTTTCGTTAAGCACCACCCAGTGGCTTGTTTGGATTACGTCGTTCACCATCATCGTGGCAAGCTTGATTGCTCTGCGTCAGACTAACTTAAAGCGCTTGCTTGCCTACTCCACCATTGGGCAACTGTCTTATGTCGTTATGGCGAGTGCCATTCTGAAGCCCATGGCAGAAATCGGAGCAGCACTTCACATGGTCGCGCACGCCTTCGGAAAAATTACGCTGTTTTTTGCAGCCGGGGCAATTTACGTCGCGAGCAAAAAAATTGATATCACCCAGCTCGCTGGTATTGGCCGACGCATGCCCGTCACCATGGCAGCCTTTACCGTCGGTGCGCTGAGCATGATCGGCGTCCCACCAACCGGCGGCTTTGTATCTAAATGGTACATATTGGGTGGCGCATTTGAAGCCGACAACTTTTTAGCCATTTTCACGATTATTGCCAGTACCGCCCTGAATGCAGCCTATTTCTTGCCAATTATTTATGCGGCATGGTTCTTAGCAGAGGACCAAGCCCCCAAGAAACCGCACGGAGAAGCACCGTGGCCCATGGTCGTCGCTCTGGCGCTTACCGCACTCTTGACCCTGGGATTTTTCTTTTTCAATGGCCCAGTTATTGAGATCGAAAGACAGCTCGTAGGAGGCCTGCAGTGACGCAAGATAACGAGATCAATGTGCGCAAAGCGTGGATCATTTTTTCTGTGCTACTCGCACTGACGCTACTGGTCGAATTCGCCATAAAAGCGAAAACACCCTTTGAATCATCGCAGTGGTGGGGTTTTGGCGCAGTCTTTGGTTTTTTTGCATGCGCCGCGATGGTCGTCGTCGCGAAGCTGCTGGGCACCCTCTTAAAACGCCCGGAATCGTATTACGAGGATAGCAATGATTGAGTTTATCCCACCCGGATTGATTCTGCTGTGCGCAGCGCTGTGGGTTGCTGTCGTACCCAACCATTGGCACCGCCTGGGCTTGTTTGTGGGCCCGGTGCTGACCTTAATGGCGATTTGGTCTGTACCGGACGGTGTATCTCTTACCGCGCCGTTTTTAGACTACGAACTCCAACTCATCGAGGCCAGCCCAGAGCGGCGCCTGTTCGCGACTATCTTCGCAACGATGGCGGGCGTGGGCGCTTTATACGCTTTTAAACACGCGCGACGACTGGAGCTTGCTTGCGGCTTCGCCTACGCCTCTGGGGCAATTGGTGTCAGTTTTGCGGGCGATTTAATCACGCTGTTCTTGTTTTGGGAGCTCATGGCTCTGTTTTCAACCTTAGTGGTGTGGTTTGGCGGAACGGCAGGCGCGCGAGCGGCCGGCATCCGCTACGCGATTGTGCACTTATTGGGTGGCGTTATATTAAAAGTTGGTATCGAAGGGGTTGTGGTCCACACGGGCTCAATCGACATTCAAGCGCTTCAGGCCAACAATTTCGATACTTACATGATGCTTGCGGGGATACTCATCAATGCGGCAGCGCCGCCCGTTTCAGCCTGGTTGTCTGACGCTTACCCAGAAGCCAGTCCAAGCGGCTCGCTGTTTCTATCGGCTTTCACGACAAAAACCGCTGTACTCGCGCTGATACTGCTCTTTCCGGGAACGCCGCTCCTCATTTATCTCGGCGTCTTCATGATTATGTACGGCATTATTTGGGCCTTATTAGAGAACAATGTGCGCCGTATCTTGGCTTTTTCAATCGTAAACCAAGTGGGTTTTATGGTGGTCGCCGTGGGCATCGGCACGCCAATGGCCTTGAATGGCGCAACCGCGCATGCCTTCGCCCACATTATTTACAAAGCGCTGCTGTTTATGAGCGCAGGCGTTGTCATTTACCATACCGGTAAAGAAAAATGTAACGAACTCGGCGGTTTGTACAGAACCATGCCGCTGACCGCTTTTTGCGGCATCGTTGGCGCCCTGGCGATTTCAAGCTTCCCTCTCACCTCGGGCTTTACCACCAAGACGATGATATCGGAAGCCGCCGCGATGCAGAACCTGGTCTGGGTTTGGTACGTTCTTGCTGCCGCCTCAGCAGGCGTATTTTTGCATGCTGGCATCAAGTTCCCTTGGTATGTTTTCTTTCAGAAAGATTCGGGCCTTAGACCCAAAGACGCGCCCTGGAATATGGCCGCCGCCATGCTGATATTCGTAGGCTTATGTTTTGGTATCGGTATTTACCCAGAACCTTTCTACCAACTTCTGCCCTATCCAACGGAGTTTTCAGCTTACAAGCCCGGGAAAGTTGTATTCTACCTACAGTTATTGTTGTTCTCGGGGCTCGCGTTCTTTTTACTGCTACCGCTTATGAAGCGCACTAACACATTAACCTTGGATACCGATTGGTTCTGGCGAACACTGGGCGCGAAGATTTCGGAGCGAACTACTGACGCGATTTCACGCGGCTACAGCAGAGCTTCGCACTCTGTCAGTGCGGGAATTAGCGCCGCTCTGAAACCTATACTCCCCTCGAGCGACACAAGTAAGGACTCAGTACCCGCCTGGTCCATTGGCACCACAGCTCTGTGGATATCAACGCTGCTAAGCGCTTACGTGCTGGTTTACTACTGGTAATCGGCTGAACGGACCCATCGGGGTACAAAGCGGTTCGATTATTCGGGTAGCTGCGGTATCCTTGCGCCCTGTAAAAACGACCGGATAAAGAGCCATGACCAGCAATACAAGCTTTACGCTCACAGCCACCTGCCCTGCGAGTAGCGGAATTGTCGCAGCGGTAACCTCTTACCTATCCGACCAAGGTTGTTATTTATCGGAACTCCACCAATTCGACGATGAAGATACCGGTCGCTTTTTCTTGCGTACGGTGGGTCGTTTCGAGGTCAACACGATCTCGCTGGACACACTGCGCACAGGCTTTGCACCAGTAGCGAAAACGCTGAGCATGGAATGGGCCTTTCACGATACCCTGGCTCCGATGAAGACCTTGATTATGGTCAGTAAGTTTGACCATTGTTTAGAAGATTTGCTGTACCGTGTTCGCAAGAAAGAGCTAACAATCGACATCACTGCGGTCGTGTCCAACCACAAAGACTGCCGCGCGCTCGCCGAACGCGAAGGCATTCGCTTCGTTCATCTACCTGTCACGCCCGACAATAAAGCACAACAAGAGCAAGCCCTGTTGGACATTGTGAGCGAGACTCAAACCGAGCTCGTGGTCCTCGCCCGCTACATGCAGATCTTAAGCGACGATCTGTGCCAATCGCTCAAGGGCCGAGCCATCAACATTCACCATTCGTTCTTGCCGGGTTTTAAAGGCGCCAAGCCCTATCATCAAGCCTACGAGCGTGGCGTAAAGCTGATTGGCGCTACTGCGCACTACGTCACCGCGGATCTGGACGAAGGCCCAATCATCGAACAATCGGTGCAACCCGTAGACCATACCTACACGCCGGAACAATTGGTTGCTGTCGGACGCGACACTGAAACCATGGCCTTGGCACGCGCCGTAAAACTGCACTCGGAGCACCGTGTATTTTTAGATGGCAACAAAACCGTGATTTTTAAGTAAGGCGGTTAAAATACTGGGCCCCCCAACGCGTTACTGAGCGACGAGCCCTCGGGTCAAAATCCATAGTTGTTGCACAATCCTGCGCTATACTCGCTGTCATATTAGGAGTAAGCCATGCCGATATCTCTGCGATCAAAACTTGCGCTCGCCTTTACCCTAGCAAATTTGTGTTTGCTGGGTATGGTATATGCGCTAACGCAGCGAGGCTTTGACCGAGACTTCTTAGAATTCGTGGGCAAACAGCAATTGCGAAATGCCAGCGAAGTCGAACAGCGTCTCCTCAACCTGTATCAGCAAGAAAACGCCTGGCCCCCCGCGCACAGCGAGATCCTGAGGCGAGCCATAGCGGGCGACGTTAGTGGACACGAACGCAGGCGCACTCGGCGCTTACTGCTACTCGACGCCGAGCAACGCATATTGCTGGGCCCGAAACGCAACCCCAACAATCTCATTACGCAGCCCATCGCGGTAAACAACCAAACCATCGGTTATTTAGCCATACCTCGCATTCAGGCCATCCCCGCGGGCTTAGAACAATTATTTGCCGCCCAGCAAAAACGCAGTTTTGCTATCACAGCCGCCTTTGCCAGTGTCGCCGCTTTTGGCTTTGCGTGGTGGTTTTCGGGGTATTTCACAGCGCCCATCCGAGCTTTGTCGCGCAACATCAACCGCCTGAATCAGGGCGAGCGCGATGTAACACTCCCCATAACGAATACTCGGGAACTCAAAAGCTTGGCGAAAGATATTGCGCAGCTAGCGACTACGCTAAAAGAGCACGAGCAAGCGCAACAGCAGTGGCTTGCCGATATCGCTCATGAACTACGCACCCCTTTAACGGTACTCCAAGGTGAAGCCGAGGCGCTGCAAGACGGTATTCGACCACTCGACCAACGTGCCATTAGCTCGCTGTTAGAAGAAATCAATCACCTTCATTTTTTGGTGAACGATCTCAACGATTTAGCCCAAGCTGATATCAACGCAATAGTTCTAAACGTTCAGGCGTGCAGCTTAGCCGAAGCCATCGATGCCGCTATACAGCGGCATGCGAGTGCTTTGCAGGCAAAGGGGCACGGTATTGAACTCGCAATCGACAAGAAAGCGTTTACCTTACTGGCTGACCCTCAAAGATTAGCCCAGATTCTAGACAACCTGTTGAGCAACTGCATTCGCTACTGCCAGTCAGAGGCGACTATTCGTTTCTCGGCGAAGCTAGCAGGCGACACAATTGAATGGTGCATCGAAGACGCAGGCCCGGGTTTTAGCGGCAACTATGAGCAGCTGTTTGAACGGCTTTATCGCGCCGACAGTTCACGCCAAAGGGTGAGTGGCGGCGCCGGTTTGGGCTTGGCTATCGTGCGTTCGCTGGTGCTTGCTCATGGCGGTCAAATTCACGGCGACGCATCCCCGTTGGGGGGATTGAAAGTCGCATTTTCATGGCCTGTCGCTAAGGTGTCGTTATGAGCTCTATCGCCATTATTGAAGACGACCCAAAGATCGCCAGACTATTGGCCGATTATCTCACGCAGGCGGGCTTTGATACCGCAACGGCACACAGCGGGCAAGAAGCCCTCTCGCTTGCAACAAGTCAGCACTTTGATTTGTTTTTGTTGGATGTCATGCTGCCCGATGGCGATGGTTTTAGTGTGTGCAAACAATTGCGGTTGTTTAGCTCAGCGCCCATTTTATTTTTAACCGCACGCATTGCCGAAGAAGATCGCCTGCTGGGCTTGGAACTTGGCGGCGACGACTACATCGTCAAACCCTTTAGCCCCCGCGAGGTCGTCGCTCGTGTTAAGGCCAATTTGCGCCGTCTCGCCCTGGATTCTGGTCAGTCACCAACGAGCACTCTGCAACTTGACCAAGACACCTTGACCGCTCAGTTTGGTCACCGAACCACCGATTTAACAGCCATAGAGTGTGCATTACTCGCCGCGCTGACAGCCGCTCCTAACAAGCTATTCAACCGCGATGAGTTAATCGATCGCATCTACAGCGACGGTCGCGTGGTCAGCGACAGAACGATTGATAGCCACATTAAGAAGCTCAGACAAAAACTAAGTCGCATCGACCAGGGCGAGGTCATAGAGGCGGTCTATGGCGCCGGCTACCGCTTTAAGCCTTGCACAAAATTACCTTAATTATTCCATAATTTGTGCACAATGCAGTCGTACTATGAAACCGTGGCAGTAACGCAAGGCTGCCCTTCAACCCACAGGAGAGTTGTTATGAACACAAAATCCGTAATAGGTAGTATCGCTCTTGCATTGACTATGAGCGCGGGCGCATTTGCCATGCATCATGAAGATGGCGAGCGCGGCCCTGGTGACAGCAAGCGTCTTGAGAAAATGGCACAACACTTGGACCTTAGCGACCAGCAAAAATCTCAAGTTGCGCAGATCATGAAGGCACAAGCGGAAAAACGTAAAGCCATGATGCAGGCCCACAAAGCACAGCGCGACGCGATGCAAGCCGATATGCGCAGCCAACTCAGCGGAGTTTTAACCGCTGAGCAAATGCAGAAGCTCGACAACATGCGTGAAGAGCGTGACGAGCGCCGCGAAGAAAAAATGGAGAAATGGAAAGAGAAGCGCGAAAAGCACAAAGAGCGCTACTAAACCCTTACGAGACGGGCTGAGCGATCAGCCCGCAATCTTGCCATGAAACTGTAGCGATTTAGGGGTAAGCTGAGACAACCATCTGATTAGGAGTCTTGGTATGCCATTAGAATCACTAAAGCGCAGAACCCTCGTCAAAGGACTGAGCGCGACGCTTGGCTTGCTCGCCCTGCGCGGCTTTAGCGTCAATGCAGAAAACCCTGTTCACTTCACCCACGGCATTGCCAGTGGTGACCCATTGCACGATCGCGTCATTCTTTGGACCCGCGTCATTCCCGGTCACGGCGCACACCAACAGCTTAAGGTCGAGTGGCAAATCGCGAGCGACGCCAAGTTCAGAAAAATGGTGGCTGAAGGTACGACCGAAACCGACGGCGGCCGAGACTACACCGTGAAAGTGGATGCTACGGGCTTGAAAGCCGGCAAACAATACTATTATCGCTTTACTTGTGAAGGCGTTAGCTCGATTGTTGGCAAGACCAAAACTCTGCCAAAGGGCAAGGTCCGAGAGTTTAAAATGGGTGTGGCATCCTGCTCGAATTATCCTCAGGGCTATTTCAACGCCTATCAAGACATGGCACACGCTGATTTAGATGTGGTGCTGCATTTGGGTGACTACATCTATGAATACGCCGACGGCGTTTATTCCAACCCCATTGCGGTCGAGCAGCTCGGTCGTCGAGTACAACCTAGCACCGAAATTATTGCGCTCGAGGACTACCGCATGCGTTACGGCTTGTACCGCACCGATGCCGACCTTCAAGCTCTGCATCGAAATCACCCAATGATCGCCGTGTGGGACGATCACGAACTCATGAATAACACCTGGCACTCGGGCGCTGAAAACCATAACGAAGGCGAAGGTGATTTCGCCACGCGTATTGCGGCAGCAAAAAAGGCCTACCACGAGTGGATGCCTATTCGCACCCGCGAGTCAGACCAAGAAAATATTTATCGCAGCTTCGAGATTGGCAATCTAGCGGACTTAATTATGCTGGATACGCGGTTTGTTGGCCGCGATGAGCAGCTTGAGTACAGCAAAGATCTGGGCAAAGACCCCAGCACCTTTGCTGATACCAAACTGAACAAGCCCGAACGAGAACTGCTGGGCAAACCCCAAGCCGATTGGCTCCGCAATGAACTGCAAAAGAGTAAAACCCGCGGAGCCACTTGGCAGGTGCTGGGACAGCAGGTACTCATGGGCAAAGTTTTAATACCCACAATTGACCCCGCCATTGTCGACGAGGCGCCCATTCCCGACAGCTACAAACAGCGAATGAAGGGCATGCTCAACTTAGCCAAGCTAGGGTTACCACTGAACCTAGATGCGTGGGATGGCTACCCAGCAGCGCGGGAACGCCTGTATGACGACTTACTAGAGTACGGTGTGAACCCTATTTCATTGGCCGGGGATACACACAATGCATGGGCCTTTAACCTGCGCAACGCCCAGGGTAATGCCGTCGGTATTGAGCTGGGCACCCCGGGGATATCCAGCCCAGGACTTGAGAGCTTTCTGCCTCTGCCAATAGACACGACCCAGGCATCGTTTTTGGCGTCCAGTCCTGAACTGGTCGAGGCCGACACCTCGCAACGAGGCTGGGCCTTGCTGACGCTGACACCCAACGGTGCCGAAACACAGTTCCGCTACGTATCTACGGTACTTTCGCGTGAGTACTCGGTAACCAGCAGTGCACCGCTGCGAGCGTCTGCCGGCAAGCGTCGTTACAACGACGCCTAGAATCATGAGTCGCTCACCAAAGAACATCGGTTGAGCGGCCTATCGCGGAACAAAGCGCTTACCCATCCAAACAACACGCAATAAAAAACCCGGCCAGCTCACACTGACCGGGTTTCATTGGGTTTGCAGTCTAGAAATCCACGTAAACGCGAACGCCGGCGATCATGGGCATGCCAGGTACGTAAGTCGGGATACCAATGCCACCACCGGTATTACCGGCGTCAATCAAATACTCTTCGTCAAACAAGTTGTCAGCGTATAACTCATACTTGATAGACGAGCCTTTGCGGTTCAGCATGACTGAAGCATCGGTAATCCAGTACGCGTCCTGCGACAAGCCTGGGTAGTTTGAACTTTCGAAAAACACTTCAGATTGGTAGGACATCAACAAATCCATATCCAGTGTCCAATCTGACCAATCCACACGCTTGTTAATGTTTAAAGAACCTGACACCTCTGGCGCTAAACGAAAGTTATTACCGGCGTAGTCAAATACCTGACCATCGGCCGTTTTACTCGCAAAGGTCGCATCCAGTAAGCCTAAACTTGCGCTAATCATTAGGGTATCGCTTGGAATAAATCGCGCAGTAGCTTCAAAACCCGACATGGTCGAGTCGCCTACGGTCACCGTAATGCTTTGGAGCGTGGTAGCGTCAGTGTAGCTCTGCTGATAGTCCTGATACTGATACGTAAACAGGGCCGCGAACAACGACCAGCGATCACCCATATACTTAAAGCCGACATCGTAAGAGTCTACCGTTTCCGCTTTGGTGATCACGGTTGCACCGAAGTTAGGATCTACCACAGGCGAACGGCGGCCTTGCGCGTAGTTAAAGTAGAACGACAAATCGTCGCTGTAGGCATAGTTCAAGGCTAAGCGAGGCAGAGTCGCTGTGAAGTCTTTTTCGGCTTCGAAGACCACAAAGTTTCGCGTTAAGCGTGTTTCATCGATATAACGAACACCCGCCGTCGCGTTGATTTTGTCTGTTAGCTGATACGAACCCTCAGCTACGATCGAGTTAATATCCAACTCGGCCTCAAAGGTGTACGGACCTTGCACAAACGAAGACGGCAAATTCGGATCTGAGATTACCGTACCATCGGCGTTGAACAAGCTTGAAACCAACGTTGCGCGCAGGGCTTCGATTTGAGCCAAAGACGCGTTAGTCGAGATATTTTGGTTCAAGGGAATATCGGGATTCGCCGCTTCTAAGGCTGCCTTCACCGCATCGAAAGTCCCACGTACATAAGGGTCAACCATGACGTAGTAAGGTAATTTAGATTGATCTTGCGAATTCGAGATGCCCACGAATCCTGCGAACCGCTCACCATCATCAAATACGAGTCGCGCTGAAGCCCCGTATAAGATCGCGTCGTTGTCGAAGTAAGCGTCCTGAATACGCAGGCCGGTACCATCTGCATCGAACGCTTCGTTTAACTCGACGTCCTTGTAATAACCATCAACGACAGCAGACAACGTCTCAGAGAATCGGTAATTTAACGTAAAGTCACCTGTCATCAGCTCACGTTCGATACCAAGCTCTGAACCAAAGCCCAGCTCGGCCGAGGTAAATGGACTTGAGTCGCCATTTTTTGGTGCTATCGAGCCGGACTTAAAGGCAATGCCGGGCTGGTCATTGTACTCATACCCTGCGCGCAACACGAAATCCCAGTTATCGTAAGTGGTTTTAAAGGTTGCGCGTAAGGCTTGAACCGATACACCGTTTAAATCGCCACCCTGACAGCTTTTTACAGCACCCGTGTGATCGGTAATTTGGCCACTCGGGTTGTATGAGTTCGCCGAACACGCCGTATTTTTGATCACACCATCCATCTCACGATAAATGCCTGCGATACGAAATGCGTTATGGTCGTTAACAGGTAAGTTGATCATAGCTTGTGTTTCAACGCCCGCCTCCGTGTTCAAAGCAAAACGTGCATCGGCGTCAAATTCAGAGTCAGGTGTGTTCGTAATGATACTGACCGCGCCGTTAGCAGCGGCGACTCCGAATAAAGTGGGTTGAGGGCCTTTTAATACTTCGACCCGAGCGATGTCGTACAATGCTGCGCTCGATACCGTTTTTTTCGAGATATCAAAGCCATCTTGATACACCGAGATACGAGGCGTTGCAGATACTGATGCGGTATCGTCGGTAATGCCTCGAATGTTGAACGAGGGCAAACTCACAGCTTGCTCTTGAATGACCACGTTGGGTAGCACTCGCGATAAATCGTCTAGCTCTGTGGTGTTAGTGCGCTCAAGAAATTCTGCCGAAATAACATCCATCGTCGCCGCCACATCAAGCACCGATTGGTCACGCTTTTGCGCAGTTACAATAATTTCTTCCATCGCGCCGGTGTCAGCAAACGACACCTGTGATGCGGTCAAAACCGCAATAGACAGTGCTTTAACACTGGTGTTAATCAGTTTCATAGTTGCTCCTTAATAGTCAGTGGGGCTGTGGACCCCGAAGAAGCTTAGAAGCAAATCATTGCGTTTTTTCTGCAGTTTATTGACGAATTTATAACCGTTGCATGACAAGAAAATCTCTTTCTATTGTTTAGCAGACCCCGAGCAATGGTGATTACGACCTTGCATGAGAGTATCATTCACGACTCGTTAAATTCGCAGCCGGACGACTTATGCCATCGTTTAATAGCAATCGAATACACCCCACGAAAATTGTTTGCATTGGCAAAAACTACGCCGCCCACATAGAAGAAATGGGCGGATTAAAGCCCGACGACATGACGGTGTTCCTCAAACCACCAACCGCATTAAGCGATACCCTACACGCGACCTTAGGTGAGACACTGCACTACGAAACTGAAATTTGCTTGCTAATGCACGCCGGTCAGGTACAGGGGCTCGCTGTAGGCTTTGACTTAACCAAACGGGAAACGCAAAACGGTCTTAAGAAACAGGGGCTACCATGGGAGCGGGCTAAGGCGTTTGATGGGGCTGCCGTGATCA
This sequence comes from Aequoribacter fuscus, assembly GCF_009910365.1. Classification (NCBI taxonomy): domain Bacteria; kingdom Pseudomonadati; phylum Pseudomonadota; class Gammaproteobacteria; order Cellvibrionales; family Halieaceae; genus Aequoribacter; species Aequoribacter fuscus. Next base: position 97,459 of record NZ_CP036423.1, on the reverse strand, counting down.
GTGATTTCGTAACGGCACCTGATAGTTTGGACGATCTACACTTGACCCTGCACGTCAACGGCGAACTTAGGCAACAAGGGCACGTCAGCATGATGCTGTATCCACCACAGGTCATATTGGAGGAGCTTAATCATTTTATGACGCTGTGCGACCAGGACATCATAATGACCGGGACGCCAGCAGGCGTTGGCCCAGTGGAAGCGGGCAGTGAGTACAACGCCACCGTTTACAACGGCGACCAAGTACTCGTTAGCCACACATGGGTCGCAGTTTAGTGGGCGTAACCCGGGGGCGGAACAAAACCTTGGTGGTGCTGCTCCAGCAATGCAGCCACCGCCAGCGTGGTTTTATCTTCTAGATAGGCGCCCGCAATTTGCACACCAATGGGTAAGCCGTCGCGGCTCATACCGACCGGCGCTACCGAGGCTGGCAAGCCTGCATTCAAGGTCACGCCGGCCCAACGCATCATATCGGTGTAGGGCCGCTGCTCGCCGTTAATGGTAAGGCGACGAGCCGACATGTCGGGCGTGTGATCATGCGCGAACGCTGTCGCAGGAGCACAGGGGCACAATACAACGTCGTATTGCTCGAAGAATCGCTCCCACGCGGCGCGATTTTTCAGGCGCTGCTCTGAGGCCTTGGCCCAATCGCGATGACTCATAGCAATGCCACGCATTTGCTCTACGCTATCGGAGTGATCGTTTGGATCGGCCGAGGCAGCCACTTTTTGTGCCATATCAAATACTGACTGCGGCATACCGGCCCCCATGACCGACATCATCAAGCGCAGGTAGGTGCGATGATTCTCGGCCAGATCAAATTTAGGGCGTGCTTCAAAATCGACACTGGCGCCCGCGGCTTCTAGTGAGCGGCCCGCGGCTACAATTGCGTCACGAATGTCCGCATCCACCGGGCAAAACTCGTCGTCTGCCCAGACCGCGACACGCAGGTCACCAATCGATTGAAAACGCGGTGGCGGGAGATCCACACGCCAAGCTTTACTATCTAAAGAGCCAGGGCCCAACAACACATCAAGAGCTTGGGCCACGTCCGCTGCACACACGCCCAGTGGGCCCACTACCGACAAATCAGACTCGGTAATCACTGTTTGACCCGGTGGGATATGGCCCTGCTGTGACACGATGCCATACGAGGGCTTGTGACCAAAGATGCCGTTAAAGTGCGCGGGCGTTCGAATAGAACCGCCGATGTCACTGCCGACCTCTAGAGCCGACAGCCCCGCCGCCAGCGCCGCCGCGGCGCCGCCCGAGGAACCTCCACACGTGCGTTCGACGTTCCACGGGTTGTTGGTCACACCGTACACCTCGTTATAGCTTTGCAAGTCGGCACTCATAAAGGGCACATTGGTTTTACCCACAATGATGGCGCCTGCGGCACGATATCTCGCAACGCTGACCGCGTCGGTCTCGGGCACTTGGCCAGCGCGCGCGGGTATGCCACCCACTGTGACTAAACCCTGAGTGGCCAGCGCATCTTTCACCGTAATAGGCACACCATGCAGGGGCCCCCAATCTTCACCGTGCCCGGCGGCTAGATCCGCGGCTTTAGCGCGCGCTCGAGCGGCATCGATATCCATCGCAACCACTGCATTCAAAGCAGGATTAAAGCGCTGGATTCTATCGAGATAAAAATCAAGCACGCGCTCTGACGACAGAGTACCGGCCTTGATGTCTTTGGCGAGCTCAAATGCGCTGCGGTAAAGTATCTGTGTCATGGTGTTTCCTTATTGTTGTTTTATATGCGCTCAACCGCGGAAATAGCGCTGTGCGACAAACGGTGTTTTGGCGACTTCGACTTCCACCAGTTTGCCCCGAACATCCGCGAACAAATGGGTACCGAGCGCCGCCTGATCAGCGTTCACATAAGCCATAGCCACGGGCTGCTCCAGAGTCGCACCGAAGCCACCGGAACACACCGTGCCGACCTGCTGTTGTTGTGCATCAAAGACGACTGCGCCTTCACGCACTGGGCGTTTACCCAATACTTTCAGACCCACTCTGACTGTGTCAGTACCCTCGGCCCACTGCGCCTCGATAATAGCACTGCCCAAGTAACCGCCAGCACGCGCACCCTCGTGTCTGCGAGCTTTAGCGATAGCCCATTTTAAACCAGCTTGGATGGGTGATATGTCTTCTTCGAGTTCGTGCCCATAAAGACACAAGCCCGCCTCTAAACGCAACGAATCACGAGCCCCAAGGCCAATGGGCAGCACATCTGCGTGCGCCAAAAGTTTTTGCGCTAAGGCCTCGACATGCGAGTTTGGGACCGATATTTCAAAGCCGTCTTCGCCAGTGTAGCCCGAGCACGTGACATACACTTGCTCGCCCTCAAATTGTGCCCACGTGCCTGTCATGAATACCAAGTTCTGGGTTTCTGGCAGCAAGTCATTCATGACCGCTCGCGCTTTGGGGCCCTGCAAGGCTAAAAGCGAATGCTGGCTAAGCACCTCTAAATTCACACTCGCCAAATGCGAGCGCAAATGCTCAAGATCTTTGTCTTTGCAGCCGGCATTAATCACCAGCATGAATTGATCCGCAGCCCAGCGTGTCACAATCAAATCATCAATGACTCCGCCCGCTTCGTTGGTCAGCAGCGAATAGGTTTGGGCGTTCACAGCCAGACCCTCCAGATCAGCCGGCATTAAGGCTTCAAGCGCAGACACAACACCTTCCCCACTGACGACAACCTGCCCCATATGCGACACGTCAAACAAGCCAGCGGCTGTGCGCGTATGCAAATGTTCTTTGATAATTCCAGTTGGGTACTGAACAGGCATATTGTAGCCAGCAAAAGGCACAAGTTTGGCACCTAAGGTTTGATGTAATGATTCTAGAGGGACGCTTTTTAAGCTCATGGTAAGTTCCTGAAGTTGTGGCCCAGGCAGACTAATCAGCCACAAGCCAGAGAGCAAGGTGAAGGACTTATCGGTTGGCGATATACGCCTTACAATATGGGGCTTATTGTAGGGCATTTAAGTCAATGAGCAACGTCACAAATACAGAAGCGAACTGCGTCACTTTGATCGGCATGCCCGGAGCTGGCAAATCGAGTGTAGGCCGTTATTTGGCGAAAGCTCTCAAACTCAGATTTCACGATACCGATGATGACCTTGAACGCCGCGAGAACGCCACTCTCCAAACCATCATGGACACCAAAGGTCTAGATTACTTCAGAGCGCTGGAAGAATCGCTGTTATTAGACATCGATTTCCAAGGCGAAGTGATTGCAACGGGTGGTAGTGTTATTTATAGCCAGCCACTGATGACAAAGCTGAAAGCGCTGGGACCTCTAGTGTTTCTCGACGTCCCGCTTTTAACTTTGCAAGATCGGGTCGCGCAAGACGCACCCCGCGGTATGGCGAAAAGTCAGAATACGAGCTACGAAGAGCTTTATCAGCAGCGGCACCCGCTGTATTGCGCGTGGGCAGATATCACCATCGATTGCGGTGATTCAGCCAAACCCGAGACCATAGCAGACACTATCGTAAAGTTATTGCGCCGCTAGCGGGACATGTCCGCGGACGTGTCCAAACACATTTGCACGCCGGATTGGGTCGCAAAAAAGAACCACGCCGGTATTAATCGACGGCATCAATAACCCAAAAAGTCCATTAAAAATATAGGCTTATAGATTTCAGCCCCAAGAGACCAAAACTTGGCACGGCACCTGCTTGCTTTACAAGCAAGCAGCGGCTTGTGCCACATCACGGACGATGAGTATTTTACGGTGAATACAGGGGCTGGGAGCCACACAAGCCGCCGCTTTCGATAAAAATATTTAATCAAAAAATGAATTATTTTTTGTTTTACAGGGGTCGAGGTGTAAGTGATATTGCGCGAAATTGGCCCACCAAATGTTGGAGTGTGACAGATGGCAAAACATGACGACAGCAACGATACCGACGATCTCGACGATTTTGACGACGAAAGTCTGGGCATGGACGATGACATAGACATGCCATTGAACAATTTGTCGGAAAAACAGCAGCTTGCCGAAAAGCGACGCCGTGCCGAACTGCGCATGGAAGAGCGTCGCTTACGCGAAGAGATTGGCTACTACGACTTAAGCTTCGACGATCTTTAAGGCAAGTTAAAAGACATAGCGTGACCCGCCCATACACCTCCCCCTTGGGCGGGTTCTACTCCTTTATCCCACCGACATTACATTCACGACGCTTCTGACTCGTCGAACCCTACAGACTCAAATTACTAAGCTGATGTTTAAGGCGATGCACCACGGGGCTGGTACGCATATAGGGGTGCACCAATAAATTCAGCGGCGTATCAAATTCTGGCGCCTCTGGCACCCGACAGATGCCTTGCTCGTGCAGGGTCGATTGCAAGGCTTGAGGAAAGAAACAGGCGCCTTGCTGGCGCTTAACCTGGGCGATTGCCGCATCAACCATATTGGTCTGTAAATAAGGAAAGGGCTCTTTAGCAACTTGGCGAACATGAAAGCGTGAAAAAGCTGTGCCCCACTGCAAGTATATGTAACGCGTGCTCACTGCTTCAGCCAAATTCTTGATGCTGTGATGGGCAAATAGCCGCAAATGCAAAGCGCCGACGCGATGGGACTCGAGCTCGGGGGCCGCCGGCGTATCAAACACCAGAGCCGTATCGAGCGCACCCTCTCGCAACTTTTTAGCGATCATTTCTTGCGACAGGGTCTCGACGTGCAGTTTCAAATCCCCTATTTCATCGTGAAGTTGGTCAAAGCACGACTGCAGGGTATCGCACCAGAGCCCTTGGCGAATACCGACGCTCAAACGCAAATCGCCGCCCTCCCGCAGCGCAAAATCCTGTCTGGCTCGCAGTAAAGAAACCAATATCGATTCCGCGTGTGGCACCAAACGCTCACCTTCGGGGGTTAACTGAATATTGTTACGATCGCGATGAAATAAGGGGGCGCCGAAGTAGGATTCTAGCTGCTTAATACGTGCACTGACTGCCGCCTGAGTAATGAATAGGTTATCGGCCGCTCGACCAAAATGTCGAGTGGCTTTGACTTCTAAAAAGGTGCGCAATAACTCGGTATCCATAGGCGGATTTTGACCTGCTTTAGTGAAATAGCAAGGGTTTTCATGCCCTCCTCGCGAATCACGAAGTCACCGCGGCCGATAATAGCAACGTGTGTTTTGTCTACAGAAAAAACGGATAACTACCTAGCTGGACCACCCTAGGGTACACTGACCAAAATTGCGAAAAATTACTGTCTCTTGAATTCTTTCGATCCACAGTCTTGGTATCAAGCCTCAAGCCCAAAGCAAACAGAGCGCCCCCGCTTAAGTGGCGACCACCACACCGATGTCTGCGTCATAGGCGCTGGACTTACCGGCCTATCGGCCGCGATCGCACTGCGAGACCTTGGGTTAAACGTGGTGGTGCTAGAAGCGAAAACCATAGGTTATGGCGCCTCCGGCCGCAATGGTGGCCATGTGGGTATAGGACAACGGCGCGGTCAGCTGATTTTAGAGCGCTGGCTGGGTTTAGAGCATGCAAAAGCGCTGTGGCAGCTTGGCTTAGAGGCGGTAAATTTGGTCAGCGAGTTAATTTGTCGATTTGAGATCGAATGCGAGCTTAAAACCGGTAATTTGTTCGCGTCTGCGAACCCCAAGCTGACTGCCGACTTACAGCGCGAAGTCGACCATTTACACAGCGTCTACGACTACAGCGGCGCCCGCTATCTCAGCCCTCAGGAGCTTCAGCAAGAGACCGAAGCACAAGGCCTAATTGACGGCGTGCTCGACTACAACGCCAAGCACCTGCACCCACTCAAGTACGTGCACGGCTTGGCTACAGCCGCCGAGACACTAGGCTGTGAGATCTATGAGTACGCGCAGGTCAATCGCATCCAACAGGATTCCGATACCGTCAAGATTTACACCCAGCATGGCGCTGTTTGTGCAAATAAAGTCGTGCTCGCGTGCAACGCCTATATCGACCAATTAGAGCCCCGCCTTACCAGCAAGATCATGCCCATTAACAACTACATGATCGCCACGGAACCCCTATCCGAAGAGCTGGCTCGCTCAATCACTCGCTCGGACTTAGCCATTGCCGATTCACAGTTTGTCGTCAACTATTGGAAGCTTTCGGCGGATAAACGTCTTTTGTTTGGCGGAGGTGAGACCTATTCGAGACGCTTCCCCGACAACATTAAAGCTTTTGTCAGACCTCATCTGCTCAATCGGTACCCACAGCTGACCCAAACGCAGATTACGCACGGTTGGGGTGGCTCGCTGGCCATTACCCGCAATCGCTTACCGCACCTGGGTCACATCAAACAGCAAATCTATTACGCCCAAGGTTTTTCGGGTCACGGTATATCCATTGGCACGCTGGCGGGCAAATTAATGGCGAAAGCCATTGCGGGGCAGACCCAAGAGTTCGAGCAATTTGGTCGCATTCCAATAAAGAGCTTCCCGGGAGGGCCACTGCTTAGATGGCCAAGTTTGGTGGCTGGAATGTTATTCTATAGCCTTAAAGACAAACTGAGCCCGAAAGTGAGGTCCCTAGTGTGACTGAGGCGACTAGAGTATGCGGGACACCTCTCAGTGACCTCGGGCCGAGCGTCAAACTCTTAATAGACTTGCTGCTTAACCCAAGATGGACCGGAGACCTTCTTGAAAAGAGATGGGATTCTGAGATCAGCTAGGTAGTTGGCGCTTGAAGCGCCTCTCGATATCATGATCGTAAATTAACTCGAGTCGCTCGAACAAAGGTAAATATGCTTTTAGTCCCTAACACGGAAGGCCACTAATTGGAATAAATTGGCGCCATCAATTTAATGGGGAACACCGAAGATTCTTACATGTAAGACTATAAGATTTCCGGATGTAGAAATCGATCATGTTTTCAGATAAGACGTATGGACATCGGCGCATCCCAAGCGCTGTCCGCGCTGCATACATCGCGACGTAACCAAACTGAGAATCAACGCGACATGCAAACGAGCCATTAAGCACACACGCCAGGTGAATCAAGTTTTGCTTGGTATCTGCGTGTCTCGTAGTGTCGTTATCGGAGATGTCGTCGTTATTTCAGGCATCGACTCAATGCGAAATTGCCGCGTGATTGCACCACTGAAGGAGTTAAGCCAGAGGTGTTTGAAGGAGCAGATGGCAGCGTAACACAACGCAAAGATCCTGACATTTTGGGTCGAGACAGCAACCATTTCGCGTTGGCCTTACCGTCACCTGACCCTTGGTCAATCCGCAATGAAGACCCCAAACTTCCGACCGGTTCTCGATATCGACGAGCGCGACTGATCACATAAAGTGGTCTGCAACGACCTTCATGGATTCATGACATCGCAAAATATTTGATGTCAAACTAGAGCGCTCTAAGGTGCCAAAACGCACCCAGTTGTTGCGCTTGAATTGCAGAAAGAGGGTAAAGGTTGTTGTTATGAATTTACCCGTCCTCTCCCGAGACATTACCAAACAGTACTTCCCAAATGCCAAATCGCTGCAGATCGTTTTCATGTCGCGCGATTAGTTGTTAGGCACTTCGCAAGGCAATAGCCGTTGCATAATCCAGAGGGGCTTTGGAATCGCGAATTACTCTGCTTAATGCGCGGGTATGAGCAATGAATCGCGACAAGTTCAGTAAACACTTCTCAGCCTCATTCTTATACCGTCGCTCGAACTCCTGGGGCGACAATAAGTTGTTCGCTGTGTGCCTGCGAACAGGATTGTAGAACATTTCTACATAATTGAAGATATCGCGCTTCGCCATTTCTCGAGTTAAGTACACCCGCTTCTTTATGCGCTCTCGTTTCAACAATTGGAAGAAGCTCTCAGCTACTGCATTATCATGGCAATTTCCTCGTCGGCTTATGCTGCGTGCAAGACCATGTACTTCTGGGAACTCCTGCCACTTATAGCTCGTGTATTGACTACCTTGATCAGAGTGGACTATGACTCTGCTTTCAGGCTTGCGTCTCCATGCGGCCATGAGCTGAGCATCTAGTACAAGTTCTTTGACCATTCGAGAATCCATTGACCAGCCGATGATCTTTCGCGAGTAAAGATCGATAACAACGCCCAGGTAGAGCCAGCCCTCATGCGTGCGAATATACGTTATGTCGGTTACCCACGAGTGATTCGGTTTAGAAGGGTTGAACTCACGAGCCAATGTATTGGGAGTAACGACATGCACTTCACCTGATCGCTCACGGGGCTTGCGATAGCCGACCTGCGCCTTAATGCCGTCGTTCCGCATGAGATTGTGAACACGATTAATACCGCAGCGTCCCCCCAGATCATGAAGATCCTGATGTATCTTGCGATAGCCGTGGACGCAGCCCGATTCGAGCCATGCTTGTTTAATCATTCCTAACAAAGTGTCATCCTTATGCTGACGAGCAGGTTTGGGTGCGCGCAGCCAAGCGTAATAATCGCTCGGATGAAGATTGAATAGCCTACACAACGACCTAATCGTGAAGTCACCCGCATGGTCTTTGATAAAGGCGTATCTCACTCGGGGTGGCTCACGAAGTACGCTGCGGCTTTTTTTAAAAGGTCACGTTCGTCGGTTACCCGCTTCAGCTCCTTCTTTAACCGACGAATCTCGTCCGATTCCTGCGACGCTCTCTTAAAATTGCTGGATTCGGGCCCATATCTCCTGATCCAACTATAGAGACTATTTGTGGTGGTTCCGAGCCGCTCCGCCACATCATAAGCGCTATAGCCGGCTTCCGTAACTTGCTTAACCGCTTCAATCGTGAAACTCTTCAGGGTATCTCTTTCTGCTCATAAATCACCTCGCTAATCGCTATTGTGTGCGACTGAAAGGTGTCTAGCAAATTAGTGGAGACTCAACTTGGCAGTCAGCTTTAGTCAGCTTGCGGTGCTGCGGGGCTTGAAAACACGCTTCGCAACTGCCGCGGACCTTATGCTTGAACTCTGGCTCAAGGACGACCGTAAGCCTATCTGAGACGAAGTGTGCTGGCGCCGAAACTGCTGATCGTAGATGAGATCGTACCTGCCAATCGGTCGTGAAAAAGGCCTATCTCTTCTTCAATGTCATCGCCCGGCGCCATGAACAAGGCAGCATTATCGTCACGAGTAATCTACCATTCTCTCAATGGTCAAATGCGTTCGCTGACGATACAACGCTAACCGCGGCACTTCTCGATAGACTACCGCGCCATGCTCATATCGTACAGATCAGTGGTGAAAGTTACAGGCTAAAGAGTCGCAAAGAGATTAGTGTCGTACCAACTGCTCTCGAAACGTTGGCAACCACACAGTACTAATTAGGGGCGGATCAATTTTACTTCTGCGATCCCGCCGGGAAGTGGGTCAAATTTAAACCGGCGTTGACAGTAACACATGCACCCTCTCCTGCGAAAAAATCTTATACGCTAGTTATCACATTATCCAGTGCTAAAAGGGCGTCATGCGGTTGCACAGAAACTCCATCACTATTTGCTACTTGAGACACTCGCTAGAAAACGAGTACGGACATTTACGTCATTGTTTAGAGCTTGTTAGACAACTTAAAGAGAGTCCGTTGCGGACCTTGGCGATCATATTAAAGCGCTGGATAGAGCCTCAAATTGCCATATGGATATTCTGAAGAAACAGTGGAGTCACTGAAGGCCTTCGTACGAAAATAGTGTAGACCCCGTCTAGCGGCGAGTTTTTGTCTACTGGGCCGTGATAGGCGGATTAGAGCGTGCACGGCATCAGCTTCTCGACCGCTCAGGATGCAGATCGATATTTGTCGATAACTTTAATTTGTAATAAACAGCCATCAAGTTAAAAAAAATGATTACGGATTGCTCCTTACCCCATGACACGACATTGTTAGGATTCGCAACATTTTTAACTCTATCGACTGCAATAGCGAGAACTTTCGACAATTAGTAATGCAATTCTATTCAACCAGATTTCCAGAATCGGCCGTTTGAAGTCGCATTACAGGTGTGTGTTGCGCGTCAGACGTGCGCTTTCAATAACATCTGATTTTGAATGTGCAAGCGCTTTTGGGGGAGAAGGAACTTTGTATACGAGCTTCCCTCGTGAAGATATCTACTCAGCTTGTCCCAAGTAGGAATGATCAGATTTAATCTTATAGTAGGAAGCCTCGCTTCGCGAGGCTTCCTTTTGCCACTCTACGGCCATTCAAAAGTGACAATGTTGAGCTAATAAGGAAGAACCCTAAAAGCGATACTTAACACCGCCGTATGTATACCTGCTGTCCCATACACGATATTGAGATCCCGTATAATTGGAGCCAGGTGTGGTTTCATTCTTGCACGTCGGACAAAATGGTGGCTGCTCATTAGTCACGTTATCGACACCCAAATAAACAGACCATTTGTCGTCAACGCTATACCGAGCCTGCAGATCTACATAAGTGATCGCATCAATTGCGTTCAAGCTGTAGTCTGACGCACTCTGCCCAACATCATCGAGTGCTTCACCATAATAGGTAGTATCAACTGACAATAGCCACTCATCGTACGACCAAACCAGAGACAACTTTAGTTTATCTTCGTTGTATCCAACCTCACCCGCGTAATCGAACTCATCATTCGCACCGGGGCTAGCATCATACTTATTGGTATCCAGCCGAGTATATATTGCACTGATATCCAGCTGACCGGGGACAATCCCTAAGGAGTCAAAGCGATATCGAGCGGATAGGTCATACCCCTCGGTCTCGTAAGCAGACTGGTTGATCCCGTAAGAATACCAATAACGGAGCTTACCAGTTCCAGGGAAGCGTTCATGGCCGTTACAAGCTGCTTCGGTTGAAAAATTTAGAGACTCGAAGCAAGTATTAATCAATCTTGTTGCGCTTATCGAGCTTATAACGTTTTCGATTTCGATTTTGTAATAATCTAACGAAACAACCAAACCATCAATATAGGATGGAGTCCATACTAAGCCAAACGTTTCAGTATCGGCGGTCTCTTCCTCCAAGTCAGGATTTCCGCCAACAAAACCGGATATGCCTTGGATATCTGGCTGTGTATAGAAAAACCCTGGCTCAATCTGACCACTATCCGGATTATAGGTTCCAGCAGCAGCAGTAGCAGCGACGTCTGGTATGCTCAGACAGTTCGCAACTACAGTTGGATCCATGTTGACCTCGGTCGCGGTACCTACACCCGAGCATGGGTCACTTATCGACGTATAAGTCTGTGCTTGACCTGCGAAAAGATCATCGATACTGGGGGCTCGCACCGACTCTGCCCAGACCGCACGGAACCTGAACTGATCGTTAATCATCCAGTTTAGCCCAAGCTTCGTCGCATCAACCGTGCCGGTAGTTGAATAATCATCTTGCCGGTACGCCATCTCAAGGTTTAGAGCCTCCACAAGTGGAATTTCACTCAACAAAGGGATCAGGGCTTCTAGGTAGACACCATCAACATCAAATGAGCCGTATGTCGCGGGAATGCGGTTACCGCCATGCAGCCCTTTTTGCTGAAGGTCATCTGGGACGTCCTCAGAACGCTCGTCACGCCGCTCAAAACCAAACGCGTACGAGATTTCCCTGTCCAAAAGATCAAATGATCCGGTGAAATTCATTGCAAACACTCGCTGCTCTAGCTCAGAAGTCGTGCTGGGGCGATATCTAACCCAATCAGCCATCTCCGGCGTTATGGAGCCGATACCGAAAAGATTGATGGGCACACAGCCTGCAGCTCTGGCCACAGGGTCTGCACACACAATATTACCACTGCTATCCACCTCCGCATCAAGAGCATCTCTGAAAGCTAAAGCATTGAATTGTCCACCACTCAACTGATCTCGTGAAGCTTTACCGTATTGATAGTACCAATCGTAGTCTAGACCAAACAGTGACCCCTGCGAACCGAAGGCAACTCGGAGCGTCTCTCTAGTATTGCTTGCTCCTCTGGCACCAACCTCCTCTAGGCGCCGAATAAACGGAATATGGCCATTCCAATCCGGGTTTCCTGCGTTGGCCGCCACGGCTGCATCAGCTATTTCCTGAGGTACATATGGATTTTCGTAATGATAGCCAAATGTTCCAAGCCCACCGTAGACGTCTTCCGAAGACATTGGGAAAGGCTCAAGTGCCGAAACACTCTGTACAGAGGTAAAACTAATTTCAGTGAACCCTTTGTGATTATCAGAGAAGTCGTATGTAAGCTTTGAATAAAGGCTCTTACGATCAATTGGCACCTCAAGTTGACGGAAGTAGGTTCTGTTAAAACCACATGCTGCACCGCCTCCGGCTGCTGAGTAGTCAACCACCGTGTCAGAGCTCAATACACGATACTCATTACGTTCAGAGCAATCAAATGTGAGCAGTCCAGTGCCATCAGCGATATTACCGGACGGGAAAAACCTGCCTTGCGGGATATAAGAGGAATATGCAGGATCCTCGACAAGCGAATCATACGGAGCACCGTAATCAGCTCCATAATAATAACCATAGTAAAAAACATCATTTCCTGTGTAGGGTTTACGATCTCTCGCAAAGACGCTTCCTTGCTCATCAACCCTTAGGTTGACAATCGCATTACCTTTGCCGTCGGAAAAGTTGGAACCAGCAGTGATTGAAAATGAACTCGTATCTCCATCACCCTTGTTATAGGCACCAGACATAGCCTCGACTGTGACACCCTCGTAGTCGTCGCGCAATATCACGTTTACGACCCCAGCGACGGCATCAGAGCCATAGACGCTCGATGCTCCGCCGGTGATAATCTCTAATCTTTCAATAAGATCTGCCGGAATTGAGTTTAAATCGACTATAGATGTCCCAGGGATACCCGGAACCCATCGTCTACCATTTACAAGTGTAAGCGTACGGGAATCACCCAAGCCACGTAAATTGACGGTGTTTATGCCGGAGCTACCAACGGTGAAATTACTATTGCCTCGGGTGCTACCCGCGGCGCCTGCCTGGGGAATTTCATTCAAAATGTCGTAAACGTTTATCGAACCTGTAAGTTCAATTTGCTCTTCACCCAACGAAACCATCGGCATCGACGAATCAGCATTATCTGGCCTCTTAATGCGCGATCCTGTGACCAAGACTTCTTCTATGCCGTCTTTCGCCTGCTCTTCATCCTGGGCATACGATACGAATGGTAGGCTCACTACCGCCGCCACTGCCAAAGACATTGGCGTCAATTTAAATAAGTTCATATTTCACTTTGCTCCATTTTTGTTAAGGCTTATGCTCAAGCGCGCAGCGCTTCCCAGAACACGCCACTTTCCATATTGGAATAAATTGATACTCGAATAAACCCTAGATCGGTGGTAATTTTGCACAATTTAAGTTTACCCTAAGATTGATGTTCAATAACACAGGAGTTTTGAAAGCATGAAAACCCAAGCCGCCGTCGCCTTCAAAGCCGGAGCCCCGCTTGAAATTTGCGAGGTCGACCTCACAGGCCCTAAAGCGGGCGAAGTCTTGGTCGAGATCAAAGCCACCGGGGTATGCCACACCGATGCCTTTACACTGTCGGGTGACGACCCGGAGGGGGCTTTCCCAGCCATATTAGGTCACGAAGGCGCAGGCATTGTGCGCGAGGTGGGCGCGGGTGTGACCTCGTTAAAACCAGGTGATCATGTTATACCCTTGTACACCCCCGAGTGCCGAGAGTGCGATTTTTGCCTTCACCCCAAAACCAACCTGTGCCAAGCCATTCGCACCACGCAAGGCCAGGGCGTTATGCCAGATGGCACCAGCCGCTTTAGCTTAGATGGCACCCCCATTCTGCACTACATGGGTTGCTCGACCTTTTCAAATTACACCGTACTACCTGAAATTGCCTTAGCAAAAGTGCGCGAAGACGCACCGTTCGACAAAATCTGCTACATCGGCTGCGGCGTCACTACGGGTATTGGTGCCGTCGCTTTCACCATGAAAGTCGAGCCCGGCTCAACCGTTGCGGTTTTTGGTCTCGGAGGCATTGGTCTTAACGTGATTCAGGGCGCCAAAATGGTTGGCGCAACCCGTATTATTGGCGTGGACTTAAATCCCGAGCGCGAAGCCCTGGGGCGCCACTTTGGTATGACCGACTTCGTGAACCCTGCAGACTGTGAAAATTTGGTAGACCATATCGTACAAATGACCGGTGGTGGCGTCGACTACAGCTTCGAGTGTATCGGCAATGTGAACGTTATGCGTGACGCACTCGAGTGCTGCCACAAAGGCTGGGGGCAAAGTTGTATTATTGGCGTCGCCGGCGCGGGACAAGAAATTTCGACCCGACCCTTCCAGTTAGTCACAGGGCGATCATGGCGCGGCACCGCCTTTGGCGGCGCCAGAGGCCGCACCGATGTGCCAAAAATTGTGGATTGGTACATGGAAGGTAAAATCAACATCGATGACCTGATCACCCACACCATGCCGTTAAGTGAGATAAACACCGCTTTTGACTTGATGCATGCCGGTAAAAGTATCCGCTCGGTCGTTTTGTATGATTAACATTCTTTCGCGCACCAAGGTCTTTGGCGGCGAGCACATTCGCTTCTCGCACGAATCCCAGGTCAATAACTGCACCATGACGGCGGCCGTGTTTCTGCCGCCGCAAATTCGTGAATCTCAAGCCCCTTTGTTGATCTGGCTGTCGGGCCTGACCTGCAATGACGAGAATTTTATGACCAAAGCGGGCGCTTTTCGGGCAGCCGCCGAACTGGGCCTAGCGATTGTGGCACCCGACACCTCGCCGCGCGGCGAGCATGTGCCTGACGACCCCGAGGGTGCCTACGACTTTGGCTTGGGCGCAGGGTTTTATCTTAATGCCACACAGGCACCCTGGGATGAAAACTATCAGATGTACGATTACATCGTGTCAGAATTACCCGACGTATTAGACGAGCACTTCCCGGTCGATACCGACAACATGTCGATCTCGGGCCACTCAATGGGCGGCCATGGCGCGCTAACCATTGCATTAAAGAATCCCTCGCGCTTTCAGTCGGTATCAGCCTTTGCCCCCATTTGTGCCCCCATGGATTGCGCTTGGGGCGAAAAAGCATTTTCTAACTACCTCGGCGACAATGAAGAGGATTGGGCTAAATACGACACCTGCGCGCTCATCGAGGCCGGCGCTCCCGAGCTACCCACACTTATCGATCAGGGCTTGGCCGATTCGTTTTTAGAAGAACAACTGCTCTTAGATGAGCTGGAAGCGGTGTGCGAAGACACCGGTTACAACGCCATCATTCGTAAACACCCGGGTTATGATCACTCGTACTTCTTTATCAGCACCTTTATTGAGGACCATATCCGCTTCCATTGGGACCATTTACGCCAAGCCTAAGCTAGCACTACACGTCGGTCGTCGCCCCGTAGTAGTGCCAGGCCAACAGCGATAACGCACTGCGATGCGGACGCCAGCGCTCGCCCCACTGCTCTAGCTCAGCTTCGGTCAAGCGCCCCGAGGCACCCACCATGCGACTGATACCTACCCTAACGGCTAAATCACCCGTGGGCCAAACGTCAGTGCGCTGCAGGTTGAAAAGCAAATACATATGGGCGGACCAGCGGCCAAATCCCGGCAGCGCAGTCAAAGCCTTAACCACGGATTCATCGTCCATGCTGGGAAAGTCAGCTAGCACCAACTCTCCTGTGAGCAAGGCGTCCGTCAGCGCACGCAAATAGCGTATTTTAGGTCGCGACATGCCGACTGCTCGCAATTCGTCGTCGCTGAAACTGGGAATGTTACTGTATCCCCCGTCACCCAATAAATCCGATAGGCGCTGATTAATGGTCGCGGCCGCCTTAGTGCTTAATTGCTGTCCGACGATGATGCGCACGAGTGCCATATCGTCGGATTTGCCCACGCGCTCTGGCGGGTAGCCTACTTGCTGGAGTGCTTGTGCAACGTACTGGCAACGATCGGCGAGCGTATCTAGAGCTAAACACACGTCAGGGTAAGATAAAGGCATGTTTTGATTTGCTCCGCTACGATGTGATTTGAGTCGTTTTGATGTAAGGCACACACCTGGCCCATGGCATACTGTAGCAACATTCACGGGGAATCACGATCATGTATTTCTGCTACCACAGCTCACCCTTAGGCACCCTGCGCTTGGCGGGTACCGATCAAGCACTGCACCAATTATTCTTCCCGAACGCTTTTGCGGTAGGCGAGGCTCCCGACGACTGGACCTATCAAGAGGAGCCGTTTACCGCAGTGCGACAACAGCTCGACGCCTACTTTGGCGGCAAGCTAAAACATTTTGAGTTAGATCTAGCACCAAGCGGAACCCCGTTCCAGCGCGATGTGCTTAAGGCACTGCAGCAAATACCGTATGGCGAAACGCGTGCGTACAGCGATATTGCCACGCACATCGGGCGCCCCAAAGCGGTGCGCGCAGTGGGAGCTGCCAATGGCCGCAACCCTATCGCTATCATTATTCCGTGCCATCGAGTCATAGGCCGCAACGGCTCGCTTACTGGATTTGGTGGCGGTTTAAAGGCAAAACAATCGCTGCTGAACCTAGAGGCCAACCACTGTTGAAGTGTGCGCTTTTGTCGCACGCCTTGCTCTGTATCGGGCTTTAAAATACGCGTTTTTGATGCAGGAACGATCAATGCAACGCTCTAGAATTTACTTGGCTTTAAGCTTTGCCTGCTTAAGCGCTCAAACCCTAGGTGATACCCAAAATCAAGAGGAGATTATCGTGACCGCGCCCGCGATGGCTGCACCACTCACGGTAACCATTGATGCCAAGGCTCCGCAACAGCCCATGCCGGCTAACGATGGGGCCGCATTTTTGAAAACGACGCCGGGCTTTACTGTGATTCGCAAAGGTGGCACGAGCGGCGATCCGGTATTTCGAGGACAGGCGGCGTCGCGCCTAAATTTAGTCATGGATGGTATGGCCTTTGGCGGCGGTTGTGGCAGCCGCATGGACCCGCCCACGGCCTACATTTTCCCGGAAAGTTACGACACCGTGACGATTATTAAAGGCCCGCAAACCGTTGCGCATGGCGCTGGGCACTCTGCGGGCGTGGTTTTATTCGAAAACACCGCTAAGCCAGCAGACGGGTTTTCCGGCGACCTGAGTCTGTTGAGCAGCGCATGGAACCGCACCGACGCTCTGGCCGATGTCCATTGGGCCAACGCCCAAGGTTTTGTCGACTTGAGTGCTAGCCACGCCGAATCAGACGACTATGAAGATGGTGCTGGCAAAGAAGTCCACAGTGCTTACCAACGTCGCAGTGGCAGCATTCGTGTAGGGTACACGCCCACGCCACTCACCGAACTGTCTATTGACTTCACCCAAAGCGAGGCCGAAGCGGCTTACGCAGATCGCGGCATGGACGGCGTTGTATTCGACCGCGAGAGCTATGGCATCACCGCTCGCCATAACGGCATCAGCGAACATCTTAGCAGCGCCGAAATCAGAGCCTACCACACCTACATTGACCACGTGATGGACAACTACAGCCTGCGTGATAAGGCCCCGATGATGGGCTATATGGTCAGTAATCCTGACCGGTCAACTGACGGCATTAATGTGACTCTGGAATGGCATTTGACCGACGCTCGCAGTTTAACGACAGGCTTAGTTTGGCAAAGCGATGAGCGTAGTAACCGATCGATGATGGGCATGACGAAAGCCATGGCAGACACCTACACAAGCAAACCTCGCCTGGTCGATTTAAGCACAGAGTCTGTGGGTGTGTTTGCAGAGTTAGAGCAACAATTAGACGATCAAACCCGCTGGATTAGCGGCTTGCGCGTCGACGACTGGGATGCCGACCGTTTAGGGCTTGCGACGCCAGTGAGCGCATCTGAGACTCTCAGTGCGGCATTTACTCGGTTTGAATATGACTTTGCCGATGAATCGGCAACCACCTACTTTGGTATCGGCTACACCGAGCGCCCGATGGATTACTGGGAGGCCGTCAGCGCCGGGGGACTTACCGCCACTGCACAGCTTAAACCCGAAGCAACCACCCAAGTTGACCTAGGATTTTTGTGGCGCCAAGGGCAGTGGAATGGCTCCGTCTCGGCATTTTACGGACTCGTGGACGACTACATTTTGATTTACTCGGGCATGATGCCCAGCCCTCGTTTACATCAGTGCGCCAGTGGCATGATGAGCGTAACCTGCAGCGGCAATATCGACGCAGAACGCTACGGGTTTGAAGCCGACGTGCAGGGTCAACTCAGCAGCAAACTCAGTGTGAAGGCCAACGTAGCTTGGGTTCGCGCCTATAACGACACGCACGATCGTGCGCTGGCACAAACACCCCCGCTCGACCTAACCGTGAGCCTAGAACATAAAGGGAAGGCTTGGACGAGTGGTGTTGTAGCGCGCTATATCAGCGAACAAGACCGTATTGATCGCGGCTATGGCACCATCGTCGGCCAAGATATTAGCGCCACAGGCGACGCCACGATCTTATCTGTGCACACCTCAACCCAACTGGCGAGGGATGTGGTTTTAGCTTTAGGTCTGGATAACATTGCCGATACCGACTACGCCGAGCATTTGTCACGTGCGGGCAGCGCAGTTGAAGGCTACCCAGCAATTGACAAGGTCAGCGAGCCTGGCCGAACATGGTGGGCTAAATTATCGTATTCGTTTTAAGGTAGCCGCTTATGTCCCAAGACAACTCAGCTCAAAAGGTGTACTGGAATGATACTGCTGGCCCAAGCTGGGTGGCCGCGCAAGCCAATCTAGACGCCATGCTAGAACCTCTGTCGGCACAGGCGATTGCCAAAGCCGCAGCGCAATCCGAAGAGCGCGTATTGGATGTCGGCTGTGGTTGCGGGGCAACGACTCTCGCACTGGCTCAATCGGGGGCACAGGTCACGGGGGTTGATTTATCAGAGCCCATGATCAACCGGGCAAAGGAACGCGCAGCGGGTTATGACAACATTGAGCTGATCGTGAAAGACGCATGCGTCTACGACACTATGCATCAGTTTGATCTGATATTTTCGCGGTTTGGGGTCATGTTTTTTGCCGACCCCTACGAGGCTTTTGGGCATCTGCACGCGCAGCTTAAACCCAACGGTCGCCTTGTATTTATCTGTTGGCAAGCGCCTGACCAAAATCCCTGGATGTCATTGCCAGGGCGAGCGGTAGCGCCCTTTTTACCGCCCTTAGATCCTGCGCCACAACCTACCGACCCAGGTCCGTTCGCGCTGGCCAACCCTAACTACTGTACCGATATTCTGACACAGGCAGGTTTTCACAGTATCGAGCATCAAAGCATCGAGGCCGGTATGTATTTGGGTGCAGATCTTGATGAGGTCATGAACTACCAACGCTTTGTGGGTCCCGTTGCGCGCGTCGTTAAAGAACTGCAGGGCGAGCAGCAAGAGGCCGCCATCGCAGCAGCTCGCGCCGCCTTCGAGGCTCATATGACAGAATCAGGCTTAAGCTTACCGGGACGTGCCTGGCTCGTGACGGCTAGGGCCTAAGTCATACCAGAAAGGCGAGGCTTAGCGGCCTCGCGTCTCAAGCCTGGCGGCAAATTCAGACATTACAATCATATAAAGTTCGTCGCCAAGATAGCGGTTTTCGACACCGTGATCGATACTCGGATTGTCGTTGACCTCGATCACATACACCGATTCTCCACGTTGCTTTAAGTCCACACCGTACAAACCGTTACCGACCACAGCACAAGCTTTAACGGCTGCCGCAAGCACTTTCGTGGGCACCTCAAACGTCGGCATAGCGTCAAACCCACCCGATTTAGAGCGTGCGGCGCCATGATTGTAGATCTGCCAATGCTTGCGCGCCATGTGGTAACGACAAGCATAAATCGGTTTGCCGTTTAGCACGCCGATGCGCCAATCAAATTCGGTAAAGCAAAATTCTTGTACTAAGACCAAGGCGGTATTGGTTAACAGATCTTGTAACCGTTGTATCAGTGCCTCTCGATTATCGACTTTAAATACACCTAACGAGAACGAGCTCTCTGGCAGCTTAATAACCATCGGGTAAGTAAAAAGACCTTCAAGCATGTCCAATGTCGCTTCGCTGGCGTCAGCGACCACCTTAGTTTTTAAACTGGGCACCTGGCTATAAGCAAAGGCGTCGTGTAAAAACACCTTATTGCAGCATCGCAAAATCGACTTTGGGTCATCCATAACCACCAAACCCTCGCGCTCGGCCAAACTGGCCATGCGATAGGTGGGGTGGTCAATGGCCGTGGTCTCGCGAATAAACAAAGCATCAAACTGCGTCAGTCGCGTCACGTCTTGATGGGTAATTAACTCGGTGTTGATCCCCAGCTTACTGGCCGCTTTCCCAAAACGTCTAATCGCCTCTTTATCACTGGGTGGCAAGGGTTCATTGGGGTCGACCAGAATCGCTAAATCCCAGCGGAACTTGCGAGCAGAGACAGGCTTGCGCCAACCCTCGCTGACGTACCGCGACAGGGCATCTTCGAAAAACGTTCGCTCTTCGACTGACACCTCGTTTAAACCCATTCGTGCGACGCGGACTCGCAAATTGGGACCAAACGCCAAATTCACGCGCAGTAGCGGTGCTGGAAATCGTTCGAATAGGTGCCTGGCTAAGCGCGCCCATTTGGCTTCTAAGCAGCGTCCGACGAATACCGAAAACTCAATCGGCTCGGCAGTCACCTCAATCGAGCTGACGATGGCGGTCGGCAGTTCAATCCACCAATCGGCATCTTGGCTGGTTTGACGTAATTCGTTAATGGTCTGTACCGAAGGCAGCACCTTGTGCTGTCGTGCTTCCGCTAATAGCGAGCAATAGTAACCTTTGGATAAATAGTGCTCGGTGTCGCATAAATTCAATACTCGACGCTTGGCCTGGCCTAATTTTGGATAATCGCTCAGATAAGTATCGAACGAAATTATTTCAGCCGCATCCATGACTAAATCAGCGGTAGGGGCGTCGACAACGACAAGAGTTTTTAGCACGCAATTGCGCTCCAGATAAGAGTCTAAGAACCACCAAGAAGAGATGCTCTAGCGCCAGATAGGTGCTGTGACAGCGGCTGGGTGGACGCTTCGCAGATTACTCCCAATGTGTAAAAAAACAATATTTCCAAACGGATTAAAACAGGTAATTTTCAGCATACCGAGTATACTGACGCGCACAGGAGAGCCCCGTGATTCATATTTGGATAGCAAACAGTTTAGTCGTCGCGGTAGCCGTTGGTTTGCACTACGAATTCTTGTATCGGCTAACAAAATTCTTACCGCGGCTGCGGATTCGACACCGCTTCCGCATCGTCATTGGCGTGATTGCATCACTTATCGCCCATGCGCTGCAGGTATGGATTTTTGCACTCGCGTATTACTACATGCATCGCGGCGAGAATTGGGGGCAACTTGGTGGTGCATTCAACGGTTCTCTCACTGACGCCGCCTATTTTTCTTTTACGACCTATACCACACTCGGTTACGGCGACATTGAGCCCACAGGGCATTTGCGTTTTTTAGCGGGCATCGAATCGCTGACCGGTTTGGTTTTGATTACTTGGACGGCGTCGTTCTTGTACTTAGAAATGCGCAAAGACTGGGATATGCAGTGAGGTACGTTCCACCATGAATCAGATTGATATTCGCGCGGCCACGCCTGCAGACGTGCCTCGTATTCTTGAGCTTATAACCGCGCTGGCGATCTACGAAAAAGAACCCGATGCGGTGGTCGCTACAGAACACGATTTACACACCGCCCTGTTTGGCGATAAGGCACGAGTTCATGCCGTGCTGTGTGACATCGGCGACACTAACGTAGGCTTTGCACTGTACTTTTACAACTTCAGTACCTGGCGTGGCAAACACGGCATTTTCCTCGAGGACTTGTTTGTAGAGCCCGAACACCGCGGTAAAGGCGCCGGCCTGGCCTTACTAAAGTATCTGGCCAAAAAAGCGGTAAGCGAGGGATGTGAGCGCTTTGAATGGAATGTGCTGGATTGGAATACACCCTCGATCGAGTTTTACGAGAGCGTGGGAGCGGTTGCCATGAGCGAATGGATTGGGTATCGCTTGAGCGGTACCGCCTTAACCGAATTCGCCGCTTCATAAATACGATTAATCGAAACTGCGCTGCGACAGATAACCGCGCAAGACAGACGCGATCCGTTATACTCTGGCAATGAATCTACTCGACCCCGATCAAAAACACCGCCTATTTTGGTTGCTGCAAGCCGGCGGCTGGGCTGGTTGGGCTCTATCGTTTTACTTAGGCGCGACGGTTTGGGGTGATCCACCCGACAACTATGGATTCTATGTCCCAATCATCGCCGCTGTCGGCATGGCCCTGACCTTGGGTTTACGCTGGGCTTATCGTCTGACCTGGGATATGCGTTTTGTCGCCAGGGTCCTACCCTTTTTGCTGGGCTCTTATTTTGCGGGTGTGCTTTGGATGGTCGCTCGTACGTTCATCTTTTTTTCACTATTCCCCGAGCAAAAAGCCGCTTTTGGCATTGAATCCAGCGCGGAATTTTACAGCTATTTAGAAGGCGCGATTTCTGCTGCCTGGGTGATGTTTGGCTGGAGTGCCCTGTACTTCGGAATCAAGTACTATATTTTGCTGCAAGACGCCAAAGCCCGGGCGCTGACGGCGGCATCGGTGGCCAACGAAGCGCAATTGAAAATGTTGCGCTACCAGCTTAATCCGCATTTTTTGTTCAATACCTTGAATGCCATTTCGACCCTGGTACTTGATAAGGACACCAACTTAGCCTCTGACATGATCAACAAGCTGTCGAGGTTTCTGCGCCACTCGCTAGAAACCGACCCCATGACCCAAATTACGGTCGATCAAGAAGTAGCGGCACTAAAACTTTATTTAGATATCGAGCAGGTGCGCTTTGGTAGTCGCCTTGAAGTCCTTTTCTCTATTAACCCCGAGGTCAAACATGCCTTGGTCCCCTCTTTGATACTGCAACCCTTGGTCGAAAATGCCATTAAATATGGTATTAGCCAGTCGGTAAAAGGCGGCGCTATTGGCATTAGCGCCCACAAAGACGGCGATGATTTGCAGTTGATTATTTCTGACAACGGGCCCGGTTTAGATTTTAGTCAGGGCATCACACCCAAAGGCAGTGGCGTTGGTCTAGAAAACTGCCGAGAGCGACTAAAAGCGCTTTACGGTAGAAGCCAAAGTTTAAAACTAGGGCCTACGCTTCCACACGGATTAACAGTAACCATTAACATCCCTTTTAGCCAAGAGGCATAACCATGAGCCTACGTGCACTGATAGTTGATGATGAAGAGCTGGCCCGCCGTGGCTTGCTGCGTCGTCTAGAGACACTGCCCAATGTCGAAGTCATTGGGCAGGCAAGTAATGGTTTTGAAGCCGTGGAAATGATCGGTGAGCTAAACCCCGACGTCGTGTTTTTAGATATACAAATGCCGGGCATGAATGGCTTTGATGTCATTGCAAAGCTGCAAAGTGACACTCTGCCATTAATTGTGTTTACCACAGCATACGACGAGTACGCCGTCGATGCCTTCAAGGTGCACGCCATCGATTACCTGCTCAAACCCGTTGAAATTGACCGCTTAACCGATGCCGTAACAAGAGCTGCTGAACGCCTAAGCTTCGAGAAGAGTGACAGTTCGAAACAAGCATTACTCGACTTAATGATGAGCGCAACCACCAAACACCCCAAAGAGATCAGCGCGACCGACACCGAAAATACAAAGAAAGGCGATACTTGGCCTGAAAAAATAGCGATTAAAGACGGTAGCGATATCACCCTAATTCGAGTCGCCGACATCGAGTGGGTGGATGCTGCCGGTGATTACATGTGTGTGCATGCGCAGGGCAACACTCATATTATGCGCATTACGATGCGCCAGCTCAGCGAAAAGCTCAATCCAGACGTTTTTTTACGCGTGCACCGTTCTACCATCGTCAACGTCAATCTGATAACGGGCGCTCAAGCGTTGACCAACGGCGAGTACACGCTCACGCTTAGCAATGGCACTAGGCTCAAGGTCAGCCGCAGCTACCGTGACGTGATTAAACAGTTTTTATCGACCCATTAGGATAAACCCATGCAATATCTACACACCATGATTCGCGCCAGTGACCTAGACGCTACGCTGCATTTCTTTTGCGATTTGTTAGGTCTTGTCGAGGTCAATCGCTACGACAGCGAGCAGGGCCGCTTTACTTTGGTATTTTTAGCAGCGCCCGACGATATCGACCTGGCCAAAGAGCGCAAAGCACCCTTGGTAGAAATCACCTATAACTGGGACCCAGAAGCGTACACCGGCGGCCGCAACTTCGGACACCTCGCGTACAGAGTGGCTAACATTTACGAGCTGTGTGAGCGCTTACAAGCCGGTGGCGTCACCATTAATCGCCCTCCCCGTGATGGCCACATGGCCTTTGTGCGATCGCCCGACGGCATTTCCATCGAACTGCTGCAAGCTGGCGAATCTCTGCCCCCGGCCGAACCCTGGGCATCAATGCCCAATACCGGCGAGTGGTGATTTAGCGTCTTGTAAAAACGCGACAATGACGCTGGCCAAGGCGTCGCCATCATGGCCTTGGCTTAAACTGGCCAAGGCTTTGGGCAAAGCGTCATCGCCTATCCGGTCTTCGCGAGAGACCATGAGGGCCCGGGAGTACTCTGGCACAAACTCTGGATGCCCCTGAAACGTCAGTACAGAACCGCGCTTGTATAAAGCCGCGATGGGGCAAAAGTCGCTACTCGCCAACACCTCGAGTCCAGTCGGCGCTTGCTGCACCTGATCTTGGTGGCTCACCAACACCTTAAAATCGTCGGCGGGCATAGGCAGCCAGTCGGGTTTAGACCGCCATTGGTGACGATGTACACCCACACCCCATCCCCTATCGGATTTGCCGACATGTCCACCCAGTGCCTGCGCGACTAACTGATGACCAAAGCAAATTCCGATCAGCGGGATCTCAGCCTGCACCAGGTCACGCACAAAATTTTCTAATGGCGGCAGCCACTCATGGTCCTCGTACACACCCGCTTTCGAGCCGGTTACCAGGTACGCACCATGTTGGTCTTTACGGTCGGGGTACTCACCCAACTGCACGTCATACACCGAAAACTGTAAATTGGGGTTAGCCCACTTTAACACCGTCTGGAACATATCCGGGTACTCGCCGAACCGCTCAGCCCATTCGGGTCGCACCGAATCGGTTTTTAAAATCGCGAGAGATTTCATAAAAGCTCCAAAAAACGGTCACATAAATGCCATCAGCGCCTCGCATTCTTGGCACTATGAATATTTTATCTAGCCTACAAAATGTCGACCACGCCTTGTTTGCAAAAATCACTGGGCTTACGCGTTGTACCTTTTGCGTACCCATGGCGCGGATATTCTCCAAAACCGGCGACGGGTTGCTACATATTCTGGTCGCTATTGTACTAATGATGCTACATCCAATGCCCCAGCTAGTGGTGCTAGCCTTGGCCTCCACGATGCTACTCGAACGCGCACTGTACTGGCCACTAAAAAACTCATTAAAACGCTTGCGACCACCTGAAAAACTGAACGGATTTCACAGTATCGTTGTAGCGTCTGACCGATTTTCCTTTCCAAGCGGTCACAGCTCTGCGGCGTTTGCGCTTGCCATTCTGTTAAGCCTTGCTGTGGGCGGGTTTATGCCCGTACTACTGATTTGGGCAAGTTGCGTGGCTCTATCACGCGTCGTATTAGGCGTGCATTTCCCTGGCGACATCATCGCCGGGGCATTGCTTGGTACAGCCGTCGCTTTTACTAATGCAGCCTATTGGGGGCTTATCTAATGCGAATTTTGTATGGCGTTCAAGGCACGGGACAAGGGCATATTAGCCGCGCGCGAGCAATGGCAAAAGAACTGGCTCGATACCCAGAACTTGATGTGACCTGGCTATTTACCGGCCGATCCAAAAGTCGGCTGTTTGACATGGAGTGTTTCGGCGACTTCGAGTGGCGCAGCGGTCTTACCTTTGCCTCGCGCGAGGGGAAGTTGCACTACCTCGACACGTTACGCACCAACAACATACCTGCTTTTATTCGAGATGTGATACAGCTCGACCTTAGTAGTTACGATTTAATAATCAGCGACTACGAGCCCGTGACGGCGTGGGCCGCCAAGCTGCGAGGGCGCGAGTGCATCGGCATTGGGCATCAATACGCTTTCGATGGCTCCTCACCTGTGGCAAAAGCCAACGGGTTATCAAAAACCATCATGCGCTTATTCGCTCCTACAACCCGATCTGTCGGTCTGCATTGGTACCCCTTTAGTCAGAGCATCTGCCCCCCCATCATTGACCTACCAGAGACCGTACCCACAACGGGTAACCATGTACTGGTTTACTTACCCTTTGAAAATCAAAAAACCGTAACACAGTGGCTGCAAACACATCCTGAAGTAGAGTTTCGCCAGTATTCACCCGAGGTACAAAGCGAAACACTCACGAATGTCACGACCTGTCCGACCGACTACCAGGGCTTTAAGTACGATCTAGCCAACTGTAAAGGCGTCATCTGCAACTCGGGTTTCGAGCTGATCAGTGAGTGTTTGCAATGGGGCAAACCCGTACTGACGTTCCCAATGCGCGGCCAGATGGAACAGAGCAGTAACGCCCTAGCGCTAGATCAACTCGGGCTTGCCAACGTGTGTGACACCCTTGACCCCGAGGCCTTGAGCGCGTTTTTACAAAACCTGAGGCAACAGTCATCGATTAACTTTCCGAATGTTGCCGCGACCTTGGCGCGCTGGATTCGCGCCGGTGCAACCGACTCTCCCACATCACTAGCGGCAGATCTATGGCGAGGTGTCCGCATCTCTGCGCTTAATGCGCCGCAGCAGCAGACATCCAAGGCCGTTGCCGCGTAAGGTGATTCCATCATTTGCCTATTTAAGGTAGGGTTGCGGCTGATCCCAAAGCCTAATAACCATGCCTTTACTGCTTTTTGTTTTTTATGTGCTGAGCCTAAGCGCACCTGCATCCTCAGACGAATACCTAGGGTCTGAGGCCTGTGCGCTATGTCACCAAAATGAGTATACGGATTGGCGTGCCTCCCACCATCAGGCCGCTATGGCGAAACCCTCTCGTACGACCGTACTCGCACCCTTTGAAGGCGAGGAGTTTGCATGGTTCGGTAAAACGAGCCGTTTTCATCAGGAGGACGGTCGGTTCTTTATTACTACCGACGATACCAAGACAGGTGAAACGACTTTCGAAGTCGCCTACACCTTTGGCGTCTATCCCCTACAGCAATACCTTATTCCGACCGATAACGGGCGATTGCAAAGCTTTACCGTTGCTTGGGATGCGCGCCCAAACAACGAAGGGGGGCAGCGTTGGTATCATTTAACACCCGATGAATACATTGCTCCCAATGACCCTCTGCACTGGAGCGGGTTGTATCAGAACTGGAACAACTCCTGCGCCGAGTGCCACTCGACCGACGTTAACAAAAACTACGACGCAGCAAATGACAGCTACAACACGACCTTTAGCGAAGTATCGGTCGGTTGCGAGGCCTGTCATGGGCCTGGACAAGCCCATCTGGCATGGGCGCAAGGCGATCAAAGCCAAGCCGCACCACCGTGGCCAAGTCAACTTAAACAAAGAGCGCATTGGGCGTTTAACGATAAGGCCATCGCGCAGCGCGTCTCTGCGAACGATAACGATGCACAAATTAACACCTGCGCGCGCTGTCATTCACGACGCAGCCACCTGGGTGATTACCAACACGGACAAGCACTGTCGCAAACTCATCGCCTAGCTTTACTTGAGCCGGGCCTTTACTACCCCGACGGGCAAATCCAAGATGAGGTGTTCGTGCATGGGTCTTTCATACAAAGCAAAATGTACCAAGCCGGTGTCACCTGTACTGACTGTCACAACCCTCACAGCGGCAAAATCTACACGCAGACCAACGCGCTTTGCGCCAGCTGTCACCAGCCCGAGGTTTTCGACACCGCCAAGCACCATCACCATCAACCAAGCTCGGCCGGAGCACAATGTGTCGACTGCCATATGAGCACAACAACCTATATGGGGGTCGATGCGCGACGTGACCATAGCATGCAAATCCCTCGGCCTGACCTGACCATCAACACCGGCACACCCAACGCCTGCAACAAATGCCACGAGGATAAAACTGCCGACTGGGCAATGATGCACTTAAGCGAGTGGGGTCAGTTGCGACGCGACCAACAGACCGAGCGCACTCTAGCCTTTCATGCCGCGAGCCTCGGGCAAGCCAAAGGCCAGCAAACTCTGCAGGAAATCGCCTTGTCTGAGGCACAACCGGCCATTTGGCGAGCTAGCGCAATCAACGCCTTGGGATTGAATAATCAAAGTGCGCTGACGACCCTGCAGCTGGCGCTCACAAGTTCGGATCCCTTAATTCGCCAAAGTGCGGTGCGCCAAGCCGGTAACCTGCCAGACAATCTGAAGAACGAACTATTGCTACCTTTACTGGGGGATAAAGACCTCAGCGTACGACTGACTCTGGCATTTGCGCTCGCAGGCATAGCCGACGTCAACCTTTCTACAGCACAAGCACAGCAACTACGTACTCTCGATACCGAGTATCGCGCCATTGCTGAACGCCACTTGGATCAAGCAGAACAGCATCTCAGTTTAGGCGACTACGAGACACGGCAGGGCAATATCGAAGCGGCATTACGTCGCTACCAAACTGCCTTAACAAAGAACCCCCAACTGTTAGCAGCCTACATAAACAAGGCCGATGTCGAGGCAAACTCTGGCAATAACCAGGAGGCTATCAATACGCTCGAACGTGGACTGACACAGATCGCAGATAACCCTGACCTTGCGTTTGCCTTGGGGCTCGCCCATATCCGCAATCAGGATTACCGCCAAGGATTAACGCAACTGGCGAGTGCTGCTAAAGCGGAGTCCGCTCGCTACCGCTACACCTACGCCATCGCGCTGCACGGTCAGGGCAAATTGCACGACGCCATAAGAACACTCAGAGGCGTTAGCCGCAAGTGGCCCAACAACGAGGAGGCTTTGCAGGCTCTGGTGCAGTTCGCGGCGGAAGCGGATGACACGCGCACCGCACTCGAGGCGGTGCGCCAACTTACCGAGTTAGCGCCAAATAATCGCCAGTATCAGGTCTGGCGCCAGCAACTCGAACGAAGCGCTATTGCGCGTTAGTCAGACGTAGATTAAAACTCACAGGTACGGTCTGCCCAATGGTTTTGAGCCCGGCCACCACGCGCAATGCCTCAACGCCCTCAGCCAAACCAAAATCAGCAGCTCGCACTAGAATGGGGTTCACCGTGCTCACGTACAATGCACCCTCTGCCTGGCTGACCCACACATCGGCAACCACCGCCTGAGCAGAACCATGCAGACTCAAGGTCAATGGAATACTGGCCATTTGCGGCGCCGCACCCAAAGAGGCCAAATCGAGCTCGCCCAAGTTGCCGCTCAAGGTCGCCTTTGGGAACTCTGCCACTTTGAACAGCATCTCGCGCATGCGCTCATTGCGAATACCGATGCGCGTTTCGACGCTTGCAAGCTCGATGTCTGCGCGTATCTCTCCAGCTTCTGAGACCGCCACATCAAAAACCTCAAAAGCATGCTGCTCGACCACACCCGCGTTTTTATCACTCAAAAACGTCAGAGTGGATTGGCTTGAATCGAGCTGCCAATCTGCCCATGTGCCTGCACTGCTCAACATCAGTGCCGCCGCCATTATGCTCTGCTTTAACATCCTTCTACTCCTAATGTCGCAAGGGACCCATGGTTTATATCAACACTTCCGCGATATCACCTTTCGTTTCAAGCCACTGACGACGATCGCTCGAACGTTTTTTCGCCAGTAACATATCAAAGACCTGCATGGTGTCATCACCGTGGTCTAAACGCAGCTGGACCAAGCGTCGAGTGTCGGGCGCCATGGTTGTTTCACGTAATTGTAGCGGATTCATCTCGCCCAAACCCTTGAAGCGCTGCACGTTGACTTTGGCACGTTTATTCTCGGCCTCGATACGGTCCAGTATGCCCTGCTTCTCGCTATCATCCAGCGCGTAGTAAACCTCTTTCCCGACATCGATTCGGTACAAAGGCGGCATGGCAACATAGACATGGCCCGCGGTAATCAGGGGTTTGAAATGACGCACAAACAAGGCACAAATCAATGTAGCGATGTGCAAACCGTCGGAATCCGCGTCTGCCAATATGCACACTTTGTGGTAACGCAAACCCGACAAATCGTCGCTCGCGGGATCCACACCCAGAGCCACCGAGATGTTGTGCACTTCCTGCGAGGCCAAGATCTCCTGCGAGTCGACCTCCCAGGTATTTAAAATTTTACCACGCAAGGGCAAAATCGCCTGGAACTCGCGGTCCCGCGCCTGTTTCGCCGAGCCCCCCGCGGAGTCACCCTCTACTAAAAATAGCTCGCCACGCGCGGGATCTTCACCCGAACAATCGGCCAATTTACCGGGCAAGGCCGGGCCCGAAGTCACTTTTTTACGCACCACTTTTTTGGCCGAGCGCACTCTGCGCTGAGCATTATTGATGCACAATTCCGCCAGTTGTTCGGCGTACTCAGTTTCCTGATTCAACCACAAACTAAAAGCGTCTTTCGCAACACCCGACACAAAAGCGGCGGCTTCGCGAGACGATAACCGCTCTTTGGTTTGTCCCGAAAACTGTGGGTCCTCGAGTTTCACCGACAGCACAAAAGCACATCGATCCCAAATGTCCTCAGGCGCAAGCTTAATACCCCGAGGCAACAGGCTTCTGAGCTCGCAAAAGTCTCGCAAAGCATCGAGCAAACCCGTTCTTAAACCATTAACGTGGGTACCGCCCTGAGACGTAGGAATTAAGTTGACATAACTTTCAGTGATCAACTCGCCGCCCTCTGGCAACCACTGTACAGCCCAATCCACCGCCGAGTGCTGAGCACTAAAACTGCCCGTGTAAGGGGTAGGGGGCAAGACTTCGTAGCCGTCGGTTGCTTGCTGCAAATAATCTTTTAGACCGTCTTCGTAATACCAGCTCTCGGATTCTTTCTTGGCATCGTCTAAAAAGTTCACGCGCAAACCTGGGCACAGCACCGCCTTGGCTCTGAGCACATGCTTTAGGCGCGGAATCGAGATATTAACGGAGTCAAAGTACTGTGGGTCAGGCCAAAAATGTACGGTAGTACCGGTATTGCGACGCCCGCAGGTATCGATGACCTCAAGATCGCGGGACTTCTCGCCACCCGCAAACGCCATACTGTACACTTGCGCGTCGCGCTTGATGGTAATTTCCAGACGCTGAGACAGCGCATTAACGACCGACACCCCTACGCCGTGCAACCCGCCACTGAACTGATAGTTCTTATTCGAGAATTTACCGCCGGCGTGCAAGGTCGACAGAATAACCTCCACACCGGGCTTGCCCTGCTCTGGGTGGATATCCACGGGCATGCCGCGCCCATTATCGCTGACCGAAACCGAACCGTCTTTAAAGACAACCACATCGATTTCGCTCGCAAAACCGGCTAGCGCCTCATCAACACTGTTATCAATGACTTCCTGCGCAAGGTGATTTGGGCGCGCTGTATCGGTATACATACCCGGGCGCTTACGCACCGGCTCAAGCCCCGTTAAGACCTCAATATCTTGTGCTGTGTACTGACTCATACCTACCACATAATCTAAAACAAGGGTCTAGTGTAGCCCAAAGCTTTGTCAGCGGGTATGGGTTTAAGGGGATTTATAAATAACCTGAAGAGCCCAAATCAACGGTAAAGCTGCGATCGGTGACGCGGTAGACTTGGGTGTTAATCGAGCCATCGGGCAAGAGCTGTAAATGACGGAAACCCGGAGGTAAATCATCGACTTTGAAATCGTCGCTATGCCGCGCAAACTGAATGCAGGTAGAGGGCGTAGCCAACATCCGTACGCTCTTGCGCAGATAATCGACCTCTTGATGTACATGCCCCCACAGCACCGCTTTCGCATTTGGGTATTGTTCGATCACGGCAAACATCTCATCGGCATCGACGACCGCCTGAGAATCAATCCAAGCGCTGCCTACGGGCTCGGGCTGATGATGCAGACACACGAGAGTGTTCAGCCCCGCATCGGCGCCTGCTTGCAGAGCTTCTTCGAGCAAAGCCAACTGTCTGGGGCCTAAGCGGCCACCCACCTGCCCCGGAATTTGGGAGTTCAGCATCACAATTTGCCATGCGCCCACCCGAATATCGTTGCGAATTAGATCTTTGTTGTCGTCTGTTGCTTGACGCAACGTTTCGGCATGATCGTGATTACCCAATAGCCAAAACTGGTGTTGACAGACCGAGCGCGTGTAATCACGCAGACGGAAATAGGCGTTCAAGGCGCCTTGGTCTGACAAATCACCCGTGGCTAACAGGAGATCAGGCGCTGGTAACACTTTGCCCGCTGAATCTAATACGGCCAGGAGTGAATCATCGGTATCCATCGACAGTAGAGGCGTATTGGGCTCTACCCCCAAATGCGTATCGGTTATTTGCAGCACGTCCACTGCTTGCGCGGGGTCGTGCTCGATGACGATGGTGTCGAGTAAACTAGTCATCGTGATCACCCAACGTGGATTGCTGCGAACACGTAATATCAAACTGGGATACGCTGTAACCTCTGGCCAAAATGTGCTCTAACCACTCAGCCACAAATTGGTTCTGCTGTACTTTCTCGTCTTTTTGCAGCATCGCTTTGTTGGGGTATTGGTAACGACCTTGAATGTGTCGACTACCCTGAAACGAGCGCACTTCTAACATTCTGGCGTCGTGATAAGCGCGCACTTCGAGCTCGAAGCTTTTGGCCCACTCGGGCGCAGCGCCGATCAGCTGCTTTATCTTGAAAGTCGTGGTGTAGCGACAGCGCTCGGTAACCGCCAACACAACGCGGGCGTGGTCTAGGGCAATGACGCGCTCGTTGCATTGTTCGTAAGCGGGGAATAGGCGCAAAAACCGAGCGTAGTTCGATTCGCAAGTCGCGTGCAAAGACGACAAGCTCAACTTGTAACGCGAGGCCGCTGATACCGCTCTTTGGCGAGTCGATTGCTTCATTGATTATGTCATAAGCCCATAGATAGTGAATGATGGTATTACAAAAACGGAAGTACCGCACCTTTGAAAAGTGATCTAGCTCACCTATTTTGCGCTGATATGAATCAAAAGTGGGGCAGTCTGCGTATATGACTTACACAACGTGCATGCTTTGTGCGCGTAGCGCTGTTAAACTAAACCTTTTGAACAAGGGCCCAATAATGAAGCTCCGGTTACTTACTTCAACCTTCGCGGCACTGGTATTTTCCGCCACGGTAGGCCATGCGCAATCACTTCAAGATATCTACGAATTGGCCTTAGAAAACGACGCGCAGCTCAAAGCCTACGCGGCACAATTCAGAGCCGACCGTGAACAAGAAACCCTCGCCAAGTCGGCGCTGTTACCTCAAGTTGGCGCCAGCTATGACTATAACGAGACCGAGACCAGCACGGTTGCCAATAGCTTGGTAGGCCTAGACGCCAATGGCAACGGTATCATTGAAGAAATCGAGAGTTTCTCGGATACGACGTCGAAAGGCTACACCGTATCGCTTAGCCAGGCTCTATTCGATTTGCCCGCATGGTTTACCTTCCAAGCCAGCAAATCCCTCACCGAACAAGCCGAGGCGACGTTTGCCGCGCAACAGCAAGACTTAATTGTGCGCGTGTCGCAAGCCTACTTTGGCGTACTGCGCGCCCAAGACAACTTGGCGGCTTCCAAAGCGCAAGAACGCGCACTTGAGCGACAACTTGAGCAGACGCAGCAACGTTTTGAAGTCGGCCTGATCGCCCTTACCGATGTACATGAGGCACAAGCCGCTTTTGACCTTGCCCGCGTTGGCCGCTTAACCGATGAAAACCGTCTCGATGTCGCACTGGAAAACTTATCGGTGCTGACCAACATGAAACACGAGCGTTTGTTCACACTCAGCGCGAACTTTCCTATCGCGCCGCCAGAGCCGGCCGATCGCGCGGCGTGGGTAGATTTTGCCCTTGAAAACAACCTGCAACTCAAAGCCTCGCGCTTAGGCGAAACCGCAGCGCAACAAAATTCCAAGGCCAAACGCCTAGAGCACGCGCCTACGCTGAGCGGATCATTCTCGACCTCAGATTTCGAAACCGAAGGGGTCAGCCGGCAAGATTCTGTATTTAACGTGCCCCCTAGAAGTGATCGAGAGCAAGACGTCGTGCGGTTGCGCTTAGAGTTACCTCTATTCGCCGGTGGAGCGATCAGCGCTAATCGCCGCCGAGCGGCAGAGCAGTTTAACGCTGCGCGTGAATCCCGCATTGGTTTACAGCGTAACACCATCGCACAGACTCGCGCGCTACACATGACCGTTTTGAGTGACGCGGCGCGAGTCAAAGCGCGTGCTCAAGCCATTGTATCGTCTAAAAGTGCCCTGGAAGCCACACAGGCGGGTTACAACGTCGGCACGCGTAACGTGGTTGATGTTCTCAACGCGCAAAACGCCCTGTATGCGGCGGAGCGCGATTACGCGAATACACGTTACGATTATGTACTGAACCAACTTCGCCTAAAACAGCAAGCCGGCTTGTTAAGTCCCAAAGATGTCGCGGATTTGAGCAAGTACCTCGAAGCACCCAAAGCGGTTACCCAATCAGGCCAATAGGGGCCTTATTGCTTGTACGAGGCGCTCCAATGCGCCTCGCTCCCCTGCCACCGCCGTTTGGCCGCGCAGACCCATCCTATGACGGTTAGTTTGATTGGCAAGCAAACCCGAAACGACAAGCGCCAACTCCTCCGCGTCTTTTGCAATTAACATGGCCTGAGCTTTTATGAGCAAGCGGCTAGCATAAGCAAAATTGAATGTATGTGGCCCAGACACCACCGGGACACCCCATTGCGCCACCTCTAGCATATTGTGGCCTCCGGTCGGCACTAAAGACCCGCCCATAAAAACGACATCGGCAGCACCTAGCATCGGCACCAACTCGCCCATAGTGTCTGCCACAACAATCTGCGTACCGGCCTCAATGGCGGGGTTTGAAGAACGACGCATCGTCTTCGGATTCGCTGCAAGCGCCATTTGGAATACCCGATCAAAGCGATCTGGATGTCTCGGCACGATACATAGCAAGACTTTGGGGTGTTGTTTAACGAGCAATTCATAAGCGCGCAAAACTTGCTGCTCTTCGCCTTCGTGCGTGCTGGCCGCCAACCACACATCACGCGTACCTCCGCCCCACTGTGCGCGAATTTGTGCAGCCTCTGCGTGTAGTTCTGGCGTGAGATGTTGATCAAACTTTATGTTTCCCGAGATGGCCAAGCGCGAAGGTTCAACGCCCAAGGCCATAAAACGCCGAGCGTCGGCTTTAGTCTGCGCCACAATCAAATCGAGTGATCGCAATGTCGGTTTCAGCAGGGCTCCGAATCGTCCGTAGCCACGAGCCGACCTTGCCGATAGACGAGCATTTAATAAGGCGACCGGGACAGCCCTCGCAGCGGCCTGCGCGACTAGGTTTGGCCATATCTCGGTTTCAATTAACAGCACCGCGCGGGGATTAAAGCGTCTAAACATCTGCGCCATTGCCCATGGTAAGTCCCACGGCAAGTAGCAGTGCTGGACTTGATCACCCCAAAGTTGCTGCAAGCGCTCAGAACCCGTGGGCGTTGTGGTAGTCACCAACAAACCATGATCGGGGTAATCGCGCTGTAAACATTGAATTAATTTCGACGCGACGACGACCTCACCCACTGAGACGGCATGAATCCATATCACTCGATCTGCGTCGCACGCTTGAGGCAAACCTAATGCCAGTCGCTCTAGCCAGCGCTGCCGATAGGTCGGCAACAACCGGCCACGCCGATACAGCCTTAACATAAGAAAAGGCAGGCTCAACAATAAGATTAAGGTGTAAACAAGGCGCATAAACGTCATGACTTATACTATGACGCGAGGATAACGGCGCGACCGACTAAAGCCAAGGTAGAATTGCGCATTGGCGTGCTATAGTTTCAGTTTTGGACCAATCCTGACTATGTTAAATGCGTCGCGCCAACATTTGGTGAACCAAGTTCCCGGCTTTCTCAGTCAAGCAGAGGGCGAGGCTCTGTACCGCGCAGCAGACTCGGTTGCACACCTTGGCTGCATCCTAGAAATTGGCAGCTATTGCGGCAAGTCCACCGTATTTTTGGGCGCGGCGGCCGAGCAAAGCGGCAATCTGGTCTTTGCTTTAGATCACCACCAAGGCTCCGTCGAGCACCAACCCGGCGAGTTTTTTTACGACCCTAACTTAACCGATAAAGACGGGCGGACCGACACCCTGCACACCTTCCGACAAACCTTAACAGCAGCCGGCCTAAACCACTCTGTTGTAGCCTTGGTTGGAGACGCAACCGCGATTGGCCTGCGCTGGCAGCAAAGGCTGGGGATGGTTTTTATCGATGGCGGGCACAGTATGCACGACGCCGTCAGTGACTATCGCCTTTGGTCTGGTCACGTTGCGCTGGGAGGATTGCTCGCCGTACACGATCACTATCCGAAGGCAAGCGCGGGCGGCCAAGCGCCCAAAGCCATTATCGATGCGGCCTTACAGTCAGGCCTATGGGACTTAATCGAGTCCTGCGATAGCTTGAAAGTCCTGCAACGCTTAGGTGCTTAAGCCCTCACAAGATCCTTGGCATGTATAGAATTATCAGGGTCTAATAAATTTACGTGAGTAAATAACCGCGCTGCTGGCGTGTGATGAGTTAAGGCGTCAGCAGCCAACATCACCGCAGCCGCAGTCCATGTAGGACGCTCGTTCGGCCACAGTAGTTGCTCTTTAAACTGATAGCCGGTCCAGTAAGAGCCATCGTCGTGGCGCCATTGCGCTATCCAAGAATAGACTTCACGCGCCAAAGCTTCCTCATCAGAAGCTTGCAGGGCCAAGACTAATTCACAGGTCTCCGCAATCGTTGCCCAGGGTTCATCGCTAACACAACGACATCCCATACCTGGCTCGACAAATTCGTTCCAACGCGCCTGCAGCCGCTCGCGCGCCGCCTTACCTGAAAACACGCCCGTTAACACAGGATAGAACCAATCCATCGAGTAGCGCGCTTTGCTTTCCCAGGTGCGATCAAAACGCTCTGGGTGTTGGCGCAAACAACGCCCCAGCCGCTCACGCGCATCAAAATACACGGTGTCGTGACCCAAGGTCACCGCAATATTGTGAGCACATTCCAAGCTTTTGTAGATCGAAGCACACCCGGTAACCAACGAGTCAACTGGGATGTCGTTATCGTCGTCTACTGCCCAAGTAATATCTCCGTGCACGGTTTGCAGCGAGAGCACAAAGGCCATTGCCTGCTGCACCGTGGGCCAGTACAGCTCGAGAAACGCGCGATCCTGAGTAATCAAAAAATGATGCCAAACACCTGTTGCCATATAGGCGCAAAAATTCGTTTCTCGCCGCGTTGATTCGGCGCGCGCGCCTTGCTCATACCGTGCCCACCAACTGCCGTCGGGCAATTGCTCGTCGGCCAACCATGCATAAGCACGCTCGGCTTCTTGATACTTGCCCGCAATCGACAGCGCCATCGCTGCCTCGACGTGGTCCCACGGGTCAGTATGACCTCCTTCAAACCAGGGAATTTCGCCGCTACTTCGCTGAACCGACAGAATGTAGGACACTGTGTCTTGAAACAGCTCATGAGGATACAAACCTGGACTCAGATAGACTCCAGTCACGATGTTGCATCCTGTTTACGATAATACAAGACCACACTTTTCCCCATCCAACCATTGGTGAGCGATTCTATGAATCGGGTAAGCCACGGTCGCTTCATTAAATCCCACACCAAAAGCTTGTGATACCAGCGTACGGGCCAAGCCTGAGGGTTATTCCAAAAAATACAGCGTAACCACCAGTAAGGAACGTGCAAAGCATGAGCGCCGTGCTGGTAATAGAAAACAACCGGCAAAGCTTGAATTTGACGTTTAAGATCAGCAAGTCTAAATATGCGTAAATGCCCGCCTAGCTGCAAATGGTAATCGGCCGATAAGTACCAGCAGATCTGCTCGGGCCAGCGTCTGGGTACCGAAATCACTAGCCGGCCGCCCGGCCGCAACACACGATTGATCTCTTTTAGTACCTTGTCGACGACAGGCACGTGCTCGAGCACTTCACTGCAAATCACGGCATCAAAGGTGTTATCGGCAAAGGGCAAACAATACCCGCTGGCTTGCGTCAACGCGGGACGGCGCGGCTCACCAACGCTTTCAGCCCAATCGTGTGTTTTATTTCGGCCAGTCACCAAATCGTCGTGTGACAGATCCACACCAATAGCCTGCACATCCGCCGCTAACAAGGCACCGATGAGATGGCGTCCCTCACCGCACCCCAAGTCCAGGACTCGGTCACCGTCTTTAAGCGGGAAATATCGAAAATCAACGGTCTGCATTAGCGAGTACTGCCTTGTATTCGTGTTCGGTTCGGCGCGCGCAGGCCGCCCATGAAAATTCCTTAACGATTCTGTCTCGCCCCCTCTGCTCTAGGGCTATCCGACGCTCGGGGTCTCGCAGCACGTCTGCCACAGCAGCCGCCAAAGCCTGACTATCACCCGAGGGGACAACCACACCATCGTTGCCCACCACTTCGGGCAAAGCACCTCCATTCGTGACCACCACTGCGGTACCCGATGCCATTGCCTCGGCGGCGGGTAAACCAAATCCTTCATACAATGACGGCGATACAAACACACTGGCCTCGTTGTAAAACGCCACAAGATCCTCTTGGCTCACTCTAGAATGATTGTCGATTGCCGCCGCTAAGTCCAATCGATTAATCAACTTTTGTGCCTCACCCTCGGGTTTTAGCTTTCCGATCAAACGCAAACGCAAGTTGGGAAACTGTTCGCGCAGCACAGCAAACGCTTGTATGGCGTAGACCACACCCTTCAAGGCCGTATCTGAAGACGCCGTGATCATGATTCGGTTGAGGTCTTTAACACGACCCGGTAGGGGTTTAAATAAATCAGTATCCGTGCCGATGCCAGTAACCACCATGCGCCCAGAATCAATACCAAACTCCCGCTCGACATCGGCACGCGCCGACTCAGACACGGCAAAAATACGTTTTAACGCCCGCGCCACCGGAATTTGCATCCGTAAAAATGAATGCCAGCGGCGCAAGAACAAGCGACGCCACCACACGGGCTCCGCCTGTAGCGCCAAACGTAAATCGCTGCTAATCGGGTGATGAATGGTAGCTACCACGGGATAGCCCATACGCTCGACATCCAGCAATCCACGACACAAACTCTGATTATCGTGGATTAAATCGTAATGCGGTTTGTGCGTCGCAAAGTAGCGACGTAGTCGGCGGCCGAACGTATAAGGCTCAGCGAAGCCACCCGTGAGTTTGCTTAACCACTCGACCACGTTGCTGTAAGAATGCAGGTGGTGCCAACGCAAGGAGCGCAAACCATGTTCGTAGAGGTCCATACTGGGCAATTTAACAAGACCCACACGCTCATCCAAATTGGGGTACGGCGGACCCGAGATGACATCGACCTGCAGGCCTTGCTCAACCAGCGCCTTTGACAGCGCACTGATATAAACACCTTGTCCACCACTGAAAGGGTGGCTGCGGTAACTGGTTAGGGCAATTTTTAGCGGCTTTGTCACCGTTGCGTGTTCTCCAGTACCGCCAATACGAGTATTAAGCCGCTGCGGCTTGCTCGATAAACGTTTGCACGTCCTGCATGACTTGAGCACGCTCGGGCTCGTTGAAAATTTCGTGGTACAGCCCCGCATACCCTTGATATTCAGCCATCGCGGAGCCCACTTTGCCGACAAACGCTTGCGATAACTTTGGCGAAGTCATGACATCTGACTCGCCATGAAAAATCTTTATTGGCAACGTAATTTTCGCGGCGTTTTCATTGACCAAGGTAAGCGTTGCGAACAATTCTGTGACCAAGCGGGCGCTAATTTTACCGTTGTGTACCAGGGGGTCAGCTTGATACGCAGCCACCACATCAGCTGAACGGGAGATTTGCCCCGCATCAAGCTGCATAACGCCAAGCTTAGGTAGCAGAGTGGAAATGACCTGCGTGATCTTTTGCTGCCAAATGGGTGGTGCAGGGTCTATACCCAGAGCCGGCCCAGACAATACTGCCGATTGAAACAAGTTTTGATGTTCCAGCAGAAATGCAGCCGCAATCAGACCACCCAAACTATGACCCAACAAGACCTTGGGTACATTCGGGTAAAGCTGTTCGGCTTCCGTGCACAACCGGGCCAAGGGCTCTAAGAAGTCAGTGAATTTATCGATATGACAACGCACGCCTGGCGATAAGCCGTGTCCTTTATGGTCCAGCGCCACGACCGCTGTTGCACGAGCATTAAAAAACTCAGCCAGCTCTTCGTAGCGACCGCTGTGTTCACCCAAGCCATGCACCAGAACCACCACTCGCTGAGCTTCTGCGACAGGCCAGTGTCGCCAGAAAATACCATCTTCAAAACTCTGCTCTAGTGCGCCCGCATGCATAGCCACCTCCGCTTATTAGACGACTTCCGTTAACCACTGTGGATTCTGGCTGCGCTTACCGCGCACCGAATCGAAATACATACCTTGTAATTGCTCAGTAATCGGACCACGGCTGCCTTCACCGATTGCTCGGCCGTCGAGCTCACGAATCGGCACCACTTCCGCCGCAGTACCTGTAAAGAAGGCCTCATCACAGATGTAGACTTCGTCGCGCGTGATGCGCTTCTCGCGCACAGTAATACCAAGCTCATTCGCCAGCTCGATCACTGTGGCGCGGGTAATACCGTCCAGACAAGAGGTTAACTCCGGGGTGTATAAAACGCCATTTTTCACCATAAAGAAGTTTTCGCCGCTACCCTCTGCCACGTAGCCCTCATTGTCCAGCAATAAAGCTTCCTCTGCGCCGCTTTCAATAGCCTCGCGCAAGGCTAACATCGAGTTGATGTACTGCCCGTTTGCTTTGGCTTTACACATGGCAATGTTGACGTGGTGACGCGTATACGATGACGTTCTGACTTTGATACCGCGGTTGCGAGCTTCGGGATCCATGTAAGAGGGCCAATCCCAAGCGGCGACCATGACGTGCGTCGCCAACTTGTCAGCGCGTAAGCCCATGCCCTCTGACCCCAAAAAGCACATAGGGCGCAGGTAAGCTTCGGGCAAGCCGTTTTCACGAACCACCAGGCGCTGCGCCTCGTTGATCGCGTCTTGATCGAATGGCATATCCATCATCAAAATTTTTGCCGAATTGAATAGGCGCTTGGTGTGTTCTTTGAGTTTAAAGATGCAGGTTCCACGCTCTTGCGTGTGGTAGGCACGTACACCTTCGAATACACCCAAACCGTAATGTAAAGTATGAGTCAGCACGTGTACTTTGGCGTCTTTCCACGGTCTTAGCTCACCGTCCAACCAGATAACACCCTCGCGCTCCGAGAAATCCATTGTTTACTCCCAACGTTTGCTGTTAAACCAATCGCCCCATATTAGGCCGACTGCCTGTCTATGCTTATCCCACTGCGCACCCGACACTTTGGCTGGCTCTTCTTGCAGAGCACACTCATGGGTGGCGGAGCGATACGCCAAGTACGCTTGGCTCAATGTGTTTGCTGTTTCCGCGCTTATCAGACCCGAGCTCGCCAGTGCTTCAAGTTGGCGAATGTTATCGGTGTATTTCGCCAGTGATGGGTGTTTTGCCGACAGCGCTAAGAGCGCGTATTGCACCATAAATTCGATGTCAACGATACCTCCAAATCCATGTTTCAGATTAAAGGTGTCACCTTTTATGTCAGTATCTAAATTTTCGCGCATTTTTTGGCGCATAGACTGCACTTCGTCCGCAAGCGCAAGGTTGTCCCGCGCTTGCCCCATCACTGTCAACCGTATTGCTTGAAAGGCGCGTGCAAGACTCACGTCGCCTGCGACAGCGCGAGCCCGGCTTAGCGCTTGATGCTCCCAAGTCCAAGCCTCCTCTAACTGATAACGTTCGAAGGCCGCAACAGACGATACTAATAAACCCGAATTACCCGAAGGACGCAGACGCATATCCACCTCGTACAGCACCCCCAAGCTCATACGCGTTTCGAGCATATGAATAACGCGCTGACCCAAGCGAGTATAGAACCTCGCGCAATCGATGGGCTTGTCGCCATCGGTCATGCCCTGAGCGGGCGCATCGTACAAAAACACCAAATCCAAATCGGACGAGTAGTTAAGCTCCAAACCGCCAAGCTTGCCATACGCGACAACACAAAAGCCTGTGCCTTCGGTCAGATGGCAGGGCTTGCCGTGTTTGTTGGTCAAATCTGTCCACGCCACCTTGACGGTCCATTCCAGAATGACTTCGGCGATGAAGGTCAGCTTATCGCTCACTTTCATCAAAGGTAAAAAGCCACCGATTTCGCTAGCGGCCACGCGCAAGACCTGGGCAGCCTTGAAGTAGCGCAGCGCGTCCATTTGCGCCTCTAAATCATCCATGGGTATGGCGCGCATCTGCAGGGCTAAATCGCGCTCCAATACGTGCTTATCGGGTGCTTGATACAAGTGCTCTAGATCAAGCAACTCATCGAGCAGCGCGGGACGCAGTGACAACTGCTTTGCAATCCATGGGCTTGCAGCGCACAAGCGCACCAACTCGTTGAGCGCACCGGGGTTTTCGATCAGTAGCAGCAAATAAGCGCTGCGACGCAGTACCGCCTCGACCATTGGGACAAGGCGCACCACTGTATCTGATGCGTTGGCCTGCCGCGCGCACGCTTCCAACAGTTTTGGCATAGCAAGGTCAAGGCGCCGACGAGGCTCGACCTGCAGGGTGCGCACAATGGCTGATTGCGTTAGACGCTCTAGGGCCGCGCTGACAGCAGCCGGATCCTCGAAACCCAAGGCAGCAATTTGTTCAAGATCTAAATCATCCCAAAACCAAGTCCGCTGGCTGCTCTCATCTTCTTCACTGGCTGATGCAATCAGGTCGACAAAATGCCGACTCACCCTAGATCGATGCGCATTCAGTGCAACAAGGTAATCCTCAAAGGTCTGAAAACCCATGACGCGACTCAGACTTGCTTGAGCGTCGGGGTCTTCGGGCAAACGCTGTGTTTGCCGATCTTGATAACCCTGTATCGCATGCTCAGAGTCACGCAAAAACCAATAGGCCTCGCGAAGCTCACTGACCGCGTCAGCGGGTAGGCAACCCAGTTGCTCGCTTGCGCTGAGGGCATCCATTAGACCTCTGCAGCGCAAAGGAGCGTCGCGACCGCCGCGAATCAGCTGAAAACACTGGCCAATGAACTCGACCTCGCGAATACCACCGGGGCCCAGTTTTACGTCGTTTTGCAAACCCTTGCGAATCACCTGTTCGGAAATCATGCGCTTCATCTCGCGCAGGGATTCAATCACGCTAAAATCGACGTAGCGGCGAAACACAAAAGGACGAAGCATAGATTCTAGGTAGACAACATCTGCTGCATCACCCGTTAGAGCGCGCGCCTTGATCATCGCATAGCGCTCCCAATCTCGCCCCTGATCTTGATAGTACGCCTCGAACGCCGAGAAATTCATGACCAAAGGCCCACTGTCTCCATAAGGCCTAAGGCGCATATCGACTCGAAAAACAAAGCCGTCGACGGTGACCTTATCGAGCAGAGTGATGACGCGCTGCCCGACTTTAATAAAGTACTCTTGGTTAGAGACACTTTTGCGACCGCCCTCAGTCTGGCCGCTTTCCGGATAAACAAAGATGAGATCAATATCTGATGACAGATTGAGCTCGCCAGCGCCGAGCTTACCCATGGCCAAAGTCACTAAGTTCTGCACATTGCCTGAGTCGGCACCGATCGGTTGACCAAACCGTTCGCGCAACTCTTGCCCGGCGCAAGCGACCGCAGTCTGAATACAGAATTCGGCTAACAACGAAACTTGTTGCACCGTCTCTTGAGCCCGACACTGGCGTGAAAAGTCACGCCAAATCAGTCGCATCATAACGCGGTTGCGCAACTTGCGGAGCTGCGCATCGATGTCAAATCCCTGGTGTTTGAGATCCTCTAAAAGCCCCTCCAAGTCTTGCCAAACGAGTGGTTTTGACCAACGAGTTCGCGCAAAATCCGTCTCGACCCACGCCCAATGCTG
Organism: Aequoribacter fuscus; assembly: GCF_009910365.1. NCBI lineage: Bacteria > Pseudomonadati > Pseudomonadota > Gammaproteobacteria > Cellvibrionales > Halieaceae > Aequoribacter > Aequoribacter fuscus. The sequence continues at coordinate 53,383 of NZ_CP036423.1, read as the reverse complement.
ACTCACCGTGGTCGACAAATACGGACTGCAGGCTAAGGCTTGGCGCCACGCTTCGAGCTCAAAATCTCGCAGGGCATTGCCGCGGGCGGCGCAACTTTGATCCACGAGTGTCAGCAAGTTTTGCAGCGTATTGTCCATCGAAACGTCCGGTGAAGAGCTATAGCTCTATGCTATGCCCTGACTCTGAAATGAGCCACAGATTTTAAACTAATCTTATTTGAGTGTGACACAGCGCAAGGCATTGCCTATACTGCCGCTAATTTTTGGGAAAGCGGAAAGAAGCTCGCTGTAAACTTGTCATACTGTAACAATAATGTCATATAACAGCAGGTAAAATTCAACCACCAGTCATAGCTCACTTGCCGAGCACCTAAATCAAACAAAAAGAGGAAACTCCGTGGAAATTATTCAAAATTACGGCTCAATGCTGCTGATTATTGCGTGCGTCTTCGGTTTCTTTATGGCCTGGGGTATCGGTGCGAACGATGTGGCTAATGCGATGGGCACCTCCGTGGGCTCTAAAGCCATTACCCTGACGCAAGCAATACTGATCGCGATGATTTTCGAGTTTGCGGGTGCTTACTTAGCGGGTGGTGCCGTCACGGATACCATCCGTAAGGGTATCATTGACCCCGCCGCCTTCGAGGGGCAAAGCCATCTACTGGTTTATGGGATGATGTCAGCATTACTTGCGGCCGGAACGTGGCTGCTGATTGCCAGCATTAAAGGATGGCCGGTATCCACAACGCACTCTATTGTGGGTGCTATCGTTGGATTTGCTGCGGTCGGCATTTCAATGGACTCGGTTGCGTGGCCAAAGATCGGCACAATTGTCGCAAGCTGGGTCGTCTCACCGCTCGTCGCAGGCACAATTTCGTACTTGCTGTTCACCAGCGTTCGAGCATTGATACTCGACCGTGACGACGCATTTCACCGCGCCAAAAAATACGTGCCCTTTTACATGTTTCTTGTGGGCTTCATGATCGCCATGGTGACCCTGACCAAAGGCCTGAAACACGTGGGCATCAAAGTGGATATGGGGTTCTCTAGTAGCTTCGCTAACGCGCTGCCGGTCGCCGCATTGATTGGAATTATTGTGGCTCTGATCGGAGCACAAATGTTGAACCGCATTCACCGCAAAAATAGCCAAGCCGAAGCAACATCGGCAGATATCGAACGCATCTTTGCTGTTCTGATGGTTTTCACAGCCTGTTCGATGGCCTTCGCTCATGGCTCAAACGATGTCGCCAACGCAGTGGGCCCACTGGCTGCAATCGCCGGTATCATTCAATCAGGCGGCGAAATCGCCACCAAGTCGGCGATGCCTTGGTGGATTTTGCTAACCGGTGCAGTCGGTATTGTGATCGGCCTTGCGACCTATGGCTGGCGCGTCATTCAGACAATCGGTAAAAAAATTACCGAACTCACTCCCAGTCGTGGTTTTGCCGCCGAATTGGGCGCAGCGACGACTGTGGTGTTTGCATCAGCGACAGGCCTTCCTATCTCGACGACTCACACGTTGGTGGGTGCGGTACTAGGCGTTGGTTTGGCGCGCGGCATTGGTGCCATTGATTTGCGTGTGGTGGGCTCGATCTTCGCTTCTTGGATCGTTACTCTACCCGCCGGTGCAGGACTATCCATAATCTTCTTTTTCTTCTTCAAAGGGCTGTTTGGTGGCTAAAGCGTGTGCTGATCACCGTCTTATTACCCATCAACTCAAAGAGCTGATCGCAACTTCTTCGGTCAGCTCTACCGATCCTTCTTGGGATCAAGGCAACCTGCCAGTGATCGAACGCCTCGCCGACTTTGCGCAAGCGGCCGGGTTTTCTACTGAAATTCAGATAGTCGACGCCGATGCCAGCAAAGCGAACTTAATTGCAACCAAAGGCTCGGGCATTGGCGGTTTAGTGCTTGCTGGGCACAGCGACACCGTGCCTTTCGATGAGGGCCGCTGGCAAACCAACCCGCTGCAAGTTCATGAGCAAGACCAACGCTTTTATGGCTTGGGCACCAGCGATATGAAAGGCTTTTTCCCGCTGGCCTTCGCAGCAGCAGCACAGTTCGACAGCTCGAGCTTGAACGCACCTCTCACACTGATTGCTACGGCCGATGAAGAGAGCACTATGAACGGCGCCAAAGCTCTGCTGAAGTCGCAAATACACCAAGCTGACGGCGTAATTATCGGAGAACCCACAAACCTAAAGCCGATTCGTATGCACAAAGGCATGCTCATGAGTCGTATCGTTGTACGCGGGCATTCTGGACATTCCTCCAACCCCGCACTTGGCAACAATGCGATCGACGGCATGCATCGTTTAATCACCGGCCTGATGGCCTTGCGCTTGGAACTGCAGGCCGAGCAAAACTTGGCCTTTGAAGTTCCGTACACCACGCTCAACCTGGGGCATATTCACGGCGGAGACTCACCCAACCGTATTTGCGCGCACAGCGAGCTTCAGTTCGACTTGCGGATAATTCCCGGCCTAAAAACCGATTTAATTACGGCGAAGATTCAATCGCTATGCCAGCAAGAAAGCGAATTCTCGGGCTTGAACGTCCTTTGGGAGCCGCTGATGGACCCCGTACCGCCTTTTGAAGAAGGCGCGGACTCTGCCTTGGTCCGCCTGGCAGAATCACTTACAGATGCAAAAGCCGCCAGCGCCTTATTTGCGACCGAAGCAGGGTTTTTTAAAGCGCTTGGCGCACAAGCCATTGTGATGGGCCCGGGCTCGATTGACTTAGCTCATCAACCCAACGAATACCTAGCGTTCGACCAGATTAACCCCTGCATTACCTTGCTGAGCAACGCCATTAAGCACTATTGCCTGTAAGCATGCTGTACGAACGCTACGGTTCGTACGATAATGCACACATGCCAACACAATCGCACATTCAGTGGTTTAGAAACACCACACCCTACATCAACGCGCACAGAGGAAAAACCTTTGTGGTGGCGCTATCGGGCGAGTGTTTAGCAAGCGATCACCTCACTACTATTTTGCAAGATCTGGTGCTGCTCAACAGCTTAGGTGTACGAGTTGTCATTGCCTTTGGGGCCAGACCCCAGGTGAATCAAACCCTTCAAAAGGAAGGCCGATCGAGTCTGTTCGAGCAAGACTTGCGCATTACCGATTCCCCAGATTTAGAACTGATTAAACACACCGTAGGGAGTTTGCGCCATGAACTCGAAGCCAAGCTGTCTATGGGCTTGCCAAACTCTCCCATGCAAGGGGCCAAAGTTCGGGTCTGCTCAGGCAACTTTGTGATGGCACAACCCGTAGGCGTGCTGAACGGCACCGATTATTTACACACCGGCAAGGTCCGACGTATCGATGTGGCCGGCATTACGCGCCAGCTCAATGATAGCAACCTGGTGTTACTGCCTCCTCTGGGTTACTCGCCTACCGGAGAATCTTTTAATTTGTCGCTTGAAGACGTGGCCGTTCGCGTGGCGACTGACTGCCGTGCCGATAAGTTGATTTGGCTGATGTCACCCGATGCCATTCACGATAGTGACAGTCAGTTCGTTCGTCAGCTTGCGGTATCAGAACTTGACGACTGCGATGTCAGCAAGGAGTATCGAGTACTTCTGGATGCGTCAAAGCGAGCCTGCGCGGGCGGTGTAGAACGCTGTCACATCATTGGCTTTGAACAAGAGGGCGCGTTGCTGGCCGAACTTTTCACTCATGACGGTGCGGGCACTTTGGTCAGCCGAAATTTATTCGAGCAATGCCGACAAGCCAATATCGATGACGTTGGGGGCATCTTAGAGCTGTTGCAGCCGCTCGAGGCAGAGGGCGTATTGGTTAAGCGGTCGCGTGAGTTGCTCGAAACCGAAATCGCGCAATTCACGGTGCTTGAACGCGATGGTCGTGTCATTGCCTGTGCCGCACTTTACGTCTACCCTGATGCCAATACCGCTGAAGTCGCCTGCATTGTGTGTCACCCTGATTATCGCGGCAGTGATCGCGGCCAGCGACTGTTAGACGCCCTAGAAAAAGAAGCTCAAAGACAAAGGCTCGATAGCGTGTTCGTGTTGACAACACAGACAGCGCATTGGTTTATCGAGCAGGGCTTTCGCGAGCAAGACCGCTTTAGCCTACCGCAACCCAAGCAAGCACTTTATAACCTGCAAAGAAACTCCAAAGTTTTTGTAAAACCACTCGCTGTATGAGGATTGACTATGCCTGTCTACCGATCTAGCACCAGTACCCAAGGCCGCAATATGGCCGGCGCCCGCGCACTTTGGCGCGCCACGGGTATGAAAGACGAAGATTTCCAGAAGCCCATTATCGCGGTGGTCAACTCCTTTACCCAGTTTGTACCCGGACACGTACACCTTAAAGATCTTGGGCAATTAGTCGCTCGCGAGATCGAAGCCGCAGGCGGTGTGGCTAAAGAATTTAATACGATCGCAGTAGACGATGGTATTGCCATGGGTCACGATGGCATGCTGTACAGCTTGCCCTCTCGCGACGTGATCACCGACTCGGTCGAATACATGGTTAATGCCCACTGCGCAGACGCCATGGTGTGTATTTCCAACTGCGATAAAATCACGCCTGGAATGCTAAACGCTGCCATGCGTTTAAATATTCCTGTAGTTTTCGTGTCGGGTGGCCCTATGGAAGCGGGCAAAACCAAACTGTCAGAGAACAAGCTCGACCTAGTCGATGCCATGGTGATCGCCGCTGACAGCTCGGCAAGCGACGAAAAAGTCGCCGAGTACGAGCGCTCGGCGTGCCCCACTTGCGGCTCTTGCTCGGGTATGTTTACCGCCAACTCTATGAACTGTCTGACTGAGGCCTTAGGCCTCAGCCTGCCGGGTAACGGCTCTTTATTGGCAACCCATGCAGACAGAGAACAATTGTTTCTGCGCGCAGGCCGGTTAATTGTCGATATTACAAAGCGCCACTACGAGGGCAATGAGCCTGGCTTATTACCACGTGATATCGCCAATTTTGCCGCATTTGAAAACGCCATGAGCCTAGATATCGCCATGGGTGGGTCGACTAATACCATCCTGCATTTATTGGCGGCGGCACAAGAAGCCGAGCTCGATTTCAATATGGGTCACATCGACGAACTGTCCCGACGAGTACCCCAGCTCTGTAAGGTCGCGCCCAATACGCCGCTGTATCACATGGAAGACGTGCATCGCGCCGGCGGCGTTTACGGCATCCTCGGCGAATTGCAGCGCGCAGGCTTATTGCATGATCAATGCGCCACCGTGCACAGCCCAAGCCTAGCCCGGGCGCTAGCAGAGTGGGATATCATGCAGACAGACTCCGAAGCAGTAAAAACCTTCTTCAAGGCAGGCCCCGCCGGTATTCCCACGCAAACTGCATTTAGCCAAGACACTCGCTGGACAAGCCTGGATGCCGACCGTGATAACGGCTGTATCCGTCGCATCGAAAGTGCCTTCTCATTAGAAGGCGGTCTTGCCGTACTGACAGGTAATATTGCTGAAGACGGCTGTGTCGTTAAGACTTCCGGCGTAGATGAAAGCATCTTGGTATTCTCCGGTCCAGCCTTTGTGTGCGAGTCACAGGATGCCGCCGTAGACGCCATCTTGAACGACGAAGTCAAAGCTGGCGATGTTGTCGTCATTCGCTACGAGGGACCTCGCGGCGGTCCGGGCATGCAAGAAATGCTCTATCCAACCAGCTACTTAAAGTCGAAAGGCTTGGGTAAGGTATGCGCACTGCTTACCGATGGGCGGTTTTCAGGCGGAACTTCAGGACTATCGATTGGCCACGTATCGCCTGAAGCTGCCTCGGGTGGAGCCATTGCTCTTATCGAGCCGGGCGACATCGTCGACATTAATATCCCGGAACGCACCATCAACCTGCGTGTCGACGAAGCGACGCTCGCCGAACGGCGCGCAGCGATGGACGCCAAAGCCAACGGTTGGCAGCCAGCGCAAGAGCGCCCGCGTATGGTCAGCACTGCATTGAAGGTTTACGCCTCGATGGTGACCAGCGCAGACAAAGGCGCCGTACGAGACCTAAGCAAGATCAGCGGTTAGGCCTCGGGCTCATCGACAATCAAAGTCGCCAGATCATCACGTAAGTTAGTCAGCTTGCTGATTAGCTTACGGTTTTGCTTGTCAGTGCGGGCGTTTAGCACATCGACCATAGCCTGCATAATCACCTCGGTGTTGTGGACATACTCTTCGGCTGGTGCTCGCTCTGAACGGGTGAGAAACGCCAACAGGGCTGCCTCAGCGTCTGAACCTGGGTTTGTGACAAGCGCATAAAATCCATCAAACCACTCTTTGCGTCGCGCCAACCAGACCGAGTCATAACGAATAATATTTTGAGCGGCCGCGTTAATGTCAGCCTTTTGGGTATTTGTCAGCTTGCCTAAATAGTCCGACAGGTTATCTTCTAAGTTATCGATCGCATCCTGACGGTAGCGTTCGTCGCTACGGTCGACATACTTGCTCTCAAGTTCAGCTTGCTTTTTATCGAGAGCCTGACGGAGTTCCTGATGCTGAGTGGCCGAGAGACTCGGTATCAAGCCCGCCAGCGAACGCACCGCTTGAAGCTGTAGAGCCTCACTATACGTATCGGCTTCTGCTTGCCAGGTGGCCATGTCTTCCACCCTGAGCGGGGTCGATGAGTCCATCCGCACAATCACGCGATCGAGTAAATCGACGTACTTCGGCAGCTCCTCGGTTTGATGCCACTCTAAGAGATTATCCAAAGCATCATCAAACTCAACTTGCTGCTGTCGATCGAGGGTGAGGTAATCGTCAATAGCCCAATTAATGAGGGTCGGAATACGATGATAAAAAAAGGAGGTACGACTGCAGGCGCTCGTTGCCAGCACGGTAATAATGAGTACAACGAGTAAGCGAACCATTCTGTGCATAGCTATAACCAAACAGGATGTTCTAGGTCGACATTACCCCCCGAGATGACAATGCCAACTTGCTGCTTGGCAAATCGGCTAGGATCCGCCATGACGGCGGCCAAACCAACAATTCCCGAGGGCTCCACCAACGCTTTCGCGCGCACCATAAACACCTTCATGGCCGCAGTAATTTGCGCATCCGTGACCGTGACGATGTCGTCGGTATGGTCGCGAATCAAGGCAAAATTCAGCGTTCCTAAGGTTGTACGCAAGCCATCGGCGATTGTATCAGGCTGATGTTGCCGTACATGCTGTCCCGTAAGAAACGAACGTTTCGCGTCATCTGCACCCAACGGCTCAACCCCTATCACCTTGATATCGGGTCGCAAGGCTTTTACCGCCAGACTGACACCCGCCAACATGCCACCTCCGCCGACCGGCACTAAAATCGCATCTAAGTTGGGGTTTTGCTCGAGCATCTCAAGCGCTAAGGTGCCTTGGCCTGCGATGATATCGGGGTGATCATAAGGCGGAACGAATACCGCGCCCGTGCGCTCGACACATGCCTTAAGGGCGGCCTCTCGTGCTTCAAGTGTGGGTTCGCAGTCGATCACTGTGGCACCATACGCCAGCGTCGCCTGCCGTTTTGGCACAGGCGCATTCGAAGGCATAACCACAAAAGCTTGCGCCCCGAACCGGCGCGCAGCCAAAGCCAGCGCGGCGCCATGGTTACCTGATGAGTGCGTGGCGACACCTCGCGCAAGCTGTTCAGGGGTCAACTGCGTCAGAGCATGATGAGCGCCTCTGGCTTTAAAGGCGCCACATTTTTGCTTATTTTCAGATTTAAACCAAAGCTCAGCACCGCTAAGGTCATTCAAACTTTGATGGCGCTCGAGCGGGGTTCGGTGCACATAACGCTTGATCCGCTCCAGAGCTGTTTGCACATCTTGCAAGCTGACGCTCATACCCCGACCTCGGCGATGTCTGTAATGCGAATCTACGCGGCGGCTTTGGTAGCAACGGCGCTGCGACTGAGTGCGCGCAAAATGCCGTCAAGCGACGCCTGTATAATGTCCTCGCTTTGCCCGACACCACAGACGCGCTCGCCATCAACATTGAGCTGTATATAACATACCGCTTCGGCCTCTGCGCTTTGGCTCAACGCATGTTCACTGTATTCAACCACGACGATTTTAGAACCGGTCAGGGTCTCTAGGGCATTCACAAAGGCCGCAACCACGCCGTTGCCGGTACCCTCCACGTGCACTGCACCCGTGCTGGTGGTTAAGTCAGCCGACAAGCTGTCTGCCCCATCAGTTCGGTTTACCTTGTAATCACCCAAGTGATATTGACGCTCTTGCGGGAAGTAGGTGCTGACAAACAGCTCTTTAATCGTTGTTGGATTGACTTCTTTTTCAGATTCTTCAGCAAATTTTTGAACCACAGGGCTAAAGTCGATCTGGAGCCAGCGCGGCAACTGGTAGCCGTACTCTTGCTCTAGCACATAGGCGATGCCGCCTTTACCGGACTGGCTGTTAATGCGAATAACCTCTTGGTAAGAGCGGCCAATATCGGCCGGATCAATGGGCAGATAGGCCACTTCCCAGATCGAGTCTTCGTCACGGCGCGACAAACACTTTTTGATCGCATCTTGGTGACTGCCAGAAAACGCTGTAAAGACTAATTCGCCGGCATAAGGGTGGCGCGGATGCACCGGTAAATGCGTGGCGCTTTTGTAGACTTCAATGATCTCATCCATATGCTCAAAGTCGAGCATTGGATCAACACCTTGGCTGTACATATTCATGGCCATGGTCAAGATGTCCATATTACCGGTACGCTCACCGTTGCCAAACAAGGTACCCTCTACCCGATCGGCGCCCGCAAGCACGGCAAGCTCAGACGCAGCAACGGCGCAACCGCGGTCATTATGAGTGTGGACCGAGACCAAAATACTGTCGCGGTTTTGCACGTGCTGGCAGAACCATTCTATTTGGTCAGCGTAAACGTTCGGCGTGCTCATCTCTACCGTAGCGGGCAAGTTCACAATAACTGGCGATTGTGGCGTAGGCTGCCAAACGGCGTTAACCGCATCCACAACTTCTACCGCGAAATCAAGCTCAGTACCCGTGAAGCTCTCGGGCGAGTATTCAAACACCCACTCTGTATCTGGGTACTGAGCTGCTGCGTCGGCGACCATTTTGGCGCCTTCCTGGGCGATTTTAATGATGCCCTGGCGATCTAAACCAAACACATAGTCGCGCTGAACGGTAGAGGTCGAGTTGTACAAGTGCACCACTGCGCGACGCACACCCTCTAGAGCCTCAAAGGTTTTTGCAATTAGCTCCGGGCGCGCTTGGGTCAATACTTGGATAGTGACATCTTCGGGGATACGGCCTTCATCAATTAGCTTGCGACAAAAATCGTAATCCAAGGAAGAGGCCGAGGGAAAACCGATCTCGATTTCTTTAAAGCCCACCTTAATCAACAAATCCCACAAGTCGAGCTTTTGCTGAGGTGTCATAGGCTCGATCAAGGCTTGGTTGCCATCACGAAGATCGACACTGCACCACAAAGGCGCTTTGGTGATGGTTTTGTCGGGCCATGTGCGATTAACCATCTGTACCGGTTTAAACGCAGGGTATTTTCTAAAATTGAATCGTTCTGACATCGTTAATCCTTGCTGGACCTTTATAGGTCACTGTTACCTCTATTGCCTACAGTCTAGGCGATTTGCGCTAGTGATTTCCTTCAAATTACGCACTAATTTACGTTTTAGAGTTATTAAATCTCTACAAAACCGTTTTTAATTAGCTACAATCGCTGCTTAGACATTTAAAGGTAGAGAACATGAAACTTGACCGAATCGACAAGCAACTTTTAGAACTATTACAAGGCAATGCGCAATGGTCGAACCTTGAGCTTGCAGACAAAGTGGGCTTGTCGCCCACTCCGTGCGCGAGACGGGTAAAGCAATTGGAAGAAGCGGGCTTAATCAAAAATTATGTGGCTTTACTGGACCGCGACAAGCTGGGCTTAAAACTGACCGCTTACATCGGCATTACGATGGACCGGCACACCCCCGAACGGTTCGAGCAATTTGAGGCCGAGGTCATGACCTACCCTGAAGTCATTGAATGCAGTGTCGTGACCGGACAAAGCGCGGATTACCTAATCAAAGCAGTCGTACCCGACATGCAGTTTTACGAACAATTCCTGCTCGGGCGACTCACTCGCATTCCCGGCGTATCCGGTGTGCACTCGAGCTTTCAGTTGCGCCAAGTCATTCAGCGCACTCAGCTGCCGCTGAATAACCTCTCGTGACCCTTAAACGTCACAAAAAATACACGGGCACTCCCTGATGCTGCTGGCCGCGCCGTGATATAGTGCGCGCCTCATGACATCCTCACATTCAAAAGCCCAAACCGAGACTTGGTGGTTTTTGCCGCTGCTGGCATTTTCTGTGGCCGTGGCACCGCTCAGCATCGACATGTATTTGCCCGCCATGACCCTTATGGGCGAAGCACTGAATGCCTCGGTAGCCCAAATGCATCTGAGCTTAAGCGCTTATTTGTTGGGCTACGCCTCGTTTCATCTGCTCAGCGGCCCGCTCGCTGACAGTTATGGCCGAAAAACCTTGTTGCTTGCCGGTTTCGGACTCTACGTTTTAGGCTCGCTAGGTTGTGCGCAGTCTGAGAGCATCGAAACGTTAATAGGCTTCAGAGTCTTGCAAGGCATCGGCGGATGTGTCGGCCCGACACTCGCCAGAACCATCGCGCGAGATGTTTATGGGCCCGTCGATGCAGCTCGTGCAATATCCCTGGTTGCTATGATGATGGCCGTCGCGCCAGCAGTCGCGCCATTGGCTGGCGGCTTCGTGCTACTTGTGTGGGAATGGCCCTTTATTTTTTATACCCTGGCGGTTTACGGTGTTATCAACTGCCTACTCATTTTTTATCTGCTGAACGAGACACTGCCGGTTAAGCACGCGTTCAGACCAAAAGTCATTCTGGCGAACTATGCTGAATTGCTAAAACACTCCCAGTTTTTGTGGATTTCGGGAGGCGCATCCCTAAACTACGGCGCGCTCATGACCTTTTTGCCCTCTGCGCCCTTTGTCTTCATCACATTAATGGGTCTAAAACCGCAGCACCTCGCATTTATTTTTGTCGGCACCGTCAGTGGCTACATGATCGGCAACGCGGTCTCTGCTCGGGCCAGCTACCGATTTGACTCAAAACACATCATGTTAGTCGGCGCTTGCCTATCCGTGCTGGCCACCCTAGGGATGTGCATTGGGTACTGGCTAGCCCCCATGAGCATTGGCGCGGTAGCTGGCCCCATGGTGCTGTATTCGGCAAGCTTGGGCTTGGTGCACCCCCATGCTATGGCTCTAGCGCTCAGACCCTTTGGCCACATCGCCGGCACTGGCTCATCGTTACTAGGGTTCATTCAGATGACCACATCCGCTTTAGCAAGTGCTTTTGTCGGGCAGTTTTTGGTCGATTCAGCCTGGCCAATGCTTGTCGGGATGCTTGGCTTTACCGTATTGGGTTTGACCACTTTGCTCGCGGCAAATAGAGCTGTACGACTATCTTAAGCCTCAAACCACGCCTGCGTTCAACACGAGCTAAGCGACCTCGGCTGCGGCATCCGCTCTTTCCTTAAACTGTGCTTTTTTGACACAAAAACTGCTGATAAGAAAAATGTTCAAACTTTGAGTATTATTCCCGTACTTTGAGTTTACAAGCCGTATTCACTCGCCTAGACTCAAGGTAAGCCATTACCAATAATTAATGTTAAATGGGAAAGGCTCAAGCAATAAGACCAATAAAGGAGAGTTCAGCACATGGTTAAAGCGATCAGCTACACCTTCACGCCGTTTGGCGAAATTCACTCTGGCGCCTCTCGTACTCGCGATTTCGACTGCGACCGTGGCCCAACAAGATTCACAACTCGAGGAAGTTGTAATCACCGGTAGTTACATTAAATCTACCGGCGAAGATGAGGCCTCACCCGTAGAAGTTCTAAACTCTGACTACATCGTCAACTCGGGCGCAGTCGATGTTGGTGAATTAACCAGCAAGCTTTCGGTTAGCTCTGGTACCGAGAACAATCCTGACTAGTTCACTTCGGGCGAAACGCAAGGTACTAGCAACATCAACCTGCGCGGCTTGGGTTTAAGTTCGACCTTGGTTCTGGTTAACGGCAAACGTCAAACCATCGCCGCAGCCGTAGCAAACGACGGTAGCGTGTTTGTCGATACCAGCACAATTCCAATGGCGGCGCTCGAGCGCGTCGAAATTCTAAAAGAGGGCGCAACCGCAACCTACGGCTCTGACGCGGTAGCGGGTGTGGCCAACTTTATTCTGCGCAAAGACGTTGAAGGCATCGAAATTTCGACCGGCTATGAAGAAATCACAGACGGTGGTGCCGGTAAATATGACGTTAACTTTTTGGCGGGCTTTGGTAACGATACAACGCGTGTCACCGTCGCTGGCACCATGATCAAGCAGGATTCGTTGAGCTCGGCGGAACGTCCTTACACTACCGAGAATGCGATAAGCGGATTAGGAAGAAGCTTTTTGACCTTACCGGCGCTTCCTTTCATTCCCAATGATGTAGACGAAACAAACGGAAGCGGAGACTACGCAGGCGTTTATGACGCGTATGTGACTGTGCCAGACCCAAACTGCGTTGCAAACGCTGGATTACTTAGCCCTGGGCTAGCAGGGGCGGGCGCCACGTGTGGATTTTTATATGGTCCCCGATTCAACATCGTTAACGAGGAGGAGAAATCTCAACTGTACGCCAACCTCACCCACGAGTTAAGCGATACTCTGAGCATGACGGCAGAGTTAGGCTGGACTCATCACGAAGTGCTCGACAACCCTCAGTCGCCTTCTTACCCTAACTTGACGTTCCCACTAATTTTCCCAGGGACAGGTGGCAGCCCATTCGATCGCCCAGTTCAGTGGTACGGGCGGCCCCTTGGCGCTGAAGCGCCTTCACCCTTGGCACCTCGCGACAGCGAAGCCATTCGCGCTAGCTTACAGTTAGACGGCGAGCTGAATAACGGCTGGAACTGGATGGGCGCATTGACCTATTCCGAGAACGATCGTGTAGCACGCCAGCCTGACACCATCGCTTCACGCTTGAACGCCGCTATCGCGGGCAACGGTGGGACCAGTGGTAACGAGACCTTCAACCTGTTTGACCCGAGCGCCAACTCGCAAGAGTTAATCGATTGGATGAGTCACCTAACCTACACCAACCGTAAAACCGAAATGACAGTGGCAGATTTTGTGGTCAGCGGGGAGCTGTTCGACATGGCAGCAGGCCCTGTCGGTTTCGCGGCCGGGGCGCAGTGGCGTGACGAGAGCTATGCGGTTAAGCGCGACGATATCTACACCCAAACCAACGATCCCGTGACTGGCGATTTGATCCCAGTTGACTTGATCTTCTTGGGTGGTGGTACACCAGTCGATGTGTCGCGTGACTCTTATGCCCTGTTTGCCGAGGCCAACTTACCGCTAACAGACACACTAGAGGCGAGTGTTGCTGTACGTTACGAGAACCTCTCGTCGGACAGCAGTGTAGACCCCAAGTTGTCCTTGCGCTGGCAAGCGACCGACAAGCTAGTGCTGCGCGCATCGGCGTCATCGGCCTTCCGCGAGCCGTCATTGGTACAACTGTACAACCAAGGCACCTCACTGCAAGGACTCGATGACCCTAACGTCGCTGGCAATAGGGCAAGTTTCGTTCGTGTCAACGCGCGGGGAAACACTAATTTACAGCCCGAAACTTCGACGAACATTAACATCGGTGCCGTTTACGACGTCACTGACAATTTAACAGTTCGTCTCGACTACTGGAGCTTCGATTACGAGGATGTAATCACAGTTGAAAATGCTCAGGGCAAACTAGACGCATTACCCGATGGACCCGATGTGATTCGCGATGCGACTGGAACTCTTGGCGGCGTAAATGTTGAATATATCAACGCAGAAACTGTAGACACGGACGGTATCGACCTTTCTATTGACTGGTCTGGCTCTACTGAACTTGGTGAAATCGGCCTGTCCTTGGCGGCAACCCGCTTTTTAAGCTACGAGATCCCGTGCACTGCAACGCTATCAGCAGCACAGCGTGGCTGTACTGGAACCTCAGGCACGCAGGACGTTGTGGGTTACTTCAACTACGACAACTTTGCGCGCTCAATGCCTGAAACCAAAGTCAACGTTACCGCCAATTGGTCACGTAATAATCACAAAGTCGCACTGATGGGCTTTTACACCTCAAGCTATGAAACCACTCGTGGTGGCATCCCAGCAGGTTATAGTTCTAGCATCGACTCTTGGTTAACGCTTGATCTGCAATACGCGTACAGCTTTGAAGTCGGTGGTACCGAGGCAATCTTAACCTTAGGTGCTAAGAACCTGACTGACGAAGACGCACCCAAGCTCTACGACGCGGCAAACTTCAGCTACGATCCTAAGCATCACGACCCACGCGGTCAGATTGTTTATGGGCGTATCAAGTTTGCTCTGTAAGACTTAGACACGATCAAAGCCCTGTGCGTAGGCATGGGGCTTTTTTTTGCCTACAGGTGCAGCGAAGGAGGAGTTAAAAGATTGTTAGGCTCTTAGATCCATACCTTTGATAATAACCACTGTCGCACCACGCAGCTGCCATGCCCCAGGTCTGACGCCGAGCTGCTTGATGAAGGTCTCCACGCGCGATACCAATCCGTTTAAGGCTGCTGAGATTGAGGTTATCAACCCTTGGGAGCTTCAGTGATAACTTTTTAGAGAAAGATGTTACCTATGTCTCTGGTATACCGCCCGGAGAGATGGATTCGCGCCATCCATGGCGCTCAGGCGGAGGCCGCAGGCTTTGCCCGGCGCCCAAATCGGCTATCCTGCCGATTTGTCGAACTCCTCCGTTCGAACTCTTTACCCATGAACCATAAACGACAAAGCCCCCTTGAAGGGGGCTCATCGCCCGGAGAGATGGATTCGCGCCATCCATGGCGCTCAGGCTACGCCCGCCGGCACAGCCGGCGCCCAAATCGGCTATCCTGCCGATTTGTCGAACTCCTCCGTTCGAACTCTTTACCCATGAACCATAAACGACAAAGCCCCCTTGAAGGGGGCTTTGTCGTTTATGGCCCGCCCGGAGAGATTCGAACTCCCGACACCCAGGTTCGAAGCCTGGTGCTCTATCCAGCTGAGCTACGGGCGGAGGCGTGCAGTATAGGGAATTCGCAAGAATTAGGCTAGTGCGAAAAGGGCGTCACCACTAAATTGCGTGCAATATCCACGATAAAATAATGACCCTAATTCGCAACTATGCGCAGAAAGACTAAATACCCAAGATGACACCCAGCACGACTGACTTTATAGTGGCGCAACATTCTTTTAACTTACATCACAGTGGACGAAACATGAAGATCGGCATTATTTCGGGCAGTCACCGACAAGATTCACAAAGCGCTAAGATCGCGAATTACCTAGCTAAGTTACTGGGTGAAACACATCCAAAGATCGGAACATGGATTCACGATTTAGGTAAAGAGCCGCTACCCATGTGGGACGAAGCACTGTTCACCGGCGGTGAGCATTGGGCGCCTTTAGCGAAGCTTCGGGAACAATGCGCAAGCACCGATGGCTTTATCATCATTGCCCCCGAATGGCATGGTATGGCACCTGCGGCCGTTAAGAACTTTTTCTTAGTGCTAGGTAATGCGGGTGAGATAGCGCACAAACCCGGACTTTTAGTATCACTGTCGGTATTAACCGGCGGCGCTAATGCCCTGTGCGAATTACGCATGAGCAGCTATAAAAACTCGCGCATTTGCTATATCCCAGAACAATTGGTCATTCGCAATGTCATGGGTGTCTTCAACGATGACGCCAGCGCCAACAATCCTGAAGAGCACGACTACTTTGTTGATCGCGGCAAGTACGCGCTTAATCAGCTCGTTGAATATGCTCGCGCGTTAAAGTTAGTTAGAGACAGTGGCGCAGGTGATTTAGCGCCATTTCCCAACGGAATGTAAGAGAAATAAAGGGCGCCCTGTGGCGCCTTCATTCAACTATTCAGCAGGTTAATTTCCAGCTTTGATCCGACGCTCTCGCTCCACCAAAGCATCTGCAATTTTGAGCATATTTGCCTGACTGCCGGCTTTACGTGTTGAAATGCGGTACTTACCGTTCACGACCAACTCGGGTGTACCGCTGATCGCGGCTTGTCGCATGACAGCTTCCGCTTTTGTTACCTGCGAACCCACGCCAAAAGATTTAAAGGCCTTATTAAAGTCGCTCTCGGACACGCCTTGTGACTCAAAAAACCTCACCACCTGCGCCTCGGTGGATAAGGGGTTACGATCTACGTGCATCGCTTGAAAAATGGCTTTGTGCATTGTGTCCCCCAGACCTAAGGCCTCGATGGCGAAAAACACCTGAGCATGAAACTTCATGGTGCCATTCCAGATCGCTGGCGAAGGCTGAAAGTCCACATAGTTCGCGAGGTTTTTCTTCCATGCGGTCAGCAAAGGTTCAAAGCTGTAGCAGTGACCGCAGCCGTACCAGAAAAATTCACGAACCTCAATTTTATCAGGGTTGGCGGTTCGGAAAGGAGGCACAACTAAATCGTAATGCTCACCCTCTTTATAGTTGTCGTCGATGGCAGGCGCTTGCGGTTTAACGTTGGACGCCACAGCACTCGCTAGCTCGGTTTTTACTTCTTCAACCTTTGCTTGCACCGTTGACTCGACTTTCTGGCTCACCTCTTGCGCTATTTCTGTCACTTCCACAGCAATTTGTTCAGCACTCGCTTCGGCCTGAGCTAACTCGTTTTGGGGCGCTTTGACTTGTGTTTCAACAGGCGCTTGCTGGGCTTGTTCTTGCGCGGCCACGGATTCTGTTGCGGGGGCTGGCGGCGCGTCGTCTGACGCACAGGCGGTGAATAAGATCGAGACGAGCGCAATGCCGATGAGTTTCTGCAATTTCATAATGGACTCCTAGTAAAGTCTTCACGTTCTGGACGGCATAATAACAATTTTGGCAAAAAAAAGGCGGCTTACACGCCGCCTTTTCACCTAACGCACTGCTTACTCAGCGATCAAGCCCGAAGCGTAGCTTGCCACCGCTTTGATCTGAGCGTCCGATAAACCGCGAGCCGTAGCGCGCATGATTTTCGTGTCACCGTCGTTTGTTCGGCCCGCGGGGTCATCGTAGCCCGTACGGTACATAGTCAGCTGTGCAGCGATGTAGTCGGCGTGCTGACCAGCCAAACGAGGATATC
Source organism: Aequoribacter fuscus (assembly GCF_009910365.1). Taxonomy (NCBI): domain Bacteria; kingdom Pseudomonadati; phylum Pseudomonadota; class Gammaproteobacteria; order Cellvibrionales; family Halieaceae; genus Aequoribacter; species Aequoribacter fuscus. Next base: position 36,217 of record NZ_CP036423.1, on the reverse strand, counting down.
CCGCAGGCGCCAATCCTTTACCATTGGGCCCATGGCACGCGATACATGCAGCAACACCCGTACTGGCGTTACCACCGTTGTAGATCTTTTTACCAAGCTCGACGAGCGCTGGATCCGCTTTTGCACCCGTTATCGCTTGCGATGCGTAGAAAGCGGCTATATCGGCCAAATCTTGGTCTGATTTACCGTTGAGCATTCCTGTCATTTGGACAATATTACGATTGCCGTCACGAACGTCGAGCAACTGCTTATAGAGATATTTGGCACCCTGACCTGCAAGTTTGGGAAAGTTAGGGGCTGCACTGTTGCCGTCCGGACCGTGGCAAGCTGAGCACATCATAAGCTGAGCTTTGCCCCGATTTGCGTCGCCTTCAGGCATAAGGGTTGCTGCGTTGGCAAAGCCGCTGATCGACAAAAGGGCAACTAAAACTAAATTTTTCATAAGGATCTCGTTACAACTATCGTAATGTTATTGCGGCGAAGCCATGTAGGTGATTAGAGCCGCGTATTGCTCATCTGTGCAGGTCATACACATGCCTTTCGGAGGCATCGCGCCTTTTCCGTTCTTAACTGACACAACTAAGGCGTCGATACCGTTTGCTAAGCGAGCTTCCCATGCGGCAACATCACCCGCTTTTGGCATGTTAGGCATATTGGCGGCGTGACAAAAAACACAGCTTTTACCGTAAATCTCTTTTACTGCGGCCGTATCGATTTCCGCATTTGCGAAACCGGCAGCCAAAAACGACAATACCAAGAGCATCTTCTTCATACTGCGACCTCCAGATCGTAGATTAATTGCAGAACACTGACTGCTGTGGAATCTTTTTGCTTAGATCGAGCCCCGTAAGCAAAGCTGTGGCATTATATACAAAACTGCTATCACAACAAAGTTGAAAGGGCTTTATGGACACAAATATTGATCTAGTCGCACCTGAAAAGCCCCGCTACGAGCAGGCGGAGTTTCTGGCAAGCGCGGCCAAGTTCCATCAATGCCCTGCCGATTTAGGGTGGGAAGTCGCTTTTGCCGGACGCTCAAATGCTGGCAAATCGAGTGCGATCAACAGTCTGACGAAAAATAAAAAGCTTGCGCGAACGTCTAAAACCCCAGGGCGTACGCAATTACTGAACTTCTTCAGCTTAAGCGAACAGCAGCGACTGGTGGATTTACCCGGATACGGTTTTGCGAAAGTGCCCGTGGCGATGAAGAAGGCGTGGACGGAGCAATTAGAGACCTATCTACAGGAGCGCGCCTCGCTGAAAGGACTGATCTTGTTAATGGATATTCGCCATCCGTTACAACCTTTTGACGAACAGTTGATTAACTGGGCATTATCGGCAGACATGCCCTGTCATATCCTTCTGACGAAGGCCGACAAGCTAAAACGTGGCCCTCAGCAATCCACCAAGCTTCAAGTAGAAAAGGTACTAAAACCCCGCGGCGGAAAAATAACAGTACAAACGTTTTCGTCACTAAAGCACCAAGGCCACGAAGCCTTGATCGCAAAGCTGGACGAATGGCTTACCCAGGATTTGGCTTAGTGCGCCTCCTCCCAGTTATCACCAAGGCCCACTTCGACCAGTAAAGGTACGGCCAGTTGCGCGGCAGATTCCATAGCAGTAATGACCCCAGCTCGTAGCGCATCAAGCTCGTGCTTGGGCACTTCAAAAACCAATTCATCGTGAACCTGCATGATCATCTTGGACTCCAGGCTCGAATCGCGCAAAAACCGATCAACCGCTAGCATAGCCTTCTTGATGATATCGGCCGCGCTGCCCTGCATTGGTGCGTTAATGGCAGTGCGCTCGGCCGCTTGCACACGCATTTTATTGCGCGCATTGATTTCGGGCAGGTAGAGTCTGCGTCCGAAGATGGTCTCGACGTATCCCCTTTCATGCGCACCTTGTCGCGTGCGATCCATGTAGTCCAACACCCCGGGATAACGTTGAAAATAAGTGTCGATATACGCCTGAGATTCGGCGCGCCCTATGTGCAACTGCTTAGCTAGCCCAAAGGCCGACATGCCATAGATCAAACCAAAATTGATGGCTTTTGCACTACGGCGCTGGTCACTTGTGACCTCGTCAAGCGCAACACCAAACACCTCGGCCGCCGTCGCAGCGTGAACATCCAAACCCTCGTTGAATGCAGTCAACAAGCCCGCATCACCCGACAAATGCGCCATAATCCGGAGCTCAATTTGAGAGTAGTCTGCCGCCACAATGACGTGATTTTCTGGCGCAATAAAGGCTTTGCGTATGGCTCGGCCTTCAACGCTTCGAATAGGGATATTTTGAAGATTAGGATCTGACGACGAAAGTCGCCCCGTGGCGGTAACTGCTTGATGATAGGATGTATGTATCCGCCCAGTACGCGGGTTAATCAAGGTCGGTAGCTTATCGGTATAAGTTGACTTTAGCTTCGCCAAACCCCGATATTCCAGCAACACCTTCGGCAGTGGGTAGTCTAAAGCAAGCTCAACTAACACCTCCTCACCGGTAGAAGGCGCCCCCTTAGGGGTTTTTTTAATAATCGGTAGCTTAAGCTCATCGAACAGGATTTCGCCGAGTTGTTTTGTCGATCCTAAATTAAAAGGGCGACCCGCCAAATCGTGGGCCTCGGCTTCCAATTCAATCAGTCTGGCACCGATAACAGAGCTCTGTTGTTGCAATATCTCACGTGATACCAAAGCGCCGTTGCGCTCGATGCTCTGCAGCACGGGCGCTAATGGGAGCTCAATATCTGTGTAAACCGTATGCAAAGACTCAGTGGCCGTGAGTTGATTAGTGAGATATTCGTAGAGTTGCCAAGTAATATCGGCGTCTTCACACGCATAGGGTACCGCCTGCTCAAGACTGACTTGATTAAAGGTTAACTGCTTAGCACCTTTACCCGCGACATCCTCAAACGATATTGTTCTTCGACCCAAATATCGCTCAGCCAGACTATCCATGTCATGACGGCCGCCGACCGAGTCAAGTACATAAGATTCCAGCATCGTGTCACCGGCAAAGCCTCGCAAAGCGATCCCGTAATTAGCTAATACGTGCATGTCATATTTCAGGTGCTGTCCGACCTTTTGGTATTGCGGGTCTTCAAGCAGATCTTTTAATTGATTTAACACATAGTCGCGTGACAGCTGGTCAGGCGCGCCGGGATAATCGTGTGCGACCGGTACATAGCAAGCGACCCCAGGCTCTGCACAAAAACTCAGCCCAACGAGTTCAGCTTCCATATAATCTAAGCTATTGGTTTCGGTATCAAACGCGAATGTACCCGCCTCCTTTAGCACCGAGATCCATTGTGCTAAAGCTTGCTCGGTAGTCACGCAATCGTATTGAGTTTGTGCGGGCGCTATCGGCGCGGGCTCTGCCCTTGTCACCGTTGCAGAAGCGTCGATTTCAGCGAGCCATGACCGAAACTCGAGCTCTTGATACCAATGAGACAGCGCCGCCGTGTCGGGCTGATCGTTGCGTAAATCTGCGGGCGCAAAGGCTAACTCGACGTCAAGCTTTATGGTGGCTAAGGTATATGACATATAAGCAGCGTCGCGCTCTGCCTCGAGTTTGGCCGCTAATGATTTTGCGCCGCGTATAGGCAAATCGGCAACCCGATCTAGATTGGCGTAAATATCATCCAATCCCCCCAACCCCTGTATTAACCCGAGCGCCGTTTTCTCACCAACACCCGCAACACCCGGGATGTTGTCGACTTTGTCGCCCATAAGCGCCAAGTAGTCGATCATCTTGTCGGGACCAAAACCGTATTTCTCCATCACTCCGGCAGGGTCTAGGCGCGTATCGCTCATCGTGTTTACAAGCGTGACATGCTGATCCACGAGCTGCGCCATATCCTTATCGCCAGTAGACACAATGACGTCCATGCCCTGTTCTGAGGCCTGCTTTGCTAACGTTCCTATGACATCATCTGCTTCAACGCCTGGCTCGCAAATGAGCGGATAACCCAGAGCTTTTACGATAGCGTGTAATGGCTCGATCTGAGTGCGCAATTCGTCTGGCATTGGAGGTCGCTGCGCCTTGTAATCAGGAAACATCTCGTCACGAAACGTGGGCCCTTTCGCGTCAAATACCACCACAATGGGGCTCGAGGCATAGTCTTGGTGCAAGCGTTTTAACATGCTCACCACGCCCTTGATCGCACCCGTTGGCTGACCCTTAGTGGTCGTCAAAGGCGGTAACGCGTGAAACGCTCGGTACAGATACGAGGAGCCGTCCACTAAGACCAATGGCGCTAAATTTTGCAAGGTCGCTTCCTTTTCATCTCATCAAATCAGTGGTTCATTAAACCGCATCAACTTTGAATTTGCCACGTTTCAAACGTGAGGAACTCGCCAGCCAAAACCCGAGTGTTACCTTAAAAAGCCAATTGTGTACTAATTACATTCGAAAACGCCAAAAAAGGTGACAACAAAGCCAGAAAACCCTTTTAAACCCTCAAATTATCGCTATAATGCGCCTCGTGTTACCCAAGGTAACAAATTGGAGGAAAATGAGATGAAAGTAACAAAAAAAGTGGTTTTCAGTGTTTTTGGTTTGATGCTAAGCGTAAGCGCACAGGCAAATATCCCGGCGCTAGCAATGGTAAGCACGGATGTCATGATCGAGAAAAGCGCAGTCAGCCTAGACAACAAGAAACACACGGCCGTGAAAGCAACCGACGTATCGTCCTCGCTCGAGCGCAAACTGCAAGCGCAACTCGACGCCAGCTTGGAGCAGCGCAATCAGTCACTTGAGAAAAAGTAACTCGCGAATCCCGGCAGGGTTAAAAACCCTGCCTGTCCCAATCTGCGACCATAGAGCGCAGTGTCAGTTTCATTTTTGGTAAATCAAGCGGTGCTTTAACGAAACCGTGATAGTCGCCTCGAGGGTTGATCAGCACAATATTGGCGCTATGATCCATCTGATAGTTTTCCCCACCTCCCGGCACACGCCGAAAAGGGGTATTGAGCTCCGTTGCAAATCGGTGAATATCTAAGAATTCGCCGGTGACGCCCAAAAAGTCGGGATTAAAAAAGGGGACATAGGAGGCGAGCTGCTCAACCGAATCTCGACCAGGATCGACGGTAACCATCACAACCTGGAACTGATCTTCAACCTCAGTGCCCTCGATAAGCTGCATAAACTCGTTCAACTCAACCATAGTGGTAGGGCAGATATCAGGGCAGAACGTGAACCCGAAAAAAACCAAGGTCCATTGCCCCGTCACAGACTCTCGCGTAAATGGAGCGCCGGTATGATCTACCAGCGAAAAATCGGTGACTTGGCGCGGCTGCTGAAATACCATCGTGCCGTTGGCTTGCATCTCTGCGGGAGACAGAATGGTGGGCTGGAAAATACGCGATATAAAGCCCACCACAATAAGCACGATGAAGGCCAATACGACGATTACCGTCCTCTTTATTCCGGATGCTTGAGCTGCCGTTGTCATATCAACCTCACAAAGTCGCTGTCGGGTAGATATAGTGGTCTACCAACATAACCACAAACAGTAATAACAAATACAAAATCGAATATTTAAATGTCTGGATGGGCGCATCTTCTCGCCAGTGAAACATCATAGCGAGAGCCCAGTACAAAAAGACCAAACCCAAAATAACCGCACCTGCCAGATAAATCGGCCCGCTCAATCGCGTGACAAAGGGTAAAACCGTAATGATGAACATGACGATGGTGTAGAGAAGGATGTGTAAACGAGTGAACGCATCGCCATGTGTCACAGGTAGCATAGGAATATCAACTAGGGCATATTCTTCTTTGCGGTGAATAGCTAACGCCCAAAAGTGGGGGGGGGTCCACGCAAAAATAATCAGGGCCAGCAACAAGCCATGGCCATGTACCTCACCGGTAACAGCGGTCCAGCCCAGCAATGGTGGCGCAGCGCCGGCTAGACCACCTATCACGATGTTTTGTGGCGTCGCCCGCTTCAAAAACATGGTGTAAATGAAGGCATATCCCACTAACGAGGCTAAGGTGAGCCACGCCGTCAGCGCATTTACCCACAATAAAAGGATTGCCATCCCGATGGCACCCAGAGCGGCCGCGAAGATCACCGCTTGTGTGCTCGAGACCACGCCCGTGGCAACGGGTCGATTCGCTGTGCGCGCCATCTTCGTATCGATGCGGTGGTCAATAACATGGTTCACGGCAGCGGCGGCGCCCGCGCACAGTGCGATACCTAGGTTACCGAGAACGAGGGGTTGCCAAGGTACCCAGCCGTCGACCGCCATAAACATTCCAATGACAGACGTTACAATCATTAGAGCCACGACGTTCGGTTTGGTCAGCGTGTAAAAATCTTTAAACCTTGGGCGGGTCGCCACTGTGGCGGAGCTAGTGGCCATTTTAATCACCTGAGTTCTTCAACAAAAATTTTAAATCGGAGGTTACATCTTTGTAGTGCGTGCCAAGATCGAAAGACATCATCATCCAGCCTGCAGGATCTGCCAGAAACCACGTCCCAGCGCGAACATCACCAAACAACGTATGAAAAGAATCCGTGTTTAAGACCAGTAAAGGCATGCCTTTATGTTGCACTTCAAGATAGGAGCCTAAGGTTGCCGCGGTTGCAGACTCAGTCTCTCCCTGAATCTGTGGGACGGGAGCATCCACATCGACTACCTCAGCGCTGACGAACACTCGACGGACGCGACCAAACTCTTTTCCTAGGCCCACATGAATTTGTCGCGTTGTGTATAGCGTGGACACACATTGTGCGTCGCATTGCGCCGGCACGGGAATTACGAGAGTCCACTGATGTTTGTCGCTCAAGAACTTCGCCTTGGCACCAAACTGGTTTTCAAATGGCTGATCGACTAACTGGATTGGTGGGTTCAATAAGGTACCGTGATTTGAAGTACCCAACATATCGACAATATCAATGTCACCACGTGCAACAAAATACCAAAGCCAAGTGGCCGCCAAAATCATGGTGACGGGCAAGCCAATAATACTCAGCAATACTATGCGGTTACCTGTTAATCCCTGCTGTGACATATCAATCCTCGTTGTTACCACGAAGTAAGGCCCAAACGTTACTCGACCGATGGATAAATAGAAGAGCCAACACAAAGGCCATACTGAACCATTGTATGGCATAGCCTAGGTGCTTGGCATCGGAAATATTGACGACTGGCCAAGAGGCATCAAAGGCAGTGGGGTCGTCCGACAATAAGCGTACTAGATGAGGAAACACCTCAGAGCCGCCGATGACTAGAGTGCTTAGCGACTCAATATCAACTGATTGAATGGTTACCAAAGGCGAACTCGCATCGAGGGTATCAGGCTCTAACAGATAAGGTTTGCCCGGAGGGACATAAATACGGCCCTCGATTGCTGTCACCGTTGGGCGCTGGGGTATCTGGGTGGGTCGTTGGCGCGCAGGGTCTGCCGGCACCCAGCCTCGATTAACGAAGTAAACTTGGTTATTTTCAGCCCGAAATAACTGAACAACATCATTACCAAATCGACCACTTTTGATTTGGTTATCCAGCAAAAATACGCGCGGCAAATACGAACCTGATACCCTGATCTTCCGACCTGACAGGTCATCTGTGTCTAAGCCGGTAAGTTCCTCTGGCGCGAGTGCAGGTGCTGCATCCTTCACTGCAGCATTAGCTGCGAGAGTGCGTTTCTCATCTGCACGTCCTAGCTGCCAAAAACCTAGAGCCAAAAAAATAGGCAATGCCACTACCACGAATAAGGTCAGTCGCCACTCGAAGTCAAAACGTAGTCTAGGCATCGTCTTAGCCCTGCAGTTCAGAAGCTGAGCGCATAAGCACAGAGTCCGCTATACTGGTAACCAAATTCGTCAAGGGTACTCGTTATGCTCAAAATAATCATCGCGGTGCTAATGGTAGCGCTTGTGGCCAGTCTTGGCAGTGGATTTTACTTTTTAATGACGGACCAAGGCGACAAAAACAGCCGAAGAACCTTCCATTCGCTAGGCGCCCGACTGTCTCTCGCCATCGCGCTGATTTGTGTCATTGTTTATGGAGTCGCGACCGGCCAATTGGGTCACAGAAACCCGTGGGATGCTGGCCCGCAAGCGGGCCAGACTGAATAGCTTATAAAATGTAGACGAACAGGAACAAACCAACCCAAACCACATCGACAAAGTGCCAGTACCAAGACGACGCTTCAAAACCGAAGTGGTCGTCCGTGGTGAAGTGGCCGGCTTTTAGTGAGCGAATCAACTGAATGGCTAGCATCACCGTACCCATGGCAACGTGGAACCCATGGAAGCCTGTCAGCATGAAGAAGGTCGACCCGTAAATACCCGAGTTCAAGGTCAAACCAAAGTGCGCGTAAGCCTCGTAGTATTCCAAAACTTGCAGTGCCAAGAAAATCGCGCCTAACGCAACGGTAATGCCCAGCCACAAGTTAAAACGACCACGGTTACCCGACAACAAACCCTCGTGGGCGATGTGCACTGTGCCACTTGAAGTTAACAGGATAATGGTGTTCCACATCGGCAACCACTGGTACCACGCTTCTACTTCGGCAAACGCCATCGATTTGTGCGCGCTGGTAAAGGTGCCCATATTCGCCATGACCTGATTCGATACACCGCCAACCGCTTCTTGGGGTGTCTGCATCATGGGCCAGCTGTATTGAAAACCTTCCCATAACAAGTGGTTCCAAGCACCTCCCTCGCCTTCACCAGCCAACCAGGGGCCTGCAAGCGTTCGCACATAGAACAGTGCGCCAAAAAACGCTGCGAAGAACATCACCTCCGAGAAGATGAACCAGAACATACCGATAACGTAGGATTTTTTGAGCTGAGCGCTATTCATCCCAGCTAGGTTTTCTTTGATCGTTGTTCTAAACCAGCTGAACAGCACCGCCGCAAAAATACATAAACCGACGTACATCGTGGTGAAAGAAGCCTCTCCATCACCGAATGTTGATTGGTTCATCGCGGTAGCAGCACCGAATGTGCTCGTAATAAGGCCGATAGTGGCTAACACCGCCATCGAGCTTTTCTCGGGCACGTAATACTTTTCGTGCGTTGTTGCCTGATCACTCATTGTGTTTCTCCCTGAAACCAAACGCGCTCCACCCCCCGGGCTAGCGCACTACCGAGCCGCCACACTCCCGTTAACAGCATCGGTTACATCAAAAATGGTATACGACAAGGTTATTGTCTGTATGTCTTTGGGTAAATCTTGATCAACAATAAATTGTAAGGGCATCTCAGCATTCGCGTTCGCCTGCAGTGGTTGCTGATTAAAGCAAAAGCATTCCGTTTTATGAAAATACTTAACCGCTCGTGAAGGTGAAATACTGGGAATGGCTTGCGCCACCATATCTTTCGGCAAAGGGTTACGAGCAAAAAAGACCGTATCATTTACCGCACCTGGGTGTACTTTCATAGCAGTAACACTTGGGCCAAACTCCCATGGCATGCCTTCGTTGTTGGTGGCAACAAATTGTACCGTAATTGTGCGCGACTCATCGACCGCAACCGGCACCGAGGTATATTGCGACCCATCGGTTTTACCGTTAATGCCTAGAGCGTCACACAATACATTATACAGAGGCACCATTACGACAAACACAAACGCAAACATTGCGATAGCCACCGCCACTAATTTGGCGGTGGTATCAATAGTTGGATTGTTACTTACTCGTATCATTGATCAACTACCTGTCTTATCGAACTGCAGGCGGTGTCTCAAAGGTGTGGTAGGGCGCGGGTGTTGCCACTGTCCACTCCAGACCTTCCGCGCCATCCCATACTTTTTCTTCGCTGGTTGGCTTACCGGCGACAATCGTAGCAATAACGTTGTATAAGAATAGGATCTGTGACGCACCGTAGATAAACGCGCCGATACTCGACATCATGTTGAAGTCAGCGAATTGCAACGCGTAGTCAGGAATTCGGCGTGGCATACCAGCAAGGCCCACGAAATGCTGCGGGAAGAAGGTAATGTTGAAGCCGACGAACGAAATCCAGAAATGCGTCTTACCCATAGTCTCGTTGTACATACGCCCACACCATTTGGGCAACCAGTAGTAAACCGCTGCTGTCATGCTGAATACCGCACCAGCCACCATCACATAGTGGAAATGAGCGACAACAAAGTAGCTGTCGTGGTACTGGAAATCAGCAGGCGCAATTGAAAGCATCAAACCTGTAAATCCACCGATAGTGAACAGTATCAAGAAACCGATACAGAACAGCATGGGCGTTTCGAAAGTCATCGAACCGCGCCACATGGTCGTGATCCAGTTGAAGACTTTTACGCCGGTAGGTACGGCAATTAGCATAGTGGCGTACATGAAGAACAGCTCACCCGCGATTGGCATGCCCACGGTGTACATGTGGTGTGCCCAAACGATGAACGACAAGAAGGCAATGGCTGCTGTTGCGTACACCATAGAGGCATAGCCAAACAAAGGCTTGCGAGAAAACGCAGGAATAATCTGCGATACCACACCAAAGGCTGGCAAAATAATGATGTACACTTCTGGATGACCAAAGAACCAGAAAACGTGCTGGAACAAGACCGGATCACCGCCGCCTGCGGCAGAGAAGAAGCTGGTGCCAAAGTGGATATCCATTAGCATCATGGTCACCGCACCAGCCAGTACCGGCATTACCGCGACCAACAAAAACGCAGTGATTAACCACGTCCACACGAACAGAGGCATCTTCATGTAGGTCATTCCGGGCGCGCGCATATTCATCACAGTCGCGATGATGTTGATCGAACCCATGATCGATGACAGACCCAATACGTGGATCGAGAAAATGAAGTATGTAACCGATGGCGGCGCGTAGGTGGTTGATAAGGGCGCGTAGAAAGTCCAGCCAAAAGCGGGCGCACCACCTTCCATGAACAGGGTGCTAGCCAAAATTAGGAATGCCGGCGGCAAAATCCAAAATGACCAGTTGTTCATGCGTGGCAGGGCCATATCTGGCGCACCGATCATCATCGGAATCATCCAGTTAGCCAAACCTACGAATGAGGGCATAATCGCCCCAAACACCATGATGAGCCCGTGCAGGGTCGTCATCTGATTGAAAAAGGCTGGCTCCACCAATTGCATACCGGGCTGAAAAAGCTCAGCACGAATGATCATGGCAAAAGCGCCACCTAAAATGAACATCGCAAACGAAAACCACAAATACATGGTTCCGATATCTTTATGGTTGGTGGTAAACAGCCACCGAGAGAGCCCTTTAGCTGGGCCGTGATGATGATCTCCCATTTGAGTAACCTCTCCGCTTAGCCTTTCTTGTGATTAAAAACATCAATGGGCTGAACCATATCGCCCATGTTATTTCCGAATGCGTTACGCTGATACGTGATAACTGCCGCCATATCAACGTCATTCATCTGGCCACCAAAGGCCTGCATTGCTGTTCCGGGAACACCGTTAACACCAATATCGAGATGCTTGGTTAGGTCGCCGGTTGCGATGGCGCTGCCTGCGATTGCTTTACCCAAGCCGCCTTCTCCGTTCATGCCGTGGCATGCGGCGCAGTAGCCTTGATAGACGTTCTTGCCTCGAGCAACCAACTCATCCATGGTGAATGTCTGTGCCATTAAAGCTTTGATTTCAGCGGCTTCCGCCTGCTTAGTCTCTAACCATGCTGCATAATCTTCTTTCGATACGACATTCACCACGATAGGCATGAACCCGTGATCCTTGCCACACAACTCAGCGCACTGGCCGCGATAAATACCGACCTCGTCAGCGCGAGTCCACGTTTCATTCACAAACCCTGGAATTGCATCACGCTTGACTGCCAACTCGGGTACCCACCAAGAGTGAATAACATCATTCGCAGTAACCAGGAAGCGCACTTTGGTATCCACAGGGATGACAACAGGCTCGTCGACTTCTAGCAAGTAATGCTCACCTTTGTCTTCGGTGTTGTAAATTTCGTCTTGAGCGGTACGTAAATTGCTGAAAAACGATACGTTTTCACCATTTTCATTCAGGTACTCGTACTTCCACTTCCATTGGTACCCTGTGATTAAAATATCCATCTCAGCTTCGTCAGTGTCATACACCTGAATCAGCGTCGATGTGGCAGGTACCGCCATACCGATCAAAATCAGGAAGGGCACGACGGTCCAAGCGATCTCGACGCTCGTGCTCTCGTGGAAATTCGACGCTTTGTAGCCTTTTGATTTGCGATGGTAAATAATTGAGTAGAACATCACCCCGAATACCACCACACCAATTACGATACAAATCCAAAGAATTGCGGTGTGTAGATCGTAAATTGCCTGCCCTGTGGCAGTCACCCCCGGTGACATATCCATTTGATTGACTTTTGACCCCGAGGCCAAAGCAGCACCGCTTAGCGCGGTAGCAATCAAGGCGGCGCCGTAAACTACTATCGCGCGCAGTCGCTCACTAATGAAACCCATTATGCTGTGTCTCCGTAAATTAATTTTGTTTGGCGTTGACCCCGCTCCCCAACACGACACCTGAAGCGCCTCGCGACATCAAACACGGTACACGACGATAGCCTGTGGAAACTGATCGATCGCGCAGCGGCGAGATTATAGACGATGTTTCAACGAAAAACACTAAGAGCCTGATTCAAATCAACTTTTCTAAAAGCAGCGAGTTGAGTCGAAAAATCCCTACATCTAGCCAGACCTGGCTCAAAAAAACACCACATATGGTTGTTTAAAACATTACAATGTTTTTATGGGCAAGAAGTTGTACAAATCGTGTTAAGAATCTTTTTTTGCACCAAGAGAGGGATCCATCAAGCGAACGGGTTCGGCCGGGGTTTCGGTTCGACGCGACAGACCCCGACTGACACGAGTCGGCAATTCTGAGGGTCCTGGGGCTTGAGGCCGCGCTTCTTGAAAACCGCAGTCGACGCACTCTCGTAAATCCGCATCCATATCGACCACAATCGTATCCATTTTTGCACATCGTGGGCACACGGCTCCCGCTATAAAACGACGTCGACTCATAGTATCCTCCTATTTTGCACAGTGTAGCGTTTCTGAGAGGTGTGAGGTATATGGCGGCCGTTCGAAAATTTAAACAGTGGACACCAAAGCTTGGTAAGCGAGTGTTTGTCGATAAAAGTGCCGTGGTCCTCGGAGACGTAGAGCTCGGCGATGACGTCAGTGTTTGGCCACAAGTATCAGTTCGCGGCGATATGCACCGAATTCGGATTGGCGCTAGGACCAGCGTACAAGACAACAGCGTGTTACATATCACCCACGCCGGCCCCTTCAATCCCGACGGGTGGCCGCTCATCATCGGTGAAGATGTAACTATTGGTCATAGCGTCACCTTACATGGGTGCACGATCGGTAATCGCGTGTTAATTGGGATGGGGGCAATCGTGATGGACGGCGCTATCGTTGAAGACGAGGTCGTCGTGGCCGCAGGCGCATTGGTGACACCCGGGAAAACGCTCGAAAGCGGCTACATGTATGCGGGTTCACCCGCCAAACAAATTCGCCCCTTAAAACAAAAAGAACGCGACTTTTTCACCTACAGCGCGGGTAATTACGTGCGGCTTAAAGACGAGCATATCGAAGAGTACGGCTGCGGTTACGATTGGTAGCCGGTTAAGCTGCGGCTAAAGAGCCCCGAAGGTGATTAATCACACTCGCAGTATCGGGCCGCTCTTGGTGCCATATATAAAAACTCTCCGCCGCCTGTTCGACCAGCATGCCCAGACCATCAGACACCGCCCATGCCGCGTTCTCTGCGGCCCAACGCATGAAGGCGGTAGGCTCAGCACCATACACCATGTCGTAGCAACAACAGCGGTCGCCCAATAGCGAGTCTGGCAAGTCAGGCGTTTCGCCTTTTAGGCCTGCGCTGGTCGCGTTGATGATCACGTCAAACGCCAGCTCAGCACTGAGATCCGTTAAACCTCTCGCCCACACCTTACCTAAGTCGGCAAATTCTTGCGCCAAGGTCTCTGCTTTAGCAAGTGTTCGATTGGCCACCACCAAACATTCAGGGCTCTCCCGGAGTAAAGGCTCCATAACACCGCGTGCGGCGCCACCTGCGCCGAGCAATAAAACCCGTGCGCCTCGCAAATTCCAACCGTGATTTGCGACCATATCTCGTATTAAACCGATGCCGTCAGTGTTATCGCCATAAACGCCATCACCATCGGGTTTCAATGTGTTACAGGCCTTTGCTCTCACAGCTCTGGCGCTGTGACGCGAAGCCAGCTGGTAAGCCTGCTCCTTAAACGGCACGGTGACATTGAGCCCTGAACCACCCGCTTTAAAAAAATCCGTCACTGAGCGATCGAAATCGTCCAGTTCTACGCGAATAGCCCGATACTGAAGTGATATGCCAGTTTGTTTCGCAAATTCTGCGTGGATAAATGGCGAGCGGCTTTGTTTGATCGGATTACCAAACACCGCATACTTTCGCTGACCAACCACCATCTTCGTGTCATCGCTCATAGCTATACCCACTCTTTCGAGATCAAGTACTTGGACAATAAATCTGCTTCCGGTGACCCCGCGTCCGGCTCATACGCGTATTCCCATCGAACCAAAGGGGGCAAAGACATCAAAATAGACTCTGTACGCCCATTAGATTGCAGCCCAAACAAAGTGCCGCGATCGAATACCAGATTGAATTCAACATAACGCCCCCGACGATAGAGCTGCCAATTACGCTCGCGCTCGCCATACGCTATGTCACGACGACGCTCGACAATGGGTCGATACGCTCGCAGATAAGAATCACCGACCGAGCGCATAAAATCAAAACAACGCTCAAACCCACCTTCATTCAAATCATCATAAAACAAACCGCCGACACCGCGGGGCTCTTGCCTATGGGGTAAGTAAAAGTAATCGTCACACCAGCGCTTATATTTTGGGTACAGCGCCTCACCAAAGGGCTCACACGCCGACTTTGCGGTTCGATGCCATTCAACACAATCTTCTTCAAACCCGTAGTAAGGGGTCAAATCGTAACCGCCACCAAACCACCAAATAGGCTCTTCGCCCTCTTTTTCGGCCACAAACATTCGGACATTGGCATGCGAGGTCGGTACGTAGGGGTTTCTGGGATGAATAACCAAAGACACACCCATGGCCTGAAAGCTTCGACCCGCAAGTTCTGGTCGATGGGCCGTGGCCGATCCGGGCATTGATGCACCTTGCACGTGCGAGAAATTAACACCGCCTTTTTCGATCAACGCACCCTCAGAGAGTACCCTCGAGCGACCACCTCCCCCCTCGGGACGCTCCCACGCATCGGACGCGAACTCGGCGCCATCAAGGTCGCTTAATTCATGGCAAATCGCTTCTTGCAAGCCCAGTAGATAGTTCTTTACCGCCCGAATATCCATAGTATTGACCTATCACTCCCGCAGAGTTTCACCCGTTAGACCGTGCCGAATTACACTGGGCTTCTGTAAACCTTGGACCCGGCCGGGCATAATAAAATCCACTGAACGACCAAAATATTGCCTGACCGCCTGCGCCGTCATCGCAGGAACCTGTCCTGCCGGGTTAGCAGACGTGGAGATAATGGCACCGCCAGCCGCTCGGGCCAAGTCACGAACCACAGCGTACGCACTTAAACGGCACGCGATAAAGTCTGATTCGCCAGTGACCCAGCTAGGCCACAAATCATCATGCGGCACTAACCAAGTATTTGGGCCGGGCCAAGTCGCTTTAATGGCGTTTTTGCGGTCCTGTGGCAGAGTTCGTAATAGTGTGTCTGCCACACCCTCGTTCGCCAAGGCAACAATCAGCCCTTTTTGCCATGGCCGTTCTTTTAACGCCAGCAGGCGCTCGACCGCTCTTTTGTTAAGGGGATCACAGCCCAAACCCCACACACCTTCCGTGGGATAGGCAATGACGCCGCCACGCGCTAACACCGCTCGCGCTCGCAGGCAGTGAAAGGGGTAACGCATCGTCCTAACCTTTGAGTTGAGCCTGTAATGCTGCGTTTTTATCTTCGATTGCGCGAGCGTTATCTGCACGCTCTTCGCGCAAAGCCTCGGCTAATGCGGGGTCGGATACTGCAATGATTTGCGCCGCTAAATAAGCCGCATTTTTGGCGCCCGCTTTACCAATCGCAACTGTCGCCACCGGAATACCCGCTGGCATTTGCACGGTAGAAAGCAAGGCGTCTAAACCGTCCAGAGACGCATTCATGGGCACACCGATGACGGGTTTTACCGTCGTCGCCGATACTGCGCCAGCCAAATGCGCAGCCATGCCCGCCGCTGCGATAAAAGCAGCGCACCCGCGTTTATCAGCGTCCTCAACAAAAGCCTTGGCAGCGGCTGGCGTACGATGTGCTGAGGTAATTCGAACTTCAAAGGGAATGCCGAATTTTTTCAGAACCTCGAAGCTGGCTTCCATAACGGGTAAATCGGAATCAGAACCCATAACGATCGCAACAAATGGTGCGCTCATAATCACTTTCCTCTGGTTGCTTATTGCAAAGATAGGGCGCGCATATTAACAATGAAACCCAGTAAGGTAAATTTAAAGTCGAACGTAGCCAAAACCCGACACGGTGATGCAGTTAGCCAACTCCAGTTCCAGCAAGTGTTCTTGCACCCAAGTAACAGGCTTTTTAACCCGCGCCGATAAATCGACACTGCTGACCGGGGTATCGCCCATTAAACGGAGTAGGCGCTTGCAATCGGGACTTAACACTGCAGTAAGAACAGTTTGATCTTCGGGCATCGACTGTAGCTCGAGTCTCAAATCTGTTTTTGCCAACGCCAACCAAACGTCTTGAAGATCTCGAATTACACCGGCGCCATCAACCACAAGATCCAAACACCCCAGACCCTGATGGTGTAACACCGACCATGGGAAAACCATCAGTTCTTTATTTTGGTCCAAGGCATGGCGGGCCGTTATCAAGGAGCCACTGTTACGCGCGGCTTCAACGACTATGACGATACGAGACAGTCCGCTGACAATCCGATTACGTTTGGGAAAGGTATAAGGAGTAGGGCCCGTGCCAATGGGGTGGTCAGACAGCAAACAGCCGCGCTCAAGGATCTGTTGTGCCAATCGATGATGTCGCTTCGGGTAGACCTGATCGATACCCGTACCGAGCACCGCAATAGTGTGCCCCGATTCCAAGGCGCCTATGTGCGCAAAAGCATCAATTCCAATCGCCATACCACTGGTAACGACTAAGCCATTAGCAGCGAGCTCGCGGGCGTAGGTTTGCGCCAATTTCTGCGCTTGCGGAGATGCTTTGCGCGCACCCACCATCGCTATCTGCGGGGTATTCAAGTCCTGCCAAATCCCTCGCCGATACAATACGGGCGGGGGGTCGGGAATTTGCCGCAGCAGTGTCGGATAGGCGGCATCACTGGGAATTAAAACCTGAACATCAAGATCACGAAGCAAATCGACAACCTGCCGCTCCTCTGGGCGTAATCGTCCAGAGCAAATTCGCTGCAACACGGCTTTATAAATGACGGAGGACGCTCCAGTGTCCGATTCAAATGCAGCCCACGCTTGAGCTGAGCCGGCCAAAAGTGCAGACACACTGCCAAAGTGCGTAAAGGCAGCTGCAAGCGACGGATCATTGCCGCGGGTGGCGCTGTGCAACAGCGCCATAACTTCCTGTTCTGAGAGGTCCATAGATCATCCTTGATCGACCGATGTAAATGTTGTTTGTTACGGGGTTTTCACTTTATCCATGACAGACAAGGGTCGACTCGCTTTGAGTACGACCGCCAAGCTGGACTTGTCGAACACTTCAAAGACCATGAGCAAGCCGGCGCGCACATCCGGCAAACGCACCATGTCGCCCTCAAGTTCATCACGCACGCGCGCGCCAGTTTGATAAATGTGCAGCATGTGGCCCACTTCTAGGCCGTCGCGAGCGCCTTTATTCAGTATGACCGTATTCAATGAACCTATTTGATTGACCCCACCCTCAACGGCGATCATGTAGCCGTCGCTCACCTCAAATTCTGGGGCGCGGGGTTGATACGCCGCGTCTAAAATTCGTTCCCGCAGCGGCAGTAAACGATCCCCTTGACGAATTTCTTCTTTTACCGTTTTAACTTCGAACTCGGTTAAATCCGAGCTGTTAGAAGAGCTCTCAAGTTTTTGGGCGGACCCAATTAAGCGCGCCTCAAGACCCAAGGCTTCGCCAGTAACGGGATCTTTGAACTGCTGACCTACGCGATACACTCCATACATGGTGTCTTGCTTTGATTGGGTTCTGGCATGAATGGCACCCCGAGCAACCACAACATCGCCAGGTGCACTTAATAGGTTCTGTTTGTTGGAGGCCAGGATGTAGGGCGCATTTTCGGCTTGTTCTTTGTCTAACACACGATTACGGCGCAAAAATGCACCTATTTCGTCTAGCCCGATTAATGGAATGGCTAAATCTAAAGGCGTGACACGCATTCCAGGTTTGAGTTTTACCTCGCCACCGCGTGAAATACGTAATTGTGGTCTACCACCCTTAGGCACACGTAAACTCAGGACATCTCCGGGGTAGATCAAGTCTGGGTTATCGATGTGAGGATTACCTGCCCACAATTCCTGCCAGCGCCAGGGCTCAGACAAGTACATATCGGCAATATCCCACAAGGTATCGCCTGACTGGACGCGGTATTCTGTCGGCGCACCCGGATTTACCTCAAGCAAATCTTCAGCGTTAGCGGTGCTTGCGATAACTAAGGACATGAACAGAGCCCACCACAGACGACTGACTCGACACAACATAACTAGGCAACCTGTTATTTCAAACTTTTGGATATGACAGCATGATACTCTTTGTGGGCAAAATTCACAGCCCCTGAGCGATTTCGATGAAACGTTAACCTGCACTTAGCCATTGCGGTATAATGCGTGGTGAACTTAACGACTTTACGATTATGGCTTTACTGCAAATTCTAGAATTCCCTGATCCTCGCCTGCGCACCATCGCCAAACCTGTGGCAGAGGTCACAGACCAGCATCGCGCTCTTATTAAAGACATGTTCGAAACCATGTACCAGGCGCCGGGCATTGGTCTTGCAGCAACACAAGTGAATGTGCACGAGCGCATCCTCGTGATCGACGTCAGCGAAGACAAATCAGAACCGCGTGTATTTATTAACCCCGAAGTAGAGGTACTTGACCCGGAGCTGGGAGAATACGATGAGGGGTGCTTATCCGTTCCTGGCTTTTACGACACCGTATGCAGACCTCAGCGAATCAAGGTTCGAGCTCTCAACGAACAAGGTGAAGCCTACGAAGAAGAACTGGGTGGCTTATTAGCAATTTGCTTGCAACACGAAATTGACCATTTGGACGGCAAGCTGTTCGTCGATTACCTGTCTCCCTTAAAACGCAATCGCATCCGCAAAAAGCTTGAAAAAGCCCACCGAGCAAAAGCCTAATGGCGGCACAGACTCTTCGCGTAGGCTTTGCTGGAACGCCAGAATTTGCTGCCAAGCACCTGCAAGCGCTACTGCAACATGGATTCGATGTACCTCTCGTACTCACGCAACCCGACCGACCCGCGGGGCGCGGCAAAAAGCTCATGCCAAGCCCAACGAAAATCGTGGCAGAAGCGGCCAACATCCCGGTTTGGCAACCCACCAGCCTAAAAGATGACCCTATCCAAAAAAACCTGGCGGATCAAAACCTCGATGTACTTGTTGTTGTTGCTTACGGCATGTTGTTACCTCAAGCGGTGTTAGATATTCCGAGGTATGGTTGTTTGAATGTGCACGCATCCTTGCTCCCACGCTGGCGCGGCGCAGCACCGGTGCAACGAGCGGTTGAAGCAGGCGATACCGAAACTGGTGTTTGCATAATGCAAATGGAGGCGGGCTTGGACACGGGTCCTGTTCTTGCGGTGCAGACCTGCCCTATAACATCAAGGACAACGGCAGGGTCTTTATTCAGCGAACTCGAAACACTCGGGGCGAAAACACTTATTACCACGCTTCAAGACCTAAAAAACCTGCAAGGCCAAGCTGAACCGCAAGATCACGACAAATCAACTTACGCCCACAAAATTGTCAAAGCTGAAGCCTTTATCGATTTTAGCCAATCAGCCCTTACCGTGGATCGCAAGATTCGGGCTTTTTACCCATTCCCGGGTGCTTTTACCAGCGCCAATAACGAGCGCCTAAGAATTCTTGAAGCAGCTGTCCTTGATGACACAAGCCAATCAGAGCACCCCGCGGGGACTATTCTCGAAGCCGACGGCAAAGGCATTCAGGTGCAGTGCGGCGCAGGCATTTTAAGCCTTACTCAAGTGCAACTGCCCGGTGGTAAGGCCTTAGCAGTGAAAGATGTGCTCAACAGCAATAAGAACCCCTTCGCCGTAGGTGCAATACTGGGTAGACCTCTGGCATGAACCCCTCTATTGCCAGACTCAGCGCGGTTCGAGCTGTAAGCCAAGTCCTGACAGGTCACGCGATTCGGGTCTCGGATTTTGATCAGGGTCTGGATCCTCAACAAAAAGCATTTGCTCACCAACTAGCGCAGGGCACCATCAATGCGCTACCAAGACTCAGTGGGTTGCTCAACCAATTGCTATCGAAACCCATCAAACCCAAAGAAGCCGAAGTTCATGCCATTTTGCTGACCGGCCTATATCAAATTGAGTACATGCGGACCCCGGACCATGCGGCAGTCAACGAAAGCGTGAATCTGGCGAAAAAACTTAAAAAAACATGGGCGATTAAACTCATCAACGGTTGTTTACGTCGCTTTCTCCGAGAGCAAGATACGCTGCGCGCAAATCTAACCACCGCGGCGGAAGCAGCGCATTCTGAGTGGATGTACCAAATGGTCGTCGCACAATGGCCAGAACGCGCAGCAGAGATTATTGACGCCAATAATCATGCTGGGCCGTTGTGTCTGCGAGTTAACCCTCGGCATCACTCTGCTGGCGACTACCTACAGACACTCCGATCTATGGATATTGATGGCACACTGTCCGAACTCGCACCCGAGTGTATCCGTTTACATCAAGCTTGCTCCGTAGAAAAACTTCCAGGCTTTGAGAAAGGTTGGGTGTCAATCCAAGACGAAGCGGCCCAGGTAGCCGCTCAACTCTTCGCGATCGAACCCAAGCAAAAAGTGTTAGACGCGTGCTCCGCACCTGGAGGAAAAACCTGCCACTTAGCGGAGTTATATCCTGACGCCTACTTTGTAGCTCGCGACATAAATAGTGAGCGCTTACTTAAAGTGAGAGAAAGCGCCGAACGGCTTGGGTTAAATATCGACATACAAGAACTCTCTCAAGCGCAGGACAACGAACGGGAGTGCTTTGATCATATTCTTGCCGATGTGCCATGCTCGGGCTCTGGCGTTGTTCGTCGGCACCCCGACATTAAGACCTTGCGATTGGCGTCAGATTTAGCACAATTTCACGCGCAGCAACTTCAGATTCTGCAGAACCTATGGCCCAAACTCAAACCGGGTGGAACGCTTTTGTACGTCACTTGCTCGATCTTCGAGCAAGAAAACGATCAAACCATCCGGCTGTTTCTGCAACAAGAAACGCAAGCTTCAATACAGGCAATTAACAAATCATGGGGGTACGCCACAGAGTTTGGGCGTCAGCTTATTCCCCAAAGAGACGGCTCGGATGGGTTGTACTTTTGTCGCGTACAAAAAGCTTGAAGCCACAAACAAAAACACTGGGATTCTAAAGCAGGATTCAGTATGGTACGTAAAACCTTAGTAGGCACCGAATCACGATGAAAATCATCATACTAGGTGCAGGTCAAGTAGGCGGAACGCTCGCCGAACAGCTGGCCAGCGAACAAAACGACATTACCGTAGTAGACACTGACGCCGCTATCCTGAGAGGACTGCAGGACCGCCTCGATATTCGCACAGTTGAAGGGCCTGCATCCTTGCCCTCGACCCTGGAACGCGCCGGAGCGGCAGACGCCGAGCTCATTATTGCAGTGACCAACAGTGACGAAATTAACATCGTTGCCTGCCAGGTCGCGCACAGTGTGTTCAATAGCCCTAAAAAAATTGCTCGAATTCGGGACCAAGATTACTTGAACTACCACTCCCGCCTGTTCGAAGAAGCCCACATACCTATTGACGTCATTATTGGGCCCGAGCAATTGGTTACCCAAAACATCAAACAACTTATCGTCAATCCCGGTGCGCTGCAGGTGTTGGATTTTGCAGACGGGCGCGTGCAGCTAGTCGCCGTCCGCGCGGTGGCAGGCGGGCCTATTGTTGGGCATCAGCTCAAAGAAATACGCGAGCATATGCCAAAAGTTGATACTCGTGTCGCCGCTATTTTCCGCCAAGATCGTCCGCTGATTCCCGAGGGCGATACCATCGTCGAGGCCGGAGACGAGGTCTTTTTCTTGGCAGACCGAAAGCACATTCGCAACGTTATGTCAGAACTTCGACGAATCGATAAGGACTATCGCAAAGTGATCGTCGCTGGCGGCGGTAACATTGGTAGCACTCTAGCGTTGGCGCTCGAGGACCAGTATGACGTCAAAATCATCGAGCAGAACTACCAGCGATGCCGAACACTTTCGGAAAAAATGAAGTCCGCGCTAGTGCTGCACGGGAGTGCCGCAGATCCTCAGCTTTTGCGTAACGAAAATATTGAAACCACCGATGTGTTTTGCGCTTTGACCAACAACGACGAGTCCAACATTATGATGTCGATGTTAGCCAAACGAATGGGGGCCAAAAAAGTCATCACACTCATTACCAATCCAGCTTACTCCGAGCTTATTGGTGATGAAATCGATATCTCAATTTCACCCCAACAAATCACGATTGGCACATTGCTCACTCATGTCCGGAAAGGTGATGTCAGTAGTGTGCACTCACTTCGACGAGGAGCGGCAGAATCTCTTGAAATCGTCGCAAGAGGTGATAAAAAATCATCCAAGGTCGTGGGCCGCCGACTCGATGAGATTAAGTTGCCTGCGGGCGTCACGATCGGAGCAATTGTGCGCGGCAACGACGTCATTATCGCGCACGGACATGTCGCGGTTGAACACGAGGATCACGTCATTCTTTTTGTAACCGACAAAGCCCGAATAGGGGAAGTCGAGAAGCTGTTCAATCCGGGCTTTGGATTTTTCTTTTAGGTTATGTCGTTAGCAACCTCCTTTAGAATTCTTGGCATACTGCTTATGTTGTTTTCGACCGCTATGCTGCCCTCGCTTGCGCTTGCGTGGCTTGATCAGGACAACACGATAACGGCGTTTATTGATGGTTTTTTAATTACCCTATTGGGTGGGTTCTTACTGTGGGCTCCCTGCGCAGGTGCGCATTCAGAACTCCGTATTCGCGATGGCTTTTTCGTAACGTCTTTATTTTGGTTAGTTCTTGGGACCTTTGGAGCGGCGCCTTTGTGGTTAGCACCCGACCTTGGTTTGACCTTGCCCGCGGCCATTTTTGAGTCGATCTCGGGGTTGACGACTACGGGGGCGACGGTCCTGGTCGGACTGGATGAGCTACCAAGATCACTGTTACTCTATCGTCAGTTACTGCAGTGGTTAGGCGGTATCGGAATTATCGTAGTCGCCATGGCGATCTTGCCCATGCTCGGGGTCGGAGGTATGGCATTGTATCGGGCCGAAACGCCAGGCCCGTCTAAGGACAACAAGCTGACGCCTCGTATCAGCGGCACCGCTCTCGCCCTGTTTTACGTCTATATTACCCTCACCTTGGCGTGTGCTTTGGCTTATTACTTGGCCGGTATGAATAGCTTCGATGCCATTGGACACGCGTTTTCAACGGTTGCCATTGGTGGCTTTTCCACCCACGACGCAAGCATGGGCTACTTTAACAACGATAGCATTTTGTGGATCAGCAGCTTGTTTATGGGGATTGCCGCCATTAACTTTGGTCTACACTTTTTTGCTTGGAAACACAAAAGCCTGAAAGGTTATGCTTCCGATCCTGAAACGGGTTTCTTTTTGCTTTGTCTTACAGCGAGTATCGTTGTAACTTGCCTAATATTACTCGCCACAAAAACGCTAGATCCGCAAGAAAGTGTGGTGCACGGCGTCTTCCAAGCAGTATCTATGGCAACTACGACCGGCTTCACGACAACAGACTTTTCGTCTTGGCCAACCTTTCTTCCTATGATGCTGATATTGTTTTCGTTTATCGGCGGCTGCGTGGGCTCTACGGGGGGTGGCCTAAAAGTGATGCGGGTTTTATTAATCGTGAAACAGGGCTTGCGCGAGATGCGCCAGCTCATCCACCCTCAAGCCATCATTCCACTGCGAGTCGGCGGACGTCGAGTAGATGCAGCGATAGTAAGCGCGGTGTGGAGCTTTTTCGCCGTTTATGTCATCGCATTTTTGATGATCTTGTTACTTTTAATGGCAATGGGCTTAGATTTTTTAAGCGCTTTCTCTGCCGTAGCGGCGTCATTAAACAACCTAGGCCCAGGCTTGGGTGATGTGTCTGCGAACTACTCTACCGTATCGGACCACACGAAGTTAGTGCTGGCATTCACTATGCTACTAGGTCGCCTGGAAGTATTTACGTTGTTAGTCTTGTTTACACCCATGTTTTGGCGCCGTTAAGCGCTCTATACTTTTGCGCGCTGCTTTTTAATCAACTCATAAGCCGCTTGGATTTCTTGCGACTTCTCCGTCGCGAGTTTGACCATGGAGTCTGGCACGCCTTTAGCGATCAGTTTGTCTGGGTGATTCTCACTCATCAGCTTCCGGTAGGCGCGCTTGACCTCAGCATCGCTGGCGGTTTGTTGCACGCCTAAGGCGTCGTAAGCTACTTGAATGTCATTAACAGGACCCTGGGACCCCGGGGTTTCATGGAAACGGCCTTGCGCTTGCGCCATTCGTAATAAGTGAGCGACCTGAGCTTCACTAAATCCGAGCAATCGGCCAATATGATCAAGAACATTGCGCTCGGCGGGATCCATCGTGCCATCGGCAAGCGCCATTGAAATTAAGAAAAGCAGTAGCGTTTGCTTCAACTGCGGATGGCGACCAGCGAGACCTAAGAAATCATTAACAACCACCTCTAACTCAAAGTCTTTACTTGACCCCTCTTTAAATAACGCAATTGCCCGCTGCCGACCTCTCGTGTCTAAACCCATTTGAGAGATTAGCGCCTCGGCATGAGCTATTTCGGATTCACTGACCCGCCCATCGGCCTTCGCCAGGCAACCCAGCAGTCGAAACGTGGTCGTAAAAAAGCTTTCTTGAATTTTTGCTCGAAACTCAGGCGAAGCAAATTGCGCTAGACCACCCAGACCTTTGTCAAACGCATGACCCACCCAAAGCCCTAATAACAAACCCAAGGGGCCCAAGGTTAAAAAGCCAATAAGGCCCCCTACCAACTTTCCCATATACTGGTTTTTCATTTAGTTACCTCGATGGTAGGGATTTGGACCCTGTTGTGGTCGAACTCTAAAGCGCTTATACGTCCATTGATACTGCTCAGGATAGGGTGCTAACAATTCGGCTATACCTCGATTCATAACGGTCATCGCTACCGTCAGGTCTTCAGTATATATTGCGTCATCGGCGGGCTGGATAAGCACTTCAAAACCTTGATCTACTCGATACGCGATTAAATAAAACAGCCGAGCACCGGTTCGCTGAGCAAGCTTCACTGCCAATGTGGGGGTAAAACACATCTGACCCATAAAAGGTGCGTTACACCCGGCCGAAACATCCCTTGGTACTTGATCTGGTAGGACACCAACCGCCCTGCCCGATTTCAAGGCACGTGTTAAACCCACAACGCCCTTTGGCGTGGTCGGGAACGTTGTCATACCGAAACGACCACGAGCTTTCACAATAAATTCCTCGAGCCCAGGCTGCTCGGGTGGTTCGTAAAGACAAGACAGCGGTATCAGCGTATTGATGTAAAGCCCTACAAATTCCCAGTTGCCCATGTGCGGCGCTAGAAACACGACCCCTTGGCCTTCCGCTTGGGCCTGGGCCAAATAATCCGCACCACGCACCTGTACCACGAGTTTATCGAGTTCGCTTCGAGAGCCTTGCCACACCCGACCAAGCTCAGAAAACCACTCACCCGCAGCCTCTACGGAACGCTTCGCGAGAGCAGTCTGCTCTCGTTCACTCAAGTGTGGAAAGGCAAGCTGAATATTCACTTGGGCGATATGCCTTTCACGTAAGTGCAAGGCCCAAACCAATTTGCCAAGCCAACGCCCTGTGCGGCGCGCCCAAGATAAAGGCATCATTCTGAGTAAAGAAAGGCCCGCTTTGATTAAAGATGTTGTCATTCAACCCTACTAAGTCGGCCCCTTGGACCCAAGCCCGTATATCGTCCACCCATAAGTCTGTATAATACGGCGCTTTGTACAGCTTGTGTAGCGAGGTTGGCGTGTCTGCAGACAATCCAGTGATGTCTTTCCAAGAAATTATTCTCACCCTGCAAAAATTTTGGGGGGATCACGGCTGCGTCATTATTCAACCGCTAGATATGGAAGTTGGCGCAGGAACCTTTCACCCAGCAACCTTTCTACGCGCCATCGGCCCGGAAAACTGGCGAGCGGCCTATGTTCAACCCAGTCGGCGCCCTACCGACGGGCGCTATGGGGAAAACCCAAATCGCTTGCAGCACTATTACCAGTTTCAAGTTGCGCTAAAGCCTTCACCCGATAATATCCTCGACCTATATCTCGACAGCCTAGCGGCTCTCGGCATTGATTCCAAAGTGCATGACGTGCGTTTCGTCGAGGATAATTGGGAGTCACCAACCCTAGGTGCCTGGGGATTGGGTTGGGAAGTTTGGCTCAACGGCATGGAAGTCACCCAGTTTACCTATTTCCAGCAAGCTGGCGGCATCGAATGCTTCCCTGTGACTGGCGAAATCACCTATGGGCTTGAGCGTATTGCCATGTATATTCAGGGCGTTGACTCTTGCTACGATCTTGTTTGGGCTCGAGGGCCTGATGGAGACATTACCTACGGTGATGTATATCACCAGAACGAAGTTGAGATGTCGACCTACAACTTCGAAGAAGCGCCTGTTGACTTTCTATTCACCCAGTTTGATCACCTAGAAACCGAGGCAAAACGTCTCGCGGATAAAGGCCTGCCACTACCCGCCTATGAAATGGTGATGAAGGCCTCGCATACATTTAACCTACTCGATGCTCGCCATGCAATCTCTGTGACGGAGCGACAACGCTTCATCCTTCGCGTTCGGACACTTGCAAGAGCCGCCGCACTCGCCTATTACGATGCCCGAGCAAGGCTGGGCTTTCCTCAAGCCAGCGCTGAGATGCGCGATGAGGCACTGGCAAAATGGAACAAAGAGGTTTAAGCATGAGCGACGCGTTTTTAATTGAAATTGGAACCGAAGAGTTACCACCAAAATCACTTCGTGCTCTAGCCCAATCGTTTCATGATGAAGTGGTCGCCGGCTTTTCGCACTTAAATCTTGCACCTGTGGATAGCAAGTGGTTTGCAACGCCACGCCGTCTCGCCGTCAGAATTAACCAACTCCCCAGCAGAAGCCCAGATACACAAGAAATCGTTCTCGGGCCGCCTGCTGCCGCCGCCAAAAACGATGCCGGTGAATGGACACCTGCAGCGATTGGGTTCGCAAAAAAACAGGGGGTTAGTGCTGACGCGCTCGAATTGATCGATTCCGACAAAGGCCCTCGACTTGGGTTTACGAAGACCGTGCCGGGTGCACAAACCGAACTTGTTGCAGCCCATGTCGTCAATGAAGCCCTCGCCAAGCTGCCCATCGCTAAACGCATGCGCTGGGGTTCATCACGTACAGAGTTCGTCCGCCCAGTGCATTGGGTAGTCTGTTTGTATGGCGACAACGACGACCTTGGAACTATTTTTGGACTCACCGCATCTAGGGTGTCACACGGCCACCGCTTTATGGCGCCAGAACCCATCAAAATCCGCTCTGCTGCAACATATGAAGAGGATTTACTGGCCGCGAAAGTCATTGCTAATTATGAAAAACGCAAAGCAATGATCCTAAAACAAGTAAAAAACCTGGCCGCCACGTATTCGGCTGATGCACAAATTGACGACGATTTACTCGATGAGGTCACCGCCTTAGTCGAATGGCCCGTCGCCTTATCTGGTGAATTTGATCGCGACTTTTTGCGAGTCCCGTCAGAAGCACTCATTGCATCAATGAAAGAGCACCAAAAATACTTTCACCTGCAAGACGCAGAGGGCGAGCTTTTACCTCGCTTTATCACGGTTGCCAACATCGAAAGCCCTGAGCCCGAGCGAATCGTACACGGCAATGAACGCGTCATTCGCCCACGACTTGCTGATGCTGCTTTCTTTTACGATACCGATTTAAAAACCCGGCTAGCCGACAGACGAATCGTTTTAGAAAAGATGACATTCCAGCACAAGCTTGGGTCCGTATACGATAAGGTCGTCCGCGTAGCCTCTTTGGCGTCATTCATCGCAACAAAAATTGGCGCCGACGCCAGCATTGCAGCCCGTGGTGCCGAGTTAGCAAAATCAGACCTAGCATCAGAACTCGTCAACGAATTTCCGGAACTGCAGGGTATCGCTGGCGCTTACTACGCTCGAGCAGAAGGTCTGGGTGATGAAATTGCAGACGTCATCGAACAGCACTATCTCCCCCGATTCGCAACAGACGACCTGCCAGATAACCTTGAAGCCACCGCCGTCGCCATAGCAGACCGCTGTGATACCTTGGCGGGCATATTCGCGATCGGAGAAATTCCATCAGGCTCTAAAGACCCCTTCGCACTCCGCCGAGCGTCATTGGCGGTGTTGAGGTTAATTATTGATAACAACCTCAACCTAGACTTAGCGGAACTGTTTTCTGAAGCACTTCGTCGATTGCCCTTTGACGTACCACCGAACAGTCTTGAAAGCCTGATCGCATACCTTAACGAACGATATTACGCTCGTTACGAAGCTCAAGGGATCCCCATTACGACTGTTCGTGCGGTGATCAATCAGGGGGTCAATGAACCGCTTGATTTCCAACGCCGGCTCAATGCGCTTGTGGTTTTTTCAGACATGCCAGAGGCTTTGGCGTTAGCGAGCGCTTACAAACGCGTGGGTAATATTCTTGCAAAGGCGGACGCAAGCAAACCAATCTACAGCGACGAACTGCTAGTTGAAACCGCCGAACACGCTCTGGCCAAGGCGCTTCAGGCACTCAAACCAGCACTAGACAAAGCGATCAACGCTAAAGATTATTCTGGGTATTTGACACACTTAGCGTCTTTGCGGGAACCCGTTGATGTCTTTTTTAACGAAGTCATGGTCAATGCGGAAGACGACAAATTAAGACAAAATCGCTTGGGTTTGCTCGCGACTTTAGCCGCCTTGTTTGGCGCTGTCGCAGATCTAAAAGAGCTGGCTATTTCCTAAGCAATCACGGCGAACTAGAAAACGATTCTGTGACGCCATAAAAAAACCCCGCTACTGAAGCGGGGTTTACAAAAACCTATTTCTTAGATTGGTTAAACGTCCAGATTCGCCACATTCAAGGCATTTTGTTCGATGAATTCGCGACGCGGCTCCACTTGATCACCCATCAATGTAGTGAACATTTGGTCGGCCATAATCGCATCTTCAATTGTAACCTGCAGCATACGGCGAGTTTCCGGATCCATCGTGGTTTCCCATAACTGCTCAGGGTTCATTTCACCCAGACCCTTATAACGTTGGATGCTGTAGCCTTTTGCGGCTTCGGTCATTAACCAAGCAAGAGCCTCGGTAAATTCGCGAACAGGCTGCGATTTATCGCCTCTACGAATTGCGCCCTCGGGGCCGATCAAGTCGCCTAAGGTTGCACCCAACGCCGTGAGCTGCCGATATTCTGCCGAACCAAAAAAGTCTCGGCCCAACACCGTTTCGTACTCAACACCATGGTTGTAAAACTTCACCACCGGCAGATAAAGGTTGCGCTCTTGGTCTTTGCGGACGTAAACGGAGTACTCACTTCCATTTACGGAGTATCGCTGTAAGCGATCGCTCAAGTCTGCACCAAACTTTTGTACGCTTTGTTCATTTGCCATAGCATCAACAGTAAGTACTTCGCTATAAACCAAACGCCACAGTACGTCATGGGTATACAAGCGCGCCAATCGTGAAATGGTTTTATCGACAGCTCGGTACTGCTCGACTAGCGCTTCAAGAGCTGCACCCGCAATTGGAGGAGCTTCTGGATCCGTGATCAAGGCCGCGTCTTCTAACGCAGATTGAGTTAAGAACGCATTCAGTGCATCATCATCTTTTAAATATTGTGACTGCTTTCCTTTGCTGATTTTATACAGTGGTGGCTGCGCAATATAAATGTGGCCGCGCTCAATAAGCTCACGCATATGCCTAAAGAAGAACGTCAGAAGCAAGGTTCGAATATGCGAACCGTCGACATCGGCGTCCGTCATAATGATAATGGAGTGATATCTAAGCTTTTCAGCATCGAACTCTTCTTTACCGATCCCACAACCCAAGGCTGTTACGATAGTTCCGACTTCTGCGGAGCCGAGCATCTTATCGAAGCGGGCTTTCTCGACATTAAGAATCTTACCCTTAAGTGGCAAAATGGCTTGAAACTTACGATTTCGGCCCTGCTTCGCGGATCCGCCAGCAGAATCCCCTTCTACAAGATAAATCTCTGACAATGCAGGATCTTTTTCTTGGCAATCCGCCAGCTTTCCTGGCAGACCAGCAATATCCAATGCGCCTTTACGACGCGTCATCTCTCGCGCCTTACGTGCTGCTTCCCGTGCTCGAGCAGCATCGAGCATTTTGCCGACAATAGTTTTCGCGTCACCTGGGTTCTCAAGAAGGTAATCGTTCAAACGCGCCGACATAGCTTGTTCAACGGCGGTTTTGACTTCAGAAGACACCAGTTTTTCTTTAGTCTGCGACGAAAACTTAGGATCTGGGACTTTAACTGAAATAATGGCTGTTAGGCCTTCACGCGCATCGTCGCCTGTTGTGCCAATCTTAGCTTTTTTACCCAAGCCTTCGCGCTCGATGTAAGAGTTCAGTCCGCGGGTTAGCGCGGCTCTAAAGCCAGCCAAATGCGTGCCACCATCTTTTTGCGGAATGTTATTCGTGTAGCACAAAAGATTTTCTTGAAAAGAGTCATTCCACTGCAACGCAACCTCAACAGCCACGCCTGTTTCTTCATCTGCTTCGTTCGCAAAATGAAACAACTTATTAATAGGTGTTTTGTTGCGGTTGAGGTAGTCAACGAAAGCGCCTAAGCCACCATCATAATTATATGTTTCACTCTCGCCAGACCGTTCGTCCGTTAATTTAATGTTCACACCAGAGTTCAAAAACGCTAACTCGCGAAGACGCTTCGCTAAAATATCAAAATGGAATTCAATATTGCTGAAGGTCTCCGGCGACGGTGAAAAGCGAACGGTTGTTCCCGTGTTTTGAGTTTCACCAACGACTGCAAGGGGTGCTTGTGGCACGCCATGTTGGTAGTGCTGCTCAAACACTTTGCCTTGCCGACGCACGGTAAGCGTTAGTGAAGACGACAGTGCGTTAACGACTGACACACCAACACCATGAAGCCCGCCAGAAACCTTGTAGGTATTATCATCAAACTTACCGCCCGCATGCAGTACGGTCATAATCACTTCGGCCGCTGAGACACCCTCTTCATGCATTTCCGTCGGTATTCCGCGACCATCATCAGAGACAGTAATCGATTCATCAGGGTGTACAACAATCTCGATGGTCGAACAAAATCCGGCTAGTGCCTCATCAATACTGTTGTCAACGACCTCAAACACCATATGATGCAAACCGGTGCCATCATCCGTGTCACCGATATACATTCCTGGGCGCTTTCGTACAGCGTCCAAGCCCTTTAACACGGTAATACTTGAGGAATCGTAATTTTGATTCGACATAAAAGAGATAACCCTAGTTGAAAACAACTGCGATTATAGCACGTGTGGGCCCGATTGGGTGCTATTCGGCAGCCCAGATCCGACCGTGTTCCACGTGGAACACCTTGAAGTCATCTATCGATATCGCATCCAATAGGGGCTTTAATGGCTCTATCGCCGTTGACGTCGCAAACACCTGAACACCGCCTTGCATTATCATCTCTGCCAGCAGTCGACCCAAAGCGACAACTCTTGGTCTATCAAACTCCGCCGCAATATCATCTAAGAGTACCGACAATGTATTTCCAGCGGCGGGCGCGAGTGCCTGCACTTGCGGATCACGGCCAGCTTCTGTGCGCGCCCCTTTCGAGGCGAGCGTGCCAGCACTGCCCGCATGGAGGAAGAACCGCACTTGCGCGAGCTTCATTGCCAGAACAACGAGCTTAAGCTGCCCTCGAGAGAGAACGTCTCTCGCAAGTCGGGCTTGTCCGGCGACGTCTTTCCCAACAACAACCTGAATGTCGGCTCGATGTGGACCAAACTGCGTAAAGCCGCGGCTCATATCGCTAATCTGACCTTGCTCTAGGGCTTCCGCCAATGCCACACCCTGGCCCCAACCACTGCGGTAGCCCAACTTCACACCCAGAGCTCCACCGCCCAACTCTCGTAACATGTCCTCAAATAAGTCTCTCAGAACCAAAAACTGAGCCTCGCGATACTCGCCGACTTGAGCGCCAAGGGCCGATACGGCCTGAGTCCAAGTAGAAAGCTCGTGTGGGTCATGATCGATGCTCGAGTTTTTTGGGTTCGCCAATCGCATCTGATTGGCGATTCGACGCAGTATGGAGTTTCTCTGCTGCAGCGCATTAGCGTATCGTTTTGACACATCTCGAAAGCCATGTTCCACGTGGAACACAGCCCAGTCCAGGTAGCGCCGCCGCTCAGCGGCACCACCTGTCAACAGATCAAAGGTGTCGGAATTCACGGCAATCGTTGGGAGCCGAAACGCCATCTCTGACAGCCTTTGTAGTTTCTCCCCATTAATCTTTATCTGTATGTCGCCATTTGCCGCTCGCGACAAACCCATCCTTTCCACGCCAAGAGCTTGCCCATCGCCGCGCACACTTCCGGAACCACCCATGACGCTTTCGCCAAAAACCACCAGGCGCTCGCACCCGTAACGTACCAAAGCATCTTTTTGACCACCCTGCTTACGGAAAGATCTGCCGTAACCTAACGTGTGTATTGCCTCTAGTACCGAGGTTTTCCCTACTCCGTTGTCACCCAGAAACACATTCACGGGCGACAAGTCGCCGATCTCCTGCATCGCTATATTGCGAAGATTTGCTATCTGAATGCGCGTTAACATTTATAATGAAAGCCTAGTTCTCGTTTTTCAGGGTTTGCACTGTTTGTTTCATCGACACTGATATACAAAAAAGGCCCTTTGAAAAGAGCCTTCGTTATGAATGAAACCTACCAGAAAGGCGACTTATAACCTCATAGGCATAACGACGTACATCGCGTTCGCGTGTTCGTCTGCCGCTTCAAGTAGTGCACTGCCGCTCGGATCTGACAGACTTACTTTGACGCTGTCTTCATGGATCACACCCAGCACATCCAGCAAGTAACTGACGTTGAAACCGATCTCGAGCGGCTCACCTTGGTAATCCACCGATATAATCTCTTCCGCCTCTTCTTGCTCGGGGTTATTAGCAACCACCTGCAACTGATCTGATGATAAATGTAAGCGAATACCCCGATACTTTTCATTACTTAAGATCGCCGCTCGCGATAACGCGCTCTTCAACACATCGCGCTCTCCAACAACAGTCTTGGTCGAGTTTTTTGGCAACACCCGCTGATAATCAGGAAATTTGCCATCAACCAACTTGCTGATAAACGTAAACGATGCCGTTTCTACTTTTAAGTGATTATCGCCCAAAGCAACCTCTGCGGGCGCGTCACCGGGCTGTAACAAACGGGACAACTCCAGCACACCCTTCCTGGGTAGAATAATTTGTGTGGCATCTGGTCCAGATAAACCTTGGACTACTCCTTCACTTAATACGATATGACTGGTTGCCAGTCTGTGCCCGTCAGTCGCGACAACGCGGAATTGATTGGCGTTTAACTCCCATAACATCCCATTAAGATAATAACGAACGTCTTGCTGAGCCATAGCAAACCCTGTTTGCTCAATCAACGCTTTTAAGGCTTGCTGATCAACGGTCATAGATCCTCTAACATTGAGCGAATCGACCAGAGGAAATTCCGTCGCTGGTAAGGTCGCCAAGCTAAATCGCGATCGTCCCGATTTCACCACAAGCTTTGCCCCGTCTTGGGCTAACTCAATGACGCTGCCATCGGGCAACGACTTACAAATATCAAACAGCTTTCGGCCCGGCACTGTCACCGAACCACTTACTGAATCACTATCTTCCAAGGTCACTCGGCCAGTGAGTTCGACTTCCAAATCGGTACCAACCAATGATAATTGAGACCCTTCAACATTAACGAGCACATTGGCCAATATTGGCAGTGTTTGGCGACGCTCTACAACGCCTGCCACCAGACTCAAGGGCTTGACCAGAGCTTCTCTTTCAATTGAAAACTTCATCGAAAATCCTTAACTATTCTTTCTACTTTTGTTCGTAGTCTCATTTATGTTGTTAGGGCCCTGAGAAGGTTCTTTACATCTTCTCTGATATCGTTATTTGTACCTTTTAGCTCTTCTATTTTACGGCATGCATGCAGTACTGTCGTGTGATCTCTACCACCAAAACTATCGCCTATCTCCGGCAAACTGTGATTCGTTAATTCTTTAGCTAGCGCCATTGCTACTTGTCTTGGCCGAGCCACTGAACGACTACGTCGTTTAGACATCAAATCGGCAACTTTTATTCGATAATATTCGGCCACAATTCTTTGTATATTATCTAAACTCACCTGTTTGTCTTGAAGCGCCAACAAATCTTTTAAGCTATCCTTCACCATCGCAATATCAATGGGCTTCTGATGAAAGTGAGCACTTGCTATCACACGTTTTAATGCACCCTCGAGCTCACGGACATTTGACCGTATACGTTGAGCGATAAAAAAAGCGGCATCCTCTGGTAGGAATACACCTATCTGGTGCGCCTTTTTCATTAATATTGCCACGCGCGTTTCTAGCTCTGGTGGCTCGACAGCAACCGTTAAACCCCAGCCAAAACGAGATTTCAACCGCTCTTCTAAACCGTCTATTTCCTTTGGATACCTGTCACAGGTTAATATCATTTGGTGGCCACCTTCAAGCAACGCATTGAAGGTATGGAAAAACTCTTCTTGCGATCGTTCTTTACCCGCAAAAAATTGTATATCGTCAATTAACAAAGCATCTACAGATCGATAGTACCTTTTAAAGTCAGATATCGCATTTAATTGGAGCGCCTTAACCATATCCGCTACAAAACGCTCGCTGTGCAAGTAAATGATATTCGCATTCGGGTTGTCTTGTCTTAAAGCATTACCTACCGCATGCATCAAATGGGTTTTTCCCAAACCGACGCCGCCATAGATAAACAAAGGATTGTATGCGAAACCAGGATTATCTTTGACCTGCCGCGCCGCCGCTAACGCCAACTGATTAGACTTACCCTCTACAAACGATTCAAAAGAGTAATGTTCGACCAAGTTGTTTTGATGCGATAAACCACCCTCTACTTGTACTCCGGTATTACGCGTTGTCATTGTCGTGGGCGCATCGGTCTTCCCCACAACCGACAAATTAGGGGCATCTTGCTTAACTGACGTGGTTGTTCGCACAAACGCTCGAGGTGTTGAGCCTTGATTCGCAATACCGAACTGTAAATCTAGGCGCTGATCGCCAAGCTCAGATCGAAGGACTTCCTGGATGCGATCATTAAACTTTTCTTTTACGAAGTCTTTTATGAAGCGATTGGGCGCCAATATATGACAGGTAGCATCTTGTTGCTCTAACTGGAGAGGCGCAATCCACGTTCTAAATTGTTGGTCAGGTATCTGCTCGGACAACCTCGCCAAACAATCTTGCCAACGTATTTGAATCACATCTGCCCCCGCTTCGGGACGGCCATCACGCCGTTCCAATGTCATATGTCACCTATGCTTCTTATCACTGTGGGCAAATCATAATGTGTTTTAACTGATTTATCCACAACCCTTTTAAAGTTTTTATTTTTTTTATAATAAACATAGGCTTAGTTCAATTTCAAAGAAATCAAGACAAATATTTTATATTCTTTCTGTGGATAACTTTTGTATAAGTTGTTCACAAGGCGTGGGTTTCTTGTTTGTTTGTCCACACACCCAATTTGCGCTTTTTTACGTGTTTACTGATGTTTTATGCTTGCTTAGGGAATAGAAAGGCTCTAGAATACGCGCCCTTTAA